>JBGANK010000006.1:0-100496 GCA_044222395.1 Hyphomicrobiaceae bacterium | reverse complement strand
GACAGGCGTGAAGAAGGATGCGGAAATCTTCTTCATCTGCAGGTCTGGAGGCCGCAGCCGCATGGCAGCGCAAGTGATGGTAGAGGCGGGTTACCCGCGCTGCCGCAACGTGACGGAAGGGTTCGAGGGTCCTCTCGATGCGTTCCGTCACAGGGGAAGTGCCTGTGGCTGGAAAGTCGCCGGGCTTCCTTGGGTGCAGGGCTAGCACCCACAACGCAAAGGTCAGATCGATTTCGATAACGCCGCCCGAGGGGTCGGGCGCGAAGGGGTTGTCGTTGCCGATCGGTCCGGAAAACAGGTGGGGCTCAGAGTTCAGGGGGCAAGTCTGATGGAAAGCATTGAAAAAGTGGGTGCGGAGGTTTTGGCCAAGGCGGCGGGCGAGCAGCTGGCGCCAACGAGGCCTGAAGGCACGACAGTCGCGCAGGCGGTCGACGGACGCGGACACAAGGTTCGCGCGATGCTCAGGGCGCAGCTGGGCGAAGATATCTTCACGAGCTGGTTCAACGCGCTGGAATTCGAAAGCTTCGATGGTTCGACGGTGAAGGTGTCGGTGCCGGTGAAGTTCCTGCGCAATTGGATCCAGTCGCACTACGAGGACGCGCTGCTGTCGTGCTGCAGGGCCGAGTTCAAGGGCGCCGAGCGCGTCGAAGTGCTGCTGCGGCAGCCTGGTGGCGGGGCCGGCAAGACGCAACCGCCGGCTGGTGATGCGGGTCGCCAAGATGCATTTGGTGCGAATGCCAAATCGATGTCACAAGACGGCCAGCGCTTGCCGTCGGCGGCGGCGATGCAGGCGATCATGCCGTTGCCGCAAGGGCGGACCCAGGTCGGTGGCTTCGAGGGCTCACCGCTCGATCCGCGCTATACCTTCGACACGTTCGTTGTCGGCGCTTCGAACCGCATGGCGCATGCGGGCGCGACGCAGGTGGCGGAAACCGTGCTGTCGTCGAGCCCGGCGTTCAATCCGCTCTACATCCACTCCTCCGTGGGGCTCGGAAAGACGCATCTTCTGCACGCGATCGCCTGGGAGGTGAAGAACCGGAACCCGGACGCGCAGGTGCTCTATCTGACGGCCGAGCGCTTCCGCTATCAGTTCGTCGAGGCGCTGCGCAGCTCCGATCCGCTTGCGTTCAAGGAGAAGTTCCGTTCGATCAATCTTCTGCTGATCGACGACCTGGAGTTCATGCACGGCGAGAAGACCGAGCAGGAATTCGATCACATCATCAATGCACTGCTCGACGGCGGGCGGCAGGTGGTGGTGGCGTCGGCACGTGCTCCCAACCACATCGATCGGCTGAACGAGCGGATGCGCTCGCGTCTGCAGCGTGGGCTCGTCACGGAACTCGGATCGCTCGACTACGACCTGCGCGTGAAGGTCCTGGAAAAGCGCATCGCGGAGAAGGCGGCGCTCGATCGCTCGTTCCAGCTGTCCCAGGATGTCATCAACCTGCTGGCGGAGCGGCTGACCGAGAACGGGCGCGAACTGGAGGGTGCGATCACCCGGCTGTTTGCCAACTGGCAATATATGCGCACGCCGATTTCGCTCGACATCGCCGAGACGGTGGTGCGCGATCTCGTGCAGGGCATCGAGCCGCGGCGGATCAAGATCGAGGACATCCTGCGGATCATCTCGCGCCACTTCGGTGTGTCGAAGGGCGATCTGCTGTCACAGCGCCGGCATCGCTCGGTGGTGTGGCCACGCCAGATCGGCATGTATCTGGCGAAGCAGCTGACAGCGCGCTCGCTACCGGAGATCGGGCGTCGGTTCGGCAATCGCGACCACACAACGGTTTTGCACGCGATCCGCAAGATTGAGAACGAGATTTCGGGCAATCCGCGCTTGAGAGACGAGATCGATGAGCTGAAGAAGCTGCTCAGCCATTGATCGAAGGGACATGCTTGGCAGTGGGCGCGCTATGGCTGTGGCGCCCCGGCCAGCGGGAAGTGTCTGCGGCGGCGAGGGTTTTTGCTGTTGCAGGCATTTAGCGGGGAGGAGAGCGGTATCCGGCAACGGACGCCGCTCTCCTTACTTTGCTGCGCGGGCAATCGCGTGCCGATCAGGTTCGCTGGCTGTGCCTGGCGGGGCCAAAAAGCATGTTCAATATGGCGTTCGGGTCGGCTCGGACCCCTTGTAAATCAGGCGCGTATGGGGTGAAGTGCGAGCCCCGATTCCCGTTTGCCGGGCACCGCCTGCCGACCAGAGTGCCGACGCCATGCCGGGATGCCCAGAACTGGGGCGTGGCCCGCCACATGCCCGATGCGTCGGCGGCCCTCCAGGCCCTGCAGTTTCTCAATGGACCGCTTGAAGGATTGAGCATGCGGCTAGTCATCGAACGAGGTGAGCTTCTCCGGGCGCTCAGTCATGTGACGAGCGTGGTGGAACGGCGCACGACCATTCCCATCCTGTCGAACGTGCTGCTGAAAGCCAAGGACAG
The DNA here is from genome assembly GCA_044222395.1 of Hyphomicrobiaceae bacterium. Lineage (GTDB taxonomy): Bacteria > Pseudomonadota > Alphaproteobacteria > Rhizobiales > Hyphomicrobiaceae > JAEUMD01. The sequence continues at coordinate 98,064 of JBGANK010000006.1, read as the reverse complement.
CCGGCTGTCTTTCAAGGCCACGGACCTGGAGCGCGAGGTGGTGGAAGCCGTCGGCGCCGACGTCAAGACGGGTGGGGCCGTCACGGTGCCCGCACACATCCTGCACGATATCGTGCGCAAACTGCCCGACGGCTCGGAAGTCGAGATCAAGACGGACGCCGAGAAGGAGCGGCTGACGATTGCGGCGGGGCATGCGCGCTTTGCGCTGCAGACGCTGGCGCCGGAGGATTTTCCCGACGTGTCGGCCGGCGATATGACCCAGTCCTTCGACGTTTCGGCGGCGGATCTCAAACGGCTGATCGAGAAGACGCGGTTCGCGATCTCGACGGAGGAAACGCGCTACTACCTCAATGGCATCTACCTGCACACGGCCAAGAGCGGCAAGACCGAGGTGCTGCGCGCGGTGGCGACCGACGGCCATCGCCTAGCGCAGGTCGAGCTGCCGCTGCCCAAGGGAGCAGCGGGAATGCCGGGCGTGATCGTGCCGCGCAAGACCGTGCACGAGCTGCATCGCCTGATCGAAGCATCGGGCGATACCGTGCATGTGGGCGTCAGCCAGTCCAAGATCCGGTTCCAGATCGGCACGGTGACGTTGACCTCCAAGCTGATCGACGGCACCTTCCCCGACTACGAGCGCGTGATCCCGCAGGGGAACGACAAGGTGCTGAAGGTGCCAAACGCGGAGTTCATGAGCGCGGTCGATCGCGTCTCGACGATCGCGTCGGAGCGCGGGCGCGCGGTCAAACTCAACATCGCGCCCGACAAGCTGGTGCTGTCGGTCAACAATCCGGACGGCGGCAGTGCGACGGAAGAGATCGGCGCAGACTATGCAAGCCAGCCGCTCGAAATCGGCTTCAACGCGCGCTATCTGCTCGACATCGCCGGGCAACTGGAAGGCGACGAAGCAAGCTTCATGCTGAACGATCCGGCATCGCCGACGATGGTGCGCGACACCGGCGACACGACCGCGCTTTATGTGCTGATGCCGATGCGGGTCTAGGCGCCGTTGGTGCGGCTATCGAGGTGTGGGCGGGCATGCCGAAGTTCCTCTACAAGGCCAATGACAACGTACTTTCGTTTTGCACCTGCGTCGGCGAGCCGGCGATGTCGACCGCGCAATTGGACTGTCCATGGTGCGGGTGCGGCTGGCTCATCTCCTGCTCGAAGTGCAAGAAGGCCTTCACATTTGCCGAGGTGCGGGAAACGGACGTTTCGTTGTTCGAGCTGGGCCGGCGCGAAGCGATAGCGCGGAATCTCGGGCCGGTGGCGGCGAGCGATATCCAGGATTGGGCCGACGCGATGGCTGAAGCGCTCGAGCCGTTCGAGGTTGGTGATATCGTCGTCTACCTCGATGGGGGCTATTTCACCGTCGATTCGACCGACGTGGAGTTCGATGGCTATTTCGCGCATCACAAGCTGGCACAGCTGCCGCACGCAGAAGCTCTGAAGAATCCTGATCGACTGTACGAGATCCTGGGGGACATGAGCTACTGGACTGAGCGGGAGCGTTCCGACCGCGAGTAGGACTGAGGCTCGGCGAGAGATATGAAGCCACTCGATCCCGCTGGTCTCACCTCGACCTTCTGCCACGACGGCGAGGGGATGGAGACGACGCGCTAGCAGTGATGACAAGCAACGCCACATCGGTGAAAGCTGATCGGACGAAATCCGCTGCGCGCCTCTGGATCGAGCGGGTGCAGCTCACCAATTTTCGCAGCTATCCGTCCGCGGTGGTCGAGGTGTCGGCGGAGCCGGTCGTGCTGGTCGGGCCGAATGGCGCGGGCAAGACGAACTTCCTTGAAGCGATCTCGATGCTGGCGCCCGGCCAGGGCTTGCGGCGCGAGCCGTTTCCGGAGCTGGCGCTTGCAGGAGGCGACGGCAGCTGGTCGGTCGCGGGGCGCGTGCATACAGCGCTGGGGACGGTCGACATCGGTACAGGGCTGACGCGGGCGAGCGGCAGTCGCGGCAACAACGAAGGCAACGGCAGCGGCGGTGAAGGCGGGCGGCAGGGCCGCATCGTGCGCATCGACGGCGAGACGCATTCGGGGTCGGGGGCGCTTGCCGACTACGTGGAGATGGTGTGGCTGACGCCGTCGATGGACGGTTTGTTCGTTGGTGCGGCCGGCGACCGGCGCAGGTTTCTCGACCGTTTGATCCTGTGTTTCGATGCCGGCTATCGAACGCGCGTCGGTCGCTTCGAGCGGGCCATGCAGTCGCGCAACAAACTGCTGGCCGATGGTGTGCGTGACAACGCGCTGATCGAAGGCTTCGAAATCGTCATGGCGGAGAACGGCGTTGCTGTTGCTGCGCAACGCGCCGAAGCGGTGGCGAGCCTTTCGCAGGTGATCACGCGTCGACGCGACCGAAATCCAAACTCGCATTTTCCCTGGGCAGACTTGGCACTCGAAGGAACGCTGGAAAGCGCGCTCGCCGATCGTGCGGCGGTCGATGTGGAAGATCTGTACATGCGCGAGCTGCGCACCGTTCGTGAGCGCGACCGGGCTGCGGGTCGTGCGCTGTCGGGCCCGCACCGCTCCGATCTCGTCGTCGGGCATGGCCCCAAGGCGATGGCCGCGCGGCACTCCTCGACAGGCGAGCAAAAGGCGCTGCTGTTCGGCATCGTGCTTGCCCACGCCGAGCTCGTCGCGGAGCGCCAGAGCGGCCTTGCGCCGATCCTGCTGCTCGACGAAGTAACGGCGCATTTCGATGCTGATCGACGCGCGGCGCTGTTCGAGGAAATCCTGCGGCTGGGAGCGCAGGCGTGGATGACCGGCACCGATGCGGCAGCGTTCGAGGCGCTATCGGGACGGGCGCAATTCCGGCGCGTCGACGGGGGCCAGGCGAAGCCGTTGTGACGGTCATCGTGCGGCTTCTCGACCGGCCACGTAACCTTCTGATATTGAATGAGAATATTCGACGCGCGTGAGGCGTTCGCACGGCTATTTTTGGTGCGTTCGGGCGGCATCCGTGCTATACATTTTGGCACTGTTCGGATCGCACTCTAGAGCACGATCCATCTTGGTTCGATCGCATCGGTCATGGTGGCCTGCTCTAGGTGTATGTTTGAGAGTCTGATTCACGCCTTCGCTGAAACCGGAAGTGGTTCCAGCTCAGCCGATCAGGCTCTAGCGGTCCCAATCGGGTCGGGTTTCGCAGGCGATGCGGAGGGTGCCCCGGCCGATCATCCAGGTCCCCGCGGAGTGGCTTCGCGCAACGCGCACGAATAGCGCGTGAGGCTCCCGCGATGCGCGAGACGCGAGCGGCAAGACTTAAGGACTCTCCATGAGCAAGAACAAAGGTGCCGACACGTATGGCGCCGACAACATCAAGGTGCTCAAAGGTCTTGATGCTGTGCGAAAGCGGCCAGGCATGTACATCGGCGATACCGATGACGGCTCGGGGCTGCATCACATGGTCTACGAAGTGGTCGACAACGCGATCGACGAGATCATGGCGGGCTTCGCCAGCAAGGTTTTCGTCACGCTCAATGCCGACGGCTCGTGCACGGTGCTCGACGACGGGCGCGGCATCCCGACCGACATTCACAAGGGCGAGGGAAAGTCGGCGGCCGAGGTCATCATGACCCAGCTGCATGCTGGCGGTAAGTTCAATGAGGATGGCGAGGACGGGAATCCCTACAAGGTGTCGGGCGGCCTGCATGGCGTCGGTGTCACCGTCGTCAACGCGCTTTCGAGCTGGCTCGAGCTGACGATCTGGCGCGAGGAAAAAGAGCACTTCGTGCGCTTCCGCAATGGCGAAGCGGAAAAGCCGCTGGCGGTGGTCGGCAAGGCTCCCAAGGACAAGCGCGGCACACAGGTCATGTTCCTGCCGAGTCCAGAAACGTTCACGATGACGGATTTCGATTACGGCACGCTGGAGCACCGCCTGCGCGAATTGGCGTTCCTCAACTCGGGGGCGGAGATCGTGCTCGTCGACCAGCGCCACGCGGATGAAAAGCGTGAGGTGATGCACTACGAGGGCGGGCTTGCGGCCTACGTGCGCTATCTCGATCGCTCGCGCAATGGGCTCATTCCCGAACCGATCATGATCAACGGCGAGCGCGAAGGCATCGGCTGCGAAGTGGCGCTGTGGTGGAACGACAGCTATCACGAGAACACGCTGTGCTTCACCAACAACATCCCGCAGCGCGATGGCGGCACGCATCTAGCAGGATTTCGCGCAGCTCTGACGCGGGTGATCAACAAATATGCCGAAGAAAGCGGGATCGCGAAGAAGGAGAAGGTGTCGTTCACGGGTGACGACGCGCGCGAGGGTTTGTGTTGCGTGCTGTCGGTGAAGGTGCCGGATCCCAAGTTCTCGTCGCAGACGAAGGACAAGCTCGTCTCCTCGGAAGTGAAGCCCGTGGTGGAAAGCGTGGCGGGTGAGGCGCTGACGCAGTGGTTCGAGGAACATCCCAAGGAGGCCAAGACGATCGTCGGCAAGATCGTCGAGGCGGCTGCCGCGCGCGAGGCGGCGCGCAAGGCACGCGAGCTGACGCGGCGCAAGGGCGTGCTCGACATGGCCAACCTGCCCGGCAAGCTGGCGGAGTGCCAAGATCGCAATCCAGCCAACACCGAAATGTTCATCGTCGAGGGCGACTCGGCCGGCGGCTCGGCAAAGCAGGCGCGCAATCGCGAGTTCCAGGCGGTGCTGCCGATCCGCGGCAAGATCCTCAACGTGGAACGCGCACGCATGGACAAGATGCTGTCGAGCCAGGAGATCGGCACGCTCATCACCGCGCTGGGCACAGGCATCGGGCGCGGCGAGGATGGTGGCTTCAATCTCGACAAATTGCGCTATCACAAGATCATCATCATGACGGACGCCGACGTCGACGGCGCGCACATTCGCACGCTGCTGCTGACGTTCTTCTACCGGCAGATGCCGGAGCTGGTGGAGCGCGGGCACCTCTATATCGCGCAACCGCCGCTGTACAAAGTGGCGCGCGGCAAGTCGGAGACCTACCTGAAGGACCAGAGAGCGCTCGAGGACTACTTGGTCGAAACGGGCAGCGACGATGCAGTTCTCGTCACCGGGGCGGGTGTGGAACGAGCAGGCCGCGATCTCAGGGACATCGTAGATCAGGCGCGCGGCATCGTGCGCTTGATTGACGAGATGCACTCGCGATATCCGCGCGATATCATCGAGCAGGCGGCGATCGCCGGGGCCTTCAATGCTGCAATTCTCAACGATACGGCGGCGTCGCAGAAGGTGGCCGAGACGGTGGCACGCCGGCTCGATACGCTGGCGGAGGAGACCGAGACAGGATGGGTTGGCACGTTCGGTGATGTGGGTTACCTGTTCCGGCGCGAAGTGCGCGGCGTGACCGAGGCGCACGCGCTCGACAAGTCGCTGATCTCGTCACTGGAGGCGCGGCGGCTCAACGAGCGGCGCGGCGCGCTCAACGAAGTCTATGGCTCGCCAGCTGCTTTGAAGCGCAAGGACCAATCGCAGCCGATCTACGGGCCGCGCAGTCTCGTCGAGGCGATCTACGAGTCGGGCCGCAAGGGGTTGTCTCTGCAGCGCTACAAGGGTCTGGGCGAGATGAACCCCGAGCAGCTGTGGGAGACGACGCTCGACAAGGAGAGCCGCACACTCCTGCAGGTGAAGATCGGCGACCTTGGCGAAGCCGACGAGATTTTCTCCAAACTCATGGGTGATGTCGTCGAGCCGCGCCGCGAATTCATCCAGGACAACGCACTCAACGTGGTTAATCTCGACGTGTGATCGCGGACGCCGCCCTATGGGGCGCCACACGATCGGTTGTGCTCCAATTGACATGCAGATGGAGCAGTGGCGGTCGCGTATAGCTTTGCATGGCGATGCATCACTTTAGGGCATGTTCGCTTTTCATAAGGCCGCGAAAACGCTCTAACCTTCTGCATTGAGCCTGTTTTTCACGCTGAACTGCTGAAACGTCGACTCGTCAATCTCTTGCTGCAGGTACTAGATTTTCGCTTGAGAGACGACTAAAAGCCCGCGCAGCAAGCTGCGCGGCAGGTCGCAATCATGGCTGAACCATATAGTGCAGGCGGCTCGAACGGTAAGGACAGCTCGGCCGAGTTGTTCGATGGCCGCTTGTGGGGAATGGTGCTGGGCTCTGTCGGCGTCGTCTATGGCGACATCGGTACCAGTCCGCTTTACGCTTTTCGCGAAGCTCTCATCGCGGCTCACGGAAACGGCATCGATAACCGCACCATCGTGCTTGGCGTGCTCTCGCTCATCACGTGGGCGCTGGTCGTGATCGTCACGCTCAAGTACGTGTGGCTCCTGCTGCGTGCGGACAACAACGGCGAGGGCGGCACGTTCGCGCTGATGGCGCTGAGCCAGCAGGTCGCCAAGCGAAGTGCGCGGCTGATACTGCTGCTCGGCATCGTGGGCGCGGCATTCTTCTATGGTGACGCTGTCATCACGCCAGCGATCTCCGTCATTTCGGCTGTGGAGGGCCTCAAGCTCATACATCCAGGCTTGGCGCGGGCAGTTGTGCCGATTGCGATCTTGATCCTGTTCTTGCTGTTCTGGGTGCAGTCGCACGGCACTGCGCGGGTGGCAAAGTTCTTCGGCCCGATCACGGTGATCTGGTTTCTTGTGCTGGCAGCGGGTGGTGCCGCACATGTCATGGATGATCCGTCGGTCCTGGCGGCGCTCAATCCTGTGCATGGCATCGCGTTCGTCGCGACGAACGGCATCGTCGGCTTCACCGTTCTTGGGCTCGTGTTTCTCGCTGTGACAGGAGCCGAGGCGCTTTATGCGGATCTGGGGCACTTCGGAAGGGTGCCAATTCGCATCGCGTGGTTCACGCTCGTGCTGCCATCGCTGGTCGTCAATTATTTCGGACAGGGTGCGCTTGTTTTGGCCAATCCGCACGCCGCGGAGAACTCATTCTATCTCCTCTATCCGGAGTGGGCTCTCATTCCCATGGTCGTGCTTGCGACGCTATCAACGATCATCGCAAGTCAGGCCGTGATCTCAGGTGCCTTTTCGCTCACCCGACAGGCCATGCAGCTCGGGCTATTGCCGCGCCTGCACGTCAGGCACACGTCGGAGAGTGCCAGCGGTCAAATCTACCTGCCGCGTGTCAACTGGATGCTATTTGGCTGTGTCGTGTTTCTGGTCATGGTGTTCAGAAGTTCAGGCAATCTCGCCGCGGCGTACGGAATTTCGGTGACGGGGACGATGATCATCACGTCGCTGATGGCGTTCTTTGTCGTGTGGCGCTTGTGGCGCTGGAGTTTCTGGCGCGCTATGGCGGTGATTTTCCCGCTGTTGCTCGTAGAGCAGGTGTTCTTTTTCGCCAATCTACTCAAGCTTGTCGATGGTGGGTGGCTGCCCCTGCTATTCGCAGGTTTCATGATCTTCGCCATTCTGACGTGGATGGATGGGAACAAGATCGTCGAGCAGCAGACCAACAAGGGTGGCGGTGACTTCGAATGGCTGGCGAGCAAACTCGAGCAGAAGCCGCCAATCCGGGTTCCCGGCACCGCGGTATTCCTCACTGCTTCGCCCGACAACGCACCAAGGGCACTGCTGCACAACCTGAAGCACAACCGCGTGCTGCACGAGCGAAACATCATTCTGGCAATAAAGACTGTCGATGTGCCGAGGGTTCCACGACACGAACGTGTGACGGTCGAAAAGGTTTCCGAGACTTTTCTTCGTGTGGTGGCACGATATGGGTTCATGGAGACGCCGAGCGTTCCCAAGATTATTGAGCATTGCCGCAGGAAGGACCTCGTCATCGACATGAATGCGACGTCATTCTTCGTGTCGCGGCGTTCGCTAAAGCCAACGCGGCATAGGGGATTGCCAATCTGGCAGGAAGGCATGTACATGGCACTCACCGGCATAGGCGAGGATGCCACGACGTACTTCAGGATCCCGACTGACAGAGTCGTCGAAATCGGAACCCAGGTGGAAATCTGATCTCAGTCATGTCGCCATTCCGAAATGGCGAGACGAGGGCGACCGACGTCGACGGGACTGGCGTTTTCGAAAGCGGGGATAGGTGCACATGCCTGAGCGGTGGTTGCAGATCAAGGGTGATCCATCGGTCAGGCAGTTCCTGTTCGAGCAGAACCGCGCTACCAGCCTGTTCGACCAGCATATCGACGAGGTTCATGCAATCGTCGTCTCGCTGCTGGCCCGCAAGGGCGTGTTCCACTCAAAGATCCATTACTCATCGAGCCAGCTTACATGCTGGTTTGCGCGCGATCCCTTCTGCTACGAGAAATTCGTGCGCGAGGAGGTGCTTGCGCCGGGGTTCGTCGATCGCTTCCCGGACAGCGATCATGCCGGCAGGAAGGCCCTGATTGGGGAGCCCGAGACGGCGCGCCTGCTGGCCGAGTTCAAGCGGCTGCGGCTCACCGATGAGACGGTCTATTTGCGCAACGGGGCGATCAATCTGATGAACGGCATGATCAACATGACGTTCTCGTGCGACGGCACACACTATATCGACCATGAGACTTTCCTTTCCGAGCTCGACAAGTTCGAGACTGCAGGCGGGGCATGAGGTTTTTTCTCTCCTCAATAGTGAAAGTCCACCGAGGGGCGGATGAGGGAGAATCGATTGCGCCGGCTTTGCCGGGCGCAGCCCCCTCACCCTTAACCTCTCCCCCGAGGAGAGAGGGGACTGGGCAGAGCAAGTCGGAATTGTCATGACCACAATCTTCGTCGATGCGGATGCGTGTCCGGTGAAGGAGGAGGCGGCGAAGGTGGCGGCGCGGCACGGGCTCGCGATTCATTTCGTGTCGAATGCCCACATGCGGCTACCCGAGGGCGAGAATGTGCATCGCGTGGTCGTCAGCGACGGGGCCGATGCGGCGGACAACTGGATTGCGGAGCGCATTACGGAGGTCGACATCGCAGTCACAGCCGACATCCCGCTCGCCTCGCGTTGCCTCAAGGCGGGTGCAAAGGCGATCGGGCCGACGGGCAAACCCTTCACGGATGCCAACATCGGCACGGCGCTCGCCATGCGTGATCTTCAGCAGCACTTGCGCGAGACGGGCGAGTCTAAGGGATACAACGCCAGCTTCTCCAAACAGGATCGCTCGCGATTCCTGCAAGGGCTGGAGCAGGCTGTGCAGGACATCAAGCGCGGCCGGTGAATGAAATTGCCATGCATCGCGTGCGATGTGGCCCCGTGCTGCGGCCTGGCTGTTGGCGCGGAACTAAGCGGGCATTGCTCGCGCAATGATGGCGGCAAGGCTGGCGCCTGATGGCAGTGTGCCGTAGGCGCCGGTCCAATGCTCCCCCAAGCGCGAGGCGCAGAACGCATCGGCCACGTCTGAAGGAGCGTGTCGTACGAGCAATGCGCCCTGCCACGCGACCGCCATCGACTCGGTGATGCGGCGGGCGCGGGCCTCAATGCCGGAGTTGCTGGCGATCTCGCCCTTGAGCTTGATGACGGCGTGGTCGAGTGCGGCACTGGCGCCGCGTGCAGCATCGAGTTCGGCGAAGTAGGCTTCGACGGCATCTGGCTCGCGACTCATGGCGCGCAATACGTCGAGGCACATGACATTGCCGGAGCCTTCCCAGATGCTGTTGACAGGTGCTTCGCGATAGAGCCGCGGCAGCGGCGACTCCTCGACGTAGCCGGGTCCGCCGTGGCACTCCATGGCCTCGAAGACATGGCCCGGCGCGCGTTTGCAGATCCAGTATTTCGCAATTGCCGTGCCGATGCGGGCGAGGGCTGCTTCATTGGCGCTATGGGGTGCTTCGTCGAGTGAGCGGGCGAGGCGCAGCCAGAGGACAAGGGCGGCTTCGGATTCAAGAGCCAAGTCGGCTAGGACATTCTGCATCAGCGGCTGGTCGATCAAGCGCTTCTGGAAGGCGGAGCGATGGGAGGTGTGGTGCAGCGCCTGCACGACGCCCTGGCGCATCAAGGACGCCGAACCAACCGCACAATAGATGCGCGTGCCCTGCACCATGTCGATGATGGTGCGGACGCCGCGGCCTTCCTCGCCGACCATGACAGCGTGCGTATCGGCGAACTCGATTTCGGACGAGGCGTTCGAGCGATTGCCGAGCTTGTCCTTGAGGCGCTGGATGTAGAAGGCGTTGCGGTTGCCATCCGGTGTCCAGCGCGGGATGAAGAAGCAAGAGAGGCCATTGTCGGTGTAGGCGAGGGCGAGGAAGGCGTCGGACATAGGGGCTGAGCAGAAGAACTTGTGGCCAGTGATCCTGTAGTCGGCTCCAGGTCCCGCGGTGGAAGAAGCGGGGATGGCGCGCGTCGTATTCGCACGCACGTCCGAGCCGCCCTGCTTCTCGGTCATGAACATGCCGATGGTGACGCCGGTCTTGTCTTGCCCGGGGATGTCGCGTCGATCGTAGGATGCCGCACACGCCTTCTCGACGAATCCAGAAGGCGCTCCCTTGTTGCGGGCGAGCACGGGAATGGCGGAATAGGTCATCGCCATCGGGCACATGACGCCGCCTTCGGCCTGGTTGAGCATGTAGCTCATGGCCATGTGGGCGACCTGGGCGCCGGGCTTGACGTGACGCCAGGCGAAATTGGGAACCTCGTTGTCGAGCGCCAATGTCATCAGGTCGTGATAAGCAGGGTGGAAGGCGACCTCGTTGATGCGCATGCCGTAGCGGTCGAAGGTCTTGAGCTCGGGTGGAAAGCGATTTGCGAGGTCGGCGTTTTCGAATGTGGCGGTGGCACCCGCGACCTTGCCAAATGCTGCGATGCGATCCGATGCCCAGGCGGCGCCTTCGCGGTTGACGCCCTCGCGCAAGGCGATGTCGCCGGTCCACAGATCCTGATCACCCATATGGGGCGGCGTGTTGACGACCTCGTGTGTCGGCAGGTCGGCGCGTGGCTTCAATGGAATCACTGTGGCGCTCCGTGGTCGTCGGGGACCGCGGGGAAGCGTAGCACCTGCGCGTGGCGGTGTAACCGCCGGAGGTCTCAGAAGCGGTAGCCGTAGCGAACGCCGATGCGGTCGAGACCCTCGTTATAGGTCTGCGTGTAGGCGTTGGAGGTGTGCTCGAAATAGACCGAGAGCGAGTTGTGTCGGTCGAGGCGATAGCCGATCTCGACAGGGAAATGCAGCAGCACGCGCGAGCCGAGCGCCTTCATGTCGGGTTCGTCCGGACCGGTCTCGCCGTCGTGGATCGCCAAGCCAATGCCAAGCCCGAAGAAGATGCCAGACGGCGTATCGTACTGCCAGCGTGCATCGAGGTAGGCGTGGCTGGTGCCGCCGCCGGTGTTGATCGAGGCGCCGACTGCGGGGTGGATGCGGCCGCCGAGAAACGGCATGTAGCGAGCGAAGATCACTTCCAGGTTGATGTCCGGCGCGTCGGTTTCGAGCTGGAAGCCGCTCCAAAGATCAGGCACATCGTGCGCCAGAAGCCCGGCCTTGACTTCGGAGACGGGGCTTTGCGCGACGGCCGGTGCGGAAGCGGCGACAACTGTCAGCGACACGGCAAGCGAAGCCGCCACGGTTGACAACGCTGAGGTCATGGATCGGAGCATGGAGTGCGGTCCAGGAGCATTGGGTGGCCGACAAATTCAAGGTGGCCGGTTCGCTGGCGGGACACTGGATTGGTTTCCAGTGGTTCGCAATCGGGTTCATCTGAATGGCTGGGGAAGGTGGCGCCGTGTGGCAGGGCGGCCACGCGCCGGCTCATCGTCGACCCGCAACGCGGGTGATGGCGGCATCGTGGCGGCATTGTGCGGCTAGGGAATGGGCATTTTGCAATCGTCGAGGGTTTCAGTGATGTTGCCCGTGCATGTTACAGTGCGTCTGTGCGTTCAGGCGGCCTGGCACGCGATGCCTTAGCCGAACGGGAACGGCGACATCCGCAGAGCGTTGTGACCGAGGCATGACCAATCGAGGACGAATCCCGTGACACGCATCCTGCTTTCGACTTCCAATATCATCGTCTCGCTGGTGCTTGGCGCGCTGCTGTTCGGATTCTTCTTTCTCAAATATCCGGACACGATGGCGACGCTATTCGAAGCAGCTTCAAGCTTCAAGACGTGGCTCATCAGCCGCGGGCTTTCGACCGAGTACAACAACTGGATCCGCGTGCTGCTGGAAGAGCGACAGATCGTCTTCATGGGGTTCACGATCGTGGCGCGCATTCTGTTGTCGATCCTGACCTATCCGATCGTGCTGTGGCGCGAGAGAAGCTGATAGAAAATTCGGGTGGCACCGGTGGGTGGGCTGAAGCGGGATCAATTCCGCTCGCCACCGCCGCGTTGCTGCGACATGGTTAACCCTCTCTTAGACACTGTTCGGATATTTTCGCGCGAGTACGTGTGCGGGTCATTGCCGCGCGCAGAGGGTGTGCGTCAGAGGGTATTGGTCGGATGGGGTTGTTGCGGCGTCATACGGGCAAAACGCCCGCGGGACAGCCCGATCCATCGCACCCGCAAGCAGGCCAACAGGGTGGCGCTGCCGAAGCCGGCGCCGCCAAGTCTGGTCGCGGCCCGTCGTGGATGATCAAGCTAACGGCTCATACAACATTCGCAGCCGGCCTGGGGTGTGCCTTGTGGCTTGCCGGCATGCTGATCTACTACACGATCGTCTTTCCTGATCCGCTGTCGGTACGCGCAGGGGATCGGGCACCCATAATTCGCATTGTCGCACGGGATGGAACGCTGCTCGCCAAGCGAGGGGCGGCGCACGACTACATGCCGCTCGACATGGTGCCCAAGCACGTCATCGACGCGGTGGTGGCGACGGAGGATCGCCGCTTCTTCGATCATTGGGGTATCGATCCGATCGGCTTGATGCGCGCGGCATTCGCCAATCTCAGGGCGGGTCGCTTTGTGCAAGGCGGCTCGACGCTGACGCAGCAGTTGGCCAAGAACCTGTTCCTGTCGTCCGAGCGGACAATGTCGCGCAAGCTCGACGAACTGGCGCTGGCGATCTGGCTCGAGGTACGGCTTTCCAAGCGCGACATCCTGGAGCTCTATCTCAATCGTGTCTACTTCGGTGGCGGTGCCTACGGGATCGAGGCGGCGGCGCAACGCTATTTCGACAAATCGGTGCGCGCGTTGTCGGTGACCGAGGCTGCGTTGATCGCCGGGCTGCTCAAGGCGCCGTCGAAATATGCGCCGACGACCAGCGAACAGGCTGCCATGGCACGCGCGCAGGTGGTGCTGGCGCGGATGCGGGATGCCGGCGTTCTGGCAATGGCGGCCTATGACCTGGCGATGCGCGAGAAGATGCGCTTTGCGGATCTCAAGGGTCCGAAGTCGGTGACGGGATTCGAGTATGCCATCGATCTGGCGCTCGAGCGTCTGCCGCCGATCCTGGGCAGCGAATACACGGAGATGATCGTTGAGACGACGATCGATGCGAGCCTGCAGCGGCACGCCGATCAGGCGGTTCGTTCGCTTCTCGACAGCAAGGGGAAGGCGATGCGCGCGAGTCAGGCGGCTCTCGTCACGCTCGATCACGATGGCGGGATACGCGCGCTGGTCGGGGGTCGCTCCTATGCCGAAAGCCAGTTCAACCGCGCGACCAAGGCACGGCGCCAGCCGGGCTCGGTGTTCAAGCCGTTCGTCTATCTGACGGCGCTGGAGCGCGGGGTTTCGCCCGACACGATCACTTATGATCTGCCGCTGACGATCGGTGGCTGGTCGCCACGCAACGACAACAACCGGCATGTTGGCGCGATCAGCGTGCGGCAGGCGCTGGCGAAGTCCGTTAATTCGGTGGCGGTGCGGCTCACCAATGAGGTCGGGCTGAGGGCGGTCATCAATACGTCGCGCCGGCTCGGCATCCAGTCGGAGTTGCGCGAAGACCTTTCGATCGCGCTCGGCACGTCGGAATTGACGCTGATAGAGCTTGCCGGAGCCTACAGCGTGCTGGGTCGGGGCGGCGAAATTGCGGAGCCCTACATCATTCGCCGCGTGCGGCTCAACACGGGGCGCGTACTTTATGCGCATGGAGCGACTGCACGGAAGAGCGTGGTGAGCCTGGCGAATGTCGGGGCGATGAACGACATGCTCAATGAAGCAATGGTGTCCGGTACGGGACGGCAAGCGGCGTTGCCCAGTCATCCGGCGGCTGGCAAGACGGGCACGACGCAGGATTTTCGCGACGCCTGGTTCGTCGGCTACACGGCGCACATGACGACGGGCGTTTGGATCGGAAACGACGACAGCACGTCGATGAATCGCGTGATGGGCGGTACGCTGCCGGCGCAGATCTGGCGCGCGGTCATGCTCGAAGCGCATCGGGATTTGACACCTGCTGCACTGCCGGGAACGACGCCGCTCGATGGGGTGGCGGGAGCGCAGGCAGCATCACCCGTCATCGAGGCAAGCCGGCAGAATGCATCGCCGCCTGCAACGATCCGGGCGGTCGATCTCAGCCAGATGCTGACGCCGGGCCCGCAGCCGCAGTCTCTCGATACGGTGCGCAAGATCCTTGCCCCGTCTGCGACAACGGGACTATCGAGCGGACGCTCGACATATTCTGGCCGATCGGCGGAGAAAGCGGATCGTCCAGCAAACGGTCAGCGGCTGGCGGTCGAGCCGCCGACCGCGAACGCGGCGCCTTTGAGATCGCATCCGAGCGAGCGCATCAGCGAAGATTTCCTCGCGCGCGTGCTCGCGGAACCTGATGCCGTGAGCGGCAACGCTGCTGCGACCGCGACGGCGTTCGATCCGGAGGCAATCCGCCGGCAATTGGACGTGCTGCCCGACGCCGAGCGACGTCGGGATGCCTTGCCAGGTGGTTTGATGGCGCTCGGTGCCGGCCGGTAGAGCTGCAATTTCGGCGACCCCGGCGGCACGGTGCTGCCGGGGCGCTTCATATCAATCAAGCCGCTCCACTGTCTGCAGACGTTTTCTCAAGGCCGCGGCCTCGCGCGCTGCGTGCGCCTGCTCCTTCTTGGAGAAGATGTGGGGAGCAATGCCGCGCTTGCCGAGTGCTTCCTGCATCTTCATGCGCATGAAGGCACTCGTCGTGTAGCGGGCGGTCGATGCGTAGTGATGCTGGGTCATGTAGTCGATCATGGCGGCGTAGTCGTCGTAGAGATCCTCGGCGATGCGGCAGCCGTCATGGTTGACAACCGAGTGGACGCGCTTGCCGGCAGCGGTGCTGGCCTTGATCAAGGCCGATTTCAGATCGTCGATGTCGCTGCGTTTGCGCACATTCCAGCCTTCGAGATTGATGAAGAGCAGGTTGCGAGCGTCGTCGTAGGTGATGCGCTCAGCGAGCTTGACGTTGAAGAGATCGTCGGCGAGGTTCATCGGCTCGTCGAGGAAAATGCGCCGGTCCATCGGCACGGGCTTGTTGACGACGGGCTTGAAGTCCATGTGGGCGATGATGTCGCTCTCGATGTCGATGCCAGGTGCGACTTCGGTCAATTCCAGACCTTCGGGTGTGAGCTCGAAGACGCAGCGCTCGGTCACATAGATGACGGGCTGGCGCTTCATTTGCGCGTAAGAGCCGGAGAAGGTGATCTGTTCCACGGCCTTGACGAACTTGCGCGTACGTCCCTCGCTCAAGATGCGCAGGCGGCCGCTTTCGATGGCGATCTTCAGTCCGCCTGCGGTGAAGGTGCCGGCAAAGACGACAGCGCGCGAATTCTGGGAGATGTTGATGAAGCCGCCGCAGCCGTTGAGGCGGCCGGCAAACATGCTGGTGTTGACGTTGCCGGCTTCATCGCATTCGGCCATGCCCAGACACGTCATGTCGAGGCCGCCGCCGTCGTAGAAGTCGAACATCTGGTTCTGGTCGATGATCGAGTGTGCGTTGGCCGAGGAGCCGAAGTTGGAGCCGCCGGCGAGCACGCCGCCAACGGCGCCGGCCTCGGTCGTCATGGTGATGTGGGGCGTCACTTTCTCCTCGTTGGCGACGGCGGCGATGCCGTCGGGGGCGCCGACGCCAAGGTTGATGACGCCATTGGGCGGCAGCTCGAATGCGGCGCGGCGGGCGATGATCTTGCGTTCGTCGAGCGGCATCTTGGCCATGCCTTCCACGGGCACGCGGATCTCGCCTGACAAGGCGGGATTGTAGATGACGCCGTAGTTCATGCGGTGCATCTCGGGTGGATCGGCGACGACAACGCAGTCGACCAGAATGCCAGGCACCTTGACGCTCTTGGGCGGTATCGAGCCGTGCTCGACGATGCGTTCGACCTGGGCGATGACGAGGCCCTTGTTGGAATGGGCTGCCATCGCCTGCGCCATGGCGTCGAGGATCAGCGGTTCCTTCTCCATGGAAATGTTGCCGAAGGGATCGGCGCTGGTACCGCGGATCAGGGCGACGTCGATGCGTGTCGCCTTGTAGAACAACCACTCCTCGTCTTCGACCTCGACGAGCTTGACGATATCCTCCTTCGTTACCGTGTTGACCTTGCCGCCGCCGAGACGAGGATCGACGTAGGTGTGCAGGCCGACTTTCGAGAAGAGTCCCGGCTGGCCGCCGGCACATGCGCGATAGAGCTGCGAAATGACGCCCTGGGGAAGATTGTAGCCGCAGATCTTATTTTCCTGAGCAGCCTTGGCCACTCCGGGCATTCGGCCGAAGTTGGCGGCGATGACGCGCTTCAGCATTCCGGGATGGTGGAAGCGGCCGGTGCCCAGACCCTTGCTGTCGCCCGCACCCGCGCACATGATGAGGGTCAGGTCTTTCGGGTGTCCGGTCTCCACGAAGCGCTTCTCCAGGGCCGCATGAAGCGCCTCGGGTATGCAGCTTTGTACGAAGCCCGTGGTGGTGATGACGTCATTGTCGCGAACGAGCGCAATCGCCTTGTCGGCGGTCAGAACCTTGTTCTTCATCGTCGGGTGTTTCCCCTGGCGTCTCCAGTGGCACCATGACCTGATCGGCTGCTGCCGATCGCTCAAGGCGCTGGAGTTTCTGTTTATTGACAGAGGGGACAGTAATTATAGGCGCAGCCCGCCGCAACCGATGGTGCGGTGCGGCGAAAATTGCGGGTAAAGGAGAAGCGGCTTTGCCTCAGCGACGGGCGATCGATCGAGGGCCGTATCGGTGCAGGTCCATGCCATAGATTTGCAGCCACTGCCGTGCCTCGTCCATCTGCGGCATCGTGCGACGCACCAGGGACCAGAAGCCCGGACCGTGGTTCATCTCCTTCAAGTGCGCGACCTCGTGGGCGGCGACGTAGTCGAGAATGAGCGGTGGCGCCAGGATCAGCCGCCAGGAGAAGGATAGCGTTCCGGTTGTCGAGCAAGAGCCCCAGCGGCTCGACTGATCACGGACCGTGATGCGCTTGGCGTTGAGGCCAAGATTGCGAGTGTGACGAACGACGCAAGCATCCAGATCGCGACGCGCTTCCTCGAACAGCCATTCGGTCAATCGCCGGGATGCGGTGTCGGCGCTGCCGCCAACCATCAGGCTCGGGTAGTTGCCTTCCGACGCATTGGAAGCGGGGGCGCGCTCGATACGCCGGCCGCGAACTGTCTTGTCGGTGAATACCAGGGTATGCGGCTCGCCGCGCACGGGAATGACAGCGCCGTTCCCGAACACAACCGGGTCGGGTATGCAGCCAAGCCGCTCTCGTACCCAGTCCATGTTGCGATGAAGGAACGAACCTGCCTCGACAAGGTCACATTGCATTGGCACGGTTACAATTACGGCGCGACGAGTCTGCGATACCCGAAGCGTCAAACGGCGCGCTGCCGGATGCCGTCGTACCTCTACGTCCGCGCCGAGATCGGATAGCGCCGGGGTGTCGAGTCTGGACGTCGCCGGCGCTTTAGCCTTGCCCATTCGTTGTCCCTGCTGAAGTCGTCTGTCCCGCCACTGTGCTCTCTCGACGCGCGCTCCGGGCTAGAAAACAGGCGTCATGTCCTCGTATCAGGATCGACGCATGACCCTCTCCGAGCGCTGCGGATGGAGCACACTGACAGACCTATCAATTTTAAGGCGTGGTAGGCCAGTGTGATTCTGCGGCCGAGTGCGCGATGCAAGTTCTCTGTTGCGCATTCGCCCCAGAGTAGTGTTGCGCTGCCCGAGCGGATCGCAGAATAGTCAAGCTTAGTAGCCAGACGATGAAGACTGTGTGCCGCTAAGGGCGTGCACAATTTCGCGTGTGTTGAAAATCAAACCTGTGACGGTCGGCGGCCGGTATCGGTCCTTTGCTTTTTTCCACCAAAAGTGAATGCTGCCGAAGAAGGATCTATTCCCTTTTGGGGGTTGGGGTTCAATGCAGCGGCGGCGTCCAATACCGATGGTTCGACCTGGATATGTTCGCGCCGCGGGTCGAAGGAGCGCATGAACTGGGCAATGCGTGGGGCGATGTCGGCGCGGAAGCGCGAGCCGTTGAAAATGCCATAATGGCCGACGCCAGGACATTCGTAGTGCCGCTTCATTTCAGCGGGAAGGTTGCAGGCAAGGTCGAGTGCGGCGCGGCATTGACCGATTCCAGTAATATCGTCCTTCTCGCCTTCGATGGTCATGATCGCCACCCGCCTTACGTCGCCGAGGTCAAGGCGCCGGCCGCGATGCATGAAAGACCCCTTCGGCAGCGAGTGCTTGACGAACACCGTGTCGATCGTCTGCAGGTAGAATTCGGCGGTCAGGTCCATGACCGCGAGATACTCGTCGTAGAATTCGCGATGCTTCTCAGCGCTGTCGCCGTCGCCATGGACCAGATGCAGGAACAGGTCCTTGTGGGCAGACAGGTGGCGGTCCAGGTTCATGGTCATGAAGCCGGTGAGCTGGAGGAAGCCCGGGTAGACCGCCCGGCCATATCCGATCGCCGGCCAGGGAACCGTGGTGATGACGTTGTTGCGGAACCACTGGGTGCCCTTCTCCTCGGCCAGCTGATTGACTTCGGTTGGGTTGATGCGGGTATCGACAGGGCCACCTGCGAGCGTCAACGAGTGAGGGACACAAGGATCGCGGTCCTGCTCCATCATCGCCACGGCGGCCAGCACCGGAACCGACGGCTGGCAGACGGCGAATGCATGCACATCGCCGTCGAGGTGGCGCAGCATGTCGCGAACATAGTCGATATAGTCGTGCAGATCGAAGCGGCCAGCGGCCAGCGGAATGTCGCGCGGGTCCTGCCAGTCGGTGATGTAGACCTCGTGGTCGGGGAGCAGTGATTCGACGGTGCCGCGCAGCAAGGTGGCGAAATGACCCGACATCGGCGCGACGAGCAATACGCGTGGATCCTTGGCGGCGCGCTGGCGCGGAATGTCGCGCACGAAATGGATCATATTGCAGAACGGCTTGTGCCAGACCACCTCTTCGCGCACGGCAACCTCGCGGCCGTCGACACGGGTGGTGGCGAGGCGAAACTCGGGCTTCTCGTAGCGACGGGTGGTGCGCTCGAACACCTCGCACGCCGCGGCCGCCTGGCGGCCGACGTGCGTGTGCATCAAAGGATTGAGCGGGCTTTTGAAAAATAGCTTCGCACTATTGGCCGCGACGCGCGCTGGCTTCACGACCGCGTGGCCAAGTTCGTACCAATGGTAGAGCACGCGCTCCCCCTCGAAAAAGCTGTCCCATTGTCACTGAAAAAAACCGACGAATCCGTGTGCAATGCAGCAACCTGTCCCCCGGCGCGACGCTGCTTCAGCATCGGCGATTGCGCACTGCGGTAGGTCGACAGGCTGCACTGATTCGCAAGTTGACGAAAGTTGGAAAGCAATCAGGGACTTTGCTTAAGCCACAGGGCAACTGCGAGCGGGTCGGGCGTAAGCGTGCGGTGCGATACAAACTTTCCGTGCTCATCCATCAGGTAGAGAGTCGTCACTCCAGCAGCGGGAGGCGCGCCCTTGCGTGTTGCCGAGTTGCCGGAGATCGGCACGTAATAGGCGCGTGCCAATGCCAATACCGCACCGGGCGGGCCCGTCAGCGCGGTCCAGCTTCCACCGAGCTGTTGCAAATGGGCTGCGAGGCGGGGCGGCGTGTCGTTCTCGGGGTCGGTGGTGACAAGGACGAAGGAGATGTCGCGGGCTGGCTGGCCTGCCAGGTCACGCGCTTCATTGAGGACCTGGAGTGCGGCGCTCAGGCGCTCGCGCTCGGCAAGCGATCCAAACATGATCAACATCTTGCGGCCGGCGAAGCTTCGGTCGGTCACCGTGCGCCCGGTGTGGTCGATCAGCTCGAATGGTGCCCCGACCTTGGTGCCAAGTTGACGCGACACGACCGACTGGAGCGCGACATTGCGAGAGCGCTCGTTGATGGCAATCAGTGCGCCTGCAACTCCAAGCGCAGCAATCAAGACAGCCGCCACCACAACAGGTCGGCCCAAGACGCCCAGCTGGCGGGGTCGGGAGGGGTCATCCATAGCGCGTAGACTTGGGCCGGCGGGGCGGCCCTCGTCAAGCACGCTTGCGCGGCTCGCTTGTTTCCAGAGCGTGTTCGCTTTTATTTGGATCTTTATTTGGATCGCGAACACGCTCTATGTCTCTGCTTTAAGCATGTTTTTCACGCTGAACCGCTTACACTTCAGCTCAACATGCTCTAGTACGGGGCCACAGATATCGTGTGAATCCAATGCGCTAAAGCTGTTCTAAAGCCAGGGCCATAGCCAGGGACGACGGTAGCGGTGAGTTCGAACGAATCGATTCTAAAGCAGCTTGAAATCGCCTCGGGCGTGGACAGCCGTTTGCGCCTGCAGACGATCGTCCGGCTGCGCTGGATCGCCGTGCTTGGCCAACTATCGGCCGTGCTGGTGACGTGGCTCGTCATGCAGTTTCCGGTGCCGGTCGGCTACTGCCTGGCGTTTGTGGCGCTGTCGGCCTGGGTGAACGTGGCGCTATCGGTGAAATATCCGGCGCGCCATCGCTTCACGGTCGCTTCGGCGACGGCGTTGCTGGCCTATGACGTGCTGCAGCTGTCGGCGCTGCTCTATCTGACGGGCGGGCTGCAGAATCCATTTACGCTGCTGCTGCTGGCGCCGGTGACGGTGTCAGCGGCGACACTGCCGGTCGCCAGCACGATACTGCTCGGGATGATTGCGATCGCCTCCGCCTATCTGCTCGTCTTCTACTACTGGCCGCTACCCTGGTATCAGGGCATGCGCTACGAGATGCCGCTGCCCTACAAGATCGGTGTGTGGTCGGCGGTTGCCGCGGGCATGGTGTTTATCGCCTTCTACGTGTGGCGCGTTGCCAAGGAGGCGGAACTGATGGCGCAGGCGCTTTCGGCGACGGAGCAGATCCTGGCGCGCGAGCAGAAGCTGCATGCGCTCGATGGTCTTGCGGCGGCAGCAGCGCATGAGCTTGGCACGCCGTTGTCGACGATCGTGCTGGTGACGTCGGAGCTGGCGCGGGACCTCAAGGATTCCCAGCATGTCGACGACCTCCTGCTGCTGCGCGACCAGGCGGCGCGATGCCGTGAGATCCTGCAGAAGCTGACGCGGACGCCGGGAGAACCAGATGCCTGGTACGCGCGGTTGACGCTGCGGGAGCTCGTCGACGAGGCTTCGCAGGCCTATCGCGAAGGCCCCAAAGTCGTAACCGTAGAAGCGAAGCCGGATACTCTGGCGTCGGGAACCGGGGTGCTGGAGCCGGTCGTCTCGCGGCGCCCAGGCATGATCTATGGGATCGGCAACATCATTGAGAATGCGGTTGATTTCGCCAGTACGAAGGTGGAGATCGCGGCACGCTGGTCGCAGGCGCAGGTGAGCATTGCGATCATCGACGACGGTCCGGGTTTTCCGGCGGAACTGATCGAAACGCTGGGCGAGCCCTACGTTTCCACCCGCAGACAGAACGCGCTCAGGAAAGAGGGCCGGGCTGGCGGATTAGGATTGGGCTTCTTCATAGCCAAGACGCTCTTGGAGCGGTCGGGCGCGCAGATCTCGCTGGAGAACCGCGCCGAGCCGGAGCATGGCGCCATCGTCACCGTCACATGGCCACGTGCCTTGTTCGAACGAGAGGATGCCAACGCGACAGCGTGAGCCCCATGAGCATGTCAAGGTTAACTTCCGTATCGAGCAGCACAATTGGAGGTTGGCGTCGCGGAAATGCTTGGCTCGTATCAGCGGTCGGCTATATAAGTGTTGTGCCGGGGAGGAGCCGCCGTGACCGAAGATCTTTCATTCCGCCAGGATGAGTTGCCCGAGGACCGATCGCTGATGATCGTCGATGACGACAAGGCGTTCCTGCAGCGTCTTGTGCGAGCGATGGAGGGGCGCGGCTTCGAAGTCCGATCGGCCTCGTCGGTCAACGAGGGCCTCGATCTCATCCGGCAGCATGCTCCTGCATTCGCCGTCGTCGATATGCGGCTGGAGGACGGCAGCGGGCTCGACGTCATTGCCGAACTCGGACGGCTGCGGCCCAACGCCAGAGCCATCATCCTCACAGGCTATGGCAACATCGCTACCGCCGTGACGGCCGTGAAGCTCGGCGCGGTCGACTATCTGGCGAAGCCCGCCGACGCGGACGAGATCACGGATGCGCTGCTGGCGCCCGCCAATGCCAAAGCGCCGCCACCGGAAAACCCGATGTCTGCGGATCGCGTGCGCTGGGAGCACATCCAGCGCGTCTACGAGCTGTGCAACCGCAACGTCTCGGAGACGGCACGCCGGCTCAACATGCATCGCCGTACGCTGCAGCGTATCCTGGCCAAGCGGGCTCCGAAGTAGAGCGGTTCGGGCGGCGGCATTTCAAAACACCATCCGTGTAGAAGTGGGGGACGTGCCGGCGTGCGTTTGCGTCCCGGCCAAGTCTGGGTGGTGTGTGGGCATGTCCCATTGACTTCAGGCGCCGGTTGCCGTCCCTGAGGCGCGGATTGATCCCGATTCCGAGACAACACTTGAGAGACTTGTGATGCAGAAATTGCCGCCGCGCTACAATGCGATCGCGATGCCGCTCGTGCTCAGCATGCTCATGACGATCGTCGTGTCGGGCATCTCGACGATCAACGCGGTCGGATTCACCGGTGGATGGCTTCAGCTGTGGCTGAAGGCATGGCTGCTGTCATGGGCGGTGGCGTTTCCGACCATGGTGTTTGTGCTGCCGATAGCGCGACAGCTTGTCGGGCGGTTCGTCGAGCCGCCACCGCGCGGCTGACATGCATTTGCCGCGACATTGGTCGGCTTGGCACGGTGCGGCGGATACAGCAATAGAGATTGCGCCATCAGACTCGGCCAGGGAAATCCGGATCAAGGGCGCAGGCCAACCTTAGCGCTGCAACTCGCGCGAACAAGAGATGCATGGCCTTGCGCCGCGCAGGCGCCAGTCGCCTTGCCTCCGGCAGGCGGACGATCTCGCCGCCATAGCGATCCGCGAGGATGAGACCTGCGTCGCCGGGCAGGATCTCAACGGGGAAGCCCGGCGACACGGCAAACAAGACGCGATCGGCGTAATCCCAATAGTCCGGCCACTTATGATCCGTGCGGAAGTCTTCGACGCTCGACTTTATCTCGATGATCCAGATATCTCCGGAGGAGGTGAGTGCGACAACATCGCCACGGCGACCGTTGGCGAGGGTCAGTTCGGAAATGTGGACATGACCAAGCTGTCGCAGCAGTCGTCCTACGCCGCGCCCGATTGCAAGAGCCATCTCCGATTGCCGTCGATCGGCGAGTGCGGCTTGCATGGCACGCAGCATTTCGGCATCAACCGTATTGTGCTCGTTGGTCATGTATTCGCCATCACGCGATGGAATTGCGATACGTGGCGCACGATTCGGCGAACTTGCCGATAATTTCCGATCGTGTGCTATCGGGCGTGGCTATTATAAACTGGCCGTGCTCGACAAATCCAATGGGCCAGTTCATTTCACCGGACGCCATGATCCTCAGGTATTTGAACAGAAACAAGTCAGACAAGCCTTCGAAGGCTGCCGACAGTTCTGGTGGTGCGGGCGAGGCTGCCTCCGAGGCTGCGATCGATCCCGTTGCCGAGGCGGATCGAAAAGACGGCAACGCGGCCGCGCGCTCGGATGGCAAAGACGGCGTGCAGGCGCTTGATGCTGCTGCCCTGCGGCGGGTGGTCGATCCCACGGCGCTGGGCTTCGAGACGACCGCCGAACTCACCGCTGCCTCCGGATTGATCGGGCAGGACCGCGCATTGGAAGCGCTGGCGTTCGGCACCGACATGAAGGCGCTCGACTTCAATGTTTTCGTGCTGGGTCCGCCGGCGGCCGGCAAGAGTACGGCTGTCAAATCCTTCCTGACCGAAAGGGCGCGCCTGCTGCCGACGCCCGATGACTGGATCTACGTCAACAATTTCGAGACGCCGAACCGGCCGCTGGCATTGCGGCTGCCGCCAGGTCGGGCGCGGCCGTTCGCCAAGGCGATGGTCGAAGTTCTCGACGAACTGAGCGGGACGGTGCTGGCGCTGTTCGAGGGCGAGGATTATCAGACGCGCCGGCGGGCCATCGACGAGGAATTCCGGTCCGCGGCCGAGGACGCGTTCGCAGCGCTCAATCGCAAGGCCGAAGAACAGAACATTGCCATCCTGAAGACGCCGACCGGCTTCGTGATGGCGCCGATGCACGATGGCGAGGTCGTGAAGCCCGACACCTTCGCGACACTTCCGGAGAGCTATCGCACCGACGTCACCAAGCGGATCGAAGCACTCGAGGGAGATCTACAAGCAATCATGGCCCGGGCCCCGCGCTCGGAGAAGGCGCGGCGGCTTCGGCTTGCGGAACTCAACGAAGAGGTGGCGCGTGTGGTCGTCGCCAATGCGCTCGACGACGTGCGCAAGATGGTGGCGGACCTGCCCCAGGTGCACGCTCATCTCGACAGGGTGGAGCTCGATCTGGTCCGCTCGATCGGATTGTTCGTGTCGCAGCCCAGCGAAGACGAGATCGTGCACCAGCCACTCGATCCGGCCCGTGATGCGCGCTTCCGGCGCTATCTCGTCAACCTCATCGTCGGTCGCGACGGCGGCCTTGATGCAGACGGCAAGCGCGTGTCGGCAACGGGGGCGCCAATCTACGAGGAACTCAATCCGACCTACGCGAATGTGGTAGGGCGGATCGAGCACTTGGCGCAGATGGGCGCCCTGGTGACGGACTTCCTGCTGATTTCGGCAGGTGCGCTGCACCGAGCCAATGGTGGGTTCCTGATGGTCGATGCGCGAAAGATGCTGACCTTCCCGTTCGCGTGGGAAGCGCTCAAACGCACGTTGAAATCAGGTGAGATCAGGATCGAGCAACCTTCAGAGATTTTCGGCGCGCTGGCGACGCAGACGCTGGAGCCGCAACCGATCCCGCTCGATGTCAAGGTGATCTTATTCGGCGATCGCGAGATCTACTACCTGCTGGCGGCGGCCGATCCCGACTTCTCGCGTCTGTTCAAGGTGCAGGCGGATTTCGATGATTCGATCGACCGGACGGAGGAGAACGATCGCGCGTTCGCGGCGCTGATCGCCTCGGTGGTGGCGACGCACAAGCTCAATCCGGTGTCCGCGGCGGGCGTGGCCAAACTTATTGAAGAAGCCTCGCGCATGGCGGATGACCGCGACAAGGTTTCCATCGAGGTCGGGCGCATCGCCGATCTGTTGCGTGAGGCGGATTATCGAGCGCGCAGCGAAGGACGCGAGGTGACGGACGCTGGCGACATCACGCGGGCGGTGGAAGGACGCATCCAGCGTGCCGACCGGCTGCGCGACCGGGCGCAGGAGACGATTGCACGCAACATCGTGATGATCGACACGGAGGGCGCAAAGATCGGTCAGGTCAACGGGCTTTCCGTGCTGCAGCTCGGCGAATTCGCATTCGGCAAGCCAAGTCGGATCAGCGCGCGCGTGCGCTTCGGGCCTGGCCGCGTCACTGACATCGAGCGCGAAGCGAAGCTTGGAGGACCGCTTCACTCCAAGGGGGTGATGATCCTGTGGGGGTATCTGGCCGGAAGATATGCGCTCGATCAGCCGCTGGCGCTGGCGGCAAGTCTGGTGTTCGAGCAGAGCTATGGTGGCGTGGAGGGCGACAGCGCGTCCTCGGCTGAACTCTACGCGCTGATCTCGGCGCTGGCCGAGGTGCCGATCAAGCAGGGCCTTGCGGTGACGGGATCGGTCAACCAGTGGGGCGAGGTTCAGGCGATTGGCGGCGTCAACGAAAAGATCGAGGGCTTTTTCGACGTGTGCCGCGCCCGCGGATTGACGGGATCGCAAGGTGTGCTGGTGCCGCAGGCCAACGCGCAGCATCTGATGGTGCGCGAGGACGTGGTGGCGGCGGCACGCGAGGGACGGTTCTCGATTCATCCAGTGAGAACGATCGACGAAGGTATCGCCCTGCTGACGGGAATGCCGGCCGGCGAGCGGGGTGCTGACGGGCGTTTTGGCAAAGGTACGATCAATCGTCTGGTGGAGGACAAGCTCGAGCTGTTCGCGAAGCGAATGAAAAGCATGCCGCCGGGCGCCTGGGGTGGTTTCAGTGAGACCGGCGGCAGTGAGCGAGGTGCGCAGTCGTGACGGCACATGTGGCAGAGCGTGGCGAGGGTCGCGGGCGGGTCGTGCTTCGCCTCTCGGGTGCGCACTTGGCAAGCGAACACGCCATCCAGGCCGCGGTCCAGGTGGCAAAGGCGTTTCATTCCGAGATCGAGAGTCTGTTCATTGCCGATCGGCAGATTTTCGATGCGGCAAGCTACGGCTTCCTGCGCGAGATCCGAGCTGGAGGAGTGAGCGGCCGCACGGGAGATGCTGGCGATGGGAGCCTTGAAGGGAGCGGCGAGGCTCGCGGAGGATTCGACGTCGCAGCCATCGAGCGGCAGATCAAACTTGCGGCGCGATCCATGCAGCGGCGCGTCGACGAACTGGCGGCGCGAGAGGATGTGCCGGTGTTCGGCCGCCTCGTGCACGACACGCCGTTGCGGGCGCTAGCGAATGCGTGCCAGATGGCCGGGCCGTGGAACGTGGTTGCGCTCGGCGAGCCGTTCACGGCGGATTCGCTAGCACGTCTCGACACACTGTTCGAACGCGTGACGGGCATGACCGGCGTCGTCATGGTGGGCCCGCGCGCTCGCGCCAGCTCAGGCCCCGTGGTGGCGGTCATCGAAGACGTCGAACGTGTCACGGGCATGCTGCGCGCGGCGCAAAGACTTGCGGGAGCGATGGGCCGCGAGGTGCTGGTTGCCATCGCCGCGTCAAGCAAGTCGGCCAAGGTCTGGGTCAGCAACGAGGTGCGGCGCGTCATCGCCGGCTCGCCCTTCATGGAAGTGGTCGAGCTCGGGCGTCCGGGCGGTGGTACGGCGGTCGTCGCGGAAGCCTTGCGGCAGCTCAATGCGAGCTTCATCATCGCCGAACACGGCGGGCAGGTGGTGCCGCGTTCAGGCGATTCCAAGGCGCTGGCCTTGTCCGTAACCTGCCCACTGCTGGTGGTGCGCTGAGATCAGAAGAAAGTTGAGCGGGCGGAGCAGATCGGGCTCCACTCCCATCACGTGCCATAGAAGAAGGCGTCACCGGATCCGACGATCTTGGGATCGGGAGCGTGGGCGACGCTGGCGTCCTTCTGATCGTATTCGAACGCATTCAAGACGAGCCGGATCGACTCCAAACGAGCACGGCGCTGGTCGTTGGCTCGTACCACGGTCCATGGTGCGGTCGGCGTGTGCGTGAAGCGGAACATTTCATGTTGTGCCTGCGTGTAGGCATCCCATTTGGGGATCGCGGCGAGGTCGATTTCGGTCAGCTTCCACTGCTTCATCGGATTGTGGCGGCGCTCATGGAACCGCTTCAACTGTGTTTCGCGGGGAATCGACAGGTAGAGCTTGAAGAGGCGAACTCCATCCTGAATGAGCAGGTTCTCGAATTCCGGCGCGTCACGCAGAAAATTCGCGAGCTGGACGTCGGAGCAGAAGCCCATGACGCGCTCGACGCCGGCGCGGTTGTACCATGAGCGGTCGAACAGCGTGATGTCGCCGGCGGTCGGCATGTGCGGGACGTAGCGCTGGAAGTACCATTGACCTCGTTCGGCTTCGGTCGGCTTGGAAAGGGCGACGGAGCGCGCGTGGCGCGGATTGAGGTGCTCCATGAAGCGGGAAATGCAGCCGCCCTTGCCGGCGCTGTCGCGACCTTCAAACACGACCACCAGACGTTGTGCGGTCTTCTGGATGTGGGACTGCAGCTTGACCAACTCGAACTGAAGCTTTTCGAGTTCCTTCTCATAGGCCTTGCGCTTCATTTTCTTGGTATAGGGATAGCCGCCGCCGGTCAGCGCCTTGTCTTTGATCTCGTCGGGAAGCTTGGGATTGTTGATGTCGAACTTCGGGCCGTTGGAGGCCGCGGCGCGCTTGGTGTCGGACTTGGCGCCGTTCTTGGCTGGCTTGTCGGCTCCCGTCTTTTTCTTCTCAGCTGACATGTCGCCTCCCGATCAATTGTGGCCAGTGGCCTGCAGATTGGTTCTTCTTCTAGCCGGCAACGGGCTCCGAGGCGAGCCGGAGGGTGCATACAGGTGAATGGGGAGAGCGCTTTCGAGGTTCAGTTATTCCGTATTGGACGACGCGTATCGTCGCTTGCCGATCGATCCTCCGGACAAAAGAACGGCCGGAGCCACCCCCCGGTAAGCTCCGGCCTCCCCCCGGCTGTCGGCGTGGCGCCGCAGCAATTGGTTCTGGGTTTGGGCGTATCAGGCGTCGAGCTTGTCGGTGACGCCAGAGGCGAGCGCGTTGGCGATGGCCTGCACGCGGGTGATGCTGTTGTCGCGGCGACGGACCTGCGGCGGCTGATAGGCGCGGCGCGCATGGAACTCGCAGTAGGGCAGGCCCGCGACCTTGCTCTTGCCGCAAAAATGGAAATCGGGGTGCTGCGGGTCGCCGATCGGCCAGCGGCAATGGCACTCGGCGAGAGACTGGATGCTCTTGCGCTCGCCCATCGGGATGACCAACTCCTCCTCGGCAGGAACGTAAGGCTCGACATCGGGATGATAAAGGGCGCGCAGGGCAGGATTGCCGACCTGGGCAAAGCGGGCCTTCTGCGGGCGCTTGGCAGTCGTTTGCGCCATGCGCGGGCGTGCGCGGTGCGATTTCATGCGGGTCGTGGTGGCCCGGCCGGACAATCCCAGCCGGTGCACCTTGCCGATCACGGCATTGCGGGAGACACCGCCGATCCTTCCGGCGATCTGGCTCGCGCTCAATCCCTCCGACCAGAGCTTCTTGAGAAGCTCTACGCGCTCGTCGGTCCAGCCCATCGTGTAGCTCCCTGACAATGTCTCGCTCGGCCGATCCGCGTCGATGCTGGCGGATTCATCCCGGCGCCGGTTCTCGGCGGGCGCACTCGGCGACGCAGATACGCGTCGTCGGGCCCTGGCCAGACCGGTTCTCAGAAACGGACGCTTACTGGGATTTCACTCGCACGTTGACGCGCACAAAAAATCGAGCTCACGGGAGCAACGAACGCGCTCAATACGACTTGCTACAGGACGACTCGCTACAAGACACGCCGAAGCGGCGAAATTAGGACGCCGGCAGAGCACAGTCACAAACTTCGGCAAGGCAACGAGGCAACCGTGCGTTTGCGCCCGAACAGGGCTTGCGGCCGACATCTCGTTGGTAACGGGAAAGACCCTACAATATCCTGTTTCCTGCCTACAAGACGAAGCGCAATTGACGCGGGGCGTTGACATGGTGACGTTGCACGCTCGCCACAGAATGATTCGCTGGCCGCCCAAAACACAAGCTTTGGCCCGTGTTGGTGCGAGGACGCCCACAGGATTGTACCGGCGACGCGCAACATGTGTGCGTTGACAGGGGGGCTGTGGCCGATTATCAACGTTGCCTTCGCGGCCGCCGAAAATGGCGGCTTTTTTGGTTTCCGGGTGGCCGGAAAGGATTGTCGGAGATGACCAAGCGCGGTCCGACCTCAGGGCAGCGCCCCACTTCCGTTGCTTACGCAACTGACACGGCGCATGACCACGGCCTATGGCCTTCACCGGCTGTCATGGCAACCTACGCGCGGCAAAATCTGGTGTTTGCGCGCGGCGAGGGCAGCTGGCTCGAGACAAGCGAGGGCCAGCGCTACCTCGATCTTGCCTCGGGCGTTGCTGTCAACGCGCTGGGTCATGCGCATCCGCGGCTGGTCGCAGCGCTCAAGGCGCAGGCCGAGCGGCTCTGGCATACGTCCAACCTTTATCGCGTCGAAGGCCAGGAGCGGGTTGCCGAGCGGCTCGTGCACCTGACGTTCGCGGATCGCGTGTTCTTCTGCAATTCCGGCGCCGAGGCGTGCGAAGGCGCGATCAAGGCGGCGCGGCGCTTCCATTACGTGAACGGCGCGCCTGAGCGGCGGCGGATCATCACATTCGAAGGCGCCTTTCACGGCCGGACGCTGGCGACGCTGGCTGCGGCTGGAAACGCGAAATACCTGGAAGGGTTCGGGCCTGAGGCGGACGGCTTCGATCACGTTGCGTTCGGCGACCACGAGGCGCTGGAACGGGCGGTGGGACCCGAGACGGCGGCCATCATGATCGAGCCGGTGCAGGGCGAGGGCGGCGTGCGCACGGTTCCCGACCAGTGCCTCAAGGGTCTCAGGGATCTGTGCGACGACAAGGGACTGCTGCTGATCCTCGACGAAGTGCAATCGGGTGTCGGGCGGACCGGGCGGTTGTTTGCGCACGAATGGGCGGGGATTTCGCCGGATATCATGGCGGTCGCCAAGGGCATCGGCGGCGGTTTCCCAATCGGTGCGTTCCTCGCCACCGAGGAGGTGGCCAAGGGCATGACGGCTGGGACGCACGGGTCCACCTTCGGCGGCAATCCGCTGGCGATGGCGGTCGCCGATGCGGTGCTCGACGTCGTCACGGAGCCCGGCTTCCTGGCCGAGGTGCAGCGCAAGTCGTCGATCTTCAAGCAGGCGCTCGAAGGCCTCAAGGACCGGTTCCCCGATCGGATCGCCGAGATTCGCGGACGCGGCCTTCTGATGGGGATCAGGCTTGCCTCCGACATCACACCGCCGGCGATGGTCAAGGCTGCGATCGGCCAGAAGCTGCTGGTGGTCGGCGCCGGCGACAACGTCGTGCGCCTGCTGCCGCCTCTCAACATCGGCGAGGACGAGATCGCAACCGCGATCGAGCGCCTGGGCAAGGCGCTGGGCAGTGTCGAGAGGCAGGGCTCGTAGTTTCGGAAAAGCGCAGGATGTGAACAGGCGGCCCACTGCCGCTCCAATCGACATTTCCTAGAAGGCCTCTGGTGATGGCTCCACGACATTTCCTCGATCTCGATCAGATTCCAGCAAGGACGCTGCGGCGTATCCTCGACAATGCCCATGCTCTGAAGAAGGCCGGGCGGCGGACACCCGCCAAGCTCAAGCCGAAGGGAATTGAGAATTCCGTTCTGGTGATGATCTTCGAGAAGCCGTCGACGCGAACGCGGATCTCGTTCGACGTCGCCATGCGCCAGCTCGGTGGCCAGACGATCGTGCTCAACCATACCGATCTGCAGCTTGGCCGCGGGGAATCGATCTCGGATACGGCGCAGGTCATGTCGCGCTACATCGATGCCATCATGATCCGCGCCAACTCGCACGCGACGCTGACGACGCTGGCCGAGCACTCAACCGTACCGGTGATCAACGGCCTCACCGACAAGAGCCATCCGTGCCAGGTGATGGCCGACATCATGACGTTCGAGGAGCATCTGGGCCCGATCGCGGGCAAGACGGTGGCGTGGGTCGGCGACGGCAACAACGTCGCGGTGTCGTGGATGCAGGCGGCCGTGCAGTTCGGCTTCGCGATCAGGCTGGCATGTCCGGCGAGCCTCAAGCCGGAGAAGCCGGTGATCGACTGGGTGCGAGACAACGGTGGCGATCTGCTGATCACGACGGATGCGCAAAAGGCGGTGGCTGGCGCGCACTGCGTCGTCACCGATACGTGGGTTTCGATGGGACAGTCGGATGGCGCGCGGCGCAAGAAGCTGCTGAAACCCTACGCTGTCGATGATGCACTGATGAAGAAGGCCGACAAGCGCGCGATCTTCATGCACTGCCTGCCGGCCTATCGCGGGCTGGAGGTTGCGGCGTCAGTGATCGACGGGCCGGCGTCGGTGGTGTTCGACGAGGCGGAGAACCGGCTGCACGCGCAGAAGGCAATCCTCGCGTGGTGCCTCGGAGACGAGTAGATGAGCGACCTCGAGCGTCCGGCTGGCCTGGCGCAGGCGGGGCGCGATGATATCGTGCTGCCGTTCCAGACCGTGCGCTCGCGCGTGTCAGGCCGCATCGTGCGACTTGGCAAGACCATCGACAGCATCCTCAAGCGACATGACTATCCGGACGGTGTCAGCGTTGTGCTGGGCGAGGCGCTACTCTTGGCGGCGCTGATCGGAGCCGGGCTCAAGTTCGAAGGGCGGCTCATCCTGCAGACCAAGAGCGATGGTCCGCTCGATCTGCTCGTTGCGGATTTTGCGACGCCGGGTTCGCTCCGGGGCTATGCCAGCTTCGACAAGGCACGGTGCGCCGCAGTCAGCGATCAACAAGGGCAGGCCGTCGAGAAGACGTTGCTGGGAACCGGTCACCTGGCGATGACGATCGATCCTGGTGCTGACATGGAACGCTACCAGGGCTTGGTGGCGCTGGAGAAGACGACGCTGACGGACGCAGCGCACACCTACTTTCGCCAATCCGAGCAGCTGCCGACCTTCATTCGCCTTGCAGTGGCGCGCGAGCGCATCGGGACGGCGGGCGATGGGGCGGGGGACGGCAGCTGGCGCTGGCGGGGTGGCGGCATCATGCTGCAGCACATTGCGCACGAGGGCGGGCACTCGGCCGAAGTTCTGGCCGCCGCGGAAGAGCGCGGCGCGATGCTCGGCGAGGACGACGATCACTGGCAGCGGGTGTCGATCCTGGCTGCAACGGTGGAGGATCATGAGCTGGTCGACTCGACATTGACGCCGGACCGCCTGCTCTATCGCCTTTTTCACGAGGAAGGCGTCAGGGTGCAGGAGGCGCGCGGATTGAGCGAATATTGCACGTGCTCACGTGAGCGGGTGTTCGGCTTCCTGAAGCAATTCGGTCCGAAGGAGCTTGCCGATATGCACGAGCCGGACGGGACGATTTCGGTGACCTGCGAATTCTGCTCGACGCGCTATTCCTTCGATCCGCAGGACCTGTCGTAGGCGCTTCGCCGGCGGCTATGCCGCAATTTGCGGTGGGGCCGTGGCTGCAAGGTCGTTGCCAAAGGCACGGGGGCTCTGCATCATATCGGCGGTATGGGCTTGTGCCGATTGTCACGGCAAAGTGCAAACAGGCTGTCGGATGCGACCGGGTGCGTGCAGGTCTGGTGAAACGACGACGCGGGTGCATTGGCACTTGCGGCGCGGTACCATCCTGATCGCGGGGTTCTCGCTTGCCGCGTTCCTATTGGCCGCGCGCATGCCTGCCGCCACGGCCGCCGACATGGCTGCCCGCGACATCACGGAGACGTTGGTAAAGGCGAGTCGCGAGGCACCAGCCGATTTCTCCGGCCTCGATCTCACCTACCTCGACCTGTCGCTTCTCGATTTCAAGGGTGCCAATCTCGCCGACGCCGATCTTTACGGGACGGATTTCACCGGTGCCAACCTGTCTGGTGCGGATCTGTCGAGCACGCGGCTCGATCGCGCCGTCCTCATTCGCGCCGATCTCTCATCCGCCAAACTCAACGCATCGACGATCCTCAGGCCGACGGTGTTCTCCGACATGCGATTCGATCAGAAGGACGCGCCGTCGTTCCGTGGTGCGCAGATGCAAATGGTGCGCGTGCAGGCGCGCATGGACGGCGCCGATTTCTCGGAAGCCGATTTGACGGAAGCGGACTTCAGCCCGTTCGAGGATCGGGCCGGGGAAGGAACCATCACCACGGTGCCGCGCAACGAACTCATCAACGCGCGGTTCGTGAAGGCGCGGCTCGTCAGGGCCAACATGACGCGGACGATCCTGAGGTTCGCCGACTTCAGGGATGCCGATCTATCAGGCGCCAATCTCCGCGATGCGGAACTGGTCGGTGCAAATCTGGAAGGGGCCGACCTGTCCGGCGCGGATATCACGGGAGCGGATTTCGCACGTACCAATTTGAACGGCGTCAAAGGTCTGGATACCGCGATCGGACTCGATGCGGCGCTCAACCTGGACTCGGGCAAGCATTGAGCGTGCGGTGCGCGACGCGTGCAATACCATAGCCCAGCCTCATATTCAGGCTTCGGCCCAATCGGCGAGGCGGACGAGAAAGCTCATGCACTTGTCGAGCTCGGTTTCGGCAATCCATTCATTGGCGGTGTGGGCCTGGGCGATGTCGCCCGGACCGCAGACGACAGAGGGAGCGCCTGCATCCTGGAACAGCCCGGCTTCGGTCGCGTAGGAGACGGCGTGGGTGTCGTTCTGGCCGGCGAGCTTCAAGGCGAGGGTGACGACCTCGGAGGTGCGCGGGGCGCCGAATGGCGGCACGCGATTGGACTGGCGTATGTCGATGTCGGCTTCCGGGGCTATTGCGCGCATCTCCGGGAGGCAGGTTTTGCGAACGAAGTGACTTAGACGATCCTCGATAGTGCCGACGTCCAGGCCGGGCGTGGCGCGCACCTCAAAGCCGAACCGGCAGGAGACAGGCACGATGTTGGAAGCCGTGCCGCCGCTGATCTCAGTGACCTGAAGCGTTGCGTAGGGAGGATCGAAGCGCGGGTCAGCCGTCGTTGCCTTGAGCTCGGCTTCGATGTGCTTGAGTTCGCTGATGATGGCGCCGGCATAGTGGATCGCGTTGACGCCCAGAGGTGCCATGCTCGAATGCGCTGCGCGTCCCGATATCGTGACGTTCCAGCGGACCGGACCCTTGTGGGCATCGACGACCGTCATCGAGGTCGGCTCGCCGACGAACACCATGCGTGGGCGTGGCAGGGCCTTGCCGAGCTTGGCGATCATCGGACGCACGCCGACGCAGCCGATCTCCTCGTCATAGGAGAATGCGATGTGGATGGGCGTCTTCAGCTTGCGGCGTTTGAATTCGGGTACGGCAGCCAACACGCAGGCGAGAAAGCCCTTCATGTCGGTGGAGCCGCGTCCGTAAAGCCGGCCGCCCTTCTCGGTCAGCAGGAACGGGTCGCTGTCCCAGGCCTGGCCGGTGACGGGCACGACGTCGGTATGGCCGGAAAGCGCGACGCCGCCGATTTCGCGCGGGCCGATGGTGGCAAACAGGCTCGCCTTGTCGCCTTCGTCATTGACGACCAGTTCGGAAGCGATGCCGTGCTGGGCAAGATAGTCCTCGATAAAGCGCTGCAGATCGATGTTGCTCTTGTGGCTCGTGGTGTCGAAGGCGACGAGGCGCGCAAGCAGCTCCTTGATCGAATAGGTCGGGCCTTGCATGGCGGTTCGTGGCCTTGGCTTATTTCCTGACGCGCGCGGGCAGTTTGACAGGCCGATCTGCTCTCGATGCCCAAATCGCGGTCCGCGTCTCAGTTGAGGCTGCGCTTCGCGAATG
Organism: Hyphomicrobiaceae bacterium; assembly: GCA_044222395.1. Lineage (GTDB taxonomy): Bacteria > Pseudomonadota > Alphaproteobacteria > Rhizobiales > Hyphomicrobiaceae > JAEUMD01. The sequence continues at coordinate 62,788 of JBGANK010000006.1, read as the reverse complement.
GACTATCCAAAGAGAATGCGGGAACGGCGACGTCGAAGAGCTGACCGTCGGCGGCTGCCATCTGGTAGCTGCCGACCATGATACCTGAAGGCGTTTCGAGCGGGCAACCGGAGGTGTAGCTGAAGCTCTCGCCGGGAGCGATGAAGGGCGTGAGGCCTACCACGCCGGGACCACGCACCTCCTGCGTCATGCCGAGTGCGTTGGTGATGCGCCACAGCCGCGAGCGCAGCTGTACGGATCCCTCGCCCTCGTTGGAAATGGTCACTGTATACGACCAGAAGAAGTGGTTCTCGTCGGGTGAGGACTGGTCCTCCACGTACTGCGGCTCGACGCGCACGCGGATGCCGCGGGTGACGGCTTCATACATGGACAGCAGCTCCTCGGGAGAGATCGACGGTATCGGCGCGGAGTGTAGGTGGCGGATGGGCCCGGTCAAGCGGCTATCGGTTTCATCCGTTTCACGAGAAAGCTGCGGCAAGGGCGTCGTCGAGATCGGACAGCAGATCATCGACCGATTCCAGGCCGACCGACAGGCGCACCATGCCGTCGCCAATGCCGAGCTCGGCGCGGGCCTCCGGCTTCAGGCGCTGGTGGGTGGTGGTCGCGGGATGGGTCACGAGGCTCTTGGCGTCGCCGAGATTGTTGGAGATGCGGGCGATCTTCAGCGCGTTGAGGAAGCGGAAGGCCTCGCGCTTGCCGCCGTCGATATCGAATGTGACGATCTGGCCGCCGCCGGTCATCTGCCGCTTGGCGAGCGCGTGCTGGGCGTGGTCGGTGCGGGTGGGATAGAGCACGCGAGAGATGCGGCGCTGGCCGGCCAACGCATTGGCGATGATGGCGGCGCTGTCGCACTGTGCCTTGACGCGGACGGGCAGCGTTTCAAGACCCTTGAGCATGACCCAGGCGTTGAACGGGCTCATCGCAGGTCCGGTCTGTCGCAGGTAGTCCTGCAGGTGGTCCTTCAGGAATTGCGCGGAGCACAGCACGAGGCCGCCCAGGCAGCGACCCTGGCCATCGATGTGCTTGGTGGCGGAATAGACGACGATGTCGGCGCCCAACTGCATCGGTCGTTGCAAAAGTGGTGTGGCGAAGACGTTGTCGACGATGACCTTGGCGCCGACCGTGTGCGCAATCTTCGATACCTCGGCGATGTCGACCAGCTCCAGCGTCGGATTGGCAGGCGTCTCGAAGAAAAAGGCCTTGGTGTTGGGCCGGATGGCGGCTTTCCAGGCATCGAGGTCGCGGCCGTCGACGAGCGTGGAAGCGATACCCAGGCGCGGGCACAGATCCTCGACGATGTAGCGGCAGGAGCCGAACAAGGCACGGGCGGAAACGATGTGGTCGCCGGCGTTGAGGCAGGAGAGGATCGAAGCGGTGACGGCGGCCATGCCGGTGGCGGTGCCGCGGGCTTCTTCTGCGCCCGGTCCTTCGAGCAGGCGGATGCGCTCCTCCAGCATCGAGACGGTCGGGTTGCCGAAGCGAGAGTACTGGTAGCCGGGATCCTCGTTCTTGAAGCGGGCCTCGGCCTGCTCGGCGGAGTTGTAAACGAAGCCCTGGGTGAGGAAGATCGCCTCCGAGGTTTCGCCGTACTGGGATCGGAGCACGCCGCCATGGACGAGTTGGGTCTCGGTTGACCAGGTGGCGGGGTCGGAAGTGATGTGGCGCTTGTCCTCGGCCATCGTTGCGCTCCTTTGGCAGGTCCGGCGTTCAGGTCCAGGGCGGTGGCCCTGGAAGGCTGCCGCGCATCAAAAAAACCCGGCGCCCGCTGCCAAGCTGCCGGTTGGTCCGGCGCTCGGGATTGCGGTGCAATCCGGGTTTGCGCACGGCCCTTTAGCGAGTTGTTTTACGTGGCTGCAAGCCGGCCGGCCAAATCGCCACGATCGATCCGATGGGGATTAGACCCCGGTGGCCTTGGCGTCAAGGGGGGCATGGGGTAGAGCGGAGGCCGGAGGTGGCGAGCATGGGCAAGCTGCAAGCGCAGGACAAGTTGGTGCGGCAGGCGCAGGCGAAGTCTGCGGCCGACGGCATCGTGCCGGCGCAGGCGATCAGGGCGCTTGCCGAGGCGGGCGAGATCAAGCCGGCCGAGCCGTTCGGGCCGAAGCAGGTGCAACCAGCGAGTTTGGACCTGAGGCTTGGCGATGTCGCCTACCGGGTGCGGGCAAGCTTCCTTCCGGGGCCGGGCGTGCCAGTCGCCGAGCGGCTCAAGGCGCTGTCGTTGCATGAGATCGACCTCAGGAATGGCGCCGTTCTGGAAACTGGCTGCGTCTATGTCGTGCCGCTGCTGGAGTGCCTGGCGCTTGCCAAGGGGCTGTCGGCGGCGGCCAATCCCAAGAGCTCGACGGGGCGTCTTGATGTCTTCACGCGCGTGATCGCCGATGGTGTGGCGTCGTTCGACACGATACCCGACGGCTACAAGGGCGCGCTTTACGCCGAAATCTGCCCGCAGACTTTCCCGATCGTGGTGCGTCGCGGTTCGACCCTGTCGCAAGTTCGGTTCCGGCGCGGGCAGCCGACGATCAACGACATCGATCTGGCCAAACTGCACGCCAGTGATACGCTGGTTTCTGGTGGAGCGGGAGCCGACATCCAGGGTGGCATCGCGCTGTCGGTCGATCTGGTCGGTGATGCGTCTGGGCTCGTCGGCTACCGAGCGAAGCGGCACACCGGGCTGGTCGACGTCGATGCGCCGGGCTCGTGCAGCCTGCTCGACTACTGGGAACCGATCCGTGTCGGCGGGCAGAAGCGGCTGATCCTCGATCCCGACCAGTTCTACATCCTGGCGTCAAAGGAGGCGGTGCACGTGCCGCCGATGTATGCGGCGGAAATGGTGCCGTTCAATCCGCTGGTGGGCGAGTTCCGCGTCCACTATGCGGGCTTCATGGATCCAGGCTTCGGACATGCCGAGGCGGGCGGCTCTGGCGCGCGGGTGGTACTCGAAGTGAGGAGCCACAAGGTGCCGTTCATTCTGGAGGACGGGCAGATCATCGGCCGCCTCATCTACGAGCGCATGGCCGCGTTGCCCGACAAGCTCTACGGGCGCGACCTGGGCTCCAACTATCAGGCGCAGGGCCTGAAGCTCTCGAAGCATTTCTATTGAGTGAATCGGCTGCGAGTTCCGACGATTGCTCGTCGTCTCAGGTGTTGGCGAAATAGCCGGCGATGAAGCGCTCGTAGATGCGGGTCAATGCCTCCAGGTCGGCGACGGCGACGTGCTCGTCGACCTGATGGATGGTCTTGTTGACCAGCCCGAACTCGATCACTGGGCAGAAATCCTTGATGAAGCGGGCATCGGACGTGCCGCCGCCCGTCGTGAGCGCGGGCTGGCGGCCGGTTTCGGCCTCGACGGCGGCACGCATGGTGTCGACGAGGGGTCCTGGCTTGGTCAGAAAGACATCGCCGGTGCCGTTGAATGAAACGTCGATGCGTGCCGAGGTCTCGGCGGCAGCTGCTTCGCAGATTCCCCTGAGATGCGTCTCGATGCGCGGCCTGGTCCAGGCATCGTTGTAGCGCACGTTGAAGAGCGCCTCGGCCTTGCCCGGGATGACATTGGCCGCGGTGTTGGGAACCGACACAACCGTGACGACGAGGCGCGACGGTTCGAAGTTGCCGGTGCCGGAGTCGAGCACCGTGGTCGACAGGCGATCGATGATGCGGGCAAGCTTGGGCACCGGGTTGTCGGCCTTTTGCGGATAGGCGGCGTGACCCTGGCGGCCGTGCACGACGATCTCGCCATTGAGAGAGCCGCGGCGGCCGATCTTGATCTCGTCGCCGAGCGCCTCGGGATTCGATGGTTCGCCGACCAGGCAGGCATCGAGACGCTCGCCGCGGGACTTCAACCAGTCGAGCACCTTGATCGTACCGTTGATCGATGGCCCCTCTTCGTCGCAGGTGATGAGGAACGAGATTGCGCCCTTCGGACTGCTGCCGGACTTCTGCAGGTAACGCATCGTCGCCGACAGGAAACAGGCGATGCCGCCCTTCATGTCGACGGCGCCGCGGCCGTAGAGAACGGCGTCGCGAACGTCGGCCGCGAACGGCGGCACGGTCCAGGCGTCGAGGTGGCCAGCGGGTACGACGTCGGTGTGACCGGCAAAGCAGAGGTTGGGTCCGTTGCTGCCGATGCGAGCATAGAGATTTTCCACGTCCGGTGTGCCGTCCTCGCTGAAGGTCATGCGATGGCATGTGAAACCCGCCGGCTTCAGGATCGACTCCAGAAGCGTCAGCGTGCCGGCTTCGTGCGGGGTGACGCTCGGGCAACGGATCAGCGCCTGTGTCAGCTCGACCGGATTGGTGACGTCGATTGTCATTAGCGGATCTGCTTTCGCGTTTGGGCCGGAATCACGTGGGGCGCTCGACCATTGAAGTGCGTCTGGTGGGGGGTGATACAAGATCCCATTTGGTTGGGGAACCACAAGGCTATTGCCGCAAATGGCGTCGTTGTCTCGCCATTTCGGACGCGAAGCCGCACCTGCCTGCCGAGGCTTGCTTCAGTAAGGGTCATGGCCGCGAGTCCGCGGGAGTCGACGGCGCGGCAGGTGTCGCTTCAGCTTGCAGCGGGTCGGGACCGTAGCGATTGGGGCCAGTTGTGCCGCGCAGCAGCCCGTTGTCGATGACGATCGCTATGAGAACTGCGAGCAGGCTCACCATGAGCGCCAAGTCGAGTGCCCTGGGCTCGCCGTGCTGCATGATCAAGTGGTGGTGATCGAGCAGGATGATGAACAGGCCGACGATGGCATAACCGTAGGGCAGAAAATGCGGCCAGTCGCGATCGTTGAAGCGCTTGACGGTGACGGCGGTCTCGGGAATGAGAAAGGCGATCTTCAGCAGCGTCTCAGCGAGATTGGGTATAGCTCCGGCTGATTTCGAGAACCAGGCCAGAGGATTGACGAGGAACGACAGCACAATGGAGGTTGCCAGCAGCGTGAGCATTGCAAGCCACCACTGCTGACGTCCGATTCGCCCGTCAAAGGCGAAGAAAAGTGTCTTCCACGTCATCCTATTCGCCTGCCCCCGCAATGCGCGCCGAATGAACAACAGTTGGTGCGCGCAATCAAGCGGCCTTCAACCTCCGACGCAATGCCGGCGACCCCGGCAACGGAATTGACTGTTCGGCAATCGAGAAACCCTTATCCGGCTAAGAGTTCTTTATATGGCCGGGGGCAAGTGCCGCTGCAGGAGCAGCAGGGACAGTGGGTGCCGCTTCGGGCCTTTGGGCGGAGGGGAGAGGGCGGCTGGCAGCGGGTTGGGTGGCGTCGATGTGCATTTGCACCATGGTGATCTTCTGCCAGATCTTGCCGGACAGATTGGAGGTGATCTGGCCGAGATCGGATGTGGTCTCGATGACGACCGGGTCGCGGGTTCCCTGCGCGTAAAGTGCCGCAACCTTCGCCGATACGGAGAGCATCTCGGAGCAGTAGTCGAGGTAGCGCGATAGCTCGTAGGGCGAAAGGTGTCGCTCGGGCGAATGCGGCGTGGCCTCGCTGACGGCGGCGATGCGGCCCGGGTCCTTGGTCAGTTGGTGCATGTCGATGACATGGATGATGGACCGCAGCTCGTGCAGGTGGTCGAGCGCGTGCTGCCGCTTCCAGCGGGCTTCGAGGCCGGACAGGAAGATGGCTCCGGCGCCCATCAGGACGACGATGTTGAAGGCGGCGTCAAATCCTTGCAGGACTCCGGAAAGGTTGTCGGCATCGCGCTTCACTTCGATGATCGTGACGAGGTAGGCGAGCAGGAGGAGCCCAGACGCCATCGTCGCGACAGTGACAGCGCGCAACGCGTAGTTCGGGGCCTTGATGGCGGCGATGCGCGACTTGCTCTCGCGGGCGGCTTCGAGGAGCGCATGGCAGACGCCGAGCAGGCCAGCGCCAGGGAAACGGTCGGCAATGCGATGCTCCAGGCACTCGAGCGTCGTGATGATCTGGTCTGGATTGAGGGTTCTATAGGTCGGCATCGCTCCTTGATTGCGTATAGCGTGGCCGCTGGTCAAGTGCCCTCGCGCTGCAGCTCGTAGGCCTTGAGGTTGGAATAAGCCATTGCGTGCAAGGTGGTATCGAGGCCGGCTGCAGCGACGCGTCGCAACATATCACCGACGATATGATCGGCTTCGACGGGCGCGCTGCGCTGCATGTCTGCGAGCATCGAGGCCGTCAGCGTCGATGTCGGGTCGGCGAACATGCTGCGCCACTGGGCCAGCTGGTCCGCAGGGACGGCATGACCGGCGTGAGCGGCGGCTGATGCGTTGAGCTCCAGCATGCGCAATGTAAGGTCCGCACCGCCGGGCGTGCGGGCGATGACGCCAACAGGCGCGCGCATCAACGTCGTCATGGCAGCGAGCGTGGCCAGCATGACGATTTTTTCCCACATCGTTTGCTGGATATTTGTGCTTGCGGCGGCGGTTACCTTGGCCTTTTCAAGCGCTGCGACGAGGCTGGTCACGCGATCGGAGATGCCGCCTTCGAGCTCGCCTATGGTGATGAATTGCCAATCGTTCAGATGCTCGACGACACCGTCGGCGGACAGGCGGACCTGAAGGCTCACGGTGCCGCCGAGAATCGATTGCGGCGGGAAACGTTGCTTCAAGTAATCGAGGTGCACGAGGCCGTTGAGCAGCGGCACGATGGCGGTATTCGGGCCGGCGACAGGGGCAATCGACTGCATGGCCTGCTCAAGGTCGTAGGCCTTGCAGGCAACCAGCAAGTAGTCGGGATTGGCGCCATGTAGTTGCGTGACGGTCAGCGCATCGACATGGGTCGGCTCCAGATTTCCGTGCGGACTTGTGAGCGAGATCCCGTGACGATCGAGGTATGCCTTGCGCTTCTCGCTGACGAGAAACTTGACTTCGGCCGCATCGTGCTCGATCAGCCGGCCGCCGAAATAGCCGCCGACCGCGCCTGCGCCGAGAATGACGATCCTGGGTTTGCTCATTGCTCATCGTCCTCAGGCTTGCGATTCCGGCCGATGAGGCCCGTGCAAATGAAAAGGGCTGCCAGCACCGGCAGCCCTGATCTGATCGCGCGACTTCGCCACTTGTCAAACAGCCTAGACTGCAATCGAGCCGTTGATCCAGTCTTCGAGGCGCTTCTTCTGCACGAGTGCGCCGGTATGAGAGGCTGCCACCTGGCCGCCCTTGAAGATCATCAGCGTCGGCATGGCGCGAATGCCATAGCGCGTGGTGATCTGCGGATTCTGGTCGACGTCGAGCTTCACGACCTTGATCTTGCCCTTCATCTCCTGGGCAACCTGGTCGAGCGCCGGGGCCATAGCCTTGCACGGTCCGCACCACTCGGCGAAGAAGTCCACCACAACCGGCTGTGCCGATTTCAGGACCTCGTCCTCGAATGTCTTGTCGGAAACGGCGTGCGTCATCGTTGATCTCCTGTTCGACCGCGCATCAAGCGGGTCCTAAACGTTGTCATGATTGACCGGGAACGTAGGGAGCGGCCCAACTCGCGTCAAGACTGCTTGGATCAAGTTCCCAAAGCATGCGTTCATATTTATCAAGACGATCAATTGAAATTTCCATCAGGCGTGGTCCGTTGGTCCAAAGGATGCCAGCTTTCAGGGACTTATTGGGGAAAAGCTGTGCAAGCGCGAGACGATAAGCTGCGAGCTGGAACAAATACGCATCTGCAACCTGATCGACGTCATCGGGTGGCGGGCGATTGGTCTTGTAATCGATGATGTAGACGTGGTCGCCGTCGATGGCGAGGCGGTCAATCGATCCATTCAGCTTGAGGGCTGGCCCGCTTCCGGATGGGCGCGGGATTTCGGCGGCGATGGCGACCTCGGCACGGCTCGATGGACCGAACAAACAGGCAAAGCCCGTGTCCCGCAATATCGCAAGAGTTTCAGTGACGATGCTTGCGCGTACCCGCGGCGGCAGCTCCTTGCCACGCACCTCGATGTAAGCCTCGGCCGCCTGGGGCCATGCGTGTGCTGGTATGCCTGGCAGGTGCTCGAGGAGAGCGTGGGTCAATGTGCCGCGCAAAAAGCGGTTGCCTGCTGTCAGCGTGCGCGGTGTTGCGGCCGGAGGCTCCTGCGGCGGCATACCGGCTGTGGTTTCGTGCGGGATCGGCTCGCCTGACTCGTCAACGTCGTAAGGGGCAAGACGCGAGGGTGCGAGCGGCATCGTCAGCTGCGGCTCGCGTGGTGCGGCGAGCCTTGCCCAGTTCTCGAGCGGGAGCGGATCGTGAGCTTCGGTCAGCTCACTCTTTGGTTTCTTAGGCTCTGCTTCCTGTGCGGTCTGCAATCGCTCGACCTTGCGGCCGGTGCCGTCGTCGGCGGTTTGAAGTTGGCCTTCCAGACCGGATCTCATGAGGTCGTACCAGCTGTCGGGCGACCGTGTCTTCCTGCCTTCAAAGCCGGAGATGTAGAGCCGGTCGCGGGCACGGGTCATGGCGACATAGAGCAAGCGGTTGCGCTCTTCAGTTTCGCGCTGGTAGATCGCTTCGCGTCCGGCAGTGATCGGCGCGAGGTGGGATGAGCCCTTGATCTGCCAGACGAAGGCTGATGGCGTGTGCGGTGGTGCCGGCGGCATCGCCAATGGGTAGAGGCTGGTGGTGCGGCCCGGGCTGGTGGCGGCGCACGTATCGGGCAGGAACACGATCGGCGCTTCCAGGCCCTTGGCGCCATGCACGGTCATGATGCGCACCTCGTCGCGGCCGTGCTCCATGTCGCGCTTGATCTCGCGGTTTGACTCGCGCAGCCACGTCAGGAAGCCGGTGAGAGATGGCGGCGCAGAGTCGTCGAAGGCGATGGCAAGGTTCATCAGCTCGTCGATGCTGTCGGCGGCTTCGGCGCCGAGGCGCGCCAACAGCTTCTCACGCATGCCGTCGCGTTCGAGGACGCCGGCGAGAAACTCGAATGGCGGCAGGAAATCGGCGCGCCGCCGCCAGTCGCGAAGCAGCGACGCGGCCTCCTCGTAGGCAGGGTGGCTGCTGCGCTCGTCGAGCAGAGCTTTCCACAGCGTTCCCTTGCGTCCGTGCGCGATGGCCAGGAGCTGATCGTCATCGAAGCCGAACAACGGGCTCTTCAAGACGTTGGCGAGCGCCAGGTCATCTTCGGGCAAGGTTAGGAAGTCGCCAAGCGCGATCAGATCCTGGACCGCGAGCTGGTCGGTGAGGGTGAGGCGATCGGCGCCGGCCACGGGAATGCCGCGCGCCTTCAGCGCTGCCACCATGGGGCGTGCAAACGGATTGCGCTTGCGCACCAGTATGAGGATGTCGCCGGGTGTTATCGGACGGTTCTCGGAGAGTAATCTGTCGCCGCCCTTGGTCATTCGCTCGATGGTATCGGCGATACGCTCGGCAAGGCGAGCGGCTGGCGGCCTTTCTCCGGTTTCGCCGGTGGGTGTCCAGGCATCGCTCGACTCGGCCTTCGTTGCCGTCTCCGTCTCCCAGATCTCGACCAGGCCCGCCTGGCCGACGCGGTGAGCGGCGTGCCTGATCGCGTCGTTGGCCGCACCTGCGGCGGCGACCAGTCCCGGTGTGCGGCGGTGGTCAGCAAAAATTCGGTCGACGGCGTTGAGGACCGGCGCGACGGTGCGGAACGACAACGTCAACGGGATGTCCTGCCACGGCACTCCAGCGGCCAGCGCGCGGGTGCGGAATTCGTTGCCCATGCGTGCAAACTGTTCGGGCCGGGCGCCCTGGAAACTGTAGATCGACTGCTTCTCGTCACCGACGGCGAACAGCGTGCGTGGAAGCGGCGTGCTTGCAGTGTCCTGGCTGCTCTGGGTGTGTGTGCCAGAGCCGGCGAAGAACTCCGCGGCGAGCGCTTCGACGATGTTCCACTGTTGCGGGCTGGTGTCCTGGCTTTCGTCGACGAGAATGTGATCGAGGCCGCCGTCGAGCTTGTAGAGCACCCACTGTGCCGAATGCGAGGTTCTGAGCAGGCTGGCGGTGTGGCGGATCAGGTCCTCGAAGTCGAGCGCGGCGCGGCGGGCTTTGAGCCGGGTGTAGCGTGTGAGAACCGCATCGGCCAATCGGATCAATGCAATCGTGGCATCGATGACACCGAGAGCGCGGCGCTGCTCAGAAAGTGCGGCGAAGCGGTCGCGGGCTTCGCACAACCGTTCGACAAGCGCTGGCTCGGCTGTGCGCACGGCCTTGGCGCAAAACAGCCGGTCGGACCGAGGCTCGTTGCTCTTGGTGAGAAAGGCGGATGTCAGGGCCTCGATTCGCGCGGCGTCGCCTTTTGCCGCAATAGCGCGGGCAAAGTTGCTGGCAATCTCCCGATCGTTCTTGCTGCTGCCTGCCAGGACTTCACGCGCACGGGTGAGCGTTGCATCGTCGAGCAGTGATGCCCGTTCGCGGTCGATTTTCTCTGCGGTGGTATTCTCGGGCAACGAGAAGGCCTTGCGGTAAAGGCGCGCTGCGGCGGCAACGGGATCTTGCGCTGAGCCGCGGGCATCCTGATCGAGCTTCGTCATGACGTGTTCGAGCCAGTCCTTGCGGTCGAGGCTCGCGCGCAGCACGTCATCGAAGCTGTCTTCGGCGGCATAGGCGACGGCAGTTGTCAGTGCCTGTCCAAGCGGCGATGAGGTGTCGTCGGTCGCTTGTTGCAAGGTGTCATCGATGGCTTCGCGAAGGAGCTGGCGGGCGATGACGTCGTCGAGGATGGTGAAGCTCGGCGGGACGCCTGCTTCGAGTGGGAAGCGCTGCAGCAGGCGCTCGGCGAAGGCGTGGATGGTCTGCACCTTGAGGCCGCCCGGGGTTTCGATGGTGCGCGCGAAGAGAGCACGCGCTCGTGCTGTTTCCTCGTGCGTCGGCTGGCGGCCCAGCAATTCGGACAGCGCTTTGTCGAGGTCGGCCTTCGGCTTCGTCACCCAGTAACCCAGTTCGCGAAAGACACGAGTCGCCATCTCAGCGGCGGCCGCCTTGGTGTAGGTGAGACAGAGGATGCGCTCTGGCGGCGTGCCGGCCAGTAGCAGGCGCAGCACGCGGCGGGTCAGTACATGGGTCTTGCCGGTGCCGGCATTGGCGCTGACCCACGCCGAAGTCGCCGGGTCGGCCGCGCGCGCCTGGGCCCGATTGGTCTTGGCAGTAATGCTGGAGATGTCGTGCGACTTTTCTGGTTTGCTCATGCCCCCTCCGCACGGCGAAAATGCCGTCACGAGGCGCGTGCCGACTGCGCTGGACAGGCCCCCGTCAACTCACTATAAGGGCCGAGCTTCGGTCCAGGCCAGCATTGGCGCGAAGCTTTGCCCAGGTAGCTCAGTTGGTAGAGCATGCGACTGAAAATCGCAGTGTCGGTGGTTCAATTCCGCCCCTGGGCACCATGGATTTCAAGGGCTTAACAGTGTGATCGAAGGGCCGGTGTCGAGGGCGGTCCTGTGCCGTCAACGCACGTCGCCCATCAGCCGGCGCAGCCACGGTGTCAGCAGGAGCAGCAGTGCGCCGGTTGCCAGCGCGATGCCGCCGACGGTGGCGAAGAAGCGGGCCAGCTCGGCAGGGTTGTCGGACTGGAATTCGGTGCCCAACACGCCGGCCAGCTTGTTGCCGAATGCGGACGCCAGGAACCATACGCCCAGCATCAGCCCGACGAGACGGGGCGGGGCTAGTCGCGTCATGGCGGAGAGGCCGACCGGGCTCAGGCACAACTCGCCGACCGTCTGCGCCAGGAACAAGGCGACCAGCCAGAGCGGGCTGACGCGACCGGAAGCGGTCAGGTGCGCGGCGGGCACCATCAGGAAGAACGACACGCTGAGGAGGAAGAGCCCGAGGACGAACTTGATCGGCGTCGATGGCTGTCGCGGTCCGAGCGTCGACCACAGTGCGGCCATCAGCGGCGCCAGCATGATCACGAACAGCGGGTTGAGCGCTTGGTACCATGCGGATGGAATGTTCCAGGTTCCGAGCGAGTTGTCGGTGAGGCGATCGGCGAACAGGGCGATGCTGAGGCCTGCCTGCTCGAAGGCGGACCAGAACACCATCGCGGCGACGAAGAAGACGAAGATCGCGGCGATGCGTCGTGCCTCGAGATCCTCGGTGCGGGCGAAGATCGCAATCGCGATGAGCGGCAGCGCGATGACGACGTAGCGCAGCCAACTCAGCTCGGGCCGGTCGGACAACAGAAGAGCGGCGAGCAGTGCGGCGCTGCCGAGAAGAATGCCAGCGCCTGCGGTCCAGTTGCGGGCTAGCGTTGAGGGTTCATTGGCCGGCGGCGCGAACTCAGTGCGCTTGCGGGCGAACAGGAGAACGGCGATCGTCATGCCGGTGCCGGCGGCGGCAAATCCCCAATGCCAGCTCTTGGCCGGATCGAAGCCGGCGGTGGCGAGCCAGCCTTTGAACATTGCGCTCTGTGCGAGGAAGCCGGTGACGAGCGGAGCGATGAAGGCGCCGATGTTGATGCCCATGTAGAAGAGCGAGAAGCCGGCGTCGCGGCGCTCATCGTCGCGCTCGTAGAGGGCGCCCACGAGAACCGAGATGTTCGGCTTGAAGAGGCCGGTGCCGAGCGCAATCAGGATCAAGCCGGCGTAAAATGTCGCAAGCGTGGGAAGCGCAAGGGCGAAGTGTCCTGCCGCAATGACGAGACCGCCGATCATCACGGCACGGCGCGCACCCAGCACATGATCGGCGATGTAGCCGCCCGGAATGGACAGCAGATAAACGGCCATCGTGTAGTTGCCGTAGAAGACCGCCGCATCCGCGGTTGGGAAGCCGAGGCCGCCGGCGGCGATCGGCGCCACCATGAAGAGTGTCAACAGCGCCCGCATGCCGTAGTAGGAGAAGCGCTCCCACATCTCGACGAAGAACAGTGTCTTGAGGGCTGGCGGGTGGGAGCGGGTCGGAATGATAGGCCTCGGGTTCGCGGTTCTTGATCGCCTGTGTGGCGGATCGGTTCACCGCGCGCTACATCAGCGCAATTCGAGGCCTGTCACAACACCTTTGATTTGACCGTGCGGACCTGATCGCGCGCGGGGGCGTTGGCTCATGGTCAGCGCTTGCCAGCCTTTTTGGTTGGGTTGGAGCGCTCACCATCGAGAAGTGCCTCTTTGCGCTCGATGCCCCAGCGGTAGCCGGTGAGCGAGCCATCGGCGCCGACGACGCGGTGACAGGGGACAGCGACAGCCACGGGGTTGGCGCCGCACGCGCGGGCAACCGCGCGCACGGATTTGGGTGCACCGATGAGCAGGGCGAGATCGCCATAGCTCAGCGTGCTGCCCGGCGGGATCTTGCGCAGTGCGTTCCAGACCCGCTTCTGGAAGACCGTTCCCCTGAGATCGAGAGGCAAATCGGGCCAAGCGAGCGAGGGCTGGTCGATGTGCCGGACAATATCCGCCATGATGACAGCCAACGCCTTATCGCCGGCCTCGAGCGTGGCGGCGGGGAACCGTGTGGCAAGCTCAGCCATGAGGGCCTGTCGGTCATCGCCGAGCAGGATGGCGCAGATGCCCTTGCTGCTTCGGGCGACAAGCACCTTGCCCAGCGAGCACGCGACAATGGCCGTGCTGAGCGTCTCGCCGCGACCGCCCTTGCGATACGCGCGTGGAGGCATGCCGAGCACCCTTTCGGCGGTGGCATAAAATCTTCCCGTCGACGCAAAGCCCGCTTCGAAGGCTGCGGCTGTGACTTCCGATCCGTTGGCGAGCAAGTTGCGGACGCGGGCGGCGCGGACGTTGTCGCCGTAGGCCTTAGGCGTCAGGCCGACGATTGCCTTGAAGGTGCGATGGAAGTGCCAGCGGCTCATGCCGGCTGTGGCGGCAAGTGCGGCGAGCGAAGGCGGTTCTTCGGCATTTTCGATTCGGCGGCAGGCTGCAGCGATGCGTTCGACCGTTGCTTCAGCGGGTGGTAGGCCTTGGGGATGGCAGCGTTTGCAGGCTCGGAACCCGGCGCGCTCGGCGTGCTCGGGCGTTTCGAAGAACAGCACGTTGGAGCGATTGGGCCGGCGTGCGGGGCAAGATGGCCGGCAGTAGATTCCGGTGCTGGTGACGGCGAACACGAAGTGGCCGTCGGCGATGGCGCTGCGCTCGAAGACTGCTTGCCAGCGGACGCCATCGCTGGTGAAGCGACGTCGGTCATTTGTCGATTTGATCTTTGCGGCAGCGGATGATGCGGTTGGGTTGCCCATGTCGCGCAGGCTAGCCCGGCACGTCGGAGTGTGCATCCTGTTCGTTGCGGTCGAATTCGCAAATCCGGGGACGATTGGATCCTCGGTCAGCCTTTGACGTTGAAGATCGCCTTCTGGGCGTCCGAGTTGGTGCGCGGAATCTTCAGCTCGAACGTGCCGGGGCGGATCGGAATGAAGGTGATCGTGGCTTTGCCCTCGCCGTCGAACTCCAGCGAATCGAGGCCGAGCGGCCGAACTTCGACATTGTTGATTACGACCTCGTTGATCCAGATGTTGCGGAAGAATTCAGGACCGGAGACGCCAAGTTCCTGAGAGCCGTCGGCGACGATGTCGATCGAATAATATTTGCCGGCTTCAAGCTCGTAGGGCTGCGCGGCCAGTGGCTTGCCTGCGGACAGCGTGATCGGTTCGAGCTTGGTCTTCTTTTTCAACAAGCCGGACTGGGCACTGGCTGGCGCCGCCAAGAGTAACGCCGCCGCGACGACGGCGAGCAGTGCGTTGCAGAATTTCCAGGGCATGGGCATTTCCTTAGCTCAGCAAATTTGTGGCGCGGCTCTACCGAACAATGCGCGATATGTAACACTATTACAGATTGACCCTTTTGGGCAACGACATGGTGGATGCCGAGACGAGCGTGTCACCTGCGGGGGGCGGAAACCCGAGACGTGTAGGTTCAAGGGGTCGCATGACGTCGGCAAAGCAAAGCGCCACCCCGGGTGGGGGCGGCGCTGTGTGAATTCTTGTCGTCCCGTCGGCTTGCAGACGTCTACTTGAACCGCTGCCAGGTGACCGTAACTCTAGTACCGACCGGCACACGGGGGTACAGGTCCAATACATCCTCATTGTACATCCGGATGCACCCCTTGGAGACGGCCGTGCCGATGGTCCAAGGCGCGTCGGTGCCGTGGATGCGGTACATGGTGCCGCCGAGATAGAGGGCGCGCACGCCGAGCGGATTGAGCGGGTGGCCGCCAGGAACGAAGGCCGGCAGCTTCGGGTTCTCGCGGCGCATTGTCGAAGTTGGCGTCCACCCTGGGTTGACGCGCTTTGAAGAAATCGTCGAAGTGCCCGACCAGCGGCTCTGCTCGCGCGGCACGGCGATCGGATAGGCGATCGCTTCGCCGCGCCTGGTGACCCAATACAGGCGTCGGTCACCGAACGATACGATGAGCTGGCGTGGTGTGTAACGGGCGGGGAAGGACACCACCTCGCGCGAGCCGTCGCTCCAGAGAAACGAGAAGAAATCCTGGGCGGAGGCTGGCTTCGCAGCCGGCGCAAGAAATAGCAAGGTCAACGCTGCAATGGCCATGCGGCGCATCAGTTGGCTCGTGGGACGGCTCATTCCGGTTCCTCTTCGTCAGCGGTTGAATGCCAAAGCGAGCACCGACACAAGCTCAGGTCGTACTCGACAAACCGTCGCTGGACAGTCGGTTGAATTGCTCAACAAATCGTTGACAAGCGTGCCGCCGTTGCCCCGCTTTGGCAACAAGTTGCCCGTGTTGGGCGACGGTCTTACGCAATTTCCGGCTGTGCATGTGGTTTCATGCAACAATTGCATTTCCGCTCGGGCTTTGCGATCGCATGCGGATCACATTTGGTTTCAGGAGTTATCACTCTTGTGGGTATTTTGATCGAGGTGCGTCCGTGTGTGTGGGCAGCACGATCCGACCTTGGTCCAAGCGGGCTATTCGGCAGACATCGGTGCTCCCGCCGCTGAACCAGTCGGCACCATGCTCGAGGCTGCCAGATCGCGAGCGCTGTCGTGGCCGAAGAGCCGGGCGATGTCGCCGCCTATGCCGATGAGGCAGGGGACGAGGACCAGCACGAGGATCGTCGCGGTGGCGAGACCGAACACCAGCGTCAGCGCCATCGGTATCAGGAATTGCGCCTGCCGGCTGGTTTCGAAAATGAGCGGCAGGAGGCCACCGATCGTGGTGAGCGAGGTCAGGAGCACGGCGCGTAGGCGATCGCGCGAACTGGCGATCGAAGCAACCTCGAGGCTCTCACCCATTGCAAGGCGTTCGCGAATTCGGGTGACGAGGACGATCGCATCGTTGACGACGATGCCCGAAAGGCCGAGCAAGCCTATCAGGCTGATGATGGTGAGATTGTAACCCATGACGTAGTGGCCCATCACGGCGCCGACAAAGCCGAACGGAATGATCGCCATGACCGCAAGCGGCTTCCAGTAGCTGCCAAACACCCAGCCAAGCACAATGAAGATGAGTGCGAGGGCGAGCATCGTGCCGAGCCTCAAATCCTTGAATGACTTCTGCGTCTCGTCGGCGCGTCCCTTGAAGACGTAGGTCAGTCCGTACTTCTCCATGACCTGGGGCAGAACCTCGCGTGTCAGTCGGTCAAGAACGTCCTGCGACTTGGTCACTTCGCTGTCGACGTCGGCCGTGACTGAAACGGTGCGCACGCCATCCTTGCGCTGGACGATGGAGAAGCTGCGGCGTTCGGTGATCTTCACGACTTCCGGCAATGGCACGCGGTCGCCGCGCGTGGTCGTCACGTAGAGTTGTTCCAGGTCGGCACGACCGGCCAATTCCTGGCGGCGTTTGACGCGGACGATGATCTCCTGGTCGTCGCGGGCAAAGCGCGTGGCGATGTTGCCCTCGAAGGCATTGCGCACCTGCTGGCCGATGGTCTGGCCAGTGAAGCCGAGGGCGAGGCCGCGCGGGGTCAGCTCGAAGACGTATTCCTGTTTGCCGTAGGGTAGGTCGTCGTCGATGCCGGAGACTCCAGGAAAGGCGGTGAGTGCCTGCTTGACGTCTTCGGCGGCGCGCTTCAAGGTTTCGACGGGTCCGTTCTGCAAGCGCAAATCGATGTCGCGTCCAGGCGGGCCGCCGCGGCGGCCGAAGATGGAGACGCGCTCGACGCCGGGAATCGGCGGGCGGGCCCTCTGCCAGGCGGCGATAATGCGCTTGGTCGGCACTTTGCGTGTCTCGCTTGGCGTCAGCTGCACGTCGATTTCGGCAACATTGTCACCCTGGACGCGACCGGTGCGACCAAGGGTCGTGAACGCAGTCTCGACCAGGCGATCGCTGGCCGCGCCGGACGGGCTGCCGGCTTTGGCGTCGCTGGCATTCGCAGTGGGCTGGCGCGGTTCGACGTCGATCTTGCCACCGGATCCCGGCTGTTCGGCAAGCAGGCTGCGCTCGGTCCGATAGAGCGCCTCCTCAATCTGTTTGATTGCGTTCTGCTGCTGCTCGCGCGGCGTGCCGGGCGCAAACGTGACATAGGCGGAAATGTTCTCCGGTTCCGGTGATGGGAAGAATTCGAAGCCCACGCGCCCGCCTGCGAGCAGTCCGAGCGAGACGATTAGCAGTGCGATCATCGCGGCGATGGTCGTGTATCGCCAGCGATAGGCAAGTGACACCGTGGCCCCGAAGGAGTGATCGCGAAAATGCGCGAAGCGGCGATCAAACGCGACGCGCGCACGGCTGGGCTTGCGCGCGGCAGCGGTCGCTTGGCCATGGCGCAAGTGGCCAGGGAGAATCAGGAAGCACTCGATCGTGCTGGCGGCGAGCACGGAGATGACGACGAGCGGAACGGCGCGCATCATGTCGCCGAGGCGATCTGACATGAACATGATCGGCAAGAAGGCGAATGCCGTCGTGAGCGTTGCCGCGAGGACAGGCGCCATCATCTGGAGTGCGCCTTGCTCGGCTGCATCGAGGCGCGTCATGCCGCTCTCCTCGTTGGTTGCGGCCTGCTCGCCCACGACAATCGCGTCGTCGACGATGATGCCCAGCATCATGATGAGTGCGAACATCGACACCATGTTGATCGACTGTCCGGTCGCGTACATCACGCCAAGCGCGGCCAGGAGCGAGACGGGAATCCCCATGGCGACCCAGAATGCGATGCGGGCGTTGAGAAAGATGAAAAGCATCGCCAGAACCAGGGTGAGGCCCTGCAAGCCATTCTCGATAAGGATCCACAAGCGCTGGACGACGAGCTTGCCGGCGACGTCATGGACGACGACGGACATCGTCGGGGGCAGCGTCGGCCGCAGCTTCTCGAGATGCTCATTCATGATGCGCATGGTCTCGAGCGTATCGGCAGAGCGTGAACGCTGGACCTGCAATTCGATGCCGTGCTGGTCGTGATAGAAACCTTGTTGGCCTTCGCGGTCGAAGCGGGTGCCGATCTCGGCAATGTCGCGGAGGCGAATCTTCTCTCCGGTTACAGACGAGCGTATCTCGATCTCGCCGATGAGTTCCGGTGTCCGGCGCTCGGCTTTGGAGCGCAAGAGGACGTCGACCTTGCCCTCGAGCCGGCCGGCGGGGATGTCCTGCGTGTTCTCGCGGACCTGCTTGGAAATGCCGTCGAGCGTCAGGCCGAGACGGCGCAAGTCGGCCTCGGCAACGCTGATCCAGATCTCCTCGTTTCGCGTTCCGCCGAAGACGACGCGATCGATACCAGCGGCGAGCAGTCCGTCCCGGATCTGCTTGGCGTACGTCTTCAGCACTTTTTCCGAGTAGGGGCCGGCGATGGCGACCTTGGCGACGCTGTCGAAGAACTCGGCACGCGAGATTACAGGGCGCTCTGCAGTCTCGGGCAGCGTGGTCACGCGGGCGACGGCTTGCTCGACGTCGTTGAGTGCCTTCTGCGCGTCGGCGGCGGAGGTCAGCTCGATGGAAATGACGGCGTTGCCTTCGCGTGCGATCGCGGTGACCTCGTTGACATTGTCGAGGAAGCGCAGCTCAGGCTCCAGAACGTCGAGGATATTACTTTCCACATCCTCGGCGCTGGCGCCGGGCCAGGGCACCGTGACGCTGACGACGGGAATATCAATGTTAGGGAAGAACTGGCGGTTGAGCTTGGCGATGGCGAAGATGCCGATCAGGACCAGCGTCACCATGAGCAGGTTGGGCGCGGTGCGGTGACGCGCGAATGTCTCGATGAAGCCGTGGGGGGCATCCGAGCGCGTGGCGCGGCCTGCGAAGCGGCCCAATCGGTTGAACGGTCGACGCCGAATCATCGCGCGACGCTTTCTCTGGTCGTGGCCGCCGGACTGCCGATCTCCTTAACGAGCACGCCCTTGCCGGGGGTCGAAATGCGCGTGGTGGCGATGCGCTCGCCGTCGCTAAATGGCCCCTTTACGAGCAGGTCGCTGGCGACTGTCCCGACAATCGTCACCTCGCGCGGATCGAGCCGGCCGTCGAGGATGGCGTAGATCGTGTTGCCACCGTAAACCGCGGTGCCAGGAACGCGGAAGACGTCCGTAAATGTGATGTCGTCAAGCGACACCTCGACGAAGGCGCCCGGACGCAATGGAATTGGCTTGGAAGGATCGCTGATGCGAGCAAATACGTCGATGCCGCCGGTGGCAGAGGCAATGCGGGCGGCGGCTCGGATGATCTTGGCATCGTAGGTGAAAGTTTCCTCGCCGACGCTCCAGCGGATCCTGGCGGCGCGCCCTTCCAGCTTGCCGTCGCGCGACAGGATTCGTCCAAACGGGCTGTCAGGCAGCGAGAACTGGACCTCGATCCAGTTGCGGTCGATCAGGGTCGCGACCTTGTCGTTGATCGACATCATGCGACCGACCTGGGCGCCGACTTCCGTGACGTAGGCGTCGAACGGGGCTTGCAGGCTTGTTTCGCTCAAGCGCCGCTCGGCCCGCGCTATGGACACGTCGAGGCGTTCGACCGCGAGTTTGGTCTGAGCGATGCGCGTTTCCCAGACGCGGATCGCGTTGGCGAGCTGGTCGGCGGCCTGCTGACGTTGCAAGACGATCTGGCGGCGGTCGTCGAGGGACCGCTCGGGGAGGTTGCCGCGGCTGGCTAGCTGCTGGGCGCGCTCGACGTCGGCCTTGCCGATTTCCAACTGTGCCTTGGCGTGTTCGAGCGAGGTCTTGTCGGCTGCCAGCGAGGCCTCCTGCTCGGTCTGGCGCGCTGCGGCTTCGGCGCGCTGGGCCTTCAGTTCGTCGCGCGCGGCCGTGTATTCGAATGGATCGATCTCGAGAAGCGTTTCGCCGGTACGGATGTGACCTCCCTCGCGAAGCTCGTCGTGGGTCTTGACGATGCGACCGGCGACAAGGGCGCGAATGTCGACCTGGCGGCCGGCAACGATCGACCCGTAAAGCGTCAGCGTAGGCTGCACCGTCGTGCGCGCGACGGTCAGCGTCTCGACGGCGAATGCGAGTTCCGCCTGGACCTGCTTTGGCGCTTCGGGCCGGGTTGCCTTCAAGTACTTGTAGCCGGCGTACCCGAGCGCGAGCATGACGAGCGGCAACAAGGTTTTCCAGGTCACGCGCAAGATGCGGCGCAGGAGCGACGTGCGCGGTGGTGGCAACGCACCTTGTTCATCAGCAATCTTTGGTGCGCGCTCCGGCCTGCCTCTAGCGGGCGATGCTGCTCGCTCCGGTGAGGTGTGCACGGCGACGACGGCATCGCCACCGACCTCGTTCTCCACCTCGACCGGCTGACGATCTGCTGCTGCCGCTTCAGGTGACTGTTTGCGTAGGAGCCTGCTCACTTTACCTGTTCAATCCGATTGCGAGGGGGACGAGGGGTCTGGGGCCGAATGGTAGCGGGGCAGGCATAACATAGATCTTCGGGGTTCCGATGGGTGGCTCAACGCAGCAGTCTCGTCGCAGAATCCGGCAGCAAATCGATGCGTGGGTTAACGCAAGACGCGTTGAAGGAGCCTTTTTGGAACAGGGACTTTGGCCAAATGGGGGCTTTATGGCCCGAGCGCAATCGTGCCCCAGTTTGAGTCGGGGTTGCGGGATCTCAGGGGCCAACTGCCTGGATCGACTGTTCGGTGACGGCGCGGAGAGCGTTGACGCAGCCGGAACCGAATTCCGGGTCTGTGCCTGGGGGGCCGAGATCCGCGGCGGTGGATTTGAGGCGGGCAAGCAGGCGTTCACGTCCGATCGCGGGTGACGTGGAGAGGACCAATGCAGCCACAGCTGACACGTGAGCGGCGGCGAACGATGTGCCCGTTTCGAGATCGTAGGCGTTGCCCGCCGCGGGCGCCATGACGTCGACGCCGGGGGCGGCGAGGGCGATATATTCGCCGACATTGGCGTGCGAGTAGAGTTGGCGCTGTTCATCAATGGCGGTGACGGCGATGACGGCGGGATGGGCGGCCGGATAGGCCGGCGGAGCCTTGGGGCCGGCATTGCCTGCTGCAGCAACGTAGATGACCCCTGCCTCGTCGCCCTTGGCGATCAAACGTGCCACGAGCGAATCCTCGCGCGGCCCGGCGAAACTCATGTTGACGACGCGTGCCCCCTTCATCAAGGCCCAATCGAGGCCGACAGAGATGCGATGCGAGGTGCCTCTGCCGCTGTCCATGGCATCGGCAGCTACCTTGTTGCCCTTGTCGCCCTTGCCTGTCGGCGTGAAGGCCTGAACGGCGAGGATGCGGGCGTCGGGTGCAATGCCGGCGAGGTTGCGTTGTGCAGCGACGATGCCGGCGATGGCCGTTGCGTGCGTGTCGGGCACGAACGGCTGAGACGGAAATGCATTGAAGCGGGCGGCGACGGTTCCGGTGAGTTCAGGATGGGTTTCCTCGATGCCCGTATCGATGATCGCAATGAGCACGTTGGCGCCGCGGGAAACGTTCAGGGCCTTGCGGGCATCGATCATGTCGAGGGCGAACTGGGGCAGCGCCTCGGCAGGAGAAGCGGCGGCCACGGACTTGGGTTCGGTTACTTGCTGCGGGGTGGCGCCGCCGTCATCGTTTATCAAGACGGTCGGCTGGCGCTGGTTGAGGGAGTAGCGCCAGTTGGGTTGGCTGGTTTCGACGCCGGGCTCGCGCGCGATATCGGCTGCAACGGCCTCGACCTCACGGCTGGCAGGAATGCGGAAGCGATAAAGACTGGTGCCCAGCATGTTGAGCTGCGTGCGCGACAGCGTGGTGAGGCTGTAGGTGCCGATCAGACGGCTGGACACCTGCTGGGCCGTCGCGCTGGCGATCTCGACCAGGATTTCTCCGGGCTCGTAGGGTGCGTCGTCGAGCGTGGCGGCAGCAGCGGGCGGCTGCGGTGCGGCCAGAGGCGGAGGAACCGGTATGCCTGGAATGGCCGTCGATGGAATGCGTCGGCAGCGGCCATCATCGCGGCGTGTTCCGTGCGGGCAGGCGCTACCGATCACGCGGCTGCACTTGCCGCCGCGCAGCTGCCAGCCCTTGCGGCAAACGGGACCGGGTGGCGTGGGGTCGGGGCGCGCATCGCCTCCGCAGCGCCGGCCGATCCGATGCGTGTCGGGCGGGCATTGGGGTGTCTGCGGGTCCGGCGTTGCCGTGGGAAGGCACAGGCGACCGCTGCGCTTGGTGCCTTTCGGGCAAGGTGGGACGACGCAGCGGTAGGAATTACGGCCAATGGATTGGGGTGTCGATGGTGGCGGGCAACTGCACGCGCCGTGCCGCATTGTGCCGCCGATGCAGTGGCCGCGGTCGGGCGGGTTGTTGCCGCCGGGTGGGGTTCCGCCGACGCACTTCCTGCCGACACGTTTCGTACCGGGAGGACAGGAACGCTGACCTGCCTCGCATCGATAGACGTTGCGCCCGACGCGCCGCGCCTCGTCGCCGTTTGGACAACGGCACGAACTGCCTGTGCTGCGGCCATTGATGCAGACAATGCGCCGGTGAGTGTCGGTTCCAGCGTTGGGATTGGTGCGTGAGCTGCCTTGCGGTCGCCGCCCGCAGCGCCCAGCCTTGCGCAGCCGTGGCGAGCAATGCTGGGAGAGCTGTGCAAGCCGCAGGTGCGAATTCGCGCCTTGCGCTGGGGCCGGGGTTAACTGGAGGGGCGTGCCGTCCGACATTGCGAGTGACATTTGCGGGGAGGCGGCGCGGGCAATGCCACTCGTGACGAAAACGTGCAGTACGACGAGCAGCGCAAGCCAGATGGCTCGCTCGATCAGCGGGGCTGGAATCGCGCGCCAATGCGCGGGCAGCACCGCGCGGTCCAGCTCCATGCCCGCCTTGAAAGATCGGCCGTCGTCCAATCTCACATCCATGGCCTGGTCCACTCGCTCAAGGCACGGCATGGTGGTCTGGCGCCGCGATGATCGGCTATTTGCGCTTTCTGGTCGGCCGGAAGCATGGCTGGAGTTTAGCTCCATTGAGTTCTTGCTGCCAGCACGGGCGGTCTGCCGTCGGCGACGGCAATGGTAAATCCGGGCGGCACTGCCCCCAGCAACCGATCGGGCAGCATCCAGCCGGATCGTCAACGGCCGCTCATGATTGGATGCCAACTGCCTTCGGTCGCCGGGGCCAAGAGTTGGTCGCGACAGGCAGCGGCGAGGTTCAAGGTGCCGCGAAAAAGGAGGTGCAGTGCGATTTCCGGCTCAAGCGCTGCCGGCGAGGCTTGCGACAAGCTTCACCAGGAACGGCAGAAGCAGGTAGGCGGCATAGAGCAAGACGCACGACAGGATCAGCCGGAGCAGCCAATCGGGAATGAAGCCGGTGAGGCGTGATCCGACGGCTATGCCGGGGATCGAGCCCGTCAACAGGGCGGCCAGCACCAGCCAGTCGATATTGCCCATGCCGAGGTGGCCGACGCCGGAAAGGAATGCGAGTGGTATTGCGTGAACAACGTCGGTGCCGACGATGCGGCGGGCGAGCAATGCGGGATAGAGCGCCGAAAGAACGGCGACGCCGATGGCGCCGGCACCGACCGACGTCAGCGTCACCATGACGCCAAGAATTATGCCGGTGAAGAGGGTGAAGCCAGGACGTGCGGCAACATCTACGGCGCCTGCATCGCGGCGGCGGGAGCGGAGCACCCACGGGCACAAGGGTATGATGATGGCGCTCAGCACCAACAGCATTGCCAGCAATCCGCGGATCAGATCGGCCAGGCGCGCGGTTTCCGGCGCCATTAGATAGAGCCAGACGAGGGTTGCCGTGGCGGCACTGAGGCTGCCGGCAGCGAGCCACTTCAATATGCCCCAATTGACGTTGCCGAGCTTGTGATGGCGGAAGGCGGCCGTGGCCTTGGTGATCGAGGCGAAAAGCAGATCAGTGCCGACGGCAGTTGCGGGGCTCAATCCGAAGCCGGCGATGAGCATCGGTGTCATCAGTGCGCCGGCGCCGACGCCGGTCAATCCGACGAGGAAACCGACGACCGCGCCACCTGCTGAGATCATCAGTAGCGTTTCGAGGGCGAACGACGTCATCGCGTCCTCCCGCGGCTGGGCCGTTTCGGGTAGGGGTAGATGCACAGACCCAGCGGTACAGCCTTGGTGTCGCAGCTGGCGCGATCGCCCCCGCTTCGTGCGCTGCGATCCAGTCGTGCATGCTGGCGCGCACTGATGTCGGTGGTTTGATCGGCAAATAGCATCCGGGCGGCCATAGTGTGAAGTCGATGGCGATAGAATTGGAAAATATTACCATACGTAGGATCAATTCGCACCACTTTTAGAAAAAATCTCTCAACTTGTGCTCATATGGAATTTTCATTCTCGTCGTCACGGTCGTGTCGAAGACTGGCACCGATATGTCGACGGTCATTAGTCCAGCTATCCAGTCAGGCGTCTGGTCTATGCGTCCCACACGCCAACTCGAGCCTGTAGGCGGCCCGCATAATTGCCTATCCCCCAAGTCGAGATTTGATCTTGAAGTCTGCCGTGCGGTCTGGCATCGAAGCGGGCGATCGGATCGGCTGAAAGCGAGGGTCGGCTGCAGCTTTTTTGCGAGCGGCTCGTCGTCGAGGTCAGCCGATGAGCACGAGCAGGCGACGTCGATGCGCAGCAGACCAGCGTGACGATGCAGCCGCGGTTTTTGACAACTCATTCCAGTTCATTACAGGAGAACAAGATGACCCTTTCAAAGACGCAGGTGCTCGAGGCCCTGCAGCGGGTCAAAGGCCCCGATCTTGAGGGGAACATCGTCGACCTCGGTCTCGTGTCGGAGATCCTCATAAAGGATGGCCGCGTCTATTTCTCGATCACGGTTCCAGCAGCGCGGGCCGAAGAACTCGAGCCACTGCGCAAGGCCGCGCAGAAGGTGGTCGAGGAAGTGTCAGGCGTTGCGGGCGCGACAGCAGTGCTGACGGCGGAAGCGCCGCGCGGCACGGCCTCGGCGCCGAAATCGAACGGCTCAGGCGCAAAGGAGCATAGCCGTGTCACGGAGGCACGCGCACGCGGAGCTGCGGGAGACGGAGCGCCGCGTCCCAAGGCGAATGCGGGCGTGCCGGGCGTCAAACATCTCGTCGCAGTGGCTTCGGGCAAGGGCGGTGTCGGCAAGTCGACAACCGCAGTCAATCTCGCGCTCGGCTTCATCGCCAACGGCCTCAAGGCGGGCGTGCTCGACGCGGACATCTATGGTCCCTCGCAGCCGCGCCTGCTGGGCCTGTCGGGCCAGCCAGAGCAGATCCCCAACACCAACACGCTGAAGCCGATGCAGGCCTATGGCCTCAAAGCCATGTCGATGGGCTTCCTGATCGACGAGGCGACGCCCGTCGTTTGGCGCGGACCGATGCTCGTTTCGGCGCTCAACCAGATGCTGCGCGACGTCGCTTGGGGAATCGACGGCGATCTCGACGTGCTGGTCATCGACATGCCGCCGGGTACGGGCGATGTGCAGCTGTCGATGGCGCAGCAGGTGCCGCTGTCGGGTGCCGTGATCGTGTCGACGCCGCAGGACCTGGCGCTGCTCGATGCGAGGAAGGGTCTCAACATGTTCCGCAAGGTCGACGTGCCGGTGCTCGGCATCATCGAGAACATGAGCTACTTCATCTGCACGAGGTGCGGCGAGCGCCACGAGATCTTCGGGCACGGCGGAGCGAAGAACGAAGCTGAAAAGCTTGGCGTGCCGTTCTTGGGCGGGATTCCGCTCGACATCGAGATCCGCGAGCGCTCGGATGCCGGCCAGCCTATCACGGCGACCGAGCCGCAACGCGCGCATGCGCAGACATTCCGCGAGCTTGCAGCGCGCGTTTGGAGCGAGATCGATGGGGCGAAGGGCAAGCCGTCGGGCGCGCCCCGGCTCGAGGTGAGCCTTGACAAGGCACGTCTCAACGTCGGCTTCGCAGACGGCCGCGCCTATGATCTTTCCGCCGAGATGCTGCGCGTGATGAGCCCGTCGGCCGAGGTGCAGGGCCATTCGCCCGACCAGCGCATCACGGTTGCCGGGAAACGCAATGTCAAGATCTCCGCCATCGAGCCGGTCGGCAACTATGCCGCCAAGATCGTCTTCGACGACGGACACTCGACGGGTCTTTACGCCTGGACCTACCTGGATGCGCTCGGCCGTGAAAAGGACAAGCGCTGGGCGGCCTACGAGGCAGAGCTTGCAAAGAAGGGTCTGAGCCGGGGGTAGTCCTCTGGCGGGGCCCGACAGGCTGGACAAGATGGAGCGCATTCCAAATGCGCTCCATTGTCTTTTGTGACGTGGCGCAATTGTCAAATATCAGGGGTGGCGTAAACATACAGGCCGTTGTGACCTGCAGCCCTCCGTTCGTGACACTCAAGGAATCCAAGTCATGCAGAAGAAGAATGCCGCATCGGGCAAGTCCGCAGCAGCCAAGGCCCCCGCTTCCCCCGCAAAGCCCGAAACCGCAGCGAAATCATCCCAGGCATCTGCCGCCGCCGGTCCGGAGGGCCGCGATTGGATCGATGCAGAGCTGGAGGATGCCTTCGATGAGGAGCTGGAGCTGGAGATCGACGATCATCGCGCCCCGTTCGATGTCAAGGAACTGGCCGCCAAGCGCAAGAAATCCGAGATCGATCGCAAGGTGTATTTTCGCGAGCTGTTCCGGCTGCAAACTGAACTGATCAAGCTGCAGGACTGGGTGCAGCACACCGGTTATCGGCTGGTCGTGCTGTTCGAGGGTCGCGATGCGGCAGGCAAGGGCGGCGTCATCAAGCGCATCACGCAGCGGCTCAATCCGCGCGTCTGTCGGGTCGTGGCTCTTCCCGCGCCGACCGATCGCGAGAAGAAGCAATGGTACTTCCAGCGTTATGTGCCACACCTGCCGGCGGCAGGCGAAATGGTGCTGTTCGACCGCTCCTGGTACAATCGCTCCGGCGTCGAACGTGTGATGGGATTCGCTTCGCCGCAGCAGGTGGACGAATTCTTCAACGACGTGCCGGAGTTCGAGCGCATGCTGGCGCGCTCCGGCACCAAGCTCATCAAGTACTGGTTCTCGATCACGGACGAGGAGCAGCAGTTGCGATTCCTCATGCGCATCCACGACCCGATGAAGCAGTGGAAACTGTCGCCGATGGACCTGCAAAGCCGCGTGCGCTGGGAGCAGTACACCAAGGCGAAAGAAGAAATGCTGGAGCGCACCAACATCCCGGAAGCGCCCTGGTACATCGTCGAAGGCAACGACAAGAAGCGGGCGCGGCTCAACTGCATCAACCACCTGCTGAGCCAGGTGCCCTACGCTGATGTGCCGCACGATTCGATCGACCTGCCAGATCGCGTGTTCAATCCGAAATACGAGCGCAAGGTTCTGCCGCCCAATCTCTACGTCAAGAAGATCTATTGAGGCGAGCAGAGCAGTCGGCGGCGGCCTCGTGCCAGTCGCGCATTTCGATGGCAAGCCGTTCGGAAATGCGGTGCGTGTCGAGTGATGCGTTGAGGGGTCGCGCGCCGCGCGCGTTGTAATCGCCGGTCGAGATCGGGATGATGGCTTGCGCTGCGGTGCCGAGGCCAGCCGCGCGGCAGATTTCCGCTGCGAGGTCGCGCCAGCTCGCTGGCGCGCCGGCGTTGGCGACGTGGTAGGTGCCCCAGATGGTGTTGTCACGGGCTATTGTAGCGGCATGGGCACGAGCGGCGACGTCGAATATCGCGTGCGCGAGATCGAGTGCGTAGGTTGGATTGCCGGTCTGATCGACGACGACGCGCAGGGGTTCGCGGGCCTTGGCCTTGGTGAAAATCGTCGTGGCGAAGTTCTTCGGGTAGGGGCTGAAGATCCAGCTCGTTCGCAGGATGACATGGCGCGGATTGGCGTCGCGAACGGCTCGCTCTCCTTCCAGCTTGGAGTGGCCATAGGTGTTTAGCGGTGTCGTGGCATCGGTCTCGAGATAGAGCCCTGACTTGGCACCGTCGAAAACGTAGGCGGTGGACAAGTGGACGATCGGTACGCCACGGGATGCTGCGACCTTGGCGAGCAGGCGGGCGCCGTCCCTGTTGAAGGCAAAGGCGCGCTGCTGATCGGCTTCAGCTTCGTCTACCGCGGTGTAGCCGGCGGTGTTGATGATGACGTCGGGGCGATCGTCGGACAGCGCGCGCTCGATGGTGCGCACCTCGCAGATGTCGAGCGCAGGGCGGCCCAATGCGCAGGCGGAAATGTCACGGCGACCAGGTGCGGTCTCGGCTATGGCGCGGGCGATCTGACCTTGCCATCCGGCGATGAGGAGTCGCATTGGATTCCAGTACCCTCTCCGTAATCCTTCATCACATGATGAGCAGAGGTGTCGATGATCACATTGATCTTGGTGCGGCTGCTTATTGTGTGGCAGGCCGGCTCGCGTGGTGGCTCAGCTTTTCGGGATGGGCCGTCCGTAAAGCTCCAACGTGTGGCCGGTCAGCTGGTAGCCGAGACGCTCGGCGACCTCCCGTTGCAGCCGCTCTATTTCATCGGAGCGAAACTCGATGACGCGGCCGGTGGTGACGTCGATGAGATGGTCGTGATGCCGGGTCGGCGTGCGCTCGACGCGGACGCGGTGGCCGCCGAAGCTGTGCTGCTCGATGATTCCGAGTTCGGCGAAAAGGCGCAGGGTCCGATAGACGGTCGATAGCGAGATGCGCGAGTCACGCGCGGCGACACGGCGATGAATCTCGGCGACGTCCGGGTGGTCATTGGCGCTGCGGACTACATCAAGAATGAGCTGGCGCGGGCCGGTCAGGCGGCGGCCGGTGCCGAGCTGGTGCTTCAGGGTTTGAGCGGCACGTCCCGTCATTCGTGCTTTTCCCTTGTGATCCGCGCGTTCGATCCGCGTGCGTAACCGCGCCGTGCGGCCGCCTGCCCATTGACGGGGCCGCCCCGCGCCCCTATCTTTAATGCTAATAGGAATTATTTGCAATAAGAGATCTCGATGAGCAGGGTCTGCGCCGGCAGCTGCGCCAACAAATGCAACAGCAAAGTCGTGTCGACATGAGCGAAGTGCCGAGCGGGCTGCAAAGTGGATTGCAGAGTGGGGAGGCGCGAACCGAGGGATGGATCAGGGAGCGCGGCGAGCCGCCGCTCGCTGACGTCTTCAAGTCGATCCGCATCGCACCAGGCGCGAGCGGCTGGCAGAAATTCCTCGCCTATCTTGGCCCGGGCTATCTCGTTGCGGTCGGCTACATGGATCCGGGGAACTGGGCGACGTCGCTGGCTGGTGGTGCGCAGTTCGGCTACGCGCTGTTGTTCGTGGCGCTGTTGTCGAACGTGATGGCGATCATCCTGCAGTCGCTCAGCGCGCGGCTGGCTGTCGGCACGGGAAGAGATTTGGCACAGGCCTGCAGGGATGCCTACCCGCGCTGGGTTTCCTGGCCGTTGTGGCTGCTGGCGGAACTGGCGATCTGCGCGACCGATCTTGCAGAGGTGATAGGGACGGCGATCGGCCTGCAACTGCTATTCGGGCTGCCTTTGGAAATCGGCGTCGTCATCACCGCCCTCGACGTGTTTCTGATCCTTTGGCTGCAGAGCAAGGGGTTCCGCTGGATCGAGGCCTTCGTCATCACGCTGCTCGGCGTCACGGCGCTGTCTTTTGCGGTGCAGATTGCGCTTGCCGCGCCCGTGTGGGGCGATGTCGCCAAAGGGTTCGTGCCAAGCTCGAAGCTGATCACGGACCAGAACATGCTTTATCTGGCGCTTGGAATCATCGGCGCCACGGTGATGCCGCACAACCTCTACCTGCATTCCGGTATCATCCAGACGCGCGCTTATGGCGGCAGCCTAGACGAGCGTCGCGAGGCGCTCAAATACGCGACCATCGATTCAACGGTCGCGCTTATGTTCGCGCTGACGATCAACGCGTCGATCCTCATTCTGGCGGCGGCGACGTTCTACAAGGCGGGGTTGACGGATGTGCAGGAGATCGGCCGGGCGCACGAGCTGCTGCTGCCACTGCTCGGCATGTCGATCGCGCCGATGCTGTTCGGTGTCGCGCTGCTTGCCTGCGGCCTCAATTCGACGGTCACGGCGACGATGGCGGGGCAGATCGTCATGGAAGGGTTCATCGATCTGAAGCTGCCGGCCTGGTTGCGGCGGCTTGTGACACGGCTGGTGGCGATCGTGCCGGCAATCGTGGTTACGCTCATCTACGGCGAAGGGCAGACGGCAAAGCTGCTGATCCTGAGCCAGGTCATCCTGAGCTTCCAGTTGCCCTTTGCCGTCGTGCCGCTGGTGATGTTCACGGCCTCGCGCAAGAAGATGGGGGCGCTGGTGGCGCCGCGCGCCCTGACGGCGTTCGCCGTGATCATCGCAGCGGTCATCATCGGGCTCAATGTCAAGCTGCTGCTTGGCATCCTGGCGGTCTGATAGACTGGACCCTCTGGGGAAGTCTGCGCAGCGGCAAGTTTCGGAGCATCGCCGGCCGGGTTCGCCAAGAGTTGAACTCAGCATGGCAATCGGCTAGTCGGATGGCTCTTGATCCCGCGCTCGGCCGGCACGATCCCAGACGTTGCCCGCCGTCGTCCCTGTCTTTAGGAGCCAAAGAGTTGGACAACGTTCTCATCATCGGAGCAGGAGCCGCCGGCTCCGTCGTCGCCAAGAAATGCGCGATGAACCGCGACGTCTTCAAGAAGATCCACCTTGCCTCGCGGCGCCTTGAAAGCTGCAAGAAGGTGCAGAAGGAAGCGGTGTCCAAGATCGACATCTCGCAGGTGGATGCCGACGACGTGGCGGCGACGGTGAAGTTGATCGAGAAGGTCAAGCCCGACCTCGTCATCAACATGGCGCTGCCCTATCAGGATCTGCCGATCATGGATGCGTGCCTAAAAGCCGGCGTGCATTACATGGATACCGCCAACTACGAGCCGCGCGAGGAGGCCAAGTTCACCTACAAGTGGCAGTGGCCCTACAACAAGCCCTACAAGCAGGCGGGGTTGATGGCGGTGCTGGGGTGCGGTTTCGATCCGGGCGTCACCAACATCTTTTGCGCCTACGCGCAGAACAATCTCTACGACGAGATCCACACCATCGACATCATCGACTGCAATGCCGGCAGCCATGGGAAGGCGTTCGCGACCAACTTCAATCCGGAGATCAACCTGCGCGAGGTGACTCAGCGCGGCAAATACTGGAAGGACGGCAAGTGGATCGAGATCGATGCACTGTCGATTTCCACCATGATCGATTATCCGGAGGTTGGCCCGGTCAAGTCCTACCTCATCTATCACGAGGAGGAGGAAAGCCTCGTCAAGCACATCAAGGGGCTGAAACAGATCCGCTTCTGGATGACCTTCTCCGACAACTACATCAAGCATCTCGAAGTTCTCACCAACGTCGGCATGACGCGGATCGATCCGGTGAAATACAAGGGCTGCGATGTGATCCCGATGGAATTCCTGAAGCACCTTTTGCCCGCGCCTGGTTCGCTGGCGGAAGGCTACACGGGCAAGACGTCGATCGGCGTTGTCTTCACGGGCGTGAAGAACGGCAAGAAGAAGAAGCACATCATCTGGAACGTGTGCGATCACGCCGAAACCAACAAGGAGGTCGGTGCGCAGGCCGTGTCGTATACGACGGGCGTGCCGCCGGTGGTCGGCGCGATGATGATGTTCAAGGGGATCTGGAAGGGCAAGGGCGTCTATAACGTCGAGCAGCTGCCACCCGAGCCGTTCCTCGAAGAACTGGGCAAGCAAGGCCTGCCGTGGCACATGAAGGAGATCAAGACCTCCGACCAGGAGCCGCTCTTCAAGGTGAAGACCTGAGGCGCGTAATCTCTGGGATCGTGTGCACAGCTGGAGCGTGTCGATGCGTTCGGGTTCGATCGTACTTTGTGCCGCCCTGACGTGTGCTCTGTGTCTGCTCGCCGCATGTTCGCCGGGCGGGTTGCAGGGTGACGCAGGCTCGCAGGACACCAGCGCGCCCGCGTCCGTCACCAACGAACGCGCCGGAGCCGCGCCTGCCAGCGGTGGCGTGTATCGGCGGCCCGGCACGGGCGCGAGCGATGCGGGTGCGTCTTCGCCGGCAACGCGCACGACGCCGATCGTTCCCGGCCGGCCGGCGCGGGTCTTCATCTTCGCGGGCGTCGACGAGGCCTGTCAGCCGTTGCCAGAGCCGCAGCTCACAGTGGCAAAGCCGCCGGCGAAGGGCGAGATCTCGTTCCGGCCCGGCCAGGCGACGACCATTGCTGCGTCGGGCGGCGGGACGTGCATCGGTGCCAAGGCCACCGGCACGGGCGTCTATTATACCGCGCGGGCCAGCACTGCGGGAGCTGATAGCTTCTCTGTTACTGCGAAGCTAGCGGGTGGCGAGACGATGACGCGTGACTTTCGGGTAGAGATCGCGGAATAAGCTGCAGCGCACTCATCGTCCCCGCGACTTGGATCACGCCATGACCGCACCGACGCCGCACACGCCGACCGATCGCCATCCGCCGCTGCCGAAGCTGCCTGACAACCTCGCGACGCCAGCGTACGTGCTCGACGTCAAGCTCTTGAAGCGCAACCTGGCGACGGCTGCGCAGATCAAGAAGGAAGCGGGCGTCAAGATCCTGCTCGCTACCAAGGCGTGGGCGATGCCGGCGGCATTCCCGTTGATGCGCGATGCGCTCGACGGTACGACCGCGAGCGGGCTCTACGAGGCGCGTTTGGGGCGCGAAGAGTTCGGCAAGGAGGTGCATGTCTACGCGCCTGCTTACACGGCGGACGAGGTGGAAGAGCTGACCTTCATCGCCGATCACATCTACTTCAATACGCCTGCGCAGTTGCAGCGCTTCCTTCCCGTAGTGAAGGCGGCGGGCAAGCAGGCGGGTCTGCGCATCAACCCCGGGTTCTCTATGGCGACGCTGGGCGGTGATCTCTACAATCCTTGCGCGCCGGGCTCGCGTTTCGGCACGCCGGCTGATCAGCTCGATCAAGTGCCGTGGGAGGCAATCCACACGCTGCATGCGCACGCGCTTTGCGAGGCGACGCACGAAGGCTCGGTCGGCCTCATCCAGCACGTTGCGAAAAAGTTCGGGCTGTACCTGAAGCGCGTGAAGGCGGTGAATTTGGGTGGCGGGCATTTCGTCAACAAGCCCGGCTATGACGTCGGCAAGCTGATTGCGGCGCTGAAGGCGTTCCGTGCCGAGTTCCCGCATCTGCAGGTGATCCTGGAGCCGGGGGCGGGGCTCGTTGTCGATACGGGCTATCTCGTCGCCACGGTGCTCGACACGATGAAGAACGGCGCCGACATCGCGATTCTCGACACCTCGGCTTCGACGCACATGCCGGACGTGCTGGAAGTGCCCTATCGGCCTGAGATCATCGGCGCGGGCAAGCCGGGCGAGAAGGCGCACACCTACATCCTTGGCGGCAAGACCTGCATGACGGGCGACGTCATCGGCAGCTATTCGTTCGACAAGCCGCTGAAGCCCGGCGACCGGCTCGTCTTCACCGACATGATGCAGTACTCGTTCGTGAAAAACACCACCTTCAACGGCACTCCCCTCCCCGACCTCGCCATGCTGGAGGAGGACGGCACCTATCGCGTACTGCGCCGCTTCGGCTACGACGCGTTCCGCGAGCGGTTGGGGTGATGGCGTAGGTTCCACAACCCCGGCGGATGGCTTGACAATACGTGATACGTATCACATACTATTCATCTGCTCAACGGACCCTGACGGTCATGGAGCCTCGCGACATTCGAGGAGAGGACCATGATCCGCAGCTTTGGGAATAGGAAGACGAGGCGACTGTTCGAGGATGGAGTGTGCCCGCCCGAGTGGCGCGCGTTCGAGGCCGTAGCGCTGCGCAAACTGGATATGGTGCATGCGGCAATTGAGTTGCGTGACCTGCGATCACCGCCCGGCAACCGCCTAGAAGCACTGCGGGGCGACCGCAGGGGACAGCACAGCATCCGCATCAACGATCAGTGGCGCATCTGTTTCCGCTGGACCGATGCGGGGCCGGGGGACGTCGAGATCGTGGATTATCATTAAGGATTGGGCCCATGCGCGTGCGTACACATCCCGGCGAGATCCTTCGCCACGAGTTCCTGGATCCGCTCGAGATGAGCGCGACGGCGCTCGCTCAGAAGATCGACGTGCCGGCCAACCGCATTACGGATATCATTCGCGGTCGCCGCGATGTGACGGCGGACACGGCGCTGCGCCTCGCCGAGTTCTTCGACACCAGCCCCGAGTTCTGGATGAACCTTCAGACCGCACATGACCTGTCCAAAGCGCGATTTGAGCGCGGAAATGTTCGCACGGGTGCATCACTTGAGCGAAGCGCGGGGAATCTCAGAGGTGGTGGTGCTTCGAGCACCAGCGTTGCGGCCGCTACTACTAGAGGACTAAGGGAACCGAAGAAGGCATCGAAGAGCGATATGGCTCTGGCGGCGTCAGCGCTTCCTCGGAAGTCCAGCGAGATGAAGTCGATTGCAAAGCCAGCAAAGGGCTGGCGAAAAGCTTAGGCCTTCGAGGATGTGGTGTCACACACAAACTCACGCCACCGGGTTGCCCCGATGGCGTGAGTCGAATTTGTCGGGAGATTGGTCCCGATTGTCCTGCTCAGGCGGCGCGCTTGATGCGGCGCTTGGCGACCTTGCTCTCGGTCCTCTCGGCTGGAGCCGACAGCACGACGGCAGGCTTCACCTTGGCCATCGTCCGGCGCTCGTCGTTCGCGCGGCGGCAAACGGTCGTCTCGGCGGCGTCCGGCTTGAACGCCTCCTCGATCGCGCGGACGAGACGCTCGCGGCGCTCGCCGTTGCGGGCCATGAACATCAGGTCCACGGCCGCGAAGTCGCGCTCCGGCCAGGTGCGGATGCTGGCATGGCCAGTATCGAACACCACCACACCAGAGATGCCGCCCTCACCGCCGAAGCGGTGCAGATGGCAATGCAGCGTCGTCGCTCCGGCCACCTCGACACAACGCTTCAGCGTGCGCTCGACGTGGGAAACATCGTCGAGGCGCTTGGCGCCGAACAGGTCGATTATGAGGTGTGTCCCTGCGAACTTCACGTTGTTACGCTCACTGAGGAAATCGCTTCGCTCCGCGGACGCTACAACATGAACCGTATCGTGATCTTCCTTTTGGGCGGTGCTTGAACGAGTCAAGTCCATCCCCAATTGGAAGAGGGCGTCATCAAAGGCCATGTGACCCTCCCCAACCAGCAGATAGATGTGACCGCGCTCCTTACCTTTGGGGTCTAGGAAAACCTTACCTTCAGGGCAGGTGGACGAACGGAAGGACCCATATGAGGTAAGAGCCCCCCCCATGCAAGAGAAAATCGAGGGAGGAGGGAAAAAAAATGCTGGTGGTGCTTCAGGGTTAGTTAACTTGGCTGATGTAGGGGCGCGGGCGCGGATTTGGGGGCACAGCCATCTCGTCGAGGCGCTCTGGAGCCGATGTAGAGGCGCGGGCGCGGATTTGGGTCACTCGCGCAGCCGCCAAGAGGGCTGTCCATCACCGGAACAGTTTGTCGAGGAACTTCTTGGCCTTCTGACCTTCCTTGGTGTCCTTGCCGAGCAACTCGTCGACCACTTCGTCGGAGTTCTTGCCCTTCAACCGCTTGCCGAGTTCCTCGACCGCCTGAACCGCCTGCTTGGTGTCGACCTTGGACAGGTCCGGCGTGATCTGCGGCCGGTCCCAGGCGCCGGTGATTCTTATGGGCACCTGGAGCCCTGCGAGCGCCGAAGTCGCGCCGGGTTGGCTCGAGGGATTGCTGGCCAGCTTGGGGTGCAAAGTGTAGTCGACCTGGCGATCCGGCATCATGACGCGGCCGTCGCCCGTAACCCGCAGCATCGGGTTCGTCACCACAAGGTCCTGATTGGTGGCGATGCCGTTGACGATATCAAAAGTCGCCGAAAGCTGGCTGAATTCGGTCTTCTCGCTGGGGGCCGGCGACAGGCCCGACAACTGTCCGCGCTGCAGGCCGCGCAGCACCTTGGTGACGTCGAAGCCGCGGATGGCGCCGTCGTTGAGGTTCAAACTCATTTTGCCGTTGAGTGCGGAGACGAGCGCCTTCTGGGTGGCGCCGCGGCTCGAAGTTGCGATCGTCAGCTTGCCCTTGCCGGACAGCCAGTCGACGCTTGCGGCATCCTGCAGCAGCGGCTCGGCTGAAACGCCATCGACGACAATGCTGGCGGCGAAGGCCGGCTCGGCGGTGCTGGCGTCGATGGTGACCTGGCCGCGGCCGGTGCCGCCGTAGATGTCGACACGATCGAAATTGGCTTTGGCGACGCCGTTCCTTAGCGCCAGGACGACGTCCGATTGGCCGATTTTCACATCGCGCACGATGAGCTGGCCGAGCGACAGCTTGGCGTCGGCATCGACGAGGCCGAGCAGGACGGTGTCGATGGGTGTTTCGCTCCAGCCAGCGCGGGCCGTGTAGCCCTTGACCTGTGGGCCCGACTGGCGCTCCAGCAAGTCCTCAATCGTCTGCGGCTTCGGCGCGGCGTCAGACGAAGGGCTGCCTGACGGGGAGGGCGCGGCCGAGTTGGGTGGCGCGGCGCGTGATTTGTCGCTGCGCGCTGCCTCGCCGACATAGGTGTTGAGGTTGATGGCGGAGACCTTCAGGTCGGCTGTGATCAGAGGCCGGGCGGACGTGGTCGAGCCGCTCAATTCGCCTGTCGCGTGGATCTGGTCGAGGGTGAGGTCGGCATTGACAAGCTGAAACGCGCCAGGGCGCGTCTTGAGCCGGCCAGCGACCGAAAGCGCGCCGAAGCCTTCGTTGGATGGCAACTGCTTGCCGAGCCATTGCGCCAGGGCGCGGACCGATTCCGTCTGTGCGGAGATCGTGCCATCGAGAGTAGTGCCGTTGCGCAAGTCGATCGCGCCTGAATACTCTGCCTTGAGCGGTTGGGCGGCCACGTTGAGGCTCAGTTTGGCCGGGGCGTCGCTCAACACTTCGGCCAGCGTGTTGAGGGAGCCGTCGAAGCGGATCGCCTGGCCCTGCCAGACGAGGTCGCCTTTTGCCGCCACGGGGCTGGAGAGATTACGCGCGCGCAAGCCGACGTTGATGGCGGTTGCCGACTGGCTGACGCCGGTGCGGTCGTCGCGATAGTCGAGGATGCCGTCGACGATGCGAACATCGCGCAGCACTAGGTCATCGAGGTTGGCGTGCTTGCGACCCTGGCCGCCGGCATTTTGAGTGGCCGGTTCACCCGTCTGTGCCAGTCGCGCCGCGCCGGTCGGCGGAGCGTCGGTGCGCGTTGTCGCGGACAGCCGCTCGGCATATTGCAGCGCTGGCGTAAGAATATCCGCGGCTGCCATATCCCAGCTCTTGCGTCCATTCTTGTCGACACGGAAATCGAAACGCGGTCGCGTCAGGGCGAGCTTCTTGATTTCGACGCGACGGCTCAGCAGCGGCAGCAGCTTGACGGAGATGTCGAGGCTCTCCATTGCGACAGTGGGGGCACCGTCCATGCCCGGAGGCGCAGACAGGGCAACGTCCTTCAAGGTCACAGTCGCAGACGGGTAAAGCGTCAACCGTGCTGGCCCGGCGATGGTGAGGTCGCGCCCGGTGCGTGCCTTGACGAGCGACACGGCCCGTTCGCGGATGAGGTCGGTCGGGGGCGCCAGGAGGATGTAGGTTGCGCCTGCTGCAATCGTCAGCGCCATGAGGACAACGGTGCCGAGCAGCACGCGTGCGATTGCGGAGCGGCGCTTGGGCGCAGAGCGTCGACCTTGATGACCCGGATGCGGTTTGCCGGCGTGTGCTTGCGGGGAGGGTTGCCAATACGGCTCTTGGCGTTGATGGCGGTCGGGATCGGCGTGCAAGGTGGTGCCTGGATGGCGTGCGCCCGTTTGTGCGGTATCCGCTTGCTGCACCTTTCGCTGGCCCGGGGGAGGCGCAAAGCGTTCCTCGATCGGGCGGACCTTGTCGAGTGGAGGAGGCGTCAGCGGAGGTGGCCGGCGCGGCGGCGTACCATTTGTCATCGTCGTCTCGTCTTGCGTTCGCAGGTCAAGTCGCGGCGGTAGGCGAGGTCAGACCTGAACGATTTCATGCATCCTTCTCGACCGAAGGGGCGCTTGTGGGTCCGAACGAGGGCGCGATCCGCATGTTTCCCTTCCACCACGCAGAGTCCTGATACTGCTACGATGGGTGATTCCAGCTCGGTTTTGCGATGCGCTACGGACGGCAAAGCGTCACGGATCGCGCCGTTGGCCGACATTAAGCCCGGCACCGCGCGATTCGGAACCCTCAGCGTCTATACTAACGCCGAATTGTGTTCGCTGTGGGTAGAACTCTCTTCGGGTAGAAGGTGCTGTCCTGCGCCATTGCGACCCATTGCTGCGGGCCAATCGGATGGGAGGGGGAGGTTTCAGTGGGGCTTGTCGCGGTCGCGGATCTCCACGAGGCAGCTGGTGCCGTCGCCGCCATGCTCGATGACGACCTCTTCACTCGTGTTCCAGTAGCGCTCAAGCGTGCGGCCGCCGCTCAATTCTGCGCGCATTACCGAATATCCGCCAAGCCGATTAATACCGGCCACAAGATTGCTGGTCGTGTTGCACCAATGGGGGCGTGCGGGTTCGGTCTCTGCAACATCGGCTTCAGCTGCCGTACTCTTGTCGGTCAGTGCAGCGCTTGGCTCAGGCATAGCTGAGGTGGCGAAGCCTTCGACCTTGGGCGCATGCACCGACGGGATCTCAGAACCCGTGATTGCCAGCGCGGTGGCCAGCAAAATTGGCATGATGGCGAGTTGCGCCTTCATAAACGCGAGTTTCACGATTCCCCCAAATGCGGACGCTTAGTCCCCGTCAAGACCAACATTCCCAAACCCGCAGGCTGGCCTTGAAATCCAAGTGCCGTTCGGCGTGCCGCAAACGACACTTCGTCATTGTCTGGGGAATGTGGCGTTCGACCGGCGGCGTTGTGGCAGGCAGGAGAATGCACCGCGCGTGTGATTGATGTGCAACCCTCAAAGCGATTGTAACGATGCGAAGATAGAGAAGTATCCGATCAGACACGATCGCCGACGGAGATCGGCTGATCGGATGGACCTGCTCTAGACTTTGATTCTGGAGCATCTTTATCCGACCGGTGAACCGCGAAGCGATTCCGTCCGGTCGGATGATGCTCTAGCTTCGCTCGTTGCAAACTTGATTATGCTCAAGCTGATGGCTCGACGCCGATACCCTGGCTCGCAGAGAATCGGTCACCCCAAGGGAAGCCTGGTGGGAACACGCTGGCGATTTCCTGGCGCTGCGATTGGGTGAGTCGCAAGCGAGTTGCTGCGAGGTTTGCTTGCAGGTGCTCGGCGCGGCGCGTGCCTGGAATGGCGATGACGTGGTTGCCGGCTCCGAGGACCCAAGCCAGCGCGACCTCAACGGGACTGGCTTCGAAGCGCTTGCAGATGTCGTGGAATGCGGCCATCGCGGCGCGGTTTTGTGAATACGCAGGCTCGATGAAGCGTGGATTGGTGCGGCGGAAATCTCCTCCGGAAAACTGATCGGGGTTGGGTGCGTTGCCTGTCAGCATTCCGCGTCCGAGCGGTGAGAAGGCGACAAAGGCGGTACCCAGATCCCGGCAGGTTTCGATGAGCCGCTTTTCGGCGTCGCGCGACCACAGCGAATACTCGCTTTGCACGGCGGCTATGTGATGGACGCGGTGCGCCTGACGCAATGTGTCGGGAGAAACCTCGCACAAGCCGATGGCGCCGATCAACCCTTCACGCTTGAAGGTCGCCAGCGTCTCGATGATTTCTTCGATGGGGCGGGATGGCTCGCGGCGCTGAAGGTAGAACAGCTCGACATGATCCCGGCCCAATCGCTTCAGCGATTTCTCCAACGCGCTGCGCAGATATGCGGGTGAATTATCGATGCGTCGCTCGCCGGTCGCGGGAACGAAGCGGACGCCGCCCTTGGTGGCGAGCACGATGCGCGCCTGAGAGCGGCGAAGGAAGCGTCCGATCAGTTCCTCGCTCAGCCCCATGCCATAGATGTCACCAGTATCGATATGGTTGACGCCAAGCTCGATCGCGCGGGTAAAGAGGCGCGTGGTCTCTTCTTCCGTCGACGGGCCATAGGTTCCCGAGATGCCCATGGCGCCAAGGCTGATGCTCGAGACGAGTGGGCCGAGGCTGCCGAGGCGCCGCTTCTCCATCTATCAACCTCCGCGAGGGGCGCGGGTCCGCGCGACTGAGCCAATTGCGTCTTGCACCGGCGGCTCAGCCAGTCTCTAGTCTTTCCATCAGGAACGCATGCCGCAAGAGCAACACGAGAGAACATGAACCTTTTTCCTATGCTGGTCGCGCGGTCAGAAGCCGCACGCCCGATCCGGATCGCGCAAATCGGTGCCGGAAAATTCGGCACGATGTTCCTGTCGCAGGTCAGATTGACGCCGGGGATGCATATCTCGGGTCTTGCTGATCTCGATCCGGCGCGGGCACGAATGCGGCTCGGCGAGGCCGGCTGGGAGCCTGAGCAATATGCGGCGACAAGTCTTGATGACGCATTCGCGGGTGGCGCGACCTTCGTCACCGAGGATGCATTGTCGCTGGTTGCCGATCCGCGCATCGAGGTCGTGATCGAGGCAACGGGTGATCCTGCGACGGGCGTGCGTGTTGCGCGTGAAGCATTCCGCAACGGCAAGTCGATCGTAATGGTAAACGTCGAGGCCGATGCGCTCGCAGGACCTCTGCTGGCCGAAGAAGCGCGCAAGGCGGGCGTCGTCTATTCGCTGGCGTGGGGCGACCAGCCGGCGCTGATCGCCGAGCATGTCGATTGGGCGCGTGCGTGCGGTTTCGAGGTGGTGGCGGCGGGGAAGGGGACTCGCTACCTGCCGAGCTACCATGCGTCGACGCCCGATACCGTGTGGGACATCATCTCCGGCTACCTCAAAGTGGAACGAGACAAGGTCAACCTGCAGATGTTCAACTCGTTCATCGACGGCACCAAGTCGGCGATCGAGATGACGGCGGTGTGCAATGCCTGCGATCTTAATCCGCAAACGGGTGGGTTGACGTTTCCGCCGGCATCGCGGTTCGAGCTCGCGGATCTGCTGAAGCCGAAGAACGACGGTGGAATTCTGGAGAATAAGGGTGTGACCGAGGTGACGTCCTCACTCTATCGAGACGGGCGCGACGTGCCTCATCATCTGGCGATGGGCACCTATGTGGTCATTACCTCGCAGAGTGCCTACGCGCGGCGCTGCTTCGTCGAATACAACACGTTGCCGGACAAGTCCGGCACCTATGCCGCGCTTTACCGGCCGACGCATATGATCGGTCTCGAGCTTGGCTTATCGATTGCATCGGTTGCGCTGAGGCAGGAGCCGACCGGTTCGGCGCGGGTGTGGAACTCGGATGTCGTTGCCGTCGCCAAGAAGGCGTTGAAGGCCGGCGCCACGCTCGATGGAGAGGGCGGCCACACGGTTTGGGGTCGGCAGATGCCGGCCAAGGACTCGCGCGAAATGCGGGCGTTGCCGATGGGCCTTGCGCATCGCGTCAGATTGATGCGCGATGTGGCGGAGGGAGCGGTCCTGACGCATGATGATGTCAGGCTCGATCCGGACAACCCGGCGGTTGCGGCGCGGGCGGAGATGCTTGGGCGGTGGTCGGCGCGAGCATGATTGAATGATGGACGATACTGTCGGGAACGACCCCGCTGCGATTAATTGCCAATGAGGTCTTGCAATGAAAATCATGACGGCAGCCGTCATCTGGTGTTGGGTCCTGGCAGGCGCAGCGATGCTTGTGTCGATGCCTGCAGACGCGCAGCAGGGCCATGATTGCGCGCACGGTCCCGATACCTATCGGGTGCGTGGCGTGCCCTCGTGGGACCGCCTCAACGTGCGCGCAGAGCCCGGCTCGGGCAGCGCGATCGTCGGATCGATCTCGGCAACGGCCTCCGGGATTCAGTGCGTCGGGCCGTGCAAGCGGCGCTGGTGCAGGATCAATTGGCAGGGCACGGTCGGCTGGGTCAACATGCGCTATCTCGGAGAATAGGGGCGTTGCCGAGGTCATGCCGTCGGCAAAGTGATCTCGACGCGATTGAGGGTACGGCC
This sequence comes from Hyphomicrobiaceae bacterium, assembly GCA_044222395.1. Taxonomy (GTDB): domain Bacteria; phylum Pseudomonadota; class Alphaproteobacteria; order Rhizobiales; family Hyphomicrobiaceae; genus JAEUMD01. Next base: position 20,664 of record JBGANK010000006.1, on the reverse strand, counting down.
GTCGAGGCCCGCGACGATGTGAGCGGTGCCTCCATGGCGCTCGGCGATCTGGCGGACGAGGGCGAGGCCGAGGCCGCTGCCGGGTACCCTGCCGCGACCGGCGCCGCGCTGAAACGGCTCGAAGGCGCGTTGCGTATTGGCGGAGTCGAAGCCGGTACCATGATCGGTGACGCGCAGTACGGCGCTGCCAACTTCAGAGCGTACCTCGATGTCGATCGGCGGGCGGCCATGACGGGACGCATTGTCGAGCAGGTTGCGCACGAGCCGACGCAGCAGACTCGGGTCGCCGCGCACGGTCATAGGCCGGCCGGTGACGTTGGCTTGCGTGTAATGGGCGGATTCCTCGGCGACGAGGGCCAGCAGGTCGATCAACTCGGTGCGATCGAGCGGTGTGCCGGCATCGAGCCGGCTCATCAGCAGGATCTCCTCGATCAACTGGTCGAGTTCGGCGATGTCGCGCTCCAGCGCAGCCTTGCGCTCAGGGTCGGCCTTGTCCTTCAACAGCTCGATGCCCATGCGGACGCGCGCCAAGGGCGTGCGCAGCTCATGACTGGCGTTGGCGAGCAGCAGCCGGTGGGCGTTGACGAGCGACTCGATGCGTGCGGCGCTGCTGTTGAAGCTTGTCGCCAACTGGGCGATCTCGTCGCGGCCCTTGACGTCGACGCGGGCCGTGAGATCGCCGATGCCGAGCTTCTCCACGCCGGTCTGCAGGTTCTCCAAGCGTCGCGTCAATCCGCGCACGACGGGCCAGGCCGTCAGGCCGACGGCGGCGGCGATGGCGCCGAGAAAGCCGATGAACCAAAGGCCGGGGTGCCGGGGAATGCGCAACGGATTGCGTGCCACCAGCCAGCGGCCATCGGGCAATGCCATGGCCCAGGCGGGACCGGCGCGGCCGAAGATGAAGCCGCTTTCGTCGCGATGACGTGGTGGTGGCGGCAAGGTCTGGCCCGAGCTGGCGATGAGGCGGCGCTCGGCATCGTAGAGTGCGACGTCGAGCTTCAAGCGTGTGGCGATGCGCTTCAAGGAGTCGGTCGCTGAGTCCCGGCTCGCTTCCGGCGGTGGCAAGACGCCTTCGATCAGTTCGCCTGCCATCTCGAAGGCCTGCTGTATCGGTAGCCGCTGACTGGCGCGGTGCCAGAGGATGCCGCTGGTGATGACGACGGCCAGCAGTGATGCGAGGATCGTCAGGTAGATCTGGGTCGAGAGCCTTTTGAAGCGGTCAATGCGCATTGCAGCTCATTCCTGCGATCTGGCGAACACGTAACCAGCGCCCCGGACCGTGATGACGCGCTTGGGCTGTTTGGGCTCGTCCTCAATGGCGGCGCGGATGCGGGAGATGTGCACATCGATCGACCGGTCGAAGGCTTCCAGCGCTTCGCCCTTGGCGAGGTCCATCAGCTGCTCGCGCGTCAGCACGCGGCCAGCGTGCTCGGCCATCGCCAGCAACAAATCGTACTGGTAGCTGGTCAGCGGCTTTGGTTCACCGTCGAGGCGGACCTCGCGGGCGCCGCGGTCGATCTCCAGGCGGCCGAAGTCGAGGACGTCGCGCTTTGACGCGCCTGCACGGCTGCGCCGAAGGATGGCGTTGATGCGGGCAAGCAATTCGCGCGGCTCGAACGGTTTGGGCAGATAGTCGTCGGCGCCAAGTTCGAGACCGACGATGCGATCCATAGCGTCGCCGCGTGCGGTCAGCATGAGGATCGGCATTTCAGAGCGTGCGCGGACCTGGCGGCAGAGTTCGAGGCCGTCCATGTCGGGCAGCATGAGATCGAGGACGATGGCATCGAACGGCTCGGCCACCTGGAGCTTGAGGCCGTCGGTGCCATTGGCGGCGTGGGCGACACGCAGTCCAGCGTCGGTCAGGTAGTCGCGGATCATGGCGGCCAGCCGGATGTCGTCCTCGATCAGTAATATGCGGCCGGTCACGGCATGTCGTTCCTTGGCTTTGGGCGGCGATCGGTGATGCGGCGGGGAATGGTATCACGGAGACGCCGGCCGGCGCGCACCTTGCGATCCTGGTTAGGTCGCGATGGCGTAAAGGGCAGCCCTCAGGCCGCCCTTCGCTTCAGTTTTAGTCCGATTTCAGCAATCCAAGTACGTGGCGTCAATCGCAGGCGCCCTCAGCCGCGGTCGCCGTGGTGCCAGTGCCTCCACCAGCGGCCGTTGCGGAAATCCTCGATCCGGTTAGCGAGCCTGGAGCGCTGGTCCGGGTTGAGGATTTCGCTGGCGTCGGCCACGGCCGTCGACAGACGCTTGGAGATGGCATCGAGGCGCGTCATCTGCTCAGTGCGGAAAGCTTCGACGGCGGCACGATCGACTGTCGGCGCCTTCATCAGATCGAGGCCCTTGTTGCGGGCATCGATCATCTCCCGGCGCAGGCCGTAGACGTCAGAGGCGACGCCCTTGGCGATCGTGACCAGCTTCTGCTCCTGCTCGTAGGTGGCGTTGACCTCGATCGAAAGGTGGCGGGCGACACGGGCAGCGCGGTCGGTCGCGTCGTCGACGCTCGAAGGCAGGAACGCGCGGGTGATGGCGCTCTGCGGCCCGAAGTGGTTGCCGAAGGGCCCGGCGCCGTGGCTCATCGCCTTGCCAGCGAAAAAGCCGGCGCCGATGGCGAACAATGCGACGAGGGCGACCCTGGGTCCACGTCCACGGCGGCAGCCGCGGCCATTGTAGTTGGGGTTTGCGGGGGTGTTGCCGGTGTCGGTCATGGTCTTTCTCTCCGTTGGTTTCAGGGGCAGGCTCAGCTGCCGATGTCGCCAAACTGGAGGACTGGCGTTTCGGGACTTTGTCGCCCATGTAAAGTAATGTGAAGCCGCCGGCGGGAGGGCTCCGCGCGGCCAAGGAGCGCAAACAGCATGGCCTTCGGGCTCATCATTCTGCTGGTGATTCTGGCACTTGCCATGCTGCCGCAATTTTGGGTGCGGCGTGTGCTGAAGGAGCACGGCAAAGAGCGGGCGGATTTCCCGGGCACGGGAGGCGAATTCGCGCGGCATATACTGGACGAGATGAAACTTGGCGAGGTCAAGGTCGAGGAGACCAGCCTCGGCGACCACTATGATCCCGACGCGAAGACGGTGCGGCTGCTGCCGCAGCACTTCAAGGGCCGCTCGCTTGCCGCTGTCGTGGTGGCGGCGCACGAGGTAGGTCATGCCATGCAGGATGCGACCGGCTACCGGCCGCTCATCACGCGGACGCGGCTTGCACGTCAGGCGCAGCATGTCGAGCGGATCGGCGCGATCGTCATGCTGACGGCGCCGTTCGTGATGGCGATCGTCAAGGCGCCGGCGCTGGTCATCGTGCAGATCGTTGCGGGCCTGTTGATCATGGCGTCGACGGTGCTGATGCACGCGACGACTTTGCCGGTGGAATTCGACGCGAGCTTCCGGCGGGCGCTGCCGGTGCTCAAGGCCGGCAACTATGTGAGCCCCGACGACATGGTTTCGGCGCGGCGTATTCTCAAAGCTGCGGCGCTGACATATGTCGCGGCGGCGGCGATGAGCCTGCTCGACGTGATGCGCTGGATCCGCGTGCTGAGGCCATAAGGCCCAATGGCTGAGGCATCGTGACGTTCTATTTTCCCGACACACCCGACTTGCCGCTGCCGCCGGGGCATCGCTTTCCCGCGACGAAGTATCGGCAATTGCGCGAGCGGGCGGAGGCGGAAGGACTGTTTGTGCGCGCCGGTCTCAAGCCTTCGCCGCGCGCTGTAGAGAGCGACCTGCTACGCGCGCATGATGAGGCTTATGTGCGCGATGCGATTGCCGGACGGTTGCCGGCAGATGCGATGCGGCGGATCGGCATTCCTTGGAGCGAGATCCTGGTGGCGCGCTCGCTGGCAACGGTGGGCGGGTCGCTGGCAGCAGCGCGCGATGCCATGCGCGATGGAATCGCGGGGCAGCTGGCGGGCGGCACGCACCATGCGCATCGCGGCTTCGGCTCGGGTTTCTGCCTCTTCAACGATCTTGCGGCGGTGGCGCTGACGCTGCTGGCGGAAGAGCGCGTGGCGCGGGTGACGATCCTCGACTGCGATGTGCATCAAGGCGATGGCACGGCCGCTATCCTCGCCGATGTGCCAGCGGTGCAGACGATCTCCATCCATGGCGCGACGAATTTTCCGTTCCGCAAAGTAGCGTCCAGAATTGATGTGGCGCTGCCCGACGGCGCAGATGATCGCGCCTATCTTGCTGCTCTTGATGGCGTGTTGGCGCGGGTGGACGACTTCCGCCCTGACCTCATGCTCTATCTGTCTGGCGCCGATGCGCTGGCGGCGGATCGGCTCGGGCGCTTGTCGCTTACACCGGCAGGCCTCGTGACGCGGGATACGACGGTGTTTCGCTACGCGAAGGCGCGCGGGTTGCCGGTCTCGATTGCGATCGGCGGCGGGTACGCGGAGCCGATCTCGATCACGGTCGAGGCCTATCTGGCGACGTTCCGCGCGGCCAAGACCGTCTATGATTTCTGATTGCCATCTGCAGGTCGGTGAATGGCGGTCTGCGCGCTAAGCTGGCGGCCGAGCGAGAAGCTCAGCCACAGCCAGGCGAGTGCCGCGGGCACCGCGGTCAGCGCAATGGTGCTGCCGGCAAATCCGAGCGTCTTGCCAAGCGAATTGAAGATCCAGCCCGAGGCCGCATCGCCGCCGCGATAGACGACGGTATCGATGAAGTTCTGCGCCTTGTACTTCTCCTCCGGTTCGACAACCGTATAGAGCACTTTGATCGCGGGGCTGGCGAGGGAGAAGGCGATGGCGCGCTCCACGGCCATGATCGAGACGATGACAGTAACGCTCGGCGCGATTGCCAGGGCGACGAGCCCTACGGCGCACCACGTGGGCAATGCCGCTGAGGTGATGCCAACGCCGAAGCGCTCCAGCACGCGACCGGTCACAAAGACCTGCAGCATGATTGTCATGATCGAGACGGCAAGATCGAGTGTCGCCAACAGCTCGACGCGCGAGGTGCGATCGGTGATCGTCTCGCCGAGAATGCGGGATTGTTCCAGATAGAAGTAGGTCGAGACGAGGTTACCGAGCAGGATCCACAGCGCAATGTTGAAGAGATAGGGTGACTGCAAGACGCGCATGGCACCGGCGAGAATGTCCTTGCCAACCGGGCGTTCATTGTCTGTGGCTTCGCCGTGCGATGGCGCTACGCGACGCAAGAGCATGGCTGTGCCGAGTGCGAGGGCGAGCAGCGCGGCGGAGACCAGCAGTAATCGATCCGGGCCGATCATGCGCACGAACGACTGGGTGATGATCGGGCCGGCCATGGCGCCAGCGGTGCCGCCGGCGGCAATGAAACCATAGAGGCGCTTTGCCTGTCCGGCGTCGTAGAGGTCGGACATGACGATCCAGAAGATCGATACGACAAACAGGTTGAAGACGCTGGCCCAGACGAAGAAGACGCTGGCAATGGCAGCGGTGCGGCCGCCGCCGGAGAGGATCGCCCAGAAGGCGACGAGGTTGAGGATGAAGAAGCCGTAGACGACAGGCACGACGAGGCGCTTGGCGAAGCGCGACGTCACCCAGCCGTAGACGGGCACGGCGGCCAGCATGACGAAGAAGACGATAATGAAGAGCTTTTCCAGATGATCGCGGCCGACGGCGACGCCCATCTCGTCGCGCACGGGGCGGATGATGTAGTAGGCGGCCAGCACGAGGAAGAAATAGGCGAAGGAGAGAACGAGGGCGGCGATCTCGCTGCGCTCGACATGGACGATGCGCGTGAGGAAGTCGTGGAGGGGCTGTGGGCGGTCAGCAGGCGATCGGCTGCGATGATCCCAACTGTCCATGTCGTGTTCCCTTATCTGCCCTCGCGGCGGTCCATGCCATCGCGTGCTGTCGGTGTTAGCCGCTCAAGCTGGTGCGGGCAATCGCCCGTGCGGTCAAGTCTTGCGTGGTCGGCTGCGTGACGGAGCGCGCCGCGGGGGCTCGCAGCGGGCCGCAGTTCTGCACATTTGCGGCGTGCATGTCGATGCTGGCGTGGGCCCCGGCCTGCGCCGGGGTGACGGTGGAGGGGAGGGTAAGGCCTCTACCGAGACTCACAGGTGCTGCTATTGGAGGCTCTAGGAAAAGAGGTCGCCTTGTCGATCTTCATCCAAGCGGATTACCCTGAGCTGTGCCCGGTTCCGTGGACACTGAGTTCAGCTAATCGCTTTCGTTCTTCGTAGGCAACCGGGCTCAGATATCCGAGCGTCGAGTGCCGCCGTCGCGGATTGCAAAACCGCTCGATGTAGTCGAACGCGTCGGCGCGCACAACGCCGATGACGTGAGATGCGGCGTGCAGCAGCGGTCGTGCGCAACGCATCAAGTAGGGCTTGTTGCGGCTTGCGTGAGCCCCGGCCTGCGCCGGGATGACGGTGGAGGCAACGACCTCACTCCTCCATCTTCAGCGCGTTGATGAAGGCTTCCTGGGGGATTTCGACCTTGCCGAACTGGCGCATCTTCTTCTTGCCGGCCTTCTGCTTCTCGAGCAGCTTGCGCTTACGCGTGATGTCGCCGCCGTAGCACTTCGCCAGCACGTCCTTGCGCAAGGCGCGGATCGTCTCGCGCGCAATGATGCGGCCGCCGATCGCCGCCTGGATCGGGATCACGAACATGTGCTGCGGGATCAGGTCCTTCAGCTTCTCGCACATGACGCGGCCGCGCGCCTCCGCGCGTGAGCGATGCACGATGATGGAGAGCGCGTCGACCGGCTCGGCGTTGACCAGGATCTGCAACTTGACCAAGTCCTCGGGCTCGTAGCCGATCAGGTGATAGTCGAAGGAGGCATAGCCGCGGCTGATCGATTTCAGGCGGTCGTAAAAGTCGAACACCACCTCGTTCAAGGGCAGCTCGTAGACGAGCATGGCGCGCGATCCGGCGTAGGTGAGGTTCTTCTGGCGGCCGCGGCGGTCCTGGCACAGCTTCAGGACGGAGCCCAGGTAATCGTCGGGCACCATGATGGTGGCGGAGATCCACGGTTCCTCGATGCGGTCGATGCGGGTCGGGTCGGGCATGTCGGCGGGGTTGTGCATCTCCATCAATGTGCCGTCGTTCAAGTACAGGTGGTAGACGACGGAGGGCGCGGTGGTGATGAGGTCGAGGTTGAACTCGCGCTCGAGCCGCTCGGTGATGATCTCCAGATGCAACAGGCCGAGGAAGCCGCAGCGGAAGCCGAAGCCCAAGGCGGCGGAGCTTTCGGTCTCGAAAGAGAAGCTGGCGTCGTTGAGGCGCAGCTTCGCCATCGCTTCGCGCAGGTCCTCGAAATCGGCGGCGTCGACGGGGAAGAGGCCGCAGAAGACGACCGGCTGGGCGGGCTTGAAGCCGGGCAGCGGTTCTGAGGTCGGGTTTCTATCCTCGGTGACGGTGTCGCCGACGCGGGTGTCGGCCACCTCCTTGATGGCGGCGGTGAAGAAGCCGATCTCGCCCGGCCCCAGGTCGTCCATCATCTCCTGCTTGGGGCGGAATACGCCGACGCGCTCGATGGGATGCACGGCGCCCGTCGACATCAGCCGCACCTTCTGGCCCTTTTTCAGGACGCCGTCGATGACGCGCACGAGCACGATGACGCCGAGGTAGGCATCATACCAGCTGTCGACCAGCATCGCCTTCAGCGGCTTGGAGCGGTCGCCCTTGGGTGGCGGCAGGCGCTTGACGATTGCCTCGAGGACGGCGGCGACATTGAGGCCAGTCTTGGCGGAGATCGGCACGGCATCCGAAGCGTCGAGGCCGATCACGTCCTCGATCTGTTGCTTGACGCGGTCGACGTCTGCGGCCGGCAAGTCCACCTTGTTGAGGACCGGCAGGATCTCCAGGTTGTTGTCGAGTGCGGTATAGACGTTGGCGAGCGTCTGCGCTTCGACCCCCTGGGAGGCATCGACAACAAGGATCGCGCCCTCGCAGGCGGCGAGCGAACGGGAGACCTCGTAGGCGAAGTCGACGTGGCCGGGCGTATCCATCAGGTTCAACTGATATGTCTGGCCGTCCTCGGCCTTGTAGTCGAGGCGAACAGTTTGCGCCTTGATCGTGATGCCCCGCTCGCGCTCGATGTCCATGGAGTCGAGGATCTGGTCCTTCATCTCACGTTCCGTCACGTTGCCGCAGAGCTGGATCAGCCTGTCGGACAAGGTCGACTTTCCGTGGTCGATGTGGGCGATGATCGAGAAATTTCGGATCAAGGATGTGTCGGTCATGGGCGGCTCTTAGCATTGGCTGTGAGCCCGCGAAAGGGCGCTGTTACAGGGGTGTGAAGCCGTCGCAGGCGGCCATGGCGGCGAGCTCGAAACCCTCGCCTGCGCACGTCCGATCCCCATCGTGGCGATACAAACCTTTGGGATTACGGCCAATGGCCAAGGCAATCGGAACGGCTCTGGTGGTCAAATCCCTTGACGTCACGGGAACCAATGGCCCATACGAGCGGTTGACAGCGTCACATCCGCAACAGGGAGTAGGTCTCATGGCAGCCGATTTTGGGGCTCATCAGATGAAAGAGCTGAACGAGGAAGCGCGCCGGGCGGTCAATGCGGCCTTCGATGCGTTGAACGACTGGCGCAACGACATGGCTTCGGCCAGCGAGCGCTACTCGTCGAAGGTGTTCGACCAGATGACGACGGCCACCCGCGCCATGGGATGGCCGGATGATGTCGTCAACGCCACCCGGCAGCAGCTGCAGAATGCCTCGCGCATGCAGCTGCAGATGATGGACCAGGTGATGGATGCCTGGAAGCACCAGCTTCGCAATCCTGGCGGCGGCTTGCAGATGCCGCCCAACATGATGCAGGGACTGCCCGGTATGCCTGATTTCAGCAAGGCCATGGGCGATCTCGGCGGCATGGGCGGAATGGCTTCCGCGCCGTTCCAGTTCTGGATGAACGCCGCGGAGATGTGGCAAAAGAACTGGGCGTCGGCGATGTCGTTCTGGATGAAGGGCCCTGCGGGTCTCGCCGAGATGATGGAGCAGATGCGCGGCGACAAGGGAAGGCGCTGAGCAGGAGCGTTTGGCGCTTCCGAGCAATGTCGATAGTGTCCGGGCACGCTGGTGCCACAACAACCTCTCGTCTTTCAAACCGCCGTACCCTTGATCGGGTGCGGCGGTTTGCGTTGACGTGCCGTATCCGGACTTCCGCCTCACCTGTGTCAAGACGTGCAGGCAACAGCGGCGCGGACGCCGGTATGTCGCCGTATCGTTGCAATAGTCTCAGTGACAAACTTCACTTCTGCCCAATTTGAGCCTTCAACGCGGGCATTATCGCGGCCCTGGCACGGTGGGTTCCGCCGAAGAGGTTCGCTCGAAGCGGCCCGACCGAACGACAAATCGCTGACGAGGTCATGATGCGTCTGCTACCGACCGCCCTACTTGCCGCGCACATGGCTGTGCTTGTTCCCGTGGCCGACGCATATGCAGCGGCGCCTGGCGGCTTCAAGGAAAACGCGCGTGACTGCCAGAATACGCAAGCTTTTGGCGGCTGGTTCGCGGGCTTCAAAAAGCAAGCTGCGGCCGAGGGTATTTCACAGGCGACCATCAACCGGGCGCTGGGCGGCATCGATATCGATCCCTCGGTCATCAAGCGCGATCGCAGGCAGGGGTTTTTCGCGCAGAGCTTTTTGACGTTCCAGGCCAAACTCGCCACCGAGTTCCGCGTCACCAACGGGCGCAAGAAGATTGCCGAAAACCGGCAGGCATTCGATCGGGCGCAGAAGGAGTTCGGCGTGCCGGCGGAGGTGATCACCGGCTTCTGGGCACTGGAGAGCGATTTCGGCAAGGGCATGGGCAACCTGCCGGTGCTGCGGTCGCTGGTGACGCTCGCCTACGACTGCCGGCGCGGCGAAATGTTCACCGAGGAGTTGAAGGCGGCGCTCAAGATCATCGATCGCGGCGATCTCGATCCCGCTGAAATGATCGGCTCGTGGGCCGGTGAGCTCGGACAGACGCAATTCCTGCCGACGCGATACCTGGAGCACGCCATCGACTATGACGGCGATCAGCACCCCAACCTGTTCCGCTCGGATGCCGACATCATCGGCTCGACGGCGAACTACATGCATCACCTGGGCTGGAAGCCCAACCAGCCGTGGATCGAGGAGGTGGCGCTGACCGGGGAGATGCCGTGGCAGGAAGCCGATCTCGCGGTCAAACATCCGCGTTCGCAGTGGGCGCAGTGGGGCGTCGTGCGGCGTGATGGCAAGCCGCTTTCCGCAGACAAGACGGCGGCGTCTCTGTTGCTACCGATGGGTCGCAATGGGCCTGCCTTCCTGGCCTATGACAATTTCGGCGTCTATCTGCAATGGAACCAGTCGCTCAACTACGCGACGACGGCTGCCTATCTTGCAACGCGCATCGCGGGGGCGCCAAAAATGTCGCCGGGGCGCGGAAGCGTTCCGGACCTCAGTGGCGAAGAGACGATGGAGCTGCAGCGACTGCTCGCGGGGCGCGGATTCGATGTGGGTACGATCGATGGTCTGATCGGAGAGAAGTCGCGCGCGGCGGTCAAGCAGATGCAGCTCAAGTTCAAGTTGCCGGCGGACAGCTATCCGACGCCCGAGCTGCTCAGCGTGCTGCGGCGGGGCAGCTAGAGCGAAAAGTTCATTGCTTCCACATGCCGGGGCAGACCGGTAAAGTAAGTGGCGCGGTGACGGTCTGGTCCCGTTTCGTCATGCAAGCGGGGGAGGGACCGCGCCTTGAGCACGATCTTCGCCTCGATCGCTCCCGTCTTCGCACTCATCGTTCTGGGTCATGTCATCGGGCGCGTGCTCGTCGGTCATGACGAGTTCTGGGGCGGCGTCGATCGGCTTGCCTATTGGGTGCTGCTGCCGGCGCTGCTGTTCAACAAGATCTCGACGATGCAGGTTTCGGCGGAGTTCGTCGGGGCCTATGCGATCGTCGTCATGGGCGGGTTCATGGCCGCCTTCATTTTCGCCGTTGTGGTGTCGCTGGCGATGGGGTTTGCAGGACCGGTGGCAAGCTCGGTCGTGCAGGGTGCGTCGCGCCACAACACCTTCATCGCGCTGGCGGTGGCCGAGCGGCTCTACGGTGCATCGGGACAGGCGAGTGCCTATCTGGCGTCGTCGATTCTCATTCCGCTGACCAATGTGGCCGTGGTGATCGCCATCGTGCTGCTGCATCAATCGACGAAGGAGACGTCACCCAGTCTGGCGCGGGTCATCGTGCGTGATCTGGCGCGCAACCCGCTGCTGATCGGCGTGGGCGCAGGGCTGTTGTTCAATATCGCCGGTCTTGGCGGTTTGCCATTGCTGCACGATATGACCGATTTACTCGGACGGGCGGCACTGCCTCTCGTCCTGCTGTCGATCGGCGCGGGCATCAGGCTCGCCGGGCTGCAAGCAGCATTGCCGCCGATCGTGGTGGCGACCATCGGTAAGATGATCGTATTTCCGCTCGCCATCCTGCTGCTTGCGATGGCGCAAGGCCTGACATTGGTCCCGGCGAGCGTGGCGATGATCTACGGCTCGTGCGCGACGGCGACCTCGTCCTACGTGCTGGCGCGACAGATGGGCGGCGATGCACCGCTCGCCGCAACGATCGTCACGCTGCAGACGCTGCTCAGCTTCCTTTCGATGCCGCTTTCCGTGGCGGTATCACGCTGGGTGATCGGGTAGCTGCTAGCGGCCGTGGTCGAGCAGATACGAGCGGCCTCAATTCCTGATCTCGCCACCGGTCGCCTTCTTGACCGCGTAGACGATCTTGTCGGAGATCGCATCGATGTCCTTGTCGGTCAGGGTTTGCGTGGTTGGCTGCAGGGTCACGGCTATCGCAATCGACTTCTTGCCCTCTTCGGCAAGCTTGCCGCCCTCGAACGTGTCGAACACGGCGACGTCTCGGATGAGCGCCTTGTCGGCTCCTTGCGCGGCGCGAACCACATCGCCGGCGGCGACCTTGCGGTCGAGGACGAACGCAAAGTCGCGCGACAGGGGCATGAGGTCGCTTTCCTCGAGCGCGGGCCGTGCGCGGGCCTTGCGCTTTTCTGACGGCAGGCTGCTCAGGAACACCTCGAAGGCGACGGCAGGACCTTGCATGTCAAGTGCCGTGAGTGTGCGCGGGTGCACCTCGCCGAAGTAGGCGAGCACGAGCTTGGGGCCGAGCCGCAGCGTTCCGGAGCGGCCCGGGTGGAAGTACGATGGCGCATCGCGTGTGACCTGCGCCTTGCCGGCATCGATGCCGAGAGCGGCGAGGGCTGCAATGGCGTCCGCTTTGGCGTCGAACGCGTCGACGGGTGCGGCATGGCCCGACCAGTGGCGTCCGGAGCCGCTGGCATGGGCGGTGCCTATGCGAACACCGGCAGCGGAAACATACTGGTCTTCCGGCTTGATGCCGCGATAAGCCTGTCCGATCTCGAATAGGCTGACGTCATCGGTGCCGCGGTTGGCGTTGCGACGTGCGGCCGTCAACAGGCCGGCGAGCAGATTGGGCCGCATCGACGACATGTCGACGGAGATGGGGTTGGAGAGATCGAGTGCTGGGTCGCCGCCGCCGAACATGTCCGCCTCTGACTTGGGCAGGAACGACCATGTCACCGCTTCGACTAAGCCGCGGGCGGCGAGCGTGCGGCGGGCGCGGCGCACCCTGCGCTGCAGTTCGGTCAAGACCGGGCGGGCGACACCCGGCACGCGCGGCAGCGGGGTCGACGGCACCTTGTCGATGCCGGTGATGCGCACGATCTCTTCGACGATGTCGGCTGAGCCCTGCACGTCAGGCCGCCAGCTCGGCACCGTGATGTCGAGTGTCTTGCCTTGGCCCTTGCCAAGCGTGAAGCCCAGTGCCTCCAGGATGCGGCGCATCTCGGGTTCGGCGACCTGCAGGCCCGACAGCGCTGCGACGCGGCCCGTATCGAACGCAATCTTGTGTCTCGGATCAGGCGGTGTACCGGCAAGCTTGGCCTTGGACGGCGTGCCGCCGCACATCTCGACGATGAGATCGGTGGCAAGGTCGAGGCCGGGCATCACGGATTGCGGATCGACGCCGCGCTCGAAGCGATAGCGGGCATCGGTGACAAGCCCGGTTTTGCGGCCGGTCATGGCGGTGCGCACGGGGTCGAACCAGGCACTCTCGATCAGGACGTTGGTGGTTGCCTCGGTCGAGCCGGAATCCTCGCCACCCATGACGCCGCCCAGGCCGAGCGGGCCGCTGTCGTCGGCAATCACGCACATGGTTTCGTCGACGTGGTAGGTCTTGCCGTCGAGGCCGAGGAAGCTTTCGCCTTTCTTGCCGAGGCGGGCGCGGACCGCGCCTTTGAGCTTGTCGGCGTCATAGACGTGCAGAGGCCGGCCGAGGTCGAGCGAGATGTAGTTGGTCACGTCGACGAGCGCGTTGATAGGGCGCAGTCCGACCGCCTTCAGGCGCTGCTGCATCCATGCCGGTGACGGGCCGTTCTTGACGCCCTTGACGTAGCGGCCTGCGAACACCGGGCAGGCGGCGGCAGTGTCCTTGTTGAACTCGAGCTTGATGTCGATCGGGCAGGGCGCTGCGCCTTCGACCTTGCCGAGCTTGCGCGGCGGCTTCAGCTTGCCGATGCCGGCGGCGGCAAGATCGCGGGCGATGCCGCGGACGCCGGTGCAGTCCGGGCGATTGGGAGTCAGCTTCACCTCGATGACGGGATCGTTGAAACCCATGGCGTCGACGTAGCGTGTGCCGACCTTGTCGGCGAGCGTACCGTCTACTTCGATGATGCCTTCGCTATCCTCGGAAAGCTGAAGCTCGGCGGCCGAGCACATCATGCCGTTGGAGACGACACCGCGCACGGGCTTCTTCTCCAGGGTGATGCCGGAGCCTGGAATGTAGGTGCCGAGCGGGGCGAACACACCGAGCATGCCGGCGCGGGCGTTGGGCGCGCCGCAAACGACCTCCATCAGCGGCTTGCCCTTCTCGATCTCGACCTGCAGCACGCGCAGGCGATCGGCATTGGGATGCTGCTTGGCCTCGACGACGCGGGCGATGGTGAAGGCACCAAGTGCGGCGGCGCGATCGGCGATGCCGTCGACCTCAAGGCCGATCGCGGAGAGGGTTGTCGCGATCTCGTCGAGCGACGCCTTGGTGTCCAGGTGATCCTTGAGCCAGGAGAGCGTGAATTTCATCTGGCATCCATTTCCTGTCTGGTGCCCGGCCTTCCAGCGAGGCGGATTGTTGTCGTCACGGTCAAAGCGAATGCGGGTACTACGACTGCTGTCAGCGGGTGCTGCGGTCGCTGCCCGGCTGTTTGCGGATGCTGTGAAGCTTGGCCCAGATCCAGACGAACGAAACGGCAATGCGGATGAGGGTCAGTCCGTAGTACATGCGGAAGATGAAGGCGTAGATGACGAACCAGCGCAGCGCGCGATTCATGAAGACGGCCGTCACCGCCAGCTCGAAGTGCTCCATGATGTCGAAGAAACCGCCGCGCAGGACGAGGTCGAGCGCGAAAAAGGCGGTTGCTATGGGGCCGGCTCTCACCGGCTCGCCATGCGCGTTGACGAAGATCCTGTCGCCGTCGGATTGCAGCAGCAGGCAGCTTGCGACGAACAGGATGTAGAAGACGAGCATCGAAACGCCCATCGAGCGGTAGTAGATGAGTACGTGGCGCAGGGTATCGCGCGAGAAGCCATACTCGATCCAGCTGTCGAGATCGCGATGCTTGCTGTCGTGGTAGAACCAGGTCCACACCGCCGCGATCGTCATGGCGAGCGACAGGGCGACCGCAAGGACCATCGGGATCGTCATGTTGGCTAGCAACGGCATCGCGCATCGGTGCTCGCGGGTTCAAGGCGTCACGTCGGACGGGTTAGCCACCCGACAGGCGGTAGGTGGCCTGACAGGTGTTGCAGGTGTTGAGAATCGGCGCCAGCTGCTTCAGGACGGCCGTCTTGTCGCCCATCGACTTGGCGTCCTCGGCGAGGGCGTCGAAGGCTTGATGGGTCGTGTGGCCCATGTGCATGAACTCCTTGGGCAGCTTGGTGCGGAGCGTCGCGGGTACGGAATGCATCACACCCATGCCGCTTTTTTTTGCGGCGTCGTGTGCCTCGGCGACGCGATCGTTGGCAACGGCAGCAACGATGCCTTCGACGCTTGCAAGGAACCCGCGCATCTCGTTCAAGACGAAGGCGCGCTCAGCAGGATCGAGCTTGATCTCCTGGCGCTGATCGACCGGATCGGCGGCGGCCTGGCGCGCATGGAACGTGAAAAAGACCAGCATGGCGCTTATCAGGAAGACGCCAATGTTGCGGACCGATCGGTGCATGCTGTGACTCCTCGGAGTTGCGCTGCCAGCGGAGGGTAAGGTCACGACGACAGGCCCGCGGCCAATCCGGGAATGTCGAGCACGGAAAAGCCATAGTGCCTGAGCCATCTGAGGTCGGCGCCGAAAAAGGCCCTGAGATCGGGGATGCCGTACTTGAGCATCGCCATGCGGTCGATGCCCATGCCGAAGGCGAAGCCCTGGTACTTTTCCGGATCGATGCCGCAGTTCTTGAGCACGTTGGGATGCACCATGCCGCAGCCGCCGATCTCGAGCCACTGGCCCGGCTTGCCGATGACGTCGGCGGCGATGTCGATCTCGGCCGAGGGCTCGGTGAACGGGAAGTATGAGGCGCGCAGGCGCATCTTCACATCCGTCTCGAAGAAGGCGCGGCACATCTCCTCGATGGTCCACTTCAGATGGCCCATGTGGGTGTGCTCATCGATCACCAACGCCTCGATCTGGTGGAACATCGGCGTGTGGGTCTGGTCGCTGTCGCAGCGGTAGACGCGGCCGGGTGCGATGATGCGGATCGGCGGCTTCTGGCTCAGCATGGTGCGGATCTGCACAGGCGAGGTGTGGGTGCGCAGAACGAGCCGCTCACCGGCGGCGTTGGCATTGAAATAGAACGTGTCGTGATCCTGACGCGAGGGATGCTCGGCGGGGATGTTGAGCTTGGTGAAGTTGTAGTCGTCGGTCTCGATGTCGGGACCTTCGGCGATGGCGAAGCCCATGTCGGCGAAGATCTCGGCGAGTTCGTCCATCACCTGGGAGACGGGGTGGATGCGTCCATCGGTTTCGGGTCCTGAACGCACGGGCAGCGTGATGTCGGCGCGCTCCGTCGCCAGCCGCTCTTCGAGGGCGTGTTCCTCGAGCGCGCCCTTGCGCTTGTCGAGCGCCTCGGAGACCTGCGTCTTGACGGCGTTGATCGATTGACCGAACGCCTTGCGCTCATCGGGTGGCAGCTTGCCCAAGGTCTGCATCAGTTCGGAGATGCGGCCCTTCTTGCCGAGTGCGGCGATGCGCACATGCTCCAGCGCATCCAACGTGGCGGCCGATTGGATGTCGCTCAATAGGCTCTTGGCTAGCGTGTCGAGATCGCTGGTCGTCATGTCGATCGGCTCCGCTGGTCATCGCAATTGGGGGATGGCTGGCCTGCGGCCCATTCCTGGACGGCACGCGGGACTGTGCCGGAGCGGACCAGCGGCCAGACAAACGCACTCCGCGCCGGGTTGACCACCGCGCAGAGTTCGCCTCATCGACGAGCAGGATGATAAACCGATCTCTACGCTGGCAGTTCCTCACGCACGCAGGCGCGAGGTGCGGCGTTGTCTAAGCCGCCTTCTTGACGGCAGCGGCAGCAGAGTCGACCAGCGATTTGAAGCCGGCGGCATCGCGCACGGCGATGTCGGCCAGAACCTTGCGGTCGATCTGGATGCCGGCCTTGTTGAGGCCGTCGATAAACCGGGCGTAGGTCAGCGTGTTCTCGCTCGCCTCTCGGACGGCGGCGTTGATGCGCTGGATCCAAAGTGCGCGGAAGTTGCGCTTCTTCGCCTTGCGGTCGCGATAGGCGTATTGCATCGCCTTCTCGACGGCCTGCTTGGCAACCCGGATCGTGTTCTTGCGACGGCCGTAGTAGCCCTTGGCGGCCTTGATGACTTTCTTGTGCTTGGCGTGGGCGGTAACGCCGCGCTTGACGCGTGCCATGAGAGTGCTCCGCAATGCGTGAGTGGGGAAATGGTCAGTGGTGAGTGGCGGGTCGGGAGGCAAAGTGACAATCACTCACCACTCGCGACTGACCACACACGATCATCACCGGTTGTAGGGCATGTACTTCTTGACGAGCCCTTCGTCGCAGTCCTTCAGCACCATGGTGCCGCGTGCATTGCGGACGAACTTGGCGGTGCGCTTGATCATGCCGTGGCGCTTGCCGGCGGCGGCGACCTTGACCTTGCCAGAGGCGGTGAATTTGAAGCGCTTCTTGGCGCCGCTCTTGGTCTTCTGCTTGGGCATTTCGCTCTCCTCAAACTGGATGCGCGAATGCCCCTGGCGCTGGCGTCCGGGCGGACGCTGGCGGCCGTCTCTCCGGGGCGGCTGGCGGGTCGAACCCCGTTCCGCCCGGCCGGACGGATGCCGGCGGGAGAGCTGCTTTGGGGGCATTTCGCTTCAGGATCAAAGCATTATGAGCCGCCACGGCATGCCCTGCCGGACGACTCTATGGCGCGGTTATATGGGGTGTCGCGGCGGGACGCAAGGGGGCGCGAATTGCGTGGCCCTTGCGGCGGGCGGCGGCAGCCTTGTCAAACGGGCGGGATTGAGCGGCGCGGCAATGCGGTGCTTAATTGGGTTGGCGGTCCGCGATTTGCGGCGGACTGTTTTCGAGCGATGCTGAGTCATTCGTCGCCCGGTTGCGGAGGAAGCCCACCAGACATGTGTCAGCTGCTCGGCATGAACTGCAATGTTCCAACCGACATCTGCTTTTCGTTCACCGGGTTCCGGCAGAGGGGCGGGACGACGGGGGACCACTCGGATGGCTGGGGAATTGCGTTCTTCGAGGGCAAGGGGGTTCGGCTGTTCCTCGATCCAACCCCGTCGTCGCAGTCGCAGATCGCCGAACTGGTGCGCAGCTATCCCATCCATTCGCTCAACGTGATCGCACACATCCGCAAATCGACGCTCGGTGCCACCAGCCTGGAGAATACGCATCCCTTCATTCGCGAGCTGTGGGGCCGGTACTGGATTTTCGCGCACAACGGTCATTTGCCGGACTTCCGGCCAAGGCTCGACGGCAGCTTCCTGCCGGTCGGCACGACCGACAGCGAGTTGATCTTCTGCTGGCTGATGCAAAGCCTGCGCGCGAGGTTCGGTGTCGATGCTCCGTCGCCGCAAGTCCTGTTCGAAGCGATGACAGAGCTGACGCTGCCGCTGGCTGGCACCGGGATCTTCAACTATCTGCTGTCGAACGGCGATTGCCTGATCTCGCATTGTTCGACCGAGCTTGCCTTTATCGTGCGCAGAGCGCCGTTCACCCAGGCGCATCTCAAGGACGAGGACGTTTCGATCGACTTCAGCGAGGTGACGACGCCCAAGGACCGGGTTGCTGTCATCGCCACGCAGCCGCTGACCGACAACGAGCAGTGGGAAGTGATGACGCCGGGCAGTCTCTGGCTGTTCCAGGACGGGGCGCCAGTCGCTGAGGCACTAACCAAGCCGAGCCCGGTCAAGTCGATGAGCGAGGTTTTGTGACGGCGCCTGGGAAGGGGCGGCTCAATCGGAGCTATAGAAAAGACAACACGCGCCTTATTCGGGCGCGTGCTTTTTTTCAATGCATGAACCTATCGTTGTGTCCGGCCATTGGCCGGCAGCCTCATTTCGGCGCCAGCACCATCACCATCTGGCGGCCTTCCAGGCGCGGCTCGCTCTCGACCTTGGCTATCGTTTCAACCTCGGCCTTGACGCGCTGCAGCACCGCCATGCCGAGCTCCTGATGTGCCATCTCGCGGCCGCGGAAGCGGAGCGTGACCTTGACCTTGTCACCCTCTTCGAAGAAGCGCCTGATGGCTCTGAGCTTGACGTCATAGTCATGATCGTCGATGGCCGGGCGCATCTTGATTTCTTTGATTTCGACGACTTTCTGCTTCTTACGAGCTTCGGCAGCCTTCTTCTGCTGCTCGAACTTGAACTTGCCGTAGTCCATGATCTTGCAGACGGGCGGCTGGGCGTCGGGCGAGATCTCGACCAGATCGAGGCCTGCCTGAGTGGCGCGCTCCATGGCGTCGTTGCGGTTGACGACGCCGACGTTGTCGCCGTTCTCGTCGATCAGTCGGACTTCACGGACCCGGATCGCGTCGTTGATTCTCGGGCCGGATTGCTCGCGCTCTGGCGCGGCTCGCATTGGGCGGCGGATGTTGGTCTCTCCTGTCGTGGCCTCAGGTCAAATTCAGCTCGTAACCTGCGCGACCCCGCATCTACGGCAAACACCGCGCGCCAGCTCGAGGTGAGCCGAAGCGACGGCGAGATCTGTCAGGCGAAGAGAGAAAAAAGAAAATATGGCGGGAAGTCAAGATATCCCTGGAAAATCGACGGTTCTGGCTGGCAGTGCTGTGGCTGCCTGCGGCGACCGGGACACGCCGAATGCGAGGGTCGCCATGCGGTTAGGGGCTCATTTGCCGCTTTAACATCCGAAGAATTCTCTGCCAGCGGTAATAGGCAGTAATCCAGGCGTAGCGCAGGCCGGTCCAGCCCCCCAGGATGTGGGTGCGGACCAGGGCATACTTGAAGAGGTTCCAGGGCAGCTCGGTTAAGGCGCGAACGAGCAGTACGGCGGTGCTTTTCGGCTTTGAGTTGATGGCATTGTAGGTGGCGCGCTCGTCGGCCTTGCGGGCCAGGTCGTCGAGGGAACGCACCGAATGGTGGAGCAGGACGCCATCGAGGTGGCCGACGGGTTCGGCGCCGGGGTCTACGGAATCGAAGAGGGTGGAGTCCTTGAAGCGACAGCGGCGGCGGTCGTAAAGGCGCAGGCAATAGTGGTCGCGGGCGAACGGGCGGGGCCTTTGCCAGCCGGGGTAGACGATCGAAACGTCCATTCCGTAAACCGACAGCGGCGGAACCTGGGAGCTGGCAAACAGGGCGCGGATGGAGGATGACAGCTCGGAGCTGAGCACCTCGTCGGCGTCGAGGTTCAAGAGCCAGTCATGGACGCACTGCTCCTCGCCGAAGCGCTTCTGCTGACCGAAGCCCGGCCATGCGTTGAAGATGACGCGGGCGCCGGCCTCCTCTGCGACCGCCACGGTGTCGTCGGTACTGCCCGAGTCGATGACGATGATTTCGGCGGCGAGATCGCGGACGGAAGCGATCGTGCGGCCGATGCGGTCGGCTTCGTTCTTGGCGATGATAAAGCAGGAAATCGGCAGGGAGTTGCGAGCTGGCGTGGCCTGCCCACCAGCGGCATGACGAAGCGGCGATTGAGAATCCTGGTCCACGGCGGTCGATCCCGTCCTGATGCTTCGCCTCAACGCTGCCGTTGCGCGTCGGCTGCTGCGATCGCGGCAGCGAAGCGCGCTGCCAGGTCCGTGCCGAGCAGGCGATCGTAGACGCCGAGCGTGCTTTCTTGAAGTTGCCGCGTCGTATAGTTCCGCTGCGCATGCACGCGGGCACGCGCCGACATGGCCTCTCGCTCGTCTGGGGGCAGAGACAAGATCTCCGCGATGGCGTCGGCGAGTGCGACGGAATCGCGGGGCGGTACGTGGCGTCCGGTCGATGCGCCGGGCGCGTGCGCGGGTGGCGCCAGCACGGTATAGGGTGGTGCGCCGATGGAAGTGGCGATGACGGGAACGCCCATCGCCTGCGCCTCAACCGATGTGCGGCCAAAGGCTTCCGGCTCGGTCGATGCGATGAGGACCATGTCACTCAGGGCGAGTGCCGCCGGCATGTCGGCAATGTGGCCAACGAGCCGCACGC
>JBGANK010000069.1:0-15957 GCA_044222395.1 Hyphomicrobiaceae bacterium | reverse complement strand
CGTATTGCGCGATACATCTGACCTATTCAAGGATTTGCCCTCTTATTGGTGGCCCGGAAGCCTTCGCAGAGAATTGTTGCGTCGCCTAAGGAAGCGCTGAAGAACGATCGCAAGGCGAGCGCACGCAATGATGCCTATCGTAAGCTTGGTGCTGGGCTATCTTCTTGCTTGGTTCTGGTTCCCCGAATATTTTTGGCGTCCGATATCCCAGGATTATCGGCTTCTCATAATCGCTCTCACGGTTCTGCTCTCAGCGGTGATTGCTTGGCTTCTCCAGCGGAAATGGTCACGCGGCATGTCTCATTTGCGAGGGCCGCTTATTTGCTTCGTTGCGTCGTACTCGTCTAGTCTCTTCGTCTACCTTCTGCTTATTGCGATAGGCCCTCGATCAGCGGGCCGGGTTGGCAGTTGTTTCTTATCGGAATAACTTTCTTGCCATATTTGGGATCAGGAAGTCTCCATGCGACGGTAATCGCAATCCTTTTGTTTCTTGTTCTGGACAGGGTCGTCAAGCGGCATCCCCATGTTTGACGGCACCGCGCATTACGTCCACGACCGCGCGGGCAACGTGATCGCGGAGCTTGAATGCGGCGGGTGCGACACCTGTTCTTGCTCGCCTTCGGCAAGACGCGCGAATACATCTGGCTGCCCCGCGCTCCGATCGCTTCGCATCCTTCCATGCGAAACGTGAATCGGCAGCGCAAAACAAAGAGCGGAAATCGCGCCGACGGCGGCGTCGCGGGCGCCGATCGACCGGCCGGTGGCGGTGGTGGATGGCGTCGGCGGTGCGAGCCCGGCGACGTACTACGTCCACACCGACCGCTCTTTTTTGCGCTGCCGATTCACGCTCGGCGTAGAGGACGCCGAGCGATCGGGGCGCTAGCGCTCGCTCTTCTTCACCGGCTCGTCGGGGGACTTGTCGGCGGCGCGGGCTTCGTCCCAGAGCGCATCCATTTCCTGCAGATTGCTGTCGGCGGGTGACTTGCCCATCCCGGCCAGGCGCTGCTCGATATGCAAGAAGCGGCGGGTGAACTTCTGGTTGGCGCCGCGTAGCGCCTTCTCCGGATCGAGCTTCAGGTGGCGGGCGACATTGGCCATCACGAACAGCAAATCACCCAGTTCCTCCTCGATGCGTTTCATTTCCGATGGGGAAGGGGGCTCAGTGCCGCCTTCGCCGCGCGGGTCGACGGCCACTGCAACTTCCTCCAGCTCCGCTAGCTCCTCGCGCATCTTGTCGAACACCGGTCTGATCGATGGCCAGTCGAAGCCGACGCGGGCGGCTTTGTCCTGCAACTTGATGGCACGTGATAGCGCGGGAAGGGCGAGGGGGACATCAGCGAGCAGCGAGGTTGTGCGGGTCGGCAACTCGCGGCTGGTCTCGGCGCTGTTAGAATCCGGCGTGGCGGGCTTCGCAAGGGTTGTAGCGCCATGCCGCTTGGCGGCGAGCTGCCGGCGCAACTCGGTCTTCTCGGCCTTCTCCTCGGCCTTGATGCGGGCCCAGAAGTCGGGCTGGGCACCGGCGGCGCGCTCATCGGGCGAGCCGAACACGTGCGGGTGGCGGCGGATCATTTTGCGCGTGACGGCGTCGGCGACGTCATCGAAGTCGAACAGGTCGTCCTCCTCGGCCATGCGCGCGTGATAGACGACCTGGAGCAGCAGGTCGCCCAACTCCTCCTCGAGGTCGGCCATATCGCCGCGGGCGATCGCGTCGGCAACCTCGTAGGCTTCCTCGATGGTGTAGGGGGCAATGGTCGCGAAGTTCTGTTCCAGGTCCCACGGGCAGCCCGTCACCGGCGTGCGCAGGGCTGCCATGACGACGATCAGGTCGGCAAGGGTCTTGCGTTCGGTGTGCTCCGCCTTGGCGTCGCCTTGGCGGTGGCGCTTTTGTGCGGGTGTCTCAGTCATTGTTCGCGATCGATCCTTGGGCTAACTGGTGGGCAAAGTGAGCTTGGGGATGACGGGCGCGACCCCGTCCCAGGTGTTGGGCTCACCAGCAACTCGAGGGGTATGGTCGACGTGCGCTTTCTCGTCAACGCCTTGATCATGGCCGCGGAGATCGCCGCCGTCGCGGCCGTCGCGGCGCTCGGGCTGCATTATCCGCTGATATTTGCAGGCCTCACGGCGGCGCTCGCCTTCGCACAAGGCATCGCGCTCGAGCACGCGCGCCTCAAGCACGAGTTGTCGTTCTATTTCGGCGAGCGGGGCCCGCGTGCCGGGTTGCTGGTGCCGCTGGTGGCGACGACCAGTTCGCTGGTCAGGGCGGTGGTCGGCGGCGGCGTCGCGCTGCTGACGTTTTCCGGGACGGATACGGTGCGGCTGTTCTGGATTGCGGTGGTGTTCGCGGTGACGCTCTACCTTGCGACATCAATTTTGCGCGGGCTGGCGCACCGATTGAACGCGCGGGCGGCGCGCTGGGGCTACTTCCGGCTCGCTGCGCCGCTCGGGCTCATCTATTCGGTCGGGCAGTGGCTGCTTTCGAGCTTCGGACAGATGAAGACGCCGGATCTGGCCGAGATGGGGCGCACGATCCTGTTCGATACGCCGGCGCGGCCGACGGTGGAGCAGGGGAGTGAGCTGTTGTTCCGCATGAAGCTCTACATCGACAGCGTGGTGGTGGCGCTGCTGAAGCCACTGATCGGCGCGGACTGGGCGCCGCTCGTCGGCATTGCGCTTTCGGTCAACGTGCTGACGGGGTTCGTGGTGGCGATCTATGCGGTGCTGATTGCGGAGACGGTGGTGAGGACGGAGAACGCGCTGCTGTGAGGCGCTGAGAAGGGGGCTGGTCAGCGCGGACGCAGACCTTTGGATGGGCGATGCGCAACAGCTGTAAAAATTCCAGAATCGACCTTCGAGCAGACCGTATGGCGATGCCGCCGCCGACAATCTACGCGATTCGCGTAAGACATATTATGGAAAATAATAGGGTGGGTAGTTGTAAATTTAGTTTGTTATAAAAGATTTGATCTGCAAAGTTTCCAAGTTCTGGATTGGCGTTGGGTCGCAGCTACCGCCGCTTGAACGTCTGGCACCAAACCCGGCAGCGGCTGCCGGGAAGATCGCACATCGCGGATGGCCAGCAGCTGCAACGGCACTCGATGCAGGCGCATCGAAAGCTGATGCGCCTGCCAGATCGTCACGTCACTTCTCGTAGTGCTCTGTCACCAAGCGGTCGAGCAGTCGCACGCCCCATCCCGATCCCCAGCTCTGGTTGATCTCGTTGCGGCCGGAATCCATGGCGGTGCCGGCAAGATCGATATGGGCCCAAGGCGTATCCTTGACGAAGCGCTGCAGGAAGGCCGCTGCCGTACAGGCCCCTGCCCAGCGCCCGCCGATGTTCTTCATGTCGGCGTTCTTGCTTTCGATGAGCTTGTCGAAGGCCTTGTCGAGCGGCATGCGCCAGACTTTCTCGCCGGTCTTGGTGGCGGCCTGATCGAGCTCGCGCACGAGGTTGTCGTCGTTGCTGTAGAGACCCGCATATTCCTTGCCGAGTGCCACCATGATGGCGCCGGTCAGCGTCGCAAGGTCGATGACGAAGCGCGGCTTGAAGCGGTCGATGGCGTAGGCAATCACGTCAGCGAGCACGAGCCGGCCTTCGGCATCGGTGTTGAGTACCTCGATGGTCTGGCCGGAGAGTGACGTGACGATGTCGCCCGGACGCGTGGCGGTTCCCGAAGGCATGTTCTCGACGATGCCGATCAAGCCCACCGCATTGACGTGAGCCTTGCGCGCCGCGAGCGCGTACATCAGGCCGGTGACGCAGGCGGCGCCGCCCATGTCGCCCTTCATGTCCTCCATGCCCTGGGCCGGCTTGATGGAGATGCCGCCGGTATCGAACACGACGCCCTTGCCGACGAAGCAGACGGGCTTCTGCCCCTTCTTGCCCTTGGCGCCGTGCCACTGCATGACGGCGACGCGCGCAGGCCGTGCGCTGCCTTGGGCGACCGCCAGAAGTGCGCCCATGCCGAGCTTCTTCAGTTCCTTCTCGTCGAGGATCTCGATCTCGACACCGGCCTTTTCGAGTTTCTTGACCTCGGCGGCAAATTCGATTGGGCCCAAGGCGTTGGCGGGCTCGTTGACGAGATCGCGGGCGAGCATGACGCCGTCGGCAATCGCCTTCAGGCGCTGGAAGGCGGCCTTGGCCTTGTCCGGCTGGGCGCAATGGACGACGAGTTTATGCAACCCTTCGCGGCGGGCCGAAGACTTCTTGGTGGTGGTGACTTCGCCGTCGCTATTGGCGCTGCCGTCGGGGTCGCTTGGGCGTGTCAGGTATTTGCGGAAGTTGTAGTGGCGCAGCAGCGCGCCTTGCGCGACGAGCGCTGCGATCTCGCTTGCGGTCTCATCGGTGCCATCGTCGATGTCGACGAACAGGCTTGCCTGCTCGCACTTGCGCGCGGAGATCTGACCCAGCGCCGCGCCACCGAGCATCACCCAGTCGTTCTGGGATTTGTCGCCGGCCTTGCCGCTGCCGATCAGGATGAGCCGCCTGACGTCGAGAGCTGATGGAGCCAGGATCTCGATGGCCTGCTTCTGCCGTCCCTTGAAGTCGGCGGCATCCGAGGCCCTCGACAAGCTGCCCTTGGAGGTGTCGTCAAGCAGACGGCCGGCACTGCCGAAGTTGGGGCCCTCGGTGGCCAACACGCCGACGACAGGCTCAGGTCGTTTGTCGAGGGCGGCGAAGGTGATCTCTAGGCGATCGGTCATTGATGCTCAGGCTCCGTCATCGTGTTCGTGTTGTAACGCCGGCCAGAAGGGCTCGGCATCGCCGCGGCTTGCTGCCGCGTGTGTTGCGTCGGTTCAGGTCGCACTCGCCCGGCCGGTCGATGCTCGTGCCGGATCAATGGCTCCGGGCAGTTACACGGTTGCGACAAATCATGCCAAGAGCATCATCCGACCGGACCGAACCGCTTGGCGATTCACCGGTTGGATCCTGCTCTCGTGTCCTGCACGATTTTTTCGCTTATCGCCACAGGATGGATATGCGGTCAGGTGCACGTGGTGTGGGAAGTTTGGGACGTGCAGAAACTTAGCCGCTCGCCTTCGCCAAGCGCAAGTACATGGTCGAGGGTGGTTTTTGGCGGTCGTCGTGCCAGGGTCGAGGGGGTCCGCGAATTCCGTTGCCGGAGGGGCGGCCTCGGTGGCCCCGCGTCCGTCGGCCAGTGCCGATCGCCATTCGCTCAAATCCGGGAAAAGAAGCCGAATTTCCGCCACCGTGGTATGTGACGCGATGGGTGCGGCAAGGCTATCGAGTGGTTGCGCGGACCAGTGCCGCCGAGGGGGTTCAGGTGGTCTTACGCGCGGCAATAGCAGCCTAGTCTACGGGCAACAACATTAAGCCTTGCGGCGTGCTGGATTTTGGGGCGAATGCGCTCCGCTACGGGGGAAAGCCTTAGCTCGGATGAGGATCGTCTCGCGCTACATTTTCCGGCAGGCGGCCGGTGCGCTGTCGCTGATCCTGGCATCGCTCGGCGGGATCGTGTGGATCGCGCTGGCGCTGAAGCAGCTCAACGTCGTGACCTCCGAAGGTCAGGACGCCATCATGCTGGTCAAGATCACTTCGCTTGCCCTGCCCAATCTGCTCGCCGTCATCGCACCCTTCGCGCTGCTGATCGCGGCGATGCACACGTTGAACCGGCTCGGCGGCGACAGCGAGTTGATCGTGCTCACCGCATCGGGCTCGACGGTGTGGAATCTGGCACGACCGCTGCTGGTGCTGGCGGTGATCGTCTCGTTGGGCGTTGCTTTCGTCAATCACGTGGCGCAGCCGTGGAGCCTGCAGAAGCTCAAGACCTACATCCTGGAGATGCGTGCGGATCTGTTGACCAAAGTCATTCAGCCGGGCCTGTTCTCGAGCCCGGAGCCCAATCTCACGTTCCACATCCGCGAACGTTCGCTGAATGGCGAGTTGTTGGGGCTGATGGTGTCGGATCGCCGCAAGGACGAGGAAGAACGCGTCTATCTGGCCGACAAAGCCGTCATCGCCAAGCAGGACGACGCTGCCTATCTGGTGCTCAGCGATGGCCACATCCTCAGGCGCAAGTCGACCCACGAAGCGCCGCAGATCGTCGCGTTCGACCAGTACGTGGTGAACCTCGACGACTTCGATCGGCAGAGTGGCATAGGTCCGGTCGACTTCAAACCGCGCGAACGCTACTTCGATCAGCTGATCAACCCGGAAAAGAGCAGCGACTACTATCAGAAGTTCAAGGGCCAGTTCCGCTCCGAGTTGCATGAGCGGCTGTCCAATCCGCTCTACCCGCTGGCGTTCGTGATGGTTGCGCTCGCCGCGATCGGACAGGCGCAGAGCACGCGCGAGAACCGCGGCGAGCGGCTCGTCATCGGCTTCGCGCTCGCTGTCGGCGTGCGTCTCATCGGCTTTGCCGCCAACATGCTGGTGACGCGATCGGCGGCATTCGTGCCGCTCATCTACGCGCTGCCACTGGGCGTGATGGCTGCCAGTGCCCTGTCGATCAGGCGCAGCGCCCGCCCGCACCGGCGCTATTCGATCAGCGATGCGATCCGCGATCGGCTCGGCGCGCTGCTGTCGCCACTGCTGCGCGGCGGGACGCTTGCCCCATCTGCTCCAAATCGAGGGAGATGAGGCTACGTGCGCATCATACCGAAGATCATCAGCCGCTACCTGGCCGGAAAGTTCCTGATCGCCATGCTCGGGACGTTCGCGATCTGCGCGCTTCTGATCTTCATGATCGACATGATCGAGTTGCTGCGCCAGTCGGGCAAGTACGGCAGCGTGCCGCTCGTGACGCTCGTGCGGCTGGCCGTGCTGCGGTTGCCGACCTACACCGAGTTCCTGCTATCGTTCACGGTTCTGGTCGGCGCGATCTGGGCGCTGATGGCGCTCGGCCGGAAGAGCGAGCTGACGATCCTGCGCGCCAGCGGCATGTCGGTGTGGCAGTTCCTGATGCCTGGAATGGCCATCGCGCTGCTGCTCGGAGGCTTGAGCGTCGTACTCTATAATCCAATGGCCGCGGTCGCTCGAACGAAGGCGGAACACCTGTTTGCAGAGGCGTTCGGTCGCGAGTCGAACTTGCTCAGCGCGGGCACAAGCGGCACCTGGATCCGCCAGAACGGCGTCGACGGTCAATCCGTCATCAGCGCGGGCGCGGCCAAAGATCGTGGATTGTCGCTTACAGCCGTCGCTGCCACGGTTTTCGACGACAAGGGGCGGTTCAAGGAGCGAATCGATGCGCGCTCGGGGCAGCTCAAGGACGGCTACTGGGAGTTGCAGGATGCCTGGGTTGCACGCACCGGGGAAGCACCGCAGCAATTCACCACCTATCTGCTCTCGACATACCTAACCCGGGATCGTGCCGAAGAGGCCCTGGGCTCAGCCTACGCACTGTCGTTCTGGGAGCTGCCGAACCTGATCGAAGATGCTGAAAAGGCTTCGCTTTCGACCACCAATTTCCGCATCCAGTATGCCAGCCTCCTGTCCCGGCCGCTGCTGTGCGTGGTGATGGTGCTTTTGGCCGCTACTGTGTCGCTCAAGTCATTCCGCTCGGGGGGCATCCAGACTATGGTTGTCACTGGAATGATTGGGGGATTTGGCTTCTTCTTGCTGGCCGAAGTTTCTCGTCAAATCGGATTGGCCGGATTGGCGCCCTCGTGGGCGGCAGTCTGGCTTCCGGTGTCTTTGGCTATGTTCGTTTCACTGACGGTGCTGATGCACCAGGAGGACGGCTAAGTGATGCGTGAGACGCGGCTACCGATGGCAAGGTGCGAGGTGACTCGCACCAGCATTCGGCGTGCCTTTGCGTCGACGCGGGCGTTGTCGTACTGGCTTGCTGCGATGCTGCTGGCCGCGGTCGTCATCCAGTCCCCTGCCCTCGCCCAGGATCCCACGCTCGACAGCAGCCTCAACGGTGGCGCCAAGACGTCAAAGAGTGCGTTTCCGAAAAAGAGCAGCAATCCGTTCGGCAAGATCAAACCGCCCGACAAAACGCAGCCGCTATACCTGCAGGGCGACAAGCTCATCCACGACAACAACTCCAATTCGGTGATCGCTCGCGGCAACGTCGAGATCTACTACTCGAACTACATCCTGACGGCCGATGAAGTCGTCTATGACCAGAACGCGCAGACGTTGACCGCTGTCGGAAACGTCGTTCTGAAGGAACCCAACGGCAACGTCGTGCGCGCCGACCGCTATACGCTCACCGACGACTTCCGCGACGGTTTCGTGCAGTCACTAAGCGTGGTTTCGAAGGACGATACGCGCATTGCGGCTGAACGCGCGACGCGCCGCGAGGGCAACGTCACCGAATTCGTCAACGGCAAGTTCACACCGTGCAAAAGCGATGGCGGCATGCCGCCGCTGTGGTGCATCTCGGCGGCGCGCGTGATCCACGATAAGGACGCCGCCACCATCACCTATCAGGACGCAATGTTCGAGGTGCTGGGACAGCCGATCGCCTACCTGCCCTATTTCCAGCACGCCGACCCGTCGGTGAAGCGCAAGTCCGGCTTTCTGCCGCCCGTGATCGGCGTCAGCGAAAGCCTCGGCGTGCACGTCGAGGTGCCCTACTATTTCGCGCTCAGCCCGACCTACGACTTCCTGTTCAACCCCATGTACACGGCCAAGCAGGGCGTGCTGTGGCAGGGCGAGTGGCGGCACCGGCTGGCCAACGGCATGTACACGGTGAAGTTCGCTGCGATCGACCAGGATTGGCGTGATCTGCCGGGCACCGTCAGCAATGCGCAGAACCTGGATGGATGGCGCGGCTCGCTGGAGACCAAAGGCAGGTTCTCGCTGGGCAGCTGGTGGAATCTTGGCTGGGACGCCACGCTGGAAAGCGACGACACGTTCCGCCGATTCTACAAGCTCGATGGCGTGCTGGTGACCGACCGCGTCAACGAGGTCTATCTGGAGGGCATGTCCGACCGCAACTACATGGGCATCAAGCTCTACCACTTCGGCGGACTGACGTTCCAGGACACGGACTCCGCCGACAGCCTCGTGCATCCGATCATCGACCACAACTATGTGTTTGCCGATCCGGTGCTCGGTGGAGAGCTGAAGTGGAACTCAAACGTGCTCAGCTTCTCGCGCAACGGTGACTTCCCGGTTGCCGGTAATGTGCACCAGGATCTGACGCGCGCCGTCACCGAGCTCAAGTGGCGTCGGCAGATGACGGACGCCCTTGGTATCACCTACACGCCCTTTGCGCACCTCAGAGGCGACGCCTACAGCTATGGCGGCTATAACAACGCAACGACGGCGGTCGACGAGAGCACGAGCTTCCTGCGCGGCCTGGCGGCAGGCGGCGCGACGGTGAGCTATCCTTGGATCGCGGCCGGCAGCATGGGCAGCCATGTCATCGAGCCGATCGGCCAAGTGGTCGTGCGTCAGGCGCACGTACAGCAGACGCAGCTGCCGGTCGAGGATGCGCGCAGCCTCATCTTCGACGACACGACGCTGTTCGAGGTCGACAAGTTCTCAGGCTATGACCGCGTCGAAACCGGCACGCGCGCCAACGTCGGCGTGCAGTACACTTTCACCCACAACAACGGCGGCTACCTGAAACTGTTGGCGGGTCAAAGCTTCCATCTGGCCGGTGAGAACCCGTACAAGGATCCCGGCACCGACTTCGACGGGCTCGACAACTACAATCGCTACAGCGGTCTGGAAACGAACCGCTCAGACTATGTGCTCGGTGCCTATCTTGCACCGTCCAACTTGTTCCGGGTGATTTCACAGGCGCGCTTCGACCAGAGCAGCCTGTCGCTGCGTCGTGCGGATGTGGCTGGACAGTTGTCGTTCGGGCCGGTGCTGGCGCAAGCGACCTACACATACTCTTCGATGGATCCGCAACAGCCCACGGACGACCAGCAGGACATCACGGCTGCGGCCGGGCTCAAGCTCACGGACCACTGGAGCGTGCTGGGCACGATGCGCTACGACCTCGACAACAGTCATCGATTGATGGACACGCTCCAGCTCAAGTACTCGGATGAATGCTTCGTCCTGATGGCGACCTATCAGGAGACGTTCATCACTGATCCGACCAGGGATCTGGTGCCGGACAGAACCGTGATGCTGCACTTCCAGTTCAAGCATCTGGGCTCCTACCAGTACAAGACGGACTCGCTGGACTTCGTCTTTGGCGACCAGCAGAACCTGTTGAAGCCCCACTAGGGCCAGGAGTTCGCGTCGGCGGCTCGGCGGAAAAGATTGCGTTGGCAGCGGGGTCTGGCTGATCCGGGGGAAGATCGGACAGCGCGGCCATGTGTGCTAGGTCATGGCATTGCCACGGTCATGTGGATAAGCAGAAGCGGGCCGCCAGCGGAGGCGGTAACCTTGCTGGTCCCGTGAGTCGGCGCCCAACGCGGCCCGCACCAAGCCTGGAACCGTCATCTATGTCCATCATGCTCGACAAAGTCGATCTTCCAAGTCACTTCGTTGCGCGTGGCCTCGCGTTTGCCGCGGTCTGTGCGGCGTTCTTTGCCCTCGCCGGACCGGCCAGCGAGGCGTTTGCCGCGCCATCGGGAAGCGAGCACGCCATCGTCGTGCTGGTCAACGACGAGCCGATCACCGCCTACGAGGTCGAGCAGCGCGGACGGTTGCTGGCGCTCAGCTCCAATCTCGGCGAGTACATCAAGCAGAACGCCAAG
The DNA here is from genome assembly GCA_044222395.1 of Hyphomicrobiaceae bacterium. Lineage (GTDB taxonomy): Bacteria > Pseudomonadota > Alphaproteobacteria > Rhizobiales > Hyphomicrobiaceae > JAEUMD01. The sequence continues at coordinate 5,328 of JBGANK010000069.1, read as the reverse complement.
GCGCGCTGGGAGAAGACGATCAAGAATCCGAAGATCAACGAGGAGTTCCGCGCCTACGCCACCAAGCGCAATCCGAAGTCGCGCGAAGAGCTGCAGAAGATCCAGCAGGAGTTCGTCCGCGAAAAGCAAAAGGCGATGATGCTCGATCTGCAAAAGGAGGCGCGCGCGCGTGCCTCCAAGGGCACCGAGAAGGCGGCGATCAAGGAACTGGTCGAGGAGCGCCTCAAACTGCAAGCCGCGAAGAAGGCCAACGTGGTCGCCACCGACGACCAGGTTGCCAAAGTGGTCGGCAGCATCGCGGAGCGCAACAAGATGACGGCCGACCAGTTCGCCAAGCACATGGGCGGCATGGGCGTCGACATCGCGACGATGCGGCAGCGCTTCAAGGCGACACTGTCATGGAATGCAGTGGTGCGCCGGCAATTCGGATACCAGGTCTCGATCACGGAGCGCGATGTCGACCGCTTTGTTGATCCGGCAGTGGCCGGTGCTACTGATGTGGCTGCCGACAGCAAGGTCGAACTCAACGTGCAGCGAGTGACGTTCGCGGTGCCTGGCGATCTCAACCAGCGCGCGGTGGCCGATCAGCTTGCCAAAGCCGACCAGATGCGGCGCAAGTTTTCCGGCTGCAAGTCGACCGCCAAGCTCGCCGCATCGGCAGGTGGCAAATTCGAGGACATGGGCAACAAGCAGCCCGCCAGCATTGCCGAGCCGATGCGAACACTGCTGCTCAACGCCAAGGCCGGCGAGATGATCCCGCCCAACGTGGGTCCTGACGGCGTCGAGGTGTGGGCGGTGTGCTCGCGCAAGGAGGCGCCGCCCACCAAAGCGGCCGCCACGCCTGGATCGGATGATTCCTCCACAAGCTCGGCCAAAGAGGAGCATCGCCAGAAGGAGTTCGAGATCCTGGCCAGAAAGCACCTCAAGGATCTGCGGCAGGATGCGACCATCGACTGCCGTGCGGAGGCCAAGTCCGGGCTGTGCCAGGCGCTTTGAATCTCGACATCGCCGAGCTGACGCAAAGGCTGTGTCACAATCGGAACGGCGCGGACCGGTTTGCCTTGCGACCGCAATAGATCGGCTGCGGCAAGCCGCCTAAGCGCCAGAATTCGCTCCGCACTGCCCGCTCATTCACATCATCCTGGCAGCGGGCTTGATTTCCTCCCGCATTCACGACTTTCATGACGCGCATGAGCGACACATTGATCGATGCGGGCGGAAATACGCCCTTGGCAGTGACGATGGGCGATCCGGCCGGGATCGGGCTGGAGCTGACGATCGCGGCTTGGTTGTCGCGACGCCGTGAAGGTCTCGCGCCGTTCTTGGTCTATGGTGCCGCCGATGCGCTCGCAGCGCGCGCCGACGTTACCGGCCAGAAGATTGCGATCATTCGATTGAATGACCCTGCCGAGGCCGTTGCGCAGTTCGAAGCCGGCCTGCCCGTCATCGACATATCGCTTGCTGCCCGCGCCCAGCCTGGAGTTGCTGATGCCGCCAACGGGCCGGCGGTGATCCAAGCGATCGAAGAAGCTGTACGGGCCACGGTGTCGGGGGCAACGCGGGCCGTCGTCACCAATCCGATCGCCAAGAGCGTGCTCTACGAAGCGGGCTTCGCGTTTCCCGGCCACACCGAGTTCCTGGCCGACCTGGCGCGGCGGCTCGTTCCCAATGCGCCGTCGCAGCCGGTGATGATGATCGCGTCGGCGGAACTCAACGTGGTGCCGCTGACGATCCACATCCCTCTCGCCCAGGTTGCATCGGCAATCAGTCGTGAGTTGATCGTGGCGACGGTGCGGATCATGGCGTCCGGCCTGCAGCGTGACTTCGGCATCGAGCGGCCGCGGATCGCGGTAACGGGTCTCAACCCGCACGCGGGTGAGGATGGCGCGATGGGACTGGAGGACACGGAGATCATCGCACCTGCGATCGCAGGGTTGCGCAAACAGGGTTACGCGGTCACCGGTCCGCATCCTGCTGACACGCTGTTCCATGCGGCCAAGCGCAAGACCTACGACGCCGTGCTCGCAATGTACCACGATCAGGCACTGATCCCGGTGAAGACATTGGCCTTCGACAGCGGCGTCAATGTCACCTTGGGCCTGCCGTTCGTTCGCACCTCGCCCGACCACGGTACGGCGTTCGACATCGCGGGCAAGGGTGTCGCGTCGCCGGCAAGTCTGATTGCGGCGTTGCAGCTGGCCCAGCGCATGGGCGAGCGGCGGGCACTGCGGTCGGCGTCACCGATATGAGTGCGCACGGCAGCGATGGCGAGGACGGCAAGACGAAGGCGTCCGTTGCGAGCGAGAGCGAGCGTCATGGCCAGAGCCCCGACGGATTGCCGCCGCTGCGTGACGTGATCAAGGCTCATGACCTGGCGCCCAAGAAGAGTCTCGGCCAGAATTTCCTGCTCGATCTCAACCTGACGCGCAAGCTGGCGCGCGAGGCGGGTCCGCTGGCTGGCGAGACGGTGATCGAGATCGGGCCCGGACCTGGCGGATTGACGCGCGCACTCTTTCTGGAGGGTGCGGAGCGCATCATCACAGTGGAAAGGGATGATCGCGCAGTGGCTGCACTTGCCGGCGTTGCAGCGCGCTATCCGGACAAGCTCGAAATCCTTGCTGCCGATGCGCTGAAGATCGACTGGCCGCTCGAACTCGAGCGGCTTGGCGTGCATGAGCGCGCGGTCATCGCGGCCAACCTGCCCTACAACATCGCGACACTGCTGCTCATCGGCTGGCTCGAGGCCGAACCGTGGCCGCCGTGGTTCAAGCGCATGACGCTGATGTTCCAGAAGGAGGTTGCCGAGAGGATCGTCGCGGCGCCGGGCAGCAAGGCCTATGGACGCCTTGCGGTCATCGCACAATGGCGGTGCGAGACGCGCATCGTGTTCCGGCTCGGGCCTGAAGCGTTCACTCCGGCACCGAAGGTTGCATCGGCCGTTGTGCAATTTGTGCCGCGTGCAGAGCCTCTGCCCGCCTGCTCCGTCAAGACGCTCGGCCGCATTACAGCAGCTGCCTTCGGACAGCGCCGCAAGATGCTCAGGCAAAGCCTCAAGAGCGTGACGCCAATGCCCGAGCTTGTGCTGCGGGAGGCCGGCATCGCGCCGGAGCGGCGCGCGGAAACATTGAGCGTGGCGGAGTTCGCGACACTGGCGTCGATTCTCGAAGGCTTACGCACGTGAGTTGGTTGCGTTCTGATGGTCCGTTTTTGCGGGTGCGAGCGGCTTTGCCTTCCTAACCCTCTTTTTGCGCTTGCCGATCTGGTTGGCGCCGTTGTCATCGTTCGATCTGGCGGCTCTGATCGCTGCCTCGCCGTCTTTGCCGGGCGCTTTGTCCTTCAGGCACTTCAATTCCGGATCGTGGGCCTCGAAGTCGAAGGCGGGCGCCAGCCGCGGCAGGAACTTGTTGAGGAACGGACTGCGGAAGCGGAAATACACCCATTGTCGGTGCAGCGCGCCACCGATCAACAGCTTCGTCGCATACGTGGTGCCGGCCATCGAGATGCGTGGAATGCGGTGTGCGATGCAGTACTCGATCATCTCCTTCCAATTGAGGAAGTAGAGATTGTAGTCGCGCGCCTCGGGGTACTGCATGCCGATGCCCTTGGCGAGGGCTGCGTTGTCGCCCACGATGAACAGCTGGAAGCTCAGCAGGCGCCCATCGACACGGCACAGCATGATGTGAGCGCGATCTCCCATGCGTTCGAGGACGGTCGCGAAATAGTCGGGATGGAGCGGGCCGAAGTTGTCGTAGTCCCAGCGGCTCTGCGCCAGCGTCGCGTTGTAGAGCCTGTTGATCTCATCCTTCACCGCGCCTTCGAGTGTGCGCGGATACTCGATCTCGACCTTGGCGGCAGAGCGCCACTTGCGGACGATATAGCGCCCGGTGCCGTCGGGAAGGCTCGAGATGTAACCGTCGATGTTGGCGTAGGGCAATGCGAGCACGACGTCCGGGATGCTCGTCACGCGGGCATAACCGGATTCGGCGAAAAGGGGGGCGAAGCGATCGGCCTCGGTGGTGTCGAGACCCTTGACGGCGATGAGCGGGACACGCGTGTGCTTTGCGTGCGCCTTGAGGGCGTCGAGCATCGCGCGCACCGCCTCGTCCTGCTCCTCTGGCGACAATGCGGGCGCAAAGCCGATGTGGGTGTGCTCCGAGAGCGGGGTGCCTATGCTCAACAGGTCCATGCTGAGAAGGCGCGGCGCGACGGCGTGGATCGCATTCGTCATGCGCCGAAGGCCGCCCTGCAGAGACGTGTCGAAGCGATATGTGGTGCGGAACACTGGAGTAAAGGCGATGACGTGGCCGTCACGCTCGACGACAATGGCGCCGAGCTCGAATCCGGGCGGCGGCACGTCCTGCAACAGCCGGAAGTAGGTCCAGTCCTCGCCATGACCGGGCAGACAGGCTTGCCATAAATCACGGCTGATGGCCTCAACGCCCTCGCAATAGCGTGCGTGCATTTCCGACGAGCGTCCTGACGCGAATTAAGAATGGCTCATCAACAGCATTACGGCACCACGCAATCGCGGGTGCGCAATGCGGGAATGACTTCACTCTTAACGATAATTGTTTACCAGAGGACGAATGCGCAGGTGTCGACCCGGTGAAGAGGCGTGCCGATTCTGGACGTCGCCGGGCGGGTGACAGTGGCTCGCCGGTCTGAGAGTCCTGTCACGCGCGGCATGTGCCTACAGATCGTGCTCGATCGCGCGGACGAATGCGGAGAGCCCGACCTGGCGCTCGCGGCGCAAACGCTCCGCGGTGATGATGGACGACAGCTCGGCGAAGCTCCGGTCGACCTCGTGATTGACGATCACGTAATCGTACTCGGGCCAGTGGCTGATCTCGTCGGCGGCCTTGGCCATGCGCTTGGCCACCACCTCAGGCGCATCCATGTTGCGCGTGTTGAGGCGCTCGGCGAGTGCCTTGCCGGAAGGCGGCAGGATGAAGATGCGAACCAGGTCGTGTGGCATCGCCTCTGCGAGCTGGCGCGCGCCCTGCCAGTCGACGTCGAACAGCACGTCATGTCCGGCCTCGATGGCGCGCTCGACCTGCGAACGCTCGGTGCCGTAGAAATTCTCGAACACCTCGGCCCATTCGAGCAGCGCACCGGCATCGCGCAATCGCGCGAACTCCTGCTTGCCAAGAAAGCGATAGTCGACACCATCGACCTCGCCCGGGCGCGGCGCACGGGTCGTCACCGACACCGACATGCGGATATTCCCGGGCTCCGCCGCCAAGAGCCGCTTGGCGAGCGTGGTCTTGCCAGCGCCCGATGGCGAGGACAGCACGATCAGCAGGCCGCGGCGTTTCAAGGGAGAAGTGG
>JBGANK010000068.1:0-16676 GCA_044222395.1 Hyphomicrobiaceae bacterium | reverse complement strand
ATGTTTTCACGCATTTCTCGACGCTCCGGCCGCGCCGGCCTCTCCCTTAGGTGGAGAGGCGAAACGGCGCCTGATCGGTGCCTCATCGCGAACCGGACAGGCGTGGGGTGTTCGGAACGACACAGGCTATGGCTCTCGTGTGCGTCACGGCTGCGCCAGCGAATGCTGACCTTGACCGTGACGACTGGCATCATGTGGACTTTGACAACACGAATTTCGCCGGAAGCTGACGCTTCCGGCGGCTTCATTGCAGACTTGGGCCTAGTACGACCGTGCCGTGCGGGGCTTACATCAATCCTGCTGACTTGATTTCGTTCTGGCAGCGCTTGCCGAGCTGGAAGAATTTCTCAGCGACACAACGCTTGACCTTCGAGACGGTCGGTTTCTCGCCGATGCAAAGCCGACGCACGTCGCCCTCGCATGCGGCCCGCAGTGCAGGCGTCACCTCTGGCGGAAGATCGAATTTGTCCTCAGCCGTCACCGGCGTGGCAGCAATGATGACAAGGGCTGCTAGGCCAATTCGGAACATGGTAACCCCCGTTGATGATTTTCTTGTCATGCTCATACCTCTCATTGACCACGCATGACGGTGATTAAAAAGGGCGCCTCCCGTCGCTGCGACAGCTGACCGCATGAATCCAGGCCGATTTCCGGCCATTTGCACGACTTTAGTCGCTGGCAATTGCGACCGCTCGCCGTTGCGCGCAGCAGTGTGCAGTCCCAGGACGTGACGAGGATAGATCATATGTGGCGCAGAGTCTCCGCTGCGGCGCACCTACTTCATTGTCGGGATCGAAAACTCCGCACCTTTTCGCGTGCCCGAAGGCCATCGCGACGTCACGGTCTTGGTCTTCGTGTAGAACCGTATCGCGTCGGGGCCATGCTGATTGAGATCGCCAAATCCTGAGCGCTTCCAACCCCCAAACGTGTAGTAGGCGAGCGGCACAGGTATCGGCACATTCACGCCGACCATGCCGACATTAACCTTCGCAACAAAATCGCGCGCCGCATCACCGTCGCGCGTGAATATTGCGACGCCGTTGCCGTAAACGTGATCGTTCGCCATTTTGAGCGCGACATCATAGCTGTCGGCCCGGACCACTGAAAGCACCGGACCGAAGATCTCTTCCTTGTAGATCCGCATGTCCGTCCTGACGTGATCGAACAGCGATCCGCCGAGATAGAACCCGCCTTCATATCCCTGCATGCGGAAGCCGCGGCCATCGACCACCAGCTTGGCGCCCTCCGCGACACCAACATCGATGTAGCCCTTGACCTTCTCCAGATGCTGGCGCGTCACCAGCGGACCGAAATCGGCATCGACCGATGTCGAAGGACCGACTTTCAGTCCTTCGACGCGCGGCACCAGCCTTTCCATCAGCCGTTCGGCCGTCTCCTCGCCGACAGGCACCGCGACGGAAATCGCCATGCACCGCTCGCCACCCGAGCCGTAGCCGGCACCGATCAGAGCGTCGACCGTCATGTCCATGTCGGCATCGGGCAGGATGATCATGTGGTTCTTGGCGCCGCCGAAACACTGCACGCGCTTGCCGTGCGCGGCGCCTTGCGCATAGACGTAGTGCGCAATGTCCGATGAGCCGACGAATCCCACCGCCATGATGTCGGGATCATCGAGGATGGCATCGACCGCGTCCTTGTCGCCGTTGACCACGTTGAAGATCCCCGGCGGCAGACCCGCTTCGATGAACAGATCGGCCAGCATCAGCGGCACCGTTGGCGTGCGCTCCGACGGCTTGAGGATGAAGGCATTGCCGCACGCGATCGCTGGTGCAGACTTCCACAGCGGGATCATGGCCGGGAAGTTGAACGGCGTGATGCCGGCCACCACGCCGAGCGGCTGGCGCATCGAATAGATGTCGATGCCGGGACCAGCACCTTCGGTATATTCGCCCTTCATCAGCTGCGGCACGCCGATCGCGAACTCCGCCACCTCGAGCCCGCGCTGGATGTCACCTTCGGCATCGGCAATCACCTTGCCATGCTCGCGCGCCAGCGCATCGGCGAGCTTGCTCATGTCGCGGTTCAAGAGCTCGACGAACTTCATCATGACGCGCGCACGCCGCTGCGGATTGGTGGCGGCCCAGTCTGGTTGCGCGGCCTTGGCATTGGCAACGGCGGCGCGCACATCGGCAACGCTGCCAAGGCCGACCCGTGCCGTCACCTCGCCCGTCATCGGCATGTAGACGTCGGCGAACCGGCCTGATGTCGCCGCGACACGACTGCCGCCGATGAAATGCGTCAGTTCCGTTGCCATTCGTGCTTCCTCGTCACCGGCGGCTAGGCTTCGTCACGGGCTCAACAGTGGGAGCGGCTGCGCCCAACCGACTTCGCGCGCCCTGTGGAGCACGGGAACTGCGCCGCTCAGCCTCATGTGCTCGCGATCAAGTCCTGCCGCCTTTGACGATCTGCATCAATTCCAGTAAATCCCTATTCAGCTATGCGAAAAATCAGGAACGATCTCGACTGGGACCAGCTCCGAGTATTTCTGGCGGTGGCCCGCGCTGGCCAATTCCTGGGCGCGGCACGCCGCTTGGGGCTCGATCAGGCGACGGTGACGCGCCGCATAGGCATGTTGGAAAAGAGCCTTGGCGCGCGCTTGTTCGACCGCATGACGACGGGCTCGATCCCGACTGCCGCTGGCACCGAGCTGATCGAGCGCGCCGAGCGCATCGAGGCGGAAGTTCTGCGCCTGGAATCGCAGCTCTCCAGCGCCGAGGGCGCCATCGAGGGTCGCGTGCGTGTCGGCGCCCCCGATGGCTTCGGCACGCTCTTCCTCGCTTCACACTTCGTTCCGCTCATCGAAGCCAACCCGCACCTCGACGTCGAGCTTGTGCCGCTGCCGCGCTCGTTCTCGGTATCACGTCGCGAAGTCGATCTCGCCATCACCGTTGGCCGTCCGACCCAAGGCCGGCTCAAGGTGCGCAAATTGACCGACTATTCGCTCTCGCTCTACGCCTCCCGCGCCTATCTTGCGAAATCGCCCCCTTTGCGCAGCCGCAACGACCTGGCCCGGCATCGCCACGTCTCCTACGTGCCCGACCTTCTGTTTGCCCCATCGCTCGATGTGCGCGCCGAGTTGGGCCTCGGCAGCGCGCGCATCTTTGGCTGTGCCAGCGTGTTGGGTCAGATCGAGGCCGTGCGCAGCGGTATGGGAATTGGGCTATTGCACGACTATGCGGTGGAACAGAGCGAAGGCCTGCAACTGGTTTTGCCCGCGGTGCGCATCATGCGCACCTATTGGATCGTCACGCACGCCGACGTTGCCCGGGCCGCGCCGCTGCGCGCCGTGTACGATCACATCGTTGCCGAGACACACGCCAGGCGCCGCGTCTTCGTCAAGGGACGGGGAGAGTAAAACGCATGAGGTCACGGCCTCGACGCGGGTCTCAGGCCTTGTGTGATTTGTCGAACACGCGGTGCAGCGCTTCGGCAACGCGCACACTGTCGACGTCGTCCTTGTGAATGACATCGATCGCCCCGGCATCCAGAAGCAGCGACTTGCGCTGCCGCGTCACCTGACCCGACACCACGACCACCGGCCCTTCGTAGCCCGCGCGCCGCAGGAATGGCAGAGTCTGCGCGGCATTGTCGCTCGGCTTCAGGACGTCGTCGAGAAACACGATTTCCGGGCGGCGCGCGATCACCTCGTCGAGCGCCCGCCCAAGCGTTGCCGCGCGACGGATCTGGACGTCGTAGCCGAACATCAGGTGCAATGTCGCCTTCAGCCGGTCGGCGTCGAAATTCTCATCTTCGACGATCAAGATATCCTTGAGCATGGGCAGTTCGGCGCGCGACTTCGTGACCCCGCTTCGCTTGGTCAGATAGTCGCCACCCGATTTCTTCGACCCACCTGGCATCCTGGAAATTCCGATCCCTAGATCTGAACATTTTTTTGTCTGCAATTAGCGATCTTTGCAGTGAGAAGCAATCTTCTGCTCTCGGGCGTGGCCAGCGCGATGTCGAATATCTTGCCTTATCGAGTATCACAGCCAGAGATTAGGCGATTGGTCAGGACAATTATACAGTGAATACTGGCCGTGCCGATCGCTCGACCGAGGTGGGCAATTTGTGGCAAGCCCTGCTCCCGCTGAGCGGCCGAGTTGTGCATTGGCGCATGCCCTCAAGTAAGCTCTGGCACTGCAAACGACCGCAATCGCCCCAAAGACCACGCTGAACGCCAATCACCAAACCCGTTGGAAGGCGTATGCTCCCCAGATCAGCCTTTGACGACCTTTGGCCAAGTCAGGCGGAACGTGGTGCCGCGCTTCTGCGCCGGATCGGACTTTATCTGCAGGCGCCCGCCGATCGTCTCGATGGTGCGGTTGACGAACGCAAGTCCCATACCCGTCGATCCGGATTTCTGATTGACCGTCCGGAACGGCAACAGGATTGCCTCGTGAAACGCGGGATCGATGCCGGGGCCATCGTCTGTAATGCTGATGACGACGGACTTGCGCTCATCCCGTGCATCGATCCTGATCTGCCCGTGGTCTCGGTCGTGGTGGACGATGGCGTTCTGTACGAGATTGCGTAAGACGAGATCGAGCGCGGCTCTTACGGTGTTCAGCGCCGGCCAGGTGCCAGCAATCTCGATTTGGAAACCGGGCGGCACGGCCAAGGAGCGCACCACGTCCTCAACCACCTGGCGCGTCTCCACGGACTCGGCGATCACCGATTTCCGCCCGACGCTGGCATAGTCGAGCAGCGACGTCATCATGCCCGAAATCCGCATGGTCCGCTCGCCGATCTCGGCAATTCGCGCCCGCGCCGCGTCAATATCTCCTGCGTCGACCGACTGCGCCAGGTCGTCCGTCGCGTAACGCAGCGCCCTCAGTGGCGACTTGAGGTCATGCGATATGATCGCGGCGAAGTCCTCCAGGTCGCGGTTGGCGCGTGCCAATTCCGCATTGGCGCGCGTCAACTCGCGCGATTTCTCCGCCACTTCGGCCTCGGCGATCAAACGGGCTCGCATGTGCTTGGACAGCTCGACTTCGACGTCGGATCGCGAGGTTGCGCGCGCCAGCAGCATGACGAATTGCTTGCCCTCCGCGTACCAAAAGACGGTCATGTTGAGACGCGGCAGCGAATTGTCTTGTGTGGCGATGAGTACGGCAGGCAGGTCGATCACGGCGCCTGGAACCTGCTTGAGCGCGCGGATCTCATCGTCGAGCCCGATCAACGGCAGGCACTGTTCCAGGAGCGGCTCGCCGACCTCGATGAACGACGCCATCCGCCCATAGCGCGCTTCGACGACGAAATCGTCTCCGAACCACACGAGGCCGTAGACACCGCGCTCCGCCAGCAGCTGGCCGGCGGTGAGCAGCGGACTGGGGGACGACGCTGGGTCCGCTTCGACTATGCTCCTTGCGCGGTCGTTCAAACCGGGTTCCTTTTCAAAGTCCGCGCCTCTGGATGGTCGCTGCCGCCTCGTGGAAGGCAAGCTTCACATTCTCCCCCGTCAGGGCGGATGTGTGGAAGACGCCCGTCTTTCCAGACTGCAGGGCGCCCGGAAGCCCACGTTGGTCGTCCTCGAACAGGTCCATCTTGTTGACGATGAGTGCCGAGTAGCGGCCGGGGAACTGTTCGCGAAAGCCCTTCGACAGCTGCAGCATGGTATCCAAGGTCGCGCGACGAGTGACGTCACCGATGATGAACGCGCCCGCAGCTTCCTTCATGTAGACGTGCCGGAACAGCGACTCGCCGAAATTGCCGTCGGTATCCCATATGATCAAGGTCATCGCCTGATGGCGGTCCGAAGCCGGAACCTCGTAGCTGTAGACATCGACGCCCAGCGTCGGCTTGTAGTCCGTGTCGAACCGATCGAACACCAGGCGTTTTGCCAGCGATGACTTGCCCACGCCGATCTCGCCCAGCAGCATGATCTTGCGAGCACTCATGGACCCGCTTCACCTTTGAATCCAAGTTCGAACTCGACGCGGCGATTTGGGCTCTGGGGTCCCATTGTCGGTGAGATATCGCTCGACGACAGGCGCCCGACGGCCACCAGGCTGGTTGTGCGAACCCCGCGAGCGAGAAGCGCATCGCGCACCTTGTCGGCGCGCAGCTGCGACAGCGACGAATTGCGGGTCACGGTGCCGCGCTCGTCCGTGTATCCAACGACGCGCACCAGGACGTCCGCGTCGCGGATCAGCACAGCCAGCGCATCGAGCTGCGCCTCGGCCATCTTCCCGTCGCGGTAGTCGATCGAGTCGCCGAAAAAGATTGCGTTCGACTTGATGAACTGGGTCAGCCGGTCAAGCGGCGTCGGCCCCGGAATGACTGGCGGCGGCGGCGGTGGCGGCGGCTTTGGAATGCCCGCACGCGTGATCTCCGCCTGCACCAGCGCCACCGTGATCAGCTGAAGTCGCTGCCCGAGCACCGCCAGGCGCTCTGCACCCACCACATAGGGCGGCTGCTCCTCGCCTGCGGTCGGCGCGGTCACCGCAGCCCCGGCCGGTGCATTGGACACGCCAACCAGCGTCGCTTGGCGCGCCAGCTTGTTGACGGCCGCATCGAGCGCGTCGGCACGCTCTGTCAGCGATTTGCCGATCTCGCCCGCCTGCGCCGCATCAGGCGTTCCGGCGGAAAGGTCCTTGTCGGCTGCTGCCACCGCGCTGATCGCCTGACGCAGCGGCGTCAGCGTCTCCGCGCCGGTTGCCGCTAATTGCGCTGTCGCCGGGTTGTCGGACGCTTTGCCCAGTGTCGAGAGGCGCTGCAGATGCGTATCGGCCTCCGCCAGCCCCTGGCGCGCGACCAGTAGAGAGCGCATTGCCGCGCGTCGGGGGATGTCGCGATTGAGCTCGGCGATCTGGCCGCGCAGTAATGCGATGTCAGGCGAGGAGTCGCGCGCACCTTGCGGCACCACCGTAAGGTGACTGTCGATCGCGGTTCCCGGCAGCGCCGCCGCGAGCCGGTCGAGCAGCGTCTTCACCGAAGTGTCATTGGGTGCGAGTCCCGAAAGCGTCAGCGATCGTCCGCGCGGTTGAACCGCCAGCGTGGTCGGATAGCCGCGGATCTCGGCGCTGGTCTCGATGACGTGTCGCGCCGTCTCACGCACTCTGTTCGTCTCATAGGTGACGTAGGTCGACCACGCCAGCCACGCGGCCAGCGGAAGGCCGATCAGCAGGGCGAGGATTTTGACCGGGCTGATGCCGAGCGCTGGCGTATCGAGCGCATCGTACTGTTCCGAGATGCGCTGTCCGAGGCGCGGGCCGAGCTTGCGCAAGCCCGCCTGCGCGCGCTCTCCCGGATTCTCGTCGCCATGCAGGTCCGAAACCGTCGCCAGGAACTCGTCGTCGATGATCTGCTCGACCGAGGCAGCGGCGGTGCCCGAGCATTTCGCTGCCAGCAGGAAGGCCGGCGAACTGCGCAGGTAGAGCTGCGAGGCGCCCATGTCGATCTGGCGCAGCGCGCTCTCCTCGGAATGCATTGCCTCAGTCGCGAACGAGTTGATCGCCGAAAGCACGCCGCCAAGCACGTGATCCTGGTTGTCGTGCCCCGGTGTTTCGGGCCACCGCGCGATGAGTTCGCCATTGCCGCGCCGCACCAGCAACAGATCCTCGACCTTGAGCTTCTGGCTTTCCGCCAGCGCGAGCTCAGCCATCGAGCGGCCCGTCGTCAGGCTCTTCAGCCTCAGCATCAGCGGGTTGCTTTCGAGCCTCCGGTTGACCTGGTTGATGAGGTCCTTCATGGCACTCGCCACGTAGGCCTTCACCATTTGGCCGGTCATCGGGTAGAGCGCCTCGACCAGGGCGTCCTGGCTGTTCATGATCTCGGTCTTGACCGTCTTGACCATGATCGGCGCCAGCGCCTCTCGCATCTGATCATGGTGTTCGGCCTCCGCGCGCTCGATGGCGCGATCGAGCACGCCAGCCACCGAGCGGGTCAGCTTTTCGTCGGAACCAGCGCGGTCATGCACTGCGTCGAGGCGCCGCGACAACTCCGCCCGCGCACCCTCTTCGTAGGCCTTGCGCTCGGCCAGCAGGGCGCGGAGTTCGTCCTGGCCCATGCCGAGCGCTTCGAGCCGCCGCGACAGGTCGGCGAGCCGCTCCACCTCGCTGTCGAACAGCAGTTCCTTGAGCTTCGATACGTCGTGAGAAGCCGTGCCGCCGGACATCAAACACGTCTCCCGAAATGATACTGAGCGTTCACCGGTCTACTCGCGCGCAATCCTGCGAATCTGCTCGCCAAGCTCCGACACGCTCTTTGAAAGCTCCTCAAACGCCGATCTCCGCTGAGCTCCAACTTCGCCTGCCATTGCCTCCAGCCGCGCATGCAAGGCCGACAGGCGGCTTCCCACGGTCGACTCCAGGTCGTTGAGACGAGCCTCGATCGCGGACAGGCGTCGCTCGGTCTGGCGCACCACGTCCCCCATGAGCAGGTCGCGAATTTGCTCCATCTTCTCGTCCTGCCCATGTCGCGCCTGGGCGGCTGAGCGAAGCTGATCGAGAGAGGTTGCGTCCATGGTGCTGCCTCTTTTCCTGTCATCGTCACCATAGCGACGGGCTCGCTTCCGCTCGGAAGCTCAGATGGCCAGCGGGCGTTTCGCGGAAGTCGCTCCCCGATGCAAGGTCGCGCGCTACCAGCCTGACGACCGCTGGCGGTTTGTGCTGCCCGTGCGGTGCTTGATCCTCGAGAGTGCCTGATACCGATCTTACCAGTTCCTGCAACCTTGCGTCGCGGACAGAAAAACTCCGCAAACGCCGATCATACGACCGGCACACGGTTGCAGGCTCAAACGACAAGTTTGCGCAGTCCCCTGACTAATGCGCCATCCCAGTTTGATGCTACACCAACGCTGAAACGAGTAAAATCGAATGCTTCCCTTAACCTGGGCGCGATTTGCCGCTGCAACTCAGCCGTGCCAATTTGAGCCGCGGAAAATCGTTCGGGCCGCAGTTGCGTCACCGACGAGGCTAACGGTCTGTGCTGCGGCGGCCAGTGGTCGCAGGCGGTTTTGGTCACGGTCGAAAGGACGAAGCAACCTCAGGTTCGCTGGCTGATCCTGGAAGTCTTGTTCACGAGTTGACGATTGGGGGGAGACTGGGTGTCGAGGCAGGAAATACGGCACGACATCGGAGAGCCGCAAAGGCACCGCGCAAAGATCGGCCGCCTGGGTTTGACGATGGCGAGCACAATGGCTGTGCTCGCCGCGCTGATGCTGCCGCGGCTGTCGGATGCATTGCCGGCCGGGATCCTGACGCCGGGGTGGATGCCACAACAGATTGTGCAACTGCTGGAGTATTCGAACGACATCCAAGTCGCGTTGGTCGCCGACCGTCCGGCCGCACCGCACCCGCGCATCGCCCTTGTCCTCGTCACCGATGATACGCTGGCCGAGCTGCCCTACATCACGCCGATCGATCGCGGCCTGCTTTCGCGCATCATCAAGGCGCTCGATGGCCTGGGCGCGCGTGTCATTGGCGTCGATATCCTTTTCGACCAGCCGACCGAACCGGCCAAGGACACCGAGCTATTGGAACGCTTCAGGCTGAGCCGCGCGGCCGTGGTGCTCGGCGGCGCCGACGAGCGATCGCCGCTCAACGCACGCCGCCGAGGCTGGCAGACTTCGTTTCTCGAGCGCGCCGGCCAGCCTCACGGATTCTTCAACCTTCGCTACGACGTGCGCGAGGCGGCTCAGACGCATGTCGTGAGGAACCGCGCTGCACCATCACCGGGCTCGACATTCACGATGAGTTTCGCAGAGGCGATTGCGCGCCGTGTCGGTGTGCGCGAGATCCCGCAAAGCCGCACGATCCCATGGCTGCGATCTGCCCAGGCGGGCAGCGACACATTCCTGTCGATCGATGCGGATGCGGTTCTCGCCGCAGATCGCGACCCTGACGGCCCCTTGTCGCGGGCGCTGGAAAACCAGCTCAACGGCCGCATCGTGCTGCTTGGCGCCGACCTCACCGGACAGGACCGCCACCCCACGCCGCTGTCGACGCTGGACGGCAAGGACATGCTGGGGGTGGCCGTTCACGCCCAGATACTGGCAGGCCTGCTCGACGGCCGCTCCTTGACCGACCTGCCGCCCGCAGGCGTCTCCGTGCTCGCCGCCATGTCGGCGTTCCTTGGCGCTCTCATCGGCTGGTACGCAGCCCGTAGCCGCCTCCTGTTGACGGTCCTGATCGCCGCAGGGACATTCGCCGTCGTCGGCGTCAGCGCCTTGGTGTTGTGGCAATTCAGAGCCATTGTGCCCGTTGCGGCGATCGTCGCCGTGTTTTTCGGCGCTGCCATGGTGACCCAGGCTATGCGGTCATGGGTCTGGCGCGTTTGATGGTAATTTCGTGGGAACCAAGATGGACCGATCTGTGCGGGCTGTGAACATGAATGCTCTACCCAAGTTGCTGACTTCTGAGTGCAGCCCACCCGCAACGTGGTGTCGAATCCTGCTGCTGGCCGCTGGGTTTGTCCTGGTTCACCCTTTCGCGTCCGCTCAGGCCGAAGTCATCGTTATCGGATCGAGCACATCGGCTTTCAAGTCCGGGACCGTGCTTGACGACAAGAGCCAGTTCGAGGTGCCGGCCGGCGCCCGCGTGCGCGTCATGCTGCCGTCGGGCCGCACCAAGGAGATTGAAGGCCCCGCCAAGGTCAAGGTCGCGAGCTTGACTGAGGGCGAGCAACGCAACGAGGGCCTGTGGAACGACGTCAAGAAACTGGTCACGACTCAGAAGTCCGCCTCCGAATCCCAGGTGGGCGCCGTCCGCTCGGTGGCACCCAAGCCGCCCGGCTCCGCGGACACCCGCGCAGCCAAGCCTGTTGTGCCCGCGGCACCCGTTCAGTTCTCCTGGCGCCACGTGCCGTTCGAGCGCGATGGCGACGTCTGCGTCGAAAAAGGCGCGGCGCTGGAACTCTTGCGCGCGGCGCCCGGACGGCCAATCGAGGTCAACGTCGTCAACATGCAGTCCAATGCACGCGCGCCGGCCAGCTTTGCGGTTGGCTCCGCGACCACGGCGTGGCCCGCACCTGTCGGCACCGAGGTCGGCCGCTATACGGTCGTCATGCCGGACGGCGCCAAGCACGACATCCGATTGCGGCCGATCACGCCGTTGCCCGCCGCCGATGACACGCTGCGGCTGCTCCATAGTCAGCGCTGCCTCGTGCAGGTCGAGGCTTGGCTGCGCGGCCAGATGACCGCGAGCCGGTAAACGGGTGATCTTTCCGTTAGCCTATTCCGCCGCTCGGCGCGGTTTGCGCTGGACAGCCTGCGCGAAACTGCAGACGAGGCCTTCCCGATGCTGCACAGCAGCCTCGATCGACTTCGCCCTGACGCTGCCGAATCCGCGCACAGCATGCGGCCAAGCGGCTAGTGATAGTGCGGCGTCGTGGCTTGCGGAGTTCAACGCGCCCGCAATTCGCTCGAGGTCGGCCTCGTAAAGCGCAATGAGCCGGCGCTCGGCTTGCCGATCTTGGCTGCGCCCGAACACATCGAAAGCCGTTCCCCGCAGACGCTTCCCCTTGGCCAATACCTTGAGAATCGGCATCACCCACGGACCGAAGCGGCGCTTGACGGGCCGCCCCGTTGCAGGATCGTTCGGCGAGATGAGGGGCGGTGCCAGATGGATGTGCATCCCCCGTACGCCATCAAAATACTCTGCGATGTCCCGCGCGAACCGTCCATCACTGTAGAGCCGCGCCACCTCGTACTCATCCTTGATCGCAAGGAGCTTGTGATAGGCACGCGCGGCCACCTCTGCGAGCGCGTGGCTGCCGGGCAAGTTCCGTTGCTCGGCCTGCGCGATGGCTTCGACCCGCCTGCGATAGCGCGCGGCCAACGCCGCATCCTGGTAAGCGGCAAGGTCTTCCGCGAGACGGTCGATCAGAGCCGGCAATGTGTCCTCAGTGCTGGAACCCGCGCGTGCACCATCTTTGCAACTCTCATTGCCCTTCAGCTGCTCCGGCGCATGACATGCGAGACGCCCTAGCCGGAACGCTTGCGTGTTCGCTGCAACGTCGACGCCATTGATCGCGATCGCCGCTTCGATCGTTTCCGAGCTGACCGGCACGAGCCCCTTCTGATAGGCGAAGCCCACCAGGATCATGTTGGCATAGATCGCATCGCCGAGCATCTTCACGGCCAGCTCGTGCACATCGAGCATGTCGGGCGCACGGGCGCCGGCCCGCTGCACGATGGCCGAGCGCAATTGCTCAACCGGTGTCGCAAGATCCGGATCGCGCGTGAAAGCACCGCTCGTAGCCGCGTGTTCCGAAACTATCATGAGCGTGCGCCCGGGCGCCACGGTCTCCAGAACCTTGTTGGACGCCGTCACGACGAGATCGCCGCCCAGCACGACGTCAGCGCCCTCCACGCCGATGCGGATTGCATGGATGTCCTGCGGCTGTTTGGCAAACCGCATGTGGCACGCAACCGGTCCCCCCTTCTGCGCGATGCCCGTGACGTCGATGGCGCCGAAGCCGATGCCGGCAAGATGCGCCGCCTGGCCAAGCACCGCGGTAATCGTGACGACTCCGGTGCCGCCGATCCCGGCCGCGAGAATGGCGATGGGCGTCGTTAGCGGTGTGCGCTTCGGTTCGGGCGCCTGCATCTCGGTGCTCGGTGCTTGCCGCACAGGTCGTTGCCGCACGCGCGCACCTTCCAGCGTCACGAAGCTCGGACACAGGCCATCGAGACACGAGAAGTCCTTGTTGCAGGCCGACTGGTCGATCGCGCGCTTGCGGCCGAACTCGGTCTCGCGCGGCGTGATCGCAATGCAGTTGGAGACGATGCCGCAATCGCCGCAGCCTTCGCACACGAGGTGATTGATGGCGACGCGCCGTCCGGGATCGGGCGCCGTGCCGCGCTTTCTGCGCCGCCTCAGCTCCGCTGCGCAGGTCTGGTCGTAGATGAGCACGCTGACGCCGCCGACCTCAGAAAGTTCCTTCTGCACGTTGTCGAGGTCGTGCCGGTGATGCACGCCGACGCCGGCTGGAAACGAGCCGGAATGATATTTCTCCGGCGCATCGGTGACGACGGCGACGCGCGCCGCCCCTTCCGCGACCAGCTGCCGGGCCATATCCTCCAGCGTCATGCCGCCATCGAGCCGCTGCCCGCCGGTCATCGCCACGGCATCGTTGAACAACAGTTTGTAGGTCATCGTCACGCCCGACGCGATCGCCGCGCGCATCGCGAGCGAGCCGGAATGCACATAGGTTCCATCACCGATGTTCTGGAACACGTGGCGTCGCTTCGAGAACGGCGCCTCCCCGATCCAGTTGGCGCCTTCTCCACCCATCTGCGTGAAACCCTCGGTATCGCGGTCCATCCACTGCACCATGTAGTGGCAGCCGATGCCGGCGTAGGCGCGCTCTCCGTGCGGCACGCGTGTCGAGGTGTTGTGCGGACAGCCGGCGCAGAAATAGGCCTGCCGCTGCATCGCTTCCGCAGCGACGGGCCGGCGCTGCTGCGCTTCGATAAGCTCATTAGTCCGTCTCTTGAGATTTTCGTCGCCTGATACCGCGCTGAGCCGCTCGCCAATCGCAATGGCGATGGCGAGCGGATCGAGCGAGCCGGTTTCGGGAAGCAGCGGCCGCCCGTGCTCGTCGCGCTTGCCGATCACGCGCGGTCGCTCCTGCAACTCGTAAAGCTGCTCCTTCACCTGCGTTTCGATCAACGAGCGCTTTTCCTCCACGACGATGACGAGGTCGAGTTCGGCAGCGAACAGCTTGAGCTCGGCAGGCTCCAGCGGCCACACCAGCGCCACCTTGTAGAGCGTGAGGCCAAGCGCATTTGCGCGAGCCTCATCCAACCCCAGCATGTCGAGCGCCTGGCGCGTATCCGCATAGCTCTTGCCGGAGGCGATGATGCCGATGCGCGGCGCCGCACCGCCATCCAGCATCACACGATCGAGCTTGTTGGCCCGAACGAAGGCGTGGATCGCATCGCGCTTGTGATCATGCCAGCGCGCTTCCTTGGCGAGCGGCGGATCGGCCAGACGGATGTTGAGGCCGCCGGGCGGCATCCGGTATTCGGCGTGAGACGGCAGCGCGACCGTGATGCGATCAGGATCGGCATCGACGACCGCCGTGCTTTCCACGTTGTCCTTGACGCATTTGATGCCGACCCAGGTGCCGGCGAAGCGCGACAGCGCGAAGCCATAGATGCCAAGGTCGATCAGGTCCTGCACGCCGGCCGGATTGAGAATCGGAATCATCGCATCGACGAACGCGAACTCGGACTGGTGCGCCGACGTCGAGCTTTCGCAGATGTGGTCGTCGCCCATCAGCGCGATGACGCCGCCATGCTTGGACGTGCCGGAATGATTGGCATGGCGCAGCGCATCGCCTGACCGGTCGACACCCGGCCCCTTGCCGTACCACACGCCGAACACGCCGTCGAAACGCCCTTCGCCGCGGAGCTCGGCCTGCTGCGAGCCCCACAGCGCGGTGGCCGCGAGGTCCTCGTTGATCGCCGGCTGGAACACGATGTCGGCGCGCGGCACCCGCTCTCCCGCCAGCGCGAAAGCCGTTTCCAAGGTGGCGATCGGCGAGCCGCGGTAGCCGGTCACGTAGCCGGCGGTATTCAGTCCGGCAGCACGATCGCGCGCCTTTTGCATCAGCACCAGCCGCACGATCGCCTGCATGCCGTTGAGCAGTTGTTGGGGCTTGGTGAGGTCGAATTTGTCGCTGAGCCGAGGCGTCGGCTGCATCGGTGGCCTCCGGCTTGGGCATTTGACGCGCGAGCAATTCTGCGCCGCGCCTTCTCAAGCTCAATGAGCGTGTCACGCTTCGCCGGGCCACGCAATTGCACAGGCCAGAAATGGAAAACCCCGGCGTGATGCCGGGGTTTGCCGGGATTTCGGTCTGCGGTGAGGCGATCAGCCGCCGAGCTTGTCCAGCTTGCCGAACTTCTCTGCCAGAAGATAGTAGAACGTGACGCGCTGCTTCTGCTTGTCGGCCTTCATCTTCTCGCAGACTTCCTTGATGGCCGCGTCGCTCGCCTTGTCGTCCTCGATGCCGAGTTTCTTCTTGCACCAGCTGTCGCGCACGCGGGCGAGCTCGTCCTTGCTCGAGCACGAGACGAGGGAGGCGTCCTTGCTCTTGAGCGCGATGCCGAGGTGCTTGACGATGCCGGCAACGGCCTTCTGATTGGCGCCGGGAACATAGCGCTTGAGGTCATCAATGTATTCGCTGCTCATCTTGGGGTCTCCCGTATCCGAGTCTTGAGCTCTTTCTTGGAAGGACCAACATGTGCGACGCGCGCACGAGGAACACCGTCCGTCCGCGTCAGGTAATAGCGCGAATGGGCCGGAAAATTAAGGGTTTGGCGGCATTTAACCCGCGAAAACTGAATTTCGATGGTGACATGCATGTTTTCGAGAATGCGGGCGGGCGTGCGCAGCAGAGAGAATTTCTGAGCATTGCCAATCAGTTGTGTGTTGCGACGGGTCAGCGTTCAGCCAGCGGAAAGGCGAACCCAGGGTTTCCGTTCAAGCAATCACGCCTGTAGGGCGAGGGCCTTTGAAGGCCATGTAGCTGGCATTGATGCGCCGCGAATGCTCGTCGTGCCCGGCGACATCGGCGACGATCGTCTCGGCGATTCGGATGAGCTGCTTTGATATGCGCGCTGCCGGATGAGATGCAGTTTCGGCCCTGGAGCGAGCGCGTGCGCTTGGTGAGAATACGAATAATCCAGCAATCTGCATGCTGGCGACCGCTGCGGCCCTCACTTCGGCTTGGTCGGCATTGAAAGCTTCGCTTGCGAGTGCGGTCAGAACAATTCGCTCACTGTTGGAAAATCCGTCCCACAGACTGCGTCTCAGGCCCAGCGTGAAAGCGCATCCGCTGTCATTGATCGGTACGTTCGTACAGTAAGGCTTGTCCAGAGCGGACAGACGCCAGTCACCCGACTGTGGCGTTGGAGAAGCGACACGGAGTGCGTCGACGCCATCCAAGCTTGGAACGGTATCATGGCACTGCCAAACACATTCCAAACCGGTCGCAGCGGTGGCGTCGACTGCCCTCAAAACATCGGCGGCGAATCCCTCGGCGGCGATGCGTTTGCCCTTGAAGTCGCCGCGGACGCGGATCGGCTCGCGTGTGTAAAGTCCCTTCGCGGTTCCCGAATGTCCGATCAAAAGCCCCTTCATGTTGAACTCGCCCGCAAGCTCGTCCCACAGCTCCTGCCCGCCCGCCGCGACGAGCCAGGCGTTCAAGCCGTCGATGTGCATGCCGGTGCGGCATGGTAGCCCGGCGAAATATGAGAAGGCGGGATTGAGTTCGCGGTGTGCGTGCTCGTGGCCGACGTAAAGATCGGCTTCGCCCGTCATCACCGCCTTGAACGCATCCGCACCAACGGCTGGCGCGTCCGCGATCTCGATCACCCAGCGTTGATCGGTGGCGGCTTCGATGCGCTTGGCAAGGCGGCGCACGTGATCGCCAGGGCCTGTCACCGCATCCGGCCACAGGCTCACCATCCGCAATTCGCGTCGTTGCGGCACGACAGCAGGCGCGGCCAAAGCCTGCGCGTCGTCAGCCGCCTTCGCCGCGCGCGCGGCTGCCACCGTCGCGGTGCCAGCGGCAAGCGCGGCCGCACTCGTTGACTTCAAGAAATCGCGGCGGTCCATCCCAAGCTCTCCTCACCTCGGAGGCCAGTATCAAAGCGCAACGGCCGGATCATGACAATGACCCGGCCGCTACGCTCAGCGCTCTTTGGG
>JBGANK010000067.1:0-16926 GCA_044222395.1 Hyphomicrobiaceae bacterium | reverse complement strand
ACACAAAAAAACCGAGCAGCAACAGCATCGCGGTGATGCCGAAGAACATGATCAGGGCTTTGCCGGTCGTTCTCATGCCGTCACGAAGCAATCCGGAGAGGTGGCGGACCGCGCACCGCGGCACCGTGCCGGGCCTCTAGAAAAAACGCAGTTGTACCTTAGCCGATTTGTGCCCCGGGATGACAACACTTTCCCAGGGAAAGTCGCGATATGCCTAGCAGATTGATGCTGTTTTACGCCGGGTTGGGTGACTTGGCTCAGACGAGACATCGGCCGCATGCGGCGTCTCAGCAAACCCGTCAGTCGCGCGTATTGAGGATTCTGTAGACGCCCAATCTTGAGGTCACCATGCACAAGGAAGCAATGATGACGACGACGATCAGCAGCAGGATATAGCCGGCCGTGTCGAGCGTGCCAGCGCCGATCAGACGGTGCATCTCCGCCAGCGTTACGGCCCCGCCGCCCATCAATTGCACGATCCATGGAACGGCCAGGAACACCGCCATCGCGGTAATGGCTCCGAGCAGCCCGGCCCTGATCCCTAGCCGCAGGAAGTGTTTCTCGAACTCCCGCGCGATGAACCGGTCGGTCGCGCCGACGAAATGCAGAACCTCGACGATCTCGCGGTTCGATGCCATCGAGCTCTTGGTCGCCGACACGATGATGGCCATGGTCGCGGCGGCAACGAGCGCGAGCACGGCAAGGCCGCCCAGAGCGAACGAGCGTGTCACGGTGCGGATCTGTCGCTGCCATTGCCGGTGGTCGTCGAGCGAGACGCCCTTGAAGGATTGCGACAGGCGTTGGTTGACCTGCGTCAGGTCCGGCGGTGTTGAACGGTCGAGTTCGATGGCGATCAGCAGCGGCACCGGCAGCGATTTCAATGCCGACGAAGTGCCCAGCCAAGGCTCCAGCAGCGTGCGCGACTGCTCATCGGGCAGGATCTTGACCGATACGATCCCCGTTTCTTTTCTCAGGAAGCCCGCGACATCGTTTGCCACTTGCGCCGTTTCGGTGCCCTTGCGCGGTTCCACCTGAACCGTAACCTCGCTGGCAATGTCCTTGAGCCAGGCATCGGCCGACTGGTTCATCATGTACCAGGCGCCGGCCGTGAGGCAGGCGAAGAAGCACATGATCGAGATCACCAGAGTCAGCGAACTGCCCGCGACCGAATCGGGCGGCACGATTGCGGCGTGACCGCTCTTGCGCTCGCTTGCGGCAGCATCGCCCGCGCCGTTGTTGCCGCCGCGCGGGTCGGGCATCGGCATCGCCCCACGCCGCTCTGGCGAAAGCGTCACCGGCCCTGTGACGACGTCGTCATAGGTGTCATAGGAACTCGCGCGGCCGCCCGGACCAGGCATCGGGCGGCCCGTAGGTCTGTCAGACGATACGGACATGGCCCTCGTGCAGCTCCAGCCGCGGCGCCTTGAACTGCCGCATGAGTTGATGATCGTGGGTCGCAATCAGCACAGAGGTGCCGAGCCTGTTGAGCTCGATGAACAGCCGCAGCAGGCGCCGCGCCATCTGTGGATCGACGTTGCCGGTCGGCTCGTCGGCGAGCAGCAGCTCCGGCTTGCCGATGACGGCACGTGCGATCGCCGCGCGTTGCTTCTCGCCGCCCGACAGGATCGACGGATAGGCGTGCATTCGGTGCCCGAGCCCGACCCACTGCAAAAGGTCGGTGACATCCTCGCGATAGTCGTTCATGCGCTTGCCGATCACGCGCAGCGGCAACGCGACGTTCTCCCATGTGGTCAGGTGGTCGAGCAGCCGGAAATCCTGGAAGACGATACCGATGCGGCGCCTCAGCTGCGCCCGCTTTTGCGTCGTCACTCGACTAACATTCTGGTTGAACATATGAATCTCGCCACGTGTTGGATGCAGTGACAAGAACAGCAGGCGCAACAGCGAGGTCTTGCCGGCGCCCGAAGGACCAGTCAGAAAGTGGAACGAGCCGGGCCTGAGATGAAAGCTCACCTCGGAGATGACCTCCGGACCGCTATCGTATTTGAGCGCAACGTTGGAGAGCCGGATCACTGTTAAGGTCGCGTTTCAACACTGGAGTTTCGGACGAGCGGCGCCTATATCGGCGGGATGCCGCGGCAATCAATCTGCCAGGAATGTGGCGGGCTCGTGAGGTAGCAATCATGACCGTGCCATAACCGCTTCGCACACGACCCGCGAACGGTGCGTCAGCAGCAGGCGGCTGGCAATGCGCCTGCAGCCATAATCGTTTCGATGCCGGGGTTGCAGGCCGTTGGCAAGTGGCAGAGCCAAATGTGTACTGGATAACAGGCGCGGACGGAGGTGACCAGACGTCGAATGTCCTATGTCATAAGCGAATATGAAGCCGTCGATATCGTCTATCCCGCCGACGTGATTGCGACACGGCTGGAGGCGCTTGCCAGCGAGATTGCCGCCGCTCGCCTGGAGCCATTGTTGGTGGTGGCCATCCTGAAGGGCAGTTTCGTCTTCGCCGCCGACCTGATCCGCGCCCTCAACCGCGTTGGCATGGAGCCCGAGGTCGATTTCATAACTCTTTCGAGCTATCGCAAGAATCGAGTTTCGCGCGGTTCGGTCGACATCCTGCGCGACGTCGAGATGGACGTTCAGGGCCGCAATGTGCTGCTGGTCGATGATGTGCTCGATTCGGGGCGCACGCTCGCCTTTGCCAAGGATTTGCTCGCCGCCCGCGGGGCTCGGACCATCAGAACCTGCGTCCTGCTCAACAAGAACACCGCGCGCGCCGTTAACGTCGCGGCTGATTTCCGTGCTTTCGACTGCGAAGACGAGTTCATGGTCGGATACGGCATGGACGTCGCACACCGTTATCGCGAGTTGCCTTACGTAGGCCGCATCGTCGCCCGCAGTTAGCTGGCTGATCGAGTCCCCGAGTTCGTTTCAATGGTAGAATGGGTTGCGACTCGCATCCCGGAGATGATCTGCGGTCAAAGATGCGATGGTCGGCCGATTGGCTCGGCATCGAACGGTGAAGGGATAGGTCATGGCGGCGATATTGCTAGCGGACGACGACGATGCACTCCGCGAATTCGTGTCGCGCGCGCTGATCGCCGAAGGCCATGCGGTCGTTGGCGTCGAGGACGGTTTGGAGGCCCTGCAGCAACTCGAGCGGGCCAAGTTTGATCTTCTCGTCAGCGACCTCGATATGCCGGTCCTCGATGGCATGGCACTGGCAAGCAGGGCTACCGCTCGCATTCCCGACATGAAGGTGCTGCTGATCTCCGGCTTGGGTGAAGAGCTGAAGCGTGCCGACGGATTACCGCAGGGGCGCGTGACGACGTTGAACAAGCCGTTCACGCTCGATCAGTTGCGTGCTTCCGTCCGCGCGCTGCTCGTCAGCTAGAGCCTGATCGCCACATCAAATTGCGTGCGATGATCGTGGCGCGATGTCGGAAGGTTGGGGCACACGGTTGCCTCAGCCGCCGGTAACGCTCATATGCCGCCCGACAGCCGGCCTCTTGCTTTGCCGGTCGATGACGAAGTCGTGGCCCTTGGGCTTGCGCGCGATGGCCGCCTCGATCGCACTGATGAGCGCAGTGTCATCCGCGCTCGATCTCAGCGCCGCGCGCAGGTCGGCCGCATCCTCCCGTCCCAGGCACATGTAGAGCGTTCCGGTGCATGTCAGCCGCACGCGATTGCAGCTTTCACAGAAGTTGTGGGTCATCGGCGTGATGAAGCCGATCCGCCCGCCGGTCTCTTTGACCGATACGTAGCGTGCAGGCCCGCCCGTGCGGTACGGGATATCCTCGAGCGTGAAGCGGTCCATCAACCGCGCTCTCACGATCGACAGCGGCAAATACTGGTCGGTGCGGTCGCCGTCGATCTCGCCCAGCGGCATCGTCTCGATCAAGGTGAGGTCGGCACCGCGCGCGTGCGCCCACCGCACCATGTCCTCGATCTCGTCTTCGTTGATGCCCTTGAGCGCGACAGCATTGAACTTGATTTTGAGCCCGGCGTTTTCCGCGGCCTCGATGCCACGCATCACCGCATCGTAGTCGCCCCAACGGGTGATTGCCTGGAAGCGGTCGGGCTTAAGCGTGTCGAGCGAGATGTTGATGCGCTTAACACCGCATGCCTTGAGTTCGGCGGCGTAGCGCGGCAGCTGGCTGGCATTCGTCGTCAGCGTCAACTCTTCGAGCGCGCCGCTGTCGAGATGACGCGACAGCGCCTTGAACAGCCACATGATGTTCTTGCGCACGAGCGGCTCGCCGCCGGTGATGCGCAGCTTCCTCACACCCTTGGTGACGAATGCTGAGCACAGCCGGTCGAGTTCTTCCAGTGTCAGCAGATCGCGCTTGGGCAGGAACGTCATGTGCTCCGACATGCAGTAGACGCAACGGAAGTCACAGCGGTCGGTCACCGATACGCGCAGGTAGGTGACGGCGCGGTTGAACGGGTCGATCAGCGCCCGCGATTGCTGGCCGTCTTTCGATGTCTTGAGGCCCGAGATGGCGCCGCCTGCCGCATCAGTCATTGCATTGCTCGTCACGATGAATTTCGTCGGCCGCTGCTGGCCGAGCCCAGCTGTGCCGTAGTGGATATAGATCTGCAATGCGGACGATAAACGTTTGAAAGCGGCACACAACAAGCCATTCGGGCGGCATCGCGTGGGCGAATGCATGCAAAAATATGAAAAAACACGTTCCAAATACGAAATAGTGGCGTACTAGAGATCAAAACCAAATATTGATGAAAATTTGCAGGTTGGTGATGCCGAACAAAATATTGCGATTTGATCACTTGGCAGGCTGCGACAATCTTGCGAGCACAAACGAGCCGGTGCAGACTGGCTGGTATACAAGAGCTGAGAAAGCCGGTCTGGGAGGCGGTCGCGTGCGCCACGCGCAATCTATGGAAAACGCAGCCGGCAGGGTGGATACAACCTTGGCGAGCCCTGAAGAGGATGGCCTGCGGGCCATGCATTACCGTCTGCTTGCCCGTTTCCTGACGGCGGCCCCGACAGCAGAAGACTTGCGGATTGCCGCTGGGCTCAGCGGCGCGCCCGACACGCCGCTCGGCCAAGCCGTTCAGAACGTCGCCGAAGCGGCCCGCGGCACCGATGAGGCAAGCGAGCAGGCGGCCTATCAGACGCTCTTCATCGGTTTGGGACGCGGCCTTCTCGTGCCCTTTGGCTCCTACTACCTGACCGGATTTCTGCATGAAAAGCCGCTCGCCCGCCTGCGCCAGGACATGGCCGAAATGGGCATTGCCCGCAGCGATGACGTTTCCGATCCGGAGGATCACATCGCCTCGGTACTGGAGATGATGGCCGGTCTCATTGCCGGCGATTTCGGCCCGCTCGCCAAAGTTGCCGAGCAGCGCTTCTTCGACAACCACGTCGCATCGTGGGCCGGCCATTTCTTCCGCGACCTGGCGCTCGACAAGACCTCGGAGTTCTACGCGTCACTTGGCGCGCTGGGAGTGATGTTCATGGAGGTGGAGAGCCACGCGTTCAAACTCACATGAATACTGCGTCCATCACGTCTCGGCTCAGATCCGGCCAAGCGTGAAATTCGAATGAATGAAAGATGAAGCCGCCGCTTAAGGGCGGCGCAATGGAGGAAGGAACGATGAAGCAATCGAAAGGTAAGCCGGCCGTCGCCGACCGCCGCAGCTTTCTGAAGCTGGCGGGAGCTGGCGTCGTCGGCACCGGTGCCGCCGCTGCATCCGCCGTGGTGCCCGCCCAAGCGGCCACGCAATCCGACACCAACTCTTCTGACGGCTACCGCGAGACGGACCACGTCAAGCGCTACTATGAGCTCGCCAAATTCATCTAACCCGTTGCGCCGCGTCGCGGTCGAGGCGCCGATCTGTGCCTTGACCGGCTGCGCGGGACATGGAGAAAAAGATGCTCAAGAAGAAAGTCAGTAAGGCCGCGACAGGCAATCGCCTCTCCGCGGCGGTGCGCGAGCACAGTGCGATGGGAACGGTGGACCGCCGCTCGTTCCTGCGCAACTCGGGCCTCGCAGTAGGCGGCATCGCCGCCGCCTCCGCATTCGCGGGTGGTCGTGTCAGACCTGCTGAGGCTGCAGCTCCGACACCTGCCGGTGCCAAGGTCGACATCAAGAAGTCGATCTGCACCCACTGTTCGGTCGGCTGCACGGTCATCGCCGAGGTGCAGAACGGCGTCTGGATCGGCCAGGAGCCGGGCTTCGACAGCCCCTTCAACTTGGGGGCGCACTGCGCCAAGGGCGCCTCGGTGCGCGAGCACGCGCACGGCGAGCGGCGCCTCAAGTATCCGATGAAGCTCGTCGGCGGTAAATGGACGCGCATCTCCTGGGACACTGCGGTGGGCGAGATCGGCGACAAGATGCTCGAGATCCGCCAGAAGTCTGGACCGGATTCGGTCTACTGGCTGGGCTCGGCCAAGCACTCCAACGAGCAGGCCTACCTGTTCCGCAAGTTTGCCGCCTACTGGGGCACCAACAACGTCGACCATCAGGCGCGCATTTGTCACTCGACCACGGTCGCAGGTGTTGCAAACACCTGGGGCTACGGCGCCATGACGAACTCCTACAACGACATCATGCTGTCGAAGGCGATCTTCCTCATCGGCGGCAACCCGGCCGAGGCACATCCGGTCTCGCTGATGCACATCTTGAAGTGCAAGGAGCAGAACAACGCGCCGCTGATCGTCTGCGACCCTCGCTTCACGCGCACTGCCGCACACGCCAGCGAATACGTTCGATTCCGCCCCGGCACCGACGTCGCACTGGTCTGGGGCATCCTCTGGCATATCTTCGAGAACGGCTGGGAGGACAAGGAGTTCATCCGCAAGCGCGTGTGGGGCATGGACAACGTGCGCGAGGAGGTGAAGAAGTGGACGCCCGAGGAGACCCAGAAGGTCACCGGCGTTCCCGGCGCGCAGTTGCATCGCGTCGCCAAGACACTTGCAACCAACCGGCCGGGCACCGTCATCTGGTGCATGGGCGGCACCCAGCACACCATCGGTAATGCCAACGTCCGCGCCTACTCTATCCTGCAGCTGGCGCTGGGCAACATGGGCACCGCCGGCGGCGGCACCAACATCTTCCGCGGCCACGACAACGTCCAGGGCGCCACCGACTTCGGCGTCACCATGGACAGCCTGCCCGGCTACTATGGCCTCGCCGCGGGCAGCTGGAAGCACTGGGCACGCGTCTGGGACACCGACTACAAGTGGCTTGCCGAACGCTTCGCCAAGCTGCCTGGCAAGGGCAAGGACGGCGCCGATCTTCTGATGATGGAGGAGAACGGCATTCCCGTATCGCGCTGGATCGACGGCGTGCTCGAGGACAAGGCCAACATCACCCAGCCCGACAACACGCGCGCCATGGTCTTCTGGGGTCACGCACCAAATTCGCAGACCCGCGGCCCCGACATGAAGAAGGCGATGGAGAAGCTCGACCTGCTGGTCGTCGTCGATCCCTATCCGACGGTATCCGCGGTCATGCACGACCGCACCGACGGCGTCTACTTGCTGCCAGCGGCGACCCAGTACGAGACCTCCGGCTCCGTCACGGCGTCGAACCGCTCGCTGCAGTGGCGTGAGAAGGTCTTCGAGCCGGTCTTCGAGGCCAAGGTCGATCATGAGATCATGTACCTGTTTGCCAAGAAGTTCGGCTTCGAGAAGGAGATGTTCAAGAACATCAAGGTCAGCGAGAAGAACGAGCCCAGTGTCGAGGACATCACCCGGGAATACAATCGCGGCATGTGGACGATCGGCTACACCGGCCAGTCGCCTGAGCGCATGAAGCTGCACATGGCCAACCAGCACACCTTCGACAAGGTGACGCTGAAGGCCAACGGCGGTCCGTGCGACGGCGAGTACTACGGTCTGCCGTGGCCATGCTGGGGCACTGATAAGATGAAGCATCCCGGCACACCCAACCTCTATGACACGTCCAAGCCGGTGTCCGACGGCGGCCTCTGCTTCCGCGCCAACTTCGGAGTCAAGGCGCCAGAGAAGTTCGCTAAGGGCAATGCCGACGCCGACAACATGTTGGCCGTTGGGTCGTGGCCGGCGGGTTCGCAGATCGAGGACGGCTATCCGGAAGTGACCTATGCCATGCTCGACAAGTTGACCTGGGCAGGTGAACTCACGCCGGAGGAGAAGGCGTCCATCGTCAAGGTTGCCGGTGGCGACGCTCCTGACAAGCTCGGGGCCGTCAACTGGAAGACCGACCTCTCCGGTGGATTGCAGCGCGTTGCCATCAAACATGGCATCGCGCCATTCGGCAATGCAAAGGCGCGCTGTGTGGTGTGGAACTTCCCCGATGCCGTGCCGCTGCATCGCGAGCCGCTCTACACGCCACGCCGTGATCTCGTCGAGAAGTATCCGACCCACGACGATCGCCGTCTGCATCGCCTGCCGGTGCTCTACAAGTCGATCCAGAAGAACGACTTCTCCAAGGACTATCCGATCATCCTGACGTCCGGCCGCCTGGTCGAGTACGAGGGCGGCGGCGACGAGTCGCGCGCCAACCCGTGGCTCGCCGAGCTGCAGCAGAACATGTTCGTCGAGATCAATCCGAAGGATGCCAACAATCTCGGCATCAGGGACGGCGAAATGGTCTGGGTGGAGGGACCGGAGAAGGGCAAGGTGAAGGTGATGGCAATGGTCACCGAGCGTGTCGGCACCGGCGTCGCCTTCATGCCGTTCCACTTCGGCGGCCACTTCCAGGGCAAGGACCTGCGGTCCAAGTACCCGGAGGGCGCGGATCCCTACGTCCTGGGCGAGGCGACCAACACGGCCCAGACCTATGGGTACGATAGCGTCACCCAGATGCAGGAAACCAAGACAACGCTCTGCAAGATCTGGAGGGCCTGAACCATGGCACGTATGAAGTTCCTCTGCGACGCCGAGCGCTGCATCGAATGCAATGCCTGCGTCACCGCCTGTAAGAACGAGCACGAGGTTCCCTGGGGCATCAACCGCAGGCGCGTCGTCACCATCAATGACGGCAAGCCGGGCGAGCGCTCGATCTCGGTTGCCTGCATGCATTGCTCGGACGCGCCCTGCAAGGCGGTCTGTCCGGTCGATTGCTTCTACCAGACGTCGGAAGGCGTGGTCCTCCATAACAAGGACCTGTGCATCGGCTGCGGCTACTGCTTCTACGCCTGCCCGTTCGGCGCGCCGCAGTATCCGCAGGCGTCGAACTTCGGTTCGCGCGGCAAGATGGACAAGTGCACCTTCTGCAACGGCGGCCCCGAGAAGGCCAATTCCGACACCGAGTTCAAGAAGTACGGCCGCAACCGTCTTGCCGAGGGCAAGCTGCCGTTGTGCGCCGAGATGTGCTCGACCAAGGCGTTGCTGGCGGGTGATGGCGACGTGGTGTCCAACATCTACCGCGAGCGCATCGTCGCCCGCGGCTTCGGCTCGGGCGCCTGGGGTTGGGGCAAGGCCTACCCTGGACCACAAGGCTAGCTGTCATGGCCCGCGCCATGCAAATCGACTGTGTCAGCAAGGGGCGGCTTCGGCCGCCCTTTGTGTGCCGGTCAATTCGTGTGCGCGGCCAGAGCATGTTCGGCAGAAGTGTTGAGCGGTTCAGCGTGAAGAACCTGCTCGAGGCATATAGTGCGCTGGACCTGGGGCGCTCTGCGAACCGGGTCGTATCGCCATGAAGCCGGCTTGACCTCCCACCCCAAACGGAGGGTGCAATGTCACTCATAGGAACGTCGCCGAAGCTGACAAAGGCAAGCCCGCCAGCCATTAGGTGGCGGTGGACAGCAGCGGCATTGCTGCGGCCGGCGCTGGCAGGATTGAGGGCAATGATGCCGGCTCTGCTGCTGGCAATCGCGATCTTCCTGGCAGCCGCCGAAACGGCAACTGCGCAAAGTGTTCGGCCACCGGCCAATGCCGTCAATCAGGCGGCACCGCCAACCGACGTACCAGCTGCCCAGCCCCTCGATGCATCGGCAGCGAGCCGCGCCGGCGGCAACTACGATGTCGAACTGTGGCAGAAGCTGCGCCAGGGCGCGCGCGGCACCGTATCGATTCCCGATCGCAAGGCCGGCATCCTTGTCCAGGCCGATGGCACCGAGTGGAGCGAGCTGCGCCGCAATGCGTTGCCGCGCTGGGGCGGCTATGCGCTGGCAGCGATGCTGGCGGCACTGGCGGCCTTCTATGCGGGTCGCGGCAGGATCAGGATCGAGAGCGGTCCATCCGGCGCCACCATCACCCGCTTCACAAATCTCGAGCGCACCGCGCATTGGCTGATGGCCATGGCCTTCCTCCTGCAAGCCGCAACTGGATTGATGGCGCTCTACGGCCGCGATCTCCTCATTCCGCTGCTCGGCAAGCAGGCCTTCGCCTCTTTGGCGTCAACGGCCAAATTGATGCACGCCTATGTCGCGTTCGCCTTCATGGCTGGCCTGCTGCTGAGTTTCGTGCTTTGGGTGCGCCACAATTTTCCCGCGCCGCGCGATGTCGTTTGGCTGCTGAAGGCGGGCGGCTTGTTCTCCAAACACTCGCATCCGCCCGCGCACAAGTTCAACGCCGGCCAGAAAATCCTGTTCTGGATGATCATGCTGGGCGGCGTGGCGCTGTCGTTGACTGGCTTGTCGCTGCTCTTGCCCTTTGAAATTTCCCTGTTCGAGAAGACCTTCCACGCTCTCAACGCCATCGGCTTCAGCCTGCCCACCAGCCTGTCGCCTGTGCAGGAGATGCAATACGCCGTAACCTGGCACTCCGTGATCGCGCTCGGCCTGCTGTGCGTGATCATCGCCCACATTTACATCGGCACGATCGGCATGGAAGGCGCCTTTGATGCAATGGGCTCGGGCAAGGTCGACGTCAACTGGGCCAAGGAGCACCACAGCCTCTGGGTGGCGGACGAAGTGGCCAAGGACCGCATTCCACCACCGGGAGCGACCGGGCGCATCCAGCCCGCCGAATAGCATGGCGTCCTCGATGAGCGATCTGCGATTCGCACTGGCCGACCTGTCCGATCGGGTTGAAAGTAGGATCGGTCGATGGGCCGCGCACATCGTCGCCCGACACGTTACGGCTGTGCTCCTCGTCGCCGTGTTGAGTTTATGCCTTCTGGCTGATCGCGCGCACGCCGCAGATCCGGCCGCGTCCGCCGCAGACACTGCCCCACGTGATGCCGCGCCCTTGCCTGGTCCCCCTCGCGCGATGCCAACCCCGACTACCAGCAGCCGTGCCGAGGCACTCGAAGCGCGGCGCAAGGGCGACGGCAACCTCGTTGGCCATGGTGGGCCCATCAAGGCGATTGCCGTCGATGCCGAGGCCGCACGCGTCGCCACCGGCAGTTTCGACTACGCCTTGATGGTCTGGGACGTATCGGGCGACGCACCGAAGCTATTGCAACGCTTCGACCGTCACGGCGGTGCCGTCAACGCCGTAGCCTTCGTTCCGGGCGCCACGCGCGTACTCGCGGCAGGCGACGATGGCGCCCTGTCGGTCTGGGACTGGGCCAGCGGCGCGCAGGTGCATCGCTTCGAGGGTCACACCGCCAAGGTCAATCACGTCGCCGTCTCGGCAGACGGACGTTTTGCCGTGACATCGAGCTGGGATCGCACCGCGCGACTTTGGGACCTTGGCACGATGACGCCCGGCCCGGTGCTCTCCGATCATGGCGGTCCCGTCAACGCCGCGCAGTTTTCCGCGGATGGCAAACACGTCTACACCGCCTGCTACGATGGTGCGCTGCGCCTCTTCAAGCGTGACGACGGCAGCCTCGTGCGCCCGCTCCACAAGCATGGCTGGGGCCTCAACGTGCTGGCGCGAATTCCCGACACGGAATTGCTCGCGGTGGGTGCACTCAACGGCAGCGCCTTCATCGTCGATGTGGAGACCGCCAACATCGTGCACGAGTATCCGCCGTTCGAGCGGCCCGTGCTGTCGATTGCCGCCGTTGATAAGCCCGGTCTGCTGGCATTCGGCGCCGGTGACGACAGCATCCGCGTATCACGCCTCACCGACTGGGCCGAGATCGAAACCTATCAGAACCCGTTCGGCCCCGTGTGGGCAATGGCCTTCGCTCCGGGAGCCACCGCGATCTACTATGGCGGCCTCGACGACTTCGCGACCCGCTGGCAGATCGCCCCGCGCGCCGGCTTCGAGGCCGTCGAAAGCCCATATCCCCGCCGCTTCCAGGTGTCGGGCGATCCCGACGATCCGATCGCCAGGGGAGAGCTGCAGTTCGCGCGCAAATGCTCGGTCTGCCATACCTTGAAGCCGGACGGTCGCAACCGTGCCGGTCCGACGCTCTACGGTATTTTCGGCCGCCACATCGCCAGCTTGCCCGGCTACCCCTATTCCAAGGCGCTGACCGACCTGCAGATCGTCTGGACCGAGGAAACCGTCGACAGGCTGTTTGCGTTGGGTCCGGACATCTTCACGCCTGGCTCCAAGATGCCGCTGCAGAAGATGACCGACCCCGAGCAGCGTGCGGCATTGATCGCGTTCCTGAAAGAGGCCACGCGGCCCGATAGAGCCGAGCCGGCTGCAGGCGAGCTTTACGGCGCATCGGGCAATTCGAACCCACAACAGGGAGGGAGGCAGCAATGAAGGCCTTCATCATGAGCCTTGCCGCATTGGTGATCATCAGCGCTATTGCCGCTGTTGGGCTTGGCCTTGTGCCGATGAGTGCCCAGGAGAGCTTTCGCAGCGAACGCAACGTCCGCCTGTGAGCACTGCCGCGTTCCGTCACGATGACATGCCGCTTTCGGTCGCTATGTCGAGAGCTCCGGAGCGATTGACAACCGCGGCAAAGCCGCCGAACACATCACCCAGCCAACCACAATGAGCCTTGCCATGCCGACGGCAGCAGGGAAATGGAGAAACGAAAATGGATGAAGACCAGTTCAACATGGCGCTGCGCAAGTTCCTGAAGCAGGTCGGCGTCACCTCGCAGCGCGAGATCGAGCGCGTCGCGCATGCGGCCGCTGCATCGGGCCGCAAGAGCATCAGGCTCAAGATGCATCTGACCGCCGACGGCACCGATCTCGATCATCGCATCGAGGAGGAGATCAAGCTCGCTTGACAGGCGGCAGCTTGGCACGAATGAACCCGGCATCCATCAAGCTCTTGCGCACCATCCGCTTCGACGACAGCGATAGGGCCGTCTATGGGCGCGCCGCTGACGCTGGCGAGTGGGCGGTCTCGGGCGTGTTCGAGTTCGCTGATCGCGACGCGGGATCATTCGCCGGCAAGCTGCGCCAGGCCTTCGCCAACGGCTTCCTGGGTGTGACGAGCTTCGGCCGCTCGACATTCGTCGTCGTCTCCGAGGCGCAGGCGGCGGATCGCGACGAAATCGTTTTCCGGCTTGCACGCCATTTCGTCGAGTCTTACGGCGCCCCCGATCTGGCAACGGCAGTGCCGGCGGCGGAGGAGGAAATCGCCTTCGCAGCATCGCTCGCCGCCGATCAGCCGCTCAACACCGTTCTCACCGTGCGCCGTGTCCAGTCGGGCGGCGGCGCAATCAAAGAAGAGTTCCGCACCATCCGCCCGCCGGCGGGAGAACCGCTGCACGCGCGCATCTGGACGCTCGACACCGATGAAGCATGACTTCTGGAAATCCGCGGGGATGCATCTTCTTGAAATCGATGCGGACGGCTGGCTGCGCGTCACGCCGGATTTCATCCGAGCCTATCTGACGCGACCGGAGATCCACCCGGTCGAGGAGTCGTGCGCCGCCGAGCTGGCGCTGCACGAGGCGCTGCTGGAATCGCCCGCAATGCCGGTAGAACCCTCGCGCATAGCCGCGCTCGCCGATGCCGACGCTGCCGACAACTACCGCACCCTGCTGGCATTCCGCGATCAGTTGCTGGCGGCGGGAACGATCGAGGGCGCCTACCTCAGGATCGTGCGCGGCACGTCCGCGAGGATTCCGCAGGTGTTCGTCGATCAGCTGGTCCATCTCATCGTTCGCAACATGCTGAAGGATGTCGATGATCCGTTTCGGCTGCGCGCCGCAGAGCTGTTCTTTCGCGAGCAGACGGTATCGACCGACGAGGGGCGCCTGCTGCTGGCCGATGAGGAAATCCTCGACATGCGCTCCAGGGCCGTTCGCGAGCATGGCCTCGGCCAGCTTCTCGCCGAGACCGGCACGCCGATGAAGACTGTGACGCTCGACGTCCTCACCCGCGATAACGCCGAGATCTACTGGGCGCGATCCGACCGCTTCGACACCGTCATCGACTTCCGCTTCGAGCAACCGGCACCCGACGCCTTCGCCCGGGTCATCGAGGCATGGCTGCGCCATCTGATGCGCATCGACGTCCGTGCCGAGCCGCGTCAGCGGCTCGAGGACGAGGACTGGCGCTGGCACATCGGCCTCGACGTTCAGTCGAACAGCATCTTGAACGCCCTCTACGAGGGCAAGTCGGCACCGCCCGGCGCGATGGAACAGATCGTTGCGCTGTTCCGCATGAGCATTCTCGATGACCGTCTCGTTATCGATCGCGTCAAGGGCCGGCCGATCTATCTGGCGTTGGCAATGGACGAGCAAAAACACGTGCGCATGAAGCCGCAGAACCTATTGGCCAACCTCCCGCTCGCCGCGGAAAGCTGAAGCCCCATTGCGAAAAGCCAACATCAGGACCACGTCAGGCAACCGCGCCGCCCGGTTCGCTTCAGCCGATGAAGTCGTCGGGCGTTCGCGTCTTGCCGTTATGCTTTGCCGCGCTCTCGTCCGCGAGATAATCGTCGGTGGTGACGACGCGCGGGCGTTCGCCGATGTTGAAGGGATCGTTCGAATGCGTTGCCATGGCTTCGATCCGACACGTATCGCACATCTGGATGATGCCGAGCTGCTTCTCGTCGGCGAACATGGCGTGTGATCTGAGGCGCTCGGTGACGCGCTCGATCATCGAGCGGGCGCCGAACGGCTTGCCGCACGAGATGCAGTGGAACGGCTCCTCGCCGTGAAGTGCCGTGCGCTGCAGCGCCGCGTTCGTGAAGTCGTAGCGCGGCTCCAGCGTGATCACTTTCTCCGGGCAGGTGGCGCGACAGATGCCGCATTGAATGCAGGCTGCTTCCGCGAACGTCACCTCAGGCCGCTCTGCATTGTCGCCGAGCGCGCCGGTCGGGCACGCGCCGACACACGAAAGGCAAAGCGTGCAGCCATCGGCTTTGATATGGACGCGACCATAAGGTGCCCCGGCCGGCAGCGCGATGACATCCTTGGGCTGCGGCGCGGCGCCGTGCAGCTTGGCCATCACCACGCGCGCGGTATCGCGCTTGGTGCCCGCCAGCGAGAAGCGGTGTGCGGCAAGCGGCGGCATTTCCTCAAGCTCGTGCAGGATCGCTTCCAGCACGAACGGATCGCGCTCTGCCACCACTCGTGCACGCCCTCCCCGATAGCCGAGCTGATCGAGGATGCTGTTGCTGAGTTCGCATTGCGCCTCCAGTGCCGCCAGTTCCTCCGGCCTGTCAGGCGGCGCAGCCAGGATGACGCGTTCCGCGCCGAGCGCCAGCAATGCCGTCAGCGTGTCATGGCTCATCTGCAGCACCGAGTTGATCGCCAGCGGCATGACGCGCGCCGGCAATCCACGCCCGAACCGCGCCATCGCGTCGATCATGCGGCGGCCATGCCCATCGTCGTGCAGCAGCAGCACCGCGCGCGTGCCGCCGGCGCGGGCATAGGTGTCGAGCATGATGACCGCGCGTGCCAGGATGTCCTCACGCCTCGGATAAGCATAGCTCGCCGCACCGGTCGGGCAGACACTGGCGCAGTTGCCGCAGCCGCCGCAGATCGCCGGATCGATCGCCACATGGTCGCCATCGGGCGTGATAGCGCCGACCGGGCAGTGGTCGAGGCAGTTGCGGCATCCGACCTTGGCCGAGCGCGCGTGTGCGCAGATGCCGGCGTCATAGGCGATGTAGACCGGCTTCTCGAAGTCGCCCACCATGTCGGTGAGCTTTAGCAGTGCCTCGGCAACAGCGGCCGCGTTGCCCGCTTCAACGGTGAAATAGCCGTCGCGCCGCTGGTGCGCGGTGAAGAGAGCCGGCCCACCGGAGAGGTCGAGTATGAGGTCGCAATTGGATTTCACGCCGTCGCGCGGCATGGTGAAGTCGAGGGCCGCGCGCGAGGCGGGCAGCGCTGGAGCATACCCGTCGACGACGATCTCGAAAGCGCCCAGATGGCCGCTCGCATGCCTGATGCGACCCTTTGCAATCGGCGCCGTTACAACCGCTGGTGGGATCGCCGCACCGGTCTCGGTCACGAGCAGCGTGACGTCGAGCCGGCCTGCGAGTTTTTCGGCAGCCGCCAGCGCCGCCTCGGCCGGTCCGTAGATGAGCAGTGTTCCAGAAGAAGACAGCGTCAGCGAATCCGCGGGTGTTGAGACATGCGTCGCCTCG
This sequence comes from Hyphomicrobiaceae bacterium, assembly GCA_044222395.1. Lineage (GTDB taxonomy): Bacteria > Pseudomonadota > Alphaproteobacteria > Rhizobiales > Hyphomicrobiaceae > JAEUMD01. The sequence goes on along the minus strand of JBGANK010000067.1, from coordinate 599 downwards.
GCGATCAGCGCGGCGATCTTGGGCAGCGCGGCGCCCTTTGCATCCGACCAGCCTGCGGTTTCCCGTATGTTAGTGAATCTGAGCGTCGTTTCGGACGCCGCCGATTCCTCCGCCAGTTCGCGAAACAGCGGCGCTTCTTGCGTGCAGCACACGTGAACGACGCCGCCCACCTTGGCCGCAGTTTCAAAGCTCGCGATACTTGCACGGCAAAGCGCGCTGTGAACGGCGACCGGAGCCGGCCGCCCGAGCCATTTGGCGAGCTTCTGCCCGTCGATGTCCATGCGTCCCTGGCAGCTGCAAACGAGCAGGCTTTCGCGGCTGGTTCCGGTCATGATTTCTCCGATTGGGCGGTCGTTGAGGACCATCGCGGTGCGCTTGCAAATCTTTATGCATTAAGGCGTTGGACCGCTGGGTATCATGTACTATAAGACTTTAGTAGCGACATCTGCGGGCGCCATGTCGGGAGGACTTATGTCGATCGAGATCACGATTCCGCTGGGAGTTGTCGTCGCGCGGGAGAGGATCGACCATCCGTGGCAGGAGTACCGCTGGCGCGCCGTCAGCGTTTTTCTCGACGCTCCGGAAAAAGCCAATTGGCG
>JBGANK010000066.1:0-17084 GCA_044222395.1 Hyphomicrobiaceae bacterium | reverse complement strand
GGAAGGAGATCGTCGACGCCTATAAGGAGGCGGTCGAGATCGAACTCGGCGAGCCGTTCCCGCAGGATACTTCCGCCCAGCTTTGGGGCGCCATCGGTGCCGTGTTCGGCTCCTGGGAGAATACCCGCGCCAAGACCTACCGGCGCCTCCATTCCATCGCCGATGATTGGGGCACCGCGGTCAATGTGCAGGCGATGGTGTTTGGCAACATGGGCGAGACGTCGGCCACCGGCGTCGCCTTCACGCGCAATCCCTCGACCGGCGAGAACCAGCTCTATGGCGAGTACCTGATCAACGCCCAGGGCGAGGACGTCGTCGCCGGTATTCGCACGCCGCAACCCCTGACCAAAGCCTTGCTCAAGGACGCCATGGAGGATGCGGTTTCGCTCGAGGAGACCATGCCCGAGGTGTTTGCCGGCCTCGTCGAAGTCTTCCGGCGCCTCGAGCGGCATTATCGCGACGTGCAGGACATCGAGTTCACCATCGAGCGCGGCAAGCTCTGGATGCTGCAGACGCGCTCCGGCAAGCGTACCGTCGAGGCAGGTCTGAGGATCGCCGTCGAAATGGCCGAGGAAGGTATCATCTCCAGGGAAGAGGCGATCTTGCGCGTCGATCCCGCCGGTCTTGACCATCTGCTCCATCCCACCATCGATCCGGCCGCCGAAAAGCATCTGCTGACGACGGGCTTGCCAGCTTCGCCCGGCGCTGCGTCGGGCGAGATCGTCTTCACCGCCGATGCAGCCGAAGAGGCCAGCGCACAGGGCCGCGAGGTCATACTTGTGCGCCTCGAGACGAGCCCGGAGGACATCCACGGCATGCACGCCGCCGTTGGCATACTCACCGCACGCGGCGGCATGACGAGCCACGCCGCCGTGGTGGCGCGCGGCATGGGCCGGCCGTGTGTGTCGGGCGCCAGCGCCCTGCGCATCGACACCGTTGGCGGCACGCTCATCATCGGCAAGCAGACGTTCGCCGCCGGCGACATCATCACCATCGACGGAGGCACCGGCGAGGTCATGAAGGGCAAGGTGCCGATGCGCCAGCCCGAGCTTTCGGGAGCGTTCGGAACTTTGATGCAGTGGGCCGACCAGTATCGCCGGCTCGGTGTCCGCGCCAACGCCGACACGCCGCGCGATGCCGAGCAGGCGCGCTACTTCGGCGCCGAGGGCATTGGCCTGTGCCGCACCGAGCACATGTTCTTCGACGGCGAGCGCATCATTGCCGTGCGCAGGATGATCCTGGCCAGCGACGAGAAGGGCCGCCGCGCGGCCCTGCGTGCGCTTCTGCCGATGCAGCGCGCCGATTTCGTCCACCTGTTCAAGATCATGTCCGGCAAGCCCGTGACGATCAGGCTGCTCGACCCGCCACTGCACGAGTTCCTGCCCAACCATCATCACGAGCAGGACGCCGTCGCGCGCGATCTAGGCATCGATGTCGCGCGGATCAGGCGGCGCGTCGTCGAGCTGTCGGAAGTCAACCCGATGCTCGGCTTCCGCGGCTGCCGCATCGGCATCCTGCATCCCGAAATCATGGAGATGCAGGCGCGCGCCATCTTCGAAGCGGCACTGGAGGCGGCGCGCGATACTGGCGAGCGCGTAATACCCGAGATCATGTCGCCGTTCGTGATCGACCGACGCGAATTCGACATCGTTGCGGCCGTCATCCGCGAGACCGCGGACAAGGTGGCGGCCGAGCAGGAAACCAAGATCGACTATCATGTCGGCACCATGGTCGAGCTGCCGCGCTCCGCCTTGCGCGCCGCCGAGGTTGCGGAAGGACCAGCGGGAGCTGCATTCTTCTCTTTTGGCACCAACGATCTGACGCAAACCACGATGGGGTTGAGTCGCGATGACGCGGCGCCAATCCTGGCGAGCTACACCGAGCACGGCATCTTCCCCACCGATCCGTTCGTCTCGATCGATCGTGACGGCGTCGGCGAGCTGATGCGTATCGCCACCGAGCGCGGCCGGCGCGTCAATCCGGAACTCAAGATAGGTGTGTGTGGCGAGCATGGCGGCGACCCCGATTCAGTCGAGTTCTGCCACACGTTGGGCCTTTCCTACGTGTCCTGCTCGCCGTTCCGCATTCCCATCGCCCGCCTGGCGGCGGCGCAGGCGGCGCTGCGCGAAAAAGCAACCTGATGGCGCGACGCCGCACTGCGGAGTTATGCCAGCGAGGCCTAGCCTCACGGTCGCCAGCCGTAGACCCAGTCGTAACGTGCCATCAGGATCTTCGGCGGCGTCATCTTCAGGGCCGCATCGCGCGCTGCGGCCACGGCCCCATCGAGATGATAGATGCGCCCGTTGCTCTTCGCCGCGGCGACGACCCGGCTCGCACGGTGACGACGCGCCGACCCATAGGCGGAAAGCGCACGCGGCATGTTGCCCGAATGGTCGGCAATGCGCCGCGCCAATACCGCCGCATCTTCGAGCGCCAGCACCGCCCCTTGCGCTAAGAACGGCAGCGTCGGATGCGCCGCATCGCCGATCAATGCGACCCGTTCCAGATGCCAGAACGGCAGCGGCGGCAACTCGTAGAGCGCCCATTTTTTCCATTGCGGCGGCGCTTGCAACAGCTGTCGCAAGGGTGGAGCGAAGCCGTCCGCGATGTCGTTCACCCACGACCTCGGGATCGCCGTGCTCCAGTCGTCCGACGCGATCGTGTCCTTGCGCACGAAAATCAGCGCCACCTCGCGCCCGCTGCGCACGGGATAGTGCACGACATGGGCGCGCGGTGACATCCACAGCGCCGTTGCGTTTTCGCGCAACTGTTCCGGCACGGCTTCCGCCGGCACCACCGCGCGGGCCGCGCTGCGCTGCGCGAACCGGAGCGGACCGCACTCGAACAGCTTGTCCCGCAAGGGCGAGCGCAGCCCCTCGGCGATGATGAGGGCCGAACCGGGAATAGTGCGTCCGTCAAGCTCGCGCACGACGACCCCATCGTCCTCCAGAACCACATCGGTCACATTGAAGTTGGTCGTGACAGCAATCTGTTGGTTGGCGCGGGCGGCGGCGAGCAGCGCGGCGTGCAGATCCTGCCGGTGCAAGACCCAGTAGGGAGCGCCATGCCGGGCATGAATCCATGGCCCGAGCGGCAGGCGCGCGAGCGATTCACCGCTCGCCGCACGGCGAACATGAATGCAGTCGGGTTTTCCTGCCAGCGGTTCGAGACTGTCGGCGACACCAAGCTCGTTGAGAATGCGCGTGCCGTTGGGACCAAGCTGGATGCCGGCGCCCTCCGGCTCGAACACCTGGCGCCGTTCCAGCACGTGGCTGGCGATGCCGCGCTGGGCGAGTGCGAGCGCAGCGGCAAGGCCACCGATGCCGCCACCCGCGATCACGATCGGCATATTCTCGAAGGCAGACGACGCGTCGAGCGCCTTGCGGACGGCAGCCATTGGCGAGGTCGTCATGTCTAAGCCTCCACCAGGAACGCCATGTGCGTCGAGGGCGAGGTCGTCAGGTCAGCCGCTGGCAGCCGCCTTCTCCAGCCGGACGAGGCATCCCGCAGGATCACTCTCCTCCGCCTTCAGCCGAGGGTCATGGACATAGAGCGTCGAGCAGTAGGGGCACAGGATCTGGCCGTCCGCCCCCATGTCCAGGAACACGTGCGGGTGGTCATAGGGCTGGCGGGCACCCATGCACTGGAATTCCTTGACGCCGATGAAGATCTTTTCGACGCCCTTGTCGTTGGCGAAATGGGGGACGACGCTGGAGGCCATGCGCGTGCCGCTCCTCGTTTGAAATCCACGGTTCGGCGCCGACCATAGCCCCGCAGCGCCGGAAATGGTAGGGGAGTGCATCCGCACTATCGTCGCAAAAGGGGGCAGGGCCGTTGCATCATTTTGGCTCCGACGGGGTCGACATCGCCTTTATCGACGAAGGCGCGGGGGTTCCGGTCCTGCTCATCCATGGCTTTGCCTCCAACGTGGGCACCAACTGGGTGTCGACAAGCTGGGTCGGTTACCTCCGCAACAAGGGCTACCGTGTCATTGCCTTCGACAACCGCGGACATGGCCGCAGCGCCAAGCTTTATGACCTGGCGAAGTATGGCGCACCGCTGATGGCCGAGGACGCGCGGCGCCTGCTCGATTATCTGGGCATCCCGAGCGCCCACGTCATGGGCTACTCGATGGGCGCGCGCATCACGGCTTTTCTTGCACTTGCCCATCCCGCGCGCGTCAGCAGCGCAATTTTCGGCGGCCTCGGCGTCAACATGGTGCGCGGCATGGCTGGCACCGGACCCATCGCCGCCGCACTCGAGGCGCCCAGCATCGACGACGTCACCAATCCGACCGCGCGCACGTTTCGCGCCTTCGCTGAACAGACGGGCAGCGACCTGAAAGCCCTGGCGGCGTGCATCAGGTCGTCCCGTGATCCGCTGACGCGCGAGGACGTGGCAAGGATCGCAAGCCCGGTATTGGTGGCGGTCGGCGAACTGGACGTGGTCGGCGGCTCGGCGACCGAGCTTGCGGCACTCATCCCCGGTGCGCGCGCCGTCACCATTCCTCAACGTGATCACATGAAGGCGGTTGGCGATCGCGTGTACAAGGAAGCCGTCGCCGCGTTCCTCGACGAAATATCCGTGTAACGGGCTCCGCCCTCTATTGGGGCAAAAAAGCGCGGCTCGATCGGCGGCAGCGCCAGAGGCAGCAGACAGCGCGCGTCAACACCAAGCCAGATGCGACGCCGAAGACGCCCTGATTGTGTGCGACGCGATGAGTGTGTTGGGGTGTCGATGATGTTGCCGCAAGCCCATGGGCTTAAAACGGCAAACGGCCCCGGCATGCCTGGCATCGAGTTCTGTAAAAGCAAAGCGCGGGGGCTTTCAACAGAACGATGCGGGCGAACCACCAGGGCCGCAAGCAACTCCAGAGCGCTTCAAACAGCCGGGGGGACAGGGGGGAGGCCATACGAAGCGCAAACACGACTCAAGATTACGAGACTCACGACAACAAGACGCAACCCAACTCCGTACCGCAGTCAAGACGCGTGCCCCACTTGCGGGGGGTGGCAACAAGCGGTCGAACACGCGAAACACGACGCTGTGACCAGACGCTGGGAACGAGCCGACCGATCACATCAGAGGACGCAAACGCGCAACAGATGGACCTCAACGTGGTTCAAAGCATCGCCGCGGCTACACCCAAAGTTGTGCAAACCTGCAGCACTCTTTGAACAGCTTCGAAATTACCACTTGATCTTCTCCGAGTCCTGCGTGTTTCCGACTCGCAACTCAAATGGTTGTGGATAAGACCTTATGTCACTTGCATGACAGCCCAGAACTTTTCTCGCACCGCACCACGCCAGCGCCGACCTACTGAATGATTGCGCCTTTTCGCCCACAATCCGCCGGGTTGCTTTGCAAAATCAGCTCGTCAGGGCGCTCGGGGGAGGGCCCGGGGCAGATCGGGCGACACGCCTTATTAAGGTTACTGAGTGTATCCTCCCCGCATGTCTGTTCTGCGTACGTCGATTCTCGTCTTGGCTGGTTCGGCTGTCCTGGCGCCCCTTTCGGGTTGTGGCAAGGGCGGTAGCGGACCCGATTTCGTGGCCAAATACGAACCATGGCGCGCCATCGAGGAGCGCCAGTGCCTGGCGGCCGGTGTCGTTCGCCATTCCCCATTCGTGCAGGAACGCTCGTCACTGGGTGGCCCGAGTGTCTGCGGAGCCGAGCATCCCTTTACGGTGTCAGCTGCCGCAAATGGACGCGTCGCGCTCCGTCCGTCGGCGACCTTGCGCTGCCCGATGATACCCGCCGTTGACAACTGGGTCGCCAGCGTGGTCGAGCCTGCTGCTCGTTTTCATTTTGGCCAGCCCGTGCTCGAGCTCAAGGTCGCAGCTTCCTATGGCTGCCGGCCGATGAATCACCAGCATGGCGGCAAGCTCTCCGAGCATGGCCACGCCAACGCCATCGACATTTCAGCATTCACGCTGGCGAACGGCCGTGTCGTGACCGTCAAGGACGGCTGGTGGGGCGACCCCCGCGAGCGCGCCTTCCTGCACGCAGTACATCGCGGCGGCTGTGACACCTTCACCACCGTACTAGGGCCGCTTTACGATCACCTTCACCGCGATCACTTCCACTTCGATCTCGCCCGTCACGGCAGCAACGGCAGCTCGCGCATTTGCCGCTGATCGCATTTACCGGCAAACCGACACGCGCAAGCCTCCCTGCAACTGATTGAACTCAGCGGCGGTCGACCTTTGCGCCTGGAAAACCGGCGCGCATGAAGGTGACGACTTTCCAGATCTCCTCGCGCGTCAGTTTGTCCTTGAAGGCTGGCATCTCCGAGCCGAATGGAGCGCCGCCGTCTGACACCGCCCACAGCAGGTATTCGTCGACCGCAATCGGCCGCCGGATCATGTAGGCGAGCAGGGCCGGCGAAGGTGACAGCGCATTGGCATGGTTGCCATCGCCCATGCCGTCGCGCCCGTGGCAGGTGGCGCAGTGGCGCGCGTAAAGATCACCGCCTTCGGCGATCGTGCCAGGAGTCGGTGCAAGCATGCCATGCTGCGCGCGGTAAGCTTCGGGCACACCTTGCTGCATGAATGTATCGTGCCGCTTCATGCGCACTTCCATGCCCTTCGACATCCGATCAGGCCCCCACAACTCGCGCATCATCCACTCCGGCTGCCAGTAGTCGAAGCCGCGTGGCGGGGCAGGTTGGCTTGGCGATGGCGGGGCTGATACGGGCGGCATCCCGCCGTCAGGCTTGACGCCTTGCGCGCTTGCCATTTGCGCACGTGCGGCGGAAAGTGCGGCAATCGCAGCTACGAAAACGAAGCCCGCGCCAACAACGCGGCTGTATTTGAGCCAAAGTCCGTCGGTCCTGCGCATCGGCAAGGCGCGATCACTTGTCATGAAGCCCCCAAAGAACGTTTCTGTCGGAAAACCAGGAGACGAGGTAGTACGAATGTGCCCGAAGGAAGGCGCACAAAGAACCGCGCACGATCGACGGCGCGTCCATGCGAAGAATCCTGATCACAGCACTCCTACTTAGATCGGATCTTTGTTCAGGCCTTGGGCCAAAGCGCGCCCGAACGCAAGTCCCGCCTCGCTCAACGTCGCATCCAGCCCCTTGATCGACTGGTCGGCGTATTTCGCTCCTGCCGGCGTTTCCAGAAAATTGGCGTAGGCGTTGACATCGGCGACAGGCAACTCGCGATAAACATAGGCGAGCGTCAGCGCCATCACGGCGCTTATCTCCGCGGCAATCTGCGGCCGCTGCTTCTCGATCGCCTCCATGATTTCCTCCAGCGTCATACGCTGACCGCTAGCGCCCGCAGAGGAAAGCCCGATCAGCACGGCGCGCGACATGTTCATTGCGGCCTTGATCGTCATCTCCTCGAGCTTGATGCTGCGCGAGACCCGATTGAGTGCAGCCTTCCGCTTGGAATCTTTTGCAAGTCGCTCCATCAGCTCTTTTGCCTGCGCAATCATCGCCTGCTGCGCCTCCGAAGTGTTAGCGGAAGCCTCCGCGGCGACCATCCGGCGGCCGAGTTTGGAGCGGAAAAAGTCCTCCACCGAATTGCTTTCCGCAGGTGTCAGCTTGCCGGTCAGTCGCTTGGCGTAAGCAGCCTTCAGCTTGTCGGGGGCGAAGGCGGCTTGGGCGGCGTTCCGCCAGGTCGCAACGAAGGTGTCCTTGTCGCCGATTACTTGACCCTGTGACGCAATCGCGTTGCCTTGCTCCGCAAGCGAGCCTGCGAGGTTATCGAAGGCCCTGTCGACGCCGGTCAGTTGAGCAAGCGCCTCGGGCGAAATGGGCTCGCGCGCATAGGCGCCATCGCCTGCCAGCGCCAGCGCGCCCAGCACAAGAAGGATCAGGCGAACGACCCCTTGAGAAGGGCTGCTCGATGCAACTTGATATAGCCTGTTGCGCATCATCGCGGGTCCCTCCCTGTAATTCAGTCGAGCGCTGCCCAATCGCGATCAGTCTCTCGCGCGATCCCTCGGAGCAGGCCACGACCGCTGAAACAATTCCATCTCGATTGGACCCGATCGAGGCAGATAAATATTACCAGTCGGCCTGTAAGCCGGGTTCTGTCTGGAGTTGCCTCCGCGACGGCCATTCATCTGGGACACCGCTCGCGCAGCGTCTCGTGCAACCAACCCGGGTGGCGGGCCAGGAAACCGGCTTGGCGTCGCGCGTTGCCGCGCACGCCCGGCCACCCCTATTTGGTCTTGCTCCCGGTGGGGTTTGCCCTGCCACGCCTGTTGCCAGGCGCGCGGTGCGCTCTTACCGCACCCTTTCACCCTTGCCCGGCGCGCTTGCGCGCGGCCTAGGCGGTTTGCTTTCTGTGGCACTTTCCCTGGGGTCGCCCCCGGCGGCCGTTAGCCGCCACCGTGCTTCCTTGGAGCCCGGACTTTCCTCCCGCAGCGGTGCTCTTGCGAACTCCGCCACCGGCGACCGCCCGGCCGACTGGTAGGGTGAGATAAGGGGATCACCGGGGCTAAGGTCAAGCAAATGCGCAAAGACCGTTGCGCGAAGCACGGCGGAGTAAGCTAGCAAATGTGAAGAGTGGAAGTACTCGCACCGCGGATACGATATGCCTGATCCTAGTCAGCATTGGCGACCGCAAATTTCAGCTGGATAATCCTGAGTCCTCATGTCCATATTGCACGCGTCCCGCCATGAACATTCCAGTATCGTCAGTCCCTACACATTCGAAAGCAATTTACGGAGATCTCCATGCGCAATTCCGTTTCAGACGCCAACGCGGCTTCGTCTCATGAGCCCATTGACCGCGGCCGCAGAACAATCCTCGCCGCGTCTCTCATCGGGCTTGCAGGTTCGGCCGTCGCCGCCGGTGCCGCAATCGCACAAGACAAGCCGTCGGAACACCAGCACGATCATGGCCATCACGATGCAGCCCACGCCGACCATGGCGATGCTCCTCACAAGGCGCTGATCGAAACCGCGCTCAAGTGCGTGGGTCGCGGTGAAATCTGCACAGATCATTGCATCGATCGTCTCGGCAAGGGCGACACCTCGCTCAAGGACTGCATCCGCACAGTCGGCGCGATGTTGCCGATGTGCGACGCGCTCGCCCGCCTTGCCGCCCTCGACTCGCCTCGTCTCGCCGCACTCGCAAAGGTTTGCATGGAGGTCTGCGAGGACTGCGAGAAGGAGTGCAAGAAGCACGCGGAGCACCATGCCGCCTGCAAGGCCTGCGCTGAGTCCTGCCGCGAGTGCGTCGACGCCTGCAAGAAGGTCATCTGATCGGGGCGCTTACTCTCGCGGGTGTCATCTTGGAGGGCGGCGGTTTCCGCCCTCCTGCATCAGCGCGGTTGCCTCACACGACTTCAGATTGCCTGCCGCCGTCCACAACCCCGCGGGCTCCATGGGCACCAGGTTTGAGTCTGCTGAGGCAGGGCCGGTTCGGTCGCTTCGCCAGCGAGGGCCGACCCTCGCGCTCCCGCCTGTAGCACGCCTCCCGAGCCCTCAGCTTTTTCAGACTTGGCCGCCGCCACCTCGTCCAAAACAACGTGTGGTCCGGAGGGTGTCCCGAGCTTGCCCCGGCGGATTTCGTCCGCTTATCATTGTCGGGCTGCGAATAGGGCCGACATCATGGGCCAATCTGAGCAAAGTCGATGAGCATGTTGTCGAGCATTGCGGCTGTCCTGGCAGGATTTGCGACCATGGTCGCAGTCGTTATGATCGGACTACCACTTTTGGCCATGCTCAATCCAAACTGGAGGACTCCTTCAGCTGCTCTGAGTTCGGGCTATTTGCTGTCCAATCTTGCTATCAGCGCAGCAGGCGCGGTCGCCGGCGGCATCGTGACGACCCTGCTCAGTCCCGCTTCGCCTCATTGGCATGCAATGGGCTTGGCAGCCTTCGGCTTTGCAATGAGTGTCGCCTCCGCGTTGCAGTATGGCAGTCGGCAGCCAAGATGGTATCAAGTCGTCCTCAGCGCGCTTACGCCTCTCGGCGTGGTCGTGGGATACGCGCTCGCGGCTCGCTTCTGATGCTGCCGCCGCACGTCTTTGTAGCGCCAACGCACAACGAGGCGACGACATCCTCATCGATCGGCGCATTTTGCCCCCTTGCGCCGCTTAACCCACGGACTGATCCGCATCCGCAGCCGCAACCAGCCGCCGCAGCGTCGCCAGCGTCGATTGATCGAGGCGGCTGTCGACACGCTCCGGCCGCCAGTGCAGCTGGAAGGCGCGCAACACGTAGGCTGTCGCCTCGTCGAGCATGCCGCTGACATCGATTCCGTAGCCATAGCGGCGCAGCAGGTGCTGGGCATCGGCGATTTTCTCCGAACGCGTGCCCGGCCCCAGCGACCAGCCGCCCTGATCGATCGGCTCGGGGGCCACCCAGCGTCCAACGCCCGCCGCCGCCAGCGACCGCCAGCCGAACTTTTCACCCGGATCGATCTTGCGCTGCGGCGCCACGTCGGAATGCGCGAGCACGCGGCCCCGGTCGATCCGGTTCCGCTGGACGATGTCGGCAGAGAGCCGCGCGATCGCCTCCATCTGCTGATCGGGAAAATCGGGATAGCCGTCGCAATGCCCCCGATTGTGGATCTCGATGCCGATCGAGCACGAGTTGATGTCGCAGACGCCGTCCCAGTAAGACTGTCCCGCGTGCCAGGCGCGCATGTCCTCCGCCACCATTTGCGTGATGGTGCCGTCCTCCGCCACGACGTAGTGGCACGAGACTTTGCTTTCCGGCCGCGCCAGCCAGTCGATCGCCTGCTCGACCGAGCGCATGCCCGTGTAGTGCAGCAGCAGCAGGTCGGGACGATGGCCCGCCTTGCGCAGCCCGATGTTGGGCGAGGGATGAAGCCGGTCAACGTGCGGGCTGTCTGGCGACGTCAGATGCGGCGCGTCATTCACGAGGCGCCCCCGCTCGTCATTCCCGTGTCCGGTCCGGCCGGCGATGCCATGGCCTGCTTCAGCCGCTGCGCCGCGCGCTCTTCCAGGATCGCATCATAGGCAGCATTGATTGCCGCCAGCTTGCGGTCGGCGATGGTCTGGAATTCGCGCGGTACGCCATGCGCGGCAAGCCGGTCGGAATGGTTCTCCTTGGCGAGCCGGCGGTACGTGGCCTTGAGAACATCGTCCGAGATGTCGTGCGGCACGTTCAGCACGGCATATGGGTCGTCCGGGTCGACGACGAACATCCGCCGGACCTCCAGGTAGGTCGTCTCGGAGATCTCGAAGATTGCCGCGACGCGCTTGAGGAATGTCTCCTCGTCGTCATGCAGCACGCCATCGGCGGATGCGACGTGGAACAGACACTCCAGCACGTCGCGCTTCAGCTCAGGGTCCTCGGCCAGGAGTTCGGCGATCTGCCCCGCGTATTGCTGGTAGGCGCTGACATCGCGCTTGGCGATATCGAATACGCGGCGCACCGCGTCGCGCTGGTCGTCGGGCACATGGAACCAGCGCTCGAAGGCTTCGAGCTCCGCCGCAACCGCCACGCCGTCGGCCTTGGCCATTTTTGCCGCCAGCGCGACCAGCGCCATGGTGAATGCGGTGCGCTGATGCGCGGGCGTCTTGCAGCGATGGCCATCAAGTCCGAAGGCGCGTGCAAGCCCGGTGAGAGCACCACCTTCATTTGCTGGCGACCCCAATCCGAACAGCGATTTCAGTCGAGCCCAGATCATGCGGCAGGCGTCCCTGAAAGAGCGGCGACACGTGAACGACAATGCTGCCGACCGTTTCGCCCAGATCGATTTGCATTGCAGCGCACAACACTCATCAACAGGCAACGTCGATGTGATGCTTGTTTCACAATCATTGATTTGACCTGAATTGAGCCTATGCACATAGTACTGAAGTAAGCCGCATTTGTGGGCGGGCCGAGCGTGAGGCGAACATGCCTCGGACCGGAGAATGACGGCAAGGGCTCCTGAACGGCGTCGAAAGGCGACGGGAGCAAACAGGCGCCGCTAGAGCGCCGAAGCAGAAGCTGTATTGGGCGTTTCTGTTGGAGGAGGAACGTATGAGAAGTCTGCTTATTGCGATTTGTGCGGCAGCGGCTTTCGCTATTTGGGCCAGTGGTGCTCGTGCTCAGACGGGCGAAGCAGGATTGGCCGAGGCAGCGGGCGCCTCATCTTCTATTGTGATTTCCGGCGCAGCCCACTGATTCTTGGCAACCCAGCCTTAGCCCTTTTGCGTACCGGGGCGGCCCTCTCTGCTGCGGCACGCCTCCGCCGCCACGATGGCTATGGCGCAGCGCAACATGCCGCCGAGCAGCGGAGTCGCCCGCGCGCCTGCGCAATGCTGCGCTCGGCCTGACACATTTGTCCTTCATCGCAGCGGGTGACATCACCGCCGCTTATCTGGCTTGCATCGCGCCTCGCTATGAGTTGACGATCGCGCCCCCACCCGATAGCTCCAAGCTCAATCCTTCACCGGTCTCCCGTCTTAGTGGCTGACTGACGTTTTCGCAGGGACCGGGAGAGGTTTCATCTCAAGCGATCCGTGCTTCTGACAGGAGCTCGGGGCAAGCCGCCGCGGTTGCGGCGATTTCATCAAGATCGGACCTGCTCTGGATGTTTAGAACGTCGCCGCTGCACGTCACAACTCTTGACGAAACGGAGACAGAAGCTTGATGCCCGATGCGCGCGACCCCCACGGACGCTGGCAGTTCTGGATCGATCGTGGCGGCACATTCACCGACGTCATCGGCCGCGCGCCTGACGGTGAACTCCACGCCCGCAAGGTTCTCTCGGAAAACCCGGACGCCTATCCCGATGCGGCGCTCGAAGGTATTCGCCGCATTCTCGGCATCCCCACCGATGAGCCCATTCCGTCGGAGCGCATCGCCTCGGTGAAGATGGGCACCACGGTCGCCACCAACGCGCTGCTCGAGCGCAAAGGCGAGCCGACGGCCCTCGTCATCACCAAGGGCCTCGAGGACCAGCTGGAGATCGGCTATCAGGCGCGCCCCGACATCTTCGCGCGCAACATCGTCAAGCCGTCGATGCTCTATGCGCGCGTCATCGGCGCCGACGAACGCATCCGCGCCGACGGCACGGTCGAGCGTCCGCTCGATACCGACCGCCTGCTCCGCGACCTGGTTGAAGCGCGCGCCGCCGGCATCACCGCCGTCGCCATCGTTCTCATGCACGCCTATGCCCATCCGGGCCACGAGCGGCAGGCCGCCGCCATCGCGCGGGCAATCGGCTTCACCCAGGTCTCTGTCAGCCACGAGGTGTCCCCGCTCATCAAGATCGTCGGACGTGGCGACACCACGGTCGCCGATGCCTACCTGACGCCAATCCTGAAGCGCTACGTCGATCGCATGACCGCGGAATTTCGCCCTTCCGCCTCTGAAATCGCGCCGCCGCGCATCATGTTCATGGCCTCGTCCGGCGGCTTGAAGTCGGCCGATCTTTTCCAGGGGCGCGACGCAATTCTCTCAGGCCCGGCCGGCGGTGTCGTCGCCATGGCCGCCACCGCCAAGGTCGCCGGCTTCGACCGCGTCATCGGCTTCGACATGGGCGGCACCTCCACCGACGTCTCGCATTTCGCCGGCGACTATGAGCGCACGTTTGAAACCGAGGTCGCGGGCGTCCGACTTCGCGTTCCCATGTTACGCATCAATACCGTTGCCGCTGGTGGTGGCTCGATCGTCAACTTCGATGGCACCCGGCTCGCCGTTGGACCCGACAGTGCTGGCGCGCAGCCTGGCCCGCTGGCCTACCGCAAAGGTGGCCCGCTCACGGTGACCGATGCCAACGTCATGCTGGGCAAGCTTGATCCGCGCTATTTCCCGCACGTGTTCGGTCCCGGCCAGGACCAGCCGCTCGACCGCGACGGCGTGGTTGCCGCATTCACGTCACTCGCCGCCGAGATGGGTGGCGGCAAGTCGGCCGAGGAGGTGGCCGAAGGCGTCATCCGCATCGCTGTCGAGAACATGGCCAACGCCATCAAGCGCATCTCCGTAGCGCGCGGCTACGATGTCACCGGCTACGCCATCAACTGCTTCGGCGCCGCCGGCGGCCAGCACGCCTGCCTGATCGCCGACGCACTCGGCATCGAGACGGTGCTGATTCATCCTCTCTCCGGCCTCCTGTCGGCTTACGGCATGGGGCTCGCGCCGGTGCGCGTCAGCCGCGAGCACTCCCTTGAGATCGAACTCGACGAGTCCGCCATGCACGCCATCGCGCAGATGGTGGAAGTGCTGGCACAACAGGCGATGCAGGCCGTCATGGGTGAAGGCGTCGCCTTGCAGGCCGTGCGTGTCGCGTCCACCCTGCACCTGCGCTATGCCGGCACCGATACCGCGATCCCCGTGCGCCTGTCGCGCATTGCTTTGATGCGCGAAGCGTTCGAGGCCGCGCACATGCGTCAGTTCGGCTTTGTCTCTCCGGAAAAGCCGATCGTCGTTGCGACGCTCGAAGTTGAGGCGCAAGGCCACGAGTCCAAGATCCCAAATGTCGGCGAGGGTGAAGACGCCGGAGGCTCAGGTCCCCACCTTCCTGTTGCCAGCACGCGCATCTTCTCGGGCGGACAATGGCGCGAGGCAGGCATCTTCAATCGCGATCGGGGCACGCCCGCGGGCGGCGCAGCGATCGTCGGCCCCGCGCTCGTCATCGAGGCGAACCAGACCATCGTCGTCGAACCCGGTTGGGAGCTGCACATAACCGCGCGCAACGATGTCGTCATGAGCCGTCGCGAGAAACGTCACCGCGAGCTGCTGGGTGCCAAGGCCGATCCGATCCTGCTTGAGGTCTTCAACAATCTCTACATGTCGATCGCCGAGCAGATGGGCGAAGCCCTGCGCAACACCGCCCAGTCCGTCAACATCAAGGAGCGGCTCGACTTCTCCTGCGCGGTGTTTGACGCTGACGGCCAGCTCGTCGCCAACGCGCCGCACATGCCCGTCCACTTGGGCTCGATGGACCGCTCGGTCGAGACCATCGTCAAGGAGCGCGCAGGTACCATGCGACCCGGCGATGTCTACATGTTGAACGCCCCCTACAACGGCGGCACGCACCTTCCCGACATCACCGTCGTCACGCCCGTGTTCGACGACCCCGGGACGCGCGTCCTCTTTTATGTCGCCTCGCGCGGCCATCACGAGGACATCGGCGGCCTGACGCCGGGCTCGATGACTCCCAAGGCCACCACGATCGAGGAGGAAGGCGTCTATATCGACAATTTCGTATTGGTCGAGGGCGGCCGCTTCCGCGAGGAGGAAGCGCGGGCGCTGCTTCAAACCGCGAAGTATCCGGCCCGCCGTCCCGACAAGAATATCGCCGACCTCAAGGCGCAGGTCGCCGCCAACGCCAAGGGCGTCGTGGAATTGCGCAAGATGGTCGCGCACTTCGGCTTCGATGTGGTCCAGGCCTACATGCGCCACGTCCAGTCCAACGCCGAGGAGAACGTGCGTCGCCTGATCGCGCGGCTGGAGGACGGAGAATTCTCGATCACCACCGACCAGGGCGCGATCGTCAAAGTCGCCATCACTGCTGACAGCGCCAACCGAACCGCGCGCGTCGACTTCACCGGCACCAGCGCCATGCAGCCCAACAATTTCAACGCGCCCGAGCCAGTCACGCGCGCCGCCGTGCTCTACGCCTTCCGCGTCATGGTCGATGCGCCGATCCCGATGAACGCCGGCTGCTTGAAACCAATCGACATCGTCATCCCCGATGGCTCGATGCTGAAGCCCACGTATCCCGCGGCCGTCGTGGCGGGCAATGTGGAGACCAGCCAGACCGTCACCAACGCGCTGTTCGCGGCCATGCGCGGGCTGGGCACTGCGCAAGGCACCATGAACAATCTCACCTTCGGCAACGACCGCGTCCAGTACTACGAGACGATCTGCTCTGGCGCGCCTGCCGGCTACGACGCAGAAGGCAACGGCTTTGATGGCGCCGCCGCCGTCCACGTCCATATGACCAACACGCGCCTCACCGATCCGGAGATCCTGGAGCTGCGCTATCCGGTTCTGTTGGAGGAATTCTCGATCCGCCGCGGATCCGGAGGAAAGGGGCGTTACGCCAGCGGCGACGGTGTCCGCCGCGTGATCCGGTTCCTGGAGCCCATGAGCTGCGCGATACTTTCGGGGTTCCGCGACGCGGCGCCTCCGGGCATCGACGGCGGCGCAGACGGCCAACGCGGACGCAACGCCGTGCGCCGCGCCGATGGCCACTTGGAGCAGCTTCCTGGTTGTGCCGAGACGGCGATTGCGGCAGGCGAGGCGATCATCATCGACACCCCGACCGGCGGCGGCGTCGGACCACAAGAGCATCATCCGACCGGACGGAATCGCTTCTCGACTGACCGGTCGGATAAAGATGCTCTAGAATCAAAGTCTAGAGCAGGTCCATCCGGTCAGCCGATCGCCTCGGTCGATCGCGTCTGATCGGATACTGCTCTAGATTGACACAAATCAAGACGAGAGTGCCCAGGCATTCGCACTTGCGAGTTTGCCAGTCGAACGCGGCGCATTGAACTGCTAGATTGCCGCGATCTGTACTCGGCACACTTCAGTGCTTGAATAAAAACGCCAGTCCGAAACGAGGTTCACCCATGCGCCGTACGAGTCTCATACCATTTGCCGCCGCTGCTTTGGCCCTATCTGCTGTCCCGTCAATGGCGCAGGACGCTGCCGATCCCAACGTTGCGGCAGCACGCGCTGCCATCAAAGGTCTCGGCGAAGGATTGCGTGACAAGCTCATGGCCGCCATGCAGGCGGGTGGACCGGTCAACGCGCTTGGTGTTTGCAAGCTAGAGGCGCCGACGGTCACCGACGCCCAGTCGAAGGCATCCGGCATGACGGTCGGCCGCACCGCGCTCAAGTTCCGCGGCCCCGGTAACGCACCCGACGATTTCGAGAAGAAGGTGATGGAGAAGTTCATCGCCGACATCAAGGG
Source organism: Hyphomicrobiaceae bacterium (assembly GCA_044222395.1). Classification (GTDB taxonomy): domain Bacteria; phylum Pseudomonadota; class Alphaproteobacteria; order Rhizobiales; family Hyphomicrobiaceae; genus JAEUMD01. The sequence continues at coordinate 237 of JBGANK010000066.1, read as the reverse complement.
CGGCGCCGATCCGGCCAAGGTCGAGCACGCCGAGGTCGTCGAAAAGGACGGCAAGAAGACATTCCGCTACATGAAGCCGATCATGACGGCGGGCAATCCGTGCCTTGCCTGCCATGGTGCCGAGCTCAAGCCAGAGGTCGCTGCAAAGATCAAGGAACTCTATCCGGCCGATCAGGCCACCGGTTTTGCCGCAGGCGACATGCGCGGCGCGTTCAGCGTCAAGCAGGCCGTGGAGTA
>JBGANK010000065.1:0-17127 GCA_044222395.1 Hyphomicrobiaceae bacterium | reverse complement strand
CTGCAGCTGATCCGCCCCGGCGACACACTCGGCACCGGCGGCTTCGTCGGCATCGGTTTCGCCGAGAACATCGCCGTCGCGCTGGAGGAGCGCTTCCTCGCCGAGCAGGCAGCAGTCGCGTTCGAAGGCCAGAGGATCGGCGGCTTGACGCTGGTCTATGCGGCCGGCCAGGGCGACGGCCAGGAGCGCGGCCTCAATCACCTTGGTCATCAGGGTCTCGTCGCCAAGGTCATCGGTGGCCATTGGGGTCTGGTGCCGAAGCTGCAGCGGCTGGCGGTGGCCGGCGAGATCGAGGCCTACAACCTCCCGCAAGGCGTCATCACCCATCTCTACCGCGACATCGCCGCCGGCAAGCCAGGCCACATATCGCGCGTCGGCCTCGGCACGTTCGTCGATCCCCGTCACGGCGGCGGCAAGATCAACGCCATCACGCGCGAGGATCTCGTCAGCCTGCTCGAACTCGACGGCGAAGAATACCTGTTCTACCGCGCGTTCCCGATCGACGTCGCGATTGTCCGCGGCACCACCGCAGATCCCGATGGCAACGTCACCATGGAACGGGAAGCGCTGACGCTGGAGGCGACCGCACTGGCGATGGCGGCCAAGAACTCCGGCGGCATCACCATCGTCCAGGTCGAACGCATCGCCGAGCGCGGCACACTCAATCCCCGCCAGGTCAAGATCCCCGGTATCATGGTCGACTGCATCGTCGTCGCCGAGAAGCCCGAGTATCACATGCAGACCTTTGCGGAGCCCTATTCAGCGGCGTTTGCCGGCGAAATGCGCGTGCCCATGACGTCGCTGAAGCCGATGGAGATGAGCGAACGCAAGATCATCGCCCGCCGCGCCGCCTTCGAATTGAAGCCCAACGTGGTCGTCAATCTCGGCATCGGCATGCCCGAAGGCATTGCCGGAGTCGCCACCGAGGAGCGCGTCATCGACCTGATGACGCTGACCGCAGAGCCCGGCGTGATCGGCGGCGTGCCCGCGTCAGGCCTCAATTTCGGCGCCGCCACCAACACCCAGGCGATCATCGACCAGCCCTACCAGTTCGACTTCTACGACGGCGGTGGCCTCGACATTGCCTTTCTCGGCCTCGCCCAGGCCGACCGCGACGGCAACCTCAACGTATCGAGGTTCGGGCCCAGGCTCGCAGGCGCCGGCGGCTTCATCAACATCTCGCAGAACGCCAAGTCCGTGGTCTTTGTCGGCACCTTCACCGCGGGCGGCCTCGATCTGCATGTCGACAACGGCCTCTTGAAAATCAGGCGTGAGGGCAACTCGCGCAAGTTCGTCAAGTCGGTCGAGCACCGCACGTTCTCCGGCGCCTATGCGATGAAGCGCAACCAGCCGGTTCTCTACGTCACCGAACGCTGCGTATTCCGCCTGACCAACCGCGGCATGGAGCTGATCGAGGTTGCGCCCGGCATCGACATCGAGCGCGACATCCTCGCCCACATGGATTTCACCCCGATTGTCGAAGCACCCGAGCTGATGGACGAGGCGATCTTCCAGAACGAGCCGATGAGCCTGCGCACGCGCATGCTGAGCCAGCCGCTCGCCGGCCGCTTCAGTTACGACCCCAAGCTCAACGTGCTGTTCATCGACTTCGAGCGCATCGAGATCAAGACGGACAACGACGTCCGCCAGATCCGCCGCACCGTCGAGCGCATCATGAAGCCAATCGGCAAGAAGGTCTTCGCCGTCGTCAACTACTCGGGCGCCACGATTGCTCCGGAAGTGTTCGACAGCTATTCGGCCATGGTCCAGCAGGTCGTCGACACCTACTACCTCGATGTCACGCGCTACGGTTCGAGCGGATTCCTGCGCATGAAGCTCGGCTCCGCGCTTGAGGAGCACGGCCTCGATCCGCATTTCCACGCCAACGCCGAGGAGGCCCGCCGCGCCGTGGGGCGGTGAGGACGCGCCGCAATTGTACGCCGGGGCCTCGCCGTCCCATCCGGCACGTCACGTCGCGGCGGGCGGCGGACTGAACAAGGCCTTGTGCTGTTCGCGCAGCTCGTTCTTCAAGACCTTGCTCATCGAGTTGCGCGGCAGCGCATCGACGAAGATCACGCGCTTGGGGCATTTGAACTTGGCGAGCCGCCCTTCGAGGCGCTTTATCACGCCTGTTTCATCCACGTTCGACGTCCCGTCCTTGACGACGATTGCCGTCACCGCCTCGCCGAAGTCGGGGTGCGGCACGCCGATGACCGCGCTCTCGACTACGCCCTCGATCTCGTCGATCTCCGCCTCGACCTCCTTCGGATAGACGTTGAAGCCGCCGGTGATGACGAGATCCTTGCCGCGGCCGACGATGCTGACATAGCCGTTGGCGTCGATCCTGCCGAGGTCGCCGGTGATGAAGAAGCCATCGGGACGAAACTCCGCCGCCGTCTTTTCGGGCATCCGCCAGTAGCCCTTGAACACGTTGGGCCCGCGCACCTCGATCATGCCGACCTCGCCTGTGGGCAGCAAAGCGCCCGTCTCAGGATTGGCGATGCGCACATCGACACCCGGCAGCGGCAGCCCGACTGAACCGGCGATACGTTCACCGCTATAGGGGTTCGAGGTCAGCATGTTCGTCTCGGTCATGCCGTAGCGCTCCAGGATGGCGTGGCCGGTGCGCGCTTTCCACTCGCGGTGCGTCTCCGCGAGCAGCGGCGCCGAACCGGACACGAACAAACGAATGTGGCTCGTAGATTCCTTCGACAGGCGCGGGTCATGCAGCATGCGCGTGTAGAACGTCGGCACCCCCATCATGGTCGTGACCTGCGGCAGCGCGCGGAACATCTCGTCGAGATCGAAGCGCGGCAGCAGCACCATCGACGCGCCCGAGAACAGGATGACGTTGGTCGCAACGAACAGCCCATGCGTATGGAAGATCGGCAGGGCGTGCAGCAGCACGTCGTCCTTTGTGAAGCGCCAGGTCTCGATCAACGCAAGAGCGTTGGAGACGAGGTTCCTGTGCGTCATCATCGCCCCTTTTGAGCGACCCGTCGTCCCGGAGGTGTAAAGAATTCCCGCCAGGTCATCCGCCGCACGCATGACGGTGTCGAAGCTCGTTGACGCCGCGAGCGCGCGATCGGAAAGCGTTCCGGCCGATGTCGCGTGCGACGTCCAAACGCCCAGCGTTTCCAGCTTTGCTCCGGTATTCGCCGCTATCGGCGCGAGATCAGCCGCCCGCGAAGGATCGCACACGAACACCCGCGGCTCGGCATCGCCGAGAAAATATTCGATCTCGGCGGGGGTATAAGCGGTGTTGAGCGGCAGGAACGCCGCGCCGGCACGCACCGTGCCGAGGTAGAGCATCAGCGCCTCGATGCTCTTTTCGACCTGAACCGCGACGCGATCGCCGGGCACCACGCCGAGCCCCGTCAGCGCATTGGCGAAGCGCGCCGAAACCTCGGTGACATCGCGATAGGTGTAGTGGCGGCCGTAGGGAAGCTGGGCGAAGGTCGATCCTTCGTCCTCGATCGTGCGCGAAATCTCGTCAAAGAGATTGTGGTTCATGACCTGCTTCCGTTCAACATGGTTCGATCGGCTTCGCCGGATGTGACGACGTGCAGTGTGTGGCACGTGCTGGGATGGCGCGAGGCTCCGCTACTTGATTGGACCCATGACGTGGTTCGGCAGCCAGGTGGCGATCTCCGGCAACACGCACAGGATGACGATGCCGAGCATCATGACGAGCACATAGGGCAGCGAGCCCCACAGCACCTCGCGCGTCGGAACCGTGGGAGCGATCGCATTGATGACGAACAGGTTCAATCCGACAGGAGGAGTAATCAACCCGATTTCCATGTTGATGGTGAGGATGACGGCGAACCAGTACGGGTCGAAGCCCGCCTGAGTGATGATCGGGAACAAGAGCGGAGCCGACATCACGATGATGGCGACAGGCGGCAGGAACATGCCTGTCACGAGCAGGAACACGTTGATGATCGCCATCAGTACCCACTTGTTGACGTGCAGCGCGGCGATCGCCTGCGCCACGGTCTGGGTGATGAACAGCGACGAGAGCGCGAAGGCGAACAGCTCGGCGGCGGCCATGATCATCATGATCATGACGCTTTCCTTCATTGCCGACTGGAAGATGCCGACGTGAGGCTTCAGCGTGAACAGGCGGTAGATGAGGGTAACGGTCAAGAGAGTGATGAGCGCGCCGGCGCCTGCGGCCTCGGACGGCGTGGCGATGCCGCCGTAAAGCACGTAGAGCGTGCCGACAATGATGATGATGAACGGCAGCACCCGCGGCAGCGCGGCGAACTTCTCGAAAAGCGTGAAGCGTCGGCCGAGATCGTCGAAGCGATAACCCTTGCGCCAGCAGTCGAACAGCGCCCAGGCCATGAACATGACGGTCAGCATCAGGCCGGGCATGACGCCGGCAAGGAACAGCCGCCCGATCGATGTCTCCGTGGCGATGCCGTAGACGATCATCGTCACGGACGGCGGAATGAGAATGCCGAGCGTGCCACCGGCGCAGATCGAGCCGGTGGCAACAGAGGCCGGATAGCCGCGATTAAGCATCTCCGGGATGCCCATCTTGCCGATTGCCGCGCAGGTCGCGGGCGACGAGCCGGTCATGCCGGCGAACACGGCACAAGCGCCGATGTTGGAGAGAACCAAGCCACCCGGCACGCGGCCGAGCCAGCGGTCGAGCGCTGCATAAAGATCGCGTCCCGCGGGGGTAGCAGCGACCGCAGCGCCCATCAGCACGAACATCGGAATCGACACATACGCAAGGTTGGCAATCCCGCCGAAGATCGTCTCGGCGAGAACGTCCGTGACGCCCGGACCTTTGGCGAGGAACAGGCCGCCGAGCGCGGCGAGGCCAAGGGCGAAGGCGATCGGCATGCCGCTGGCCAGCAGCACGAGTAAGCCGAGCATGAGCAGCGCGCCTGCGACGACGGGAGTCATGATCGCGGTCCCTCGTACTTGATGAACTCTGCAATGTACTGCAGGCAAAGAAGTCCGAACCCGAGCGGCAGCGGCAGCAGTGGAATCCACAGCGGAATGGCCCACACGGTCTCCGTGCGCCAGCCGTTCGACAGCGCCTCGTAAAAGTAGTGCCAGCTCGAATAGGCCATGACGGCGCAGAAGGCGAAGCCGGCCAGCATGGCAAAGCGGTCGACCAGACGGCGGGCGCCGCCGCGCAACTGCGACTGGATGAAATCGACGCCGACGTGCGCCTTCTGCGACAGCACGTAGGGCGCACCGAGGAAGATCGCGGCGGTCGCCGAGTAGATGACGAAGTCGGTCTGCCAGATCGTCGACCAGCCGAGCACGGATCGGACGAAGATCATCTGGCAGACGACGAAGGTTGCCGCGACGAGCAGGAGCGCGGCGATGATGCCGAACGCCGCGGTCAGGTACTCGATCGCGCGCACCAGGGGATTGTGCACCCTGGTCTTGATCTCGGGCGTGACACCTTCGATCTCCACACCCGCATTCGCGAGCGCCTCGATCACGGCGGTATCGGGAGCGGGCGACCGTGCGCCGGTCTCCGGTTGTTGGGCCGCGGGACCACCTGCCGCCATGGCTACTTGACGTCGAGCGCCTTCTTGATGAGGTCGCTGCCGCCCTTCACGTCCTCGTTGAACTTCTTGTAGGAGGAACCCTCGGCCACCTTGAGCCAGGCGTCATAGTCGGCCTTCGACATCTCGACGACCTCCACGCCGGCCTTCTTGAAGGCCTCGATCATCTTTGCGTCGCCCTTCTTGGCTTCGTCGAGGAAGTAGGCCTCGGCCTTCTTGCCGGCATCGAGGATGGCCTTCTTCTGCGCGTCGTTCAGCGTGTCGAACACCTGCTTCGACATCAGCAGCGGCTCGTACATGTACCAGAGCGCGTTCTCCCCCGGCGCGGTGAGGCACTTGACCTGCTCGAACAGGCGATAGGAGACGAAGCTTTCCGACGAGGTGTTGGTCGCATCGAGCGCGCCCGACTGCATCGCCGTGTAGATCTCCGAGGATGGCATCGAGCTGATCGATGCACCGGCCGCCGCCAGCATCTGCTCGAATGCCGGACCGGCAGCGCGGATGACTTGGCCCTTCACGGTGTCGGGTGATGTGATGCAGCCCTTCTTCGATGCGAATGCGCCCGACAGCCAGCTGTCGGCGATGACGATGACGCCGGCGCCCTCGATCACCTTCTTGATGTCGGCCATGAAGGGTGACGCGTTGAGACGTACGGCGCGGTCATGATTGCCGACCAGGCCTGGCATCAGCGTGGCGGAGAACTGCGGATGCCGGCCGGCGGCATAGTCGAGCGGGAAGAGTGCGAAATCGAGCTGGCCCTTGGTCAGTGCCCCCCATTGCTCCTTCGGCTTGAACAGCGACGCGCCGGGGAACACCTGGATGTCGAGATCGACATTGGCGGCTTTGACCTCGCGCGCCAGTATATTGACCATCTCGTCGCGAGGGTCACCCTTGCCGCCCGGAAACTGGTGCGATGCCTTTAGGACGGTCTGCGCCGAAAGATCGGTCGCCGCAAGCGCGACGGCAGCACCCACGATCGCGAGCGAAGCAGCCCTGCGCCGCATGGATGCACGGATCACATTCATTTCGTTTCCTCCAAGGTGGGCCGCTGTCGAGCGCGGCTCTTTGATGTCTGGTGGCGAGTTGAGTAGTCGCCGCAACTCGACAACAGCATGTGCCGTATGCGATGTCAATATTTTTGTATACAATCGTGCCGCAGATGCTATACAATACGTGCGATGGTGGCGCGGTTTTCTGCGCAAATCCATTCCCAATGACCGGTCAGAATGACGACGAAACCGAAGCTCTCCTCTGGCAAGCCCAAGTCCGTGCGCGATGTCCTCGAGGACGAGATCGTGGCGGGACGTCTGGCGCCGGGCCACCGTCTCGATGAGATGTCCCTGGCCGAGCGGTTCGGCGTGTCGCGGACGCCGATCCGCGAAGCGTTACGGCAGCTCGCGGAGGCCGGCTTCGTCGAGATCCGCCCGCACCGCGGCGCCGTGGTCAGCGCGCCCGACCCGCAACGGGTGATCGAGATGTTCGAAGTGATGGCGGAACTGGAGGCGCTGTGCGCGCGGCTGGCGGCGCGGCGCCTGCTCGCAGAGGACCATCAGCGGTTGCAGGCCACGCTGAAAGCGTGCGGCGACGCGCTGGCGGCTGGCGACACCGATGCCTACTACTACGAGAACGAGCAGTTTCACCGCGCCATCTATGCCGCCAGCGGCAATCGCTTTCTGGCGGCCGAGGCGCTGGCATTGCACAAGCGGCTGGCTCCGTTCCGGCGCCTGCAACTGCGCGTGCGCCATCGTATGCGAACCTCACAGCAGGAACATCGCGAGATCGTGGCGGCGATCGAGGAGGGTGATGCCGAGCGCGCCGGCCAGACGCTGCGCTCGCATGTAGCGATCCAGGGCGCGCGCTTCAACGATTTCCTCGCCACCATCGACAAGGCGTCGGCGTGAGGTGGGTGTGCATGTCGCAAAGGTGGACGTGGCGAGAAACGTCAAATGAACTCGCACGGACCCGCTCATGACTTCGGTGAAATGAAGCCGCCGCCTAATCGCGAAGCAGATACGTGCATGTCATATCTTCTGGATCATGAGCCAGGATGCGATCATAAAGCCTGCCTGCATCGCGCGCTATGGCATCGGCATCCTCTGCCAGGAGATGTCCGCTCCTGATTGCTCTAGCCGTCGCTGCGCCAATCCGTTCGATGTAATCTGCCCGGTTTGCATAGCGCGCCTCGAGTGATGGCCGCGGATCTCCTGCTGCGTGGCGTTCGGCTTCCGTGCGCGCGAAAGGAACGAATGAACCATCCCACCGGGAAGTCGCCCAGGAAAAGCCGGCCGATTCGGCACGCGTATTGAAACCCGTGTATGTGCCGAGCGGCGCCTGGACCTCGGGCAGAGCTATGCCTCCTTGATCAAGCCCATCCGCATCAGGCCTGGGTACAAGGGTCACAAATGCCGGACCTGCAGCGGGCGGGACGTTGTCGGCAATGCGTTGGGACAAGAAGCGGCTTCCGAAATCGAGACGGGGCGGCCGCAAGTTGGTTTCCGGCAGCTTGAAGTGAGGTATTGCCGGGAACGCTTGCAGATGGACTTCAACAGGGATCAAGGTTCCATCTAAGATCTTCGGATAGCTGCTTGCCGGCGGCTCGGCTCCATCACGCACCCAGCGTTCGAGCGCCAAGAGCAAGGAACGCATCACCCGGTAGTGATTGAGTGGATTTCCGCAATTGCTGAACATGCCGCGATCAGGCCTGACGCCGACATAGTGCTGGGCACCAGCGATCGCGTAGACGCGCGTTTCCGGTCCAAGCTGCAAATCCATTATTCCGGCAGGATCGGTCGTGATCAACGAGGCTGAGCGATTCCAGTATTCCGAGGAGGCGTTCACGTAGAAGAGTTTTGGCACGGCCCCGAGCTCCCGTGCCCGGTCGAGAACCGACGCCGCAACCCCGGTCACCGGATCGCGCGTTGTAGCGGTAGCGAAGGGAAAGAAGTCGGTCGGATAGATGTGATCCTCGAGCACGCTGAAGTGCCGCGTCGGCATGCCAAATCTATAGTCGAAGCCACCCTTGCCACCTCCGGCGACATGGAGGAATGCGCCGTCGAACACTGGCTTTCCCGCCTCATCGGCATGTAGTCCCCGCAACAGCATGGTTTGGATGAGGCGTGCAGATTGAGAAATCCCAAACGTCAAAGTGCGCTGCGGAGGGGGCGCTCCCGCCAGCGGATTTTGCCGAAGGTAGGAGAGCAGGTCACGGATTCCTGCCATGCCAAGGCCGAGGATTGCGGGATCGCGCGCCGTATACGTGAGCTCATAGATCCGGCCCGGTTGAAAGCCGCCCTCGAGCTTGATTCGGTCGGTGATACCGCCGCCGGGCGTCTCGACAAATGACCACTTGGTGCGGCTGATCGGACGGCGTTCGCCTTGCGGCCGGTCTCGCTCCGTTAGAGCTGCATCGGAGGCTTGCTCGCTTGCAGCGGGGTACGCCGTTCCCAGCCGGCCGGTGAACTGAGCTTGTTCTGCAGGCTCATTGACGATCAACTCATAGGCCACCTTTCCGGTGATCGTCTTGCCGTCCTCAGTGGCCACCGGAGCCTTGAAAACCATGCGCGCTTCACCCGGCCTGACGTCGACAGCCCACGCTGACCAGAGCAATGTGAAGCCTTGGCGGAACAGAAACCCGTTACCAGCGTCGACGACCGTTGCCGGATCATTGCTTGGTGACGCTTCATTGATCTGCGAAAGGATTGCGATGTTGCCGCGGTTGTTGACCTCGTACAGCAGTGTGCCGTTGCCTCGCGCCGGATCCGCCGGTCGCAGCATGAGAAAATCGGCACTGAACGTTACGAGACCGCGATTGTCGCGCGGCGCCAGCTTGAGGTCGGCAATCGACGCGTTCGCCGCAGAGTTCGCATCGAGCGCGAATGAGGCGCGTCCATGTAGCTTTTCATAGGCACCCGCTGGTCCGAAATCGATCCCGCCCGCAAACGCCTCGCGTCGAACGATCTCGACGTGCTCGACCCTCGCATCGGCGGGTGAGCACGGCGAAAGCGCATACAACCATAGCGCGACAAGGATTGGCCGTTGCATGGCTCCTGTTCCTGCCAGCTCGTCTGCTTCAACCGCGAGGACTGGCCAGCTCATTCTCGCATGTACGGCGGCGCCAATCCGCAAGATCAATCCAATTGCTCAGCTTCGACGCATTGGGTCCGTGTTCCTTGCGCGACGGATGAACGTCTTTGCCGTCCCTCCATCACTCACCTTCATCCTCCTCCCCTTCCGGCATCACCACGACGAGGCGGCGGGAAGGGACGTCGATGTCGGGCACGAAAGCTCAGGTGATGGGCATGAACTCGGTGCTGTGCGCACCCGCGAGACCTTCTGGCCCGCGCCACGGCCGATCGTGCAGGTCGTTGGTCCTTCAACTCTGCATAAGTGCTTTTCCCCAGAACCCACAGGGTCTGCGCTTGCGCTCGACCCGCTCCGAGCCTTATCCGTTGCGGGCTCGGAATCTTGGGGTGATTCGGACGTGATCCTCGCCACAGCTATGCTTGCGGTCACTTTGGCTGCGGTTTTCATGATGTTTGTGGCGCCGCGCGTCGGGCAGCGCCGCGTGCTCTATGAGCTGAAGCCGGATCGGCCACACGCCTTCGGCTACGAGATGTCCTGGCTAGCTATTCGCACCACCGACACCGAGGCCGTGCTCGATGCGCTTGGCATCGAGGGCGAGACCGCCTCCAACTGGAACAACGGCATCGGCACCGTCTATGATCGCTGGCTCGGGCCGGATCGGATATTCGTCTCGCCTCCAGTAGATGGCTGGACGTTCGTCATCAGCCTCGCGCTTCCCCATCCTGTGCGTTCCGGCAATCTCGACAAGTGCGTGCCGCTGCTGACAGGCCTGGCACGCCAATTTGCTGACGTGCAGTACTTTTTCAGCTACCCGGCGCTCGATTTCTACGCCTGGGTCCGGTTCCGCAACGGTGCCCTGCTGCGCGCCTTCGCCAGTTCCGACGAGGGCGTCATCTGGTCGAAGGGACGCGCGACATCCACTGAGCAGTCGCTGGGGCTGAAGCTGTTCGAGTTCCGCGGCATGAAGGGCCGGTCTGGCGACACCGGCAGCGAGATCGTGATGGCGCCGACCCCGGAGCAGGTCATGCAGGTTGCCCGCGGCTGGAGCCGCGACCCCACCAAGCTGGCGGCCGGCGACGCCTCTCCCGCCCTCGGCTATATTGCCCCGGCACCACGCCAATGGCGCATGGAGCAGATGCGCAAGTCGGCTGCCTGATCACCCACTTGCTGCGATAAATCTTTACTGCCAACCGACTTCAGGCCGCGTCGCTGCCAACGATTGCTGCCATCTGCATGGCAATCATCCGGTCGAGCTGGCCCTCGAACGGTACCGTGAAGCAGGTGAGCCCGCGCTCGTCATCCTGCCAAGCCTTGAGTCCGTCCGCGAAGCCGTCCGCCAATTCACTGCCATCCGCCTCGTCGCACGCTGTCACGGACTGCGCAAACGCCGCCTCGCTGATCGCCAGGAACGGGATCGTTACGGGGGCAAAGCTGCCGTCGGGCTGCCGTTCGGGAGCATCGCTGACACTGCAGCACAGGATCCGATTGCCGTCGCTGAACGAGGCGATGGCACCGATGACGATGCGCGAAGCCTCGAATCCTTGCGGCGCGTGATAGTGCCAGCATTGGCCGGCGGCAAAGGTTGGCTGGTCTGGCATCGCAACGCGCCCCCACGCAAATCTCTCTGAAGTTCCCCCGCTCACCCAAATGACGTCGCTAGCGCCTCTTCGCGACGGCATTGCGGCACCCTGAATCGACAAGGATTGCCGGGCACTTGCAATCGGCGGGTGAGTCCGTCATGTGGCCGCGCGCGGAAGCGTCCTGTCTCAGCGCTGCCGTGACACGGATCCGGTGGTGATCATGGAGACGCCCGTCTCCCAGCCCGTGGCGAGCCGCCGTGCGGCCTCCTCCGCGTCGAGTTGGCGACTGCCGCGCGACGAACCCTCCGCCTGCGCCAGCCCTCGTTGCAGGGGGGGACAGGCCTGCACCGTCACCACGCCGATGCTCTTACGTGCCTCGGCGCATTCTAGCAGGTCCATGAGTGGATCAGTCGCAAGCAGCGGCGGCTTCGCCGACGTCTCCACCTGCGCAAATGGCGTTGTCGCCTGCGATGCGGCTGACAGGGATGCCGGCGTGCTGCTTCCATTGAAGAGGATGCCCGAGACGATCGACCAGAAACCGACGAAATGCCAAGCGGCGGCTCCCGCCAGGAAGCTTGCAAGTGCGGTTGCGGCCAGCGTGCGGCTGCTCCACGAATCCTGCCGCAGCCGAGCAGCAACACGCTCCGGGGACCGCCCCGGACGATCATTGCCGCTCGCCAAGCTGTGAGAGTGCTCCCGCACGTTATCGCCGCTGCCCCACGTTCCGAATCATCTCGAAAAGTGTGCTGATCACAGCGATGTGAGACAACCCGCCGCGATATGGCGGCAGCCAGTCTCGCAGCGCTTTTCCACATGCTACGCCGTTGAGTTTGGCGCAAATTCTGGTCGGCGCGGCGCCACGGCATCACACCTGCGATCGAGACCGGCCTTTTCCGTGCACCATCAGATTCCGCGCGGACCCGGCAACGGCTCGCGCTGGCGGTCTTGCTCGCCGCCTTGGTTGTTGCCGCGTGGCTCCGGCGCGAGGCCTTTTTCATTGCCGCGCGGGTCCTTCCAGGTCGAGCGCACCGGCGGCACGTACATCTGCCGCGCCGAGCACATGCGCTGTTGGCTCTCGTTGTGACCGCACGGACGGAACTGGCCGCTCTTGGTAAAGCAGATGCGGATTTCCTTGAGCCGGTTGCCGGGTCCGCCGCAGGAGATCGCTAGCATGTCGGGTTTGAGGTCCGGATTGGCCGCGACCATCTCGCGCATCAGCTGCTCAGGTGCCACGAACTGGACCTCGAACGGATTGAGATAGCGCTCCGGAATGCGGATGCGGTTGTAGAGCTGGCGGGCGAGATCGAAGTAGCCAACCGGATCGAGCCCCGAGCATGTGCCGTGCTTCTTGTACTCGTGAATGATGAGCCCCTTGGCCGGCATGATGTCGAGCATCGACTGGATGACCCGATCCGGTACGAACGGGCGGTCGCGCGTCGGGCAGGAGTTGGGAAATCCGCGCTCGTATTGCGGCCACAGTCCATGCAGCACGAAATTGTAGCGACGGCCGTCACGGCGGCCACACTGCATGTTGTCGCGTTCGCTGGCGTCCGAGGCGCAGTGGGTCGGGCTCCACGACAACACCAGGGCATAGTAGTCGAACTGCCCGGCGACATTGCGCTGACGGCTATCCTGTCCGCGATCGTAGCGGTCCTCGTAGCGACCGCCATAGGGCCCGCGCTGGGCTTCGGCTGTCGCCGGCGCGAGCACGCCGAGGCAGGCCAGAACGACGGCAAGGCCGTGAGACATACGCATCGTGGGCATGTGACGGGGTACTCCTGCTGAGGGCTCGCCGGGGCAACTTTGGCCGCGGCCGGGCGGCAGCATAGTCGAGGCGCATGGCGGCGCAATCTCAAGGTGAAGCCCGATCGGCGAAATATCTTCAATCAGAGGCTGAAAGAAGGGCGACCTGCGGCTGCAGCTCCTGCAGCCGCACAGTCTTGGCCAGCCCCAAGCGCGCTTAGGCGCGTTTGCGGCCTGTGATCATGGCGCGGACGAGGTTCTCGCCGTGGCGGACGCTGACGAAGATCACCCCGGCCACATGCAGCGCGATCAGCACCAGCATGCCGTTGGCCATCACTTCATGCACCTCTTCCAGCCACTTCGCCTCATGGAAACGGTCGAGCGTCAGCAGGTAGCCAGTGCCGGCAAGCCCGAGGACGCCGAGCAGCAAGACGATGATCATGGCGCCGCCCGCCGGATTGTGGCCGAGATAGCGCTTTTCGCGGCCGGCCAGCATGTCGAAGAGGTAGCCGATAACGGCTGCTGGCCCCCTGACGAACGACGTGAAGCGGGCGTGCCTGCTGCCGACCAGCCCCCAGAAGATCCGGAACCCGACCAGCCCCGCCGCGGCATATCCGACCTGCTCGTGAAAGCGCTCCCAATGATCGCCGGAAACAAAGGCCGCAAGGAATGTGACGACCAGACTCCAGTGGAACAGCCTGACCGCTATGTCCCAGACGCGGACCGTCGCCGGACCTTCCGCCTCAGGTAGGGCTGCGGCCCCCTCGCTCGATGTTGTCACGGCTAGCTGCCTCCTGGCTTGGATGGGGCTGAGCGGCTTTGCCCGCTTGTTGTGCGGTCCTTCGCTCGCGCGGTTAATCCAAACTAGCTGTGTCGTGCTGACAATCGGCTGAAAAGGCATGTTATGCTGGCGTCACCGGGGCGTAAGCGGTGAGCAATGTCACTTATGCTAACTTAACCGATTGGCCACCGGGCAGAGGTTTGTGTCGTGGGCGATCGCCCCCCGACCACGGCCCCAACAATTCAAGAACCGGTACACAGCCGAATGACGATTGATCGCCGATTGTTGCTTACGCTCTTCGCCACGCTGGCGGTCAGCGCCGCCATCGCGGATGACGATCACCGGGAAAATCACGACAATCGCGAACGGCACGAAAAGAATGAATGGCAATTGAAGGGCGGCAAGCACGAACTCGACGAAATGTTCGACCACAGGGCCGCCGACGCGGCGCGCCGCGCAGGTGAAATTCGACCGCTCCGGGAGATCCTCGAAGTCGTCGAGGCTCAGCATCCCGGAGATGTCGTCGGCGTCTTGTTCGGTCGCGAGGAAGGAATTTGGATCTATGAGATCAAGGTGCTCACTCCGTCCGGGCGGTATGTGGAGGTCTATGTCGATGCGCGGACCAAGAAGGTGATCAAGACTGAGGGGAATTGATGCGCATTCTTCTCGCCGAGGATGAAACCGGCATCGCGCTGCGCGTCAAGCGTGCGCTGGAGGCGTCAGGTTACATCGTCGAGCACTCTGCCGACGGCGAGGATGCCTGGTATCGCGGAGACAGCGAGAGTTTCGACGCCGTCATTCTCGATCTCGGCCTGCCGAAGTTGGACGGACTGCAGGTGCTGAAGAATTGGCGAGCCGCCGGCCGCGCCATGCCGGTCCTCATCCTCACCGCGCGCGGCAGCTGGATGGAGCGGGTCGAGGGCATCGATGCCGGCGCCGATGATTACCTTCCCAAGCCGTTTCAGATGCCGGAGCTGCAGGCACGCCTGCGTGCGCTCTTGCGGCGCGGAGCAGGAAACGCCCAGGCCATCATCAGCATCGGCCCGGTGGCGCTCGATACGATTCAGATGATCGTATTGGTGGAAGGGCGGCGGATCGATTTGTCGGCACTGGAGTACCGCTTGCTGCATTATCTCATGCACAAGCCTGGTCATGTCGTGTCGCAACTTGAATTGACCGAGCACATCTATGGCGAGGACGTAGAGCGCGAGAGCAACGCCATCGAGGTCTTGGTTGCCCGCGTGCGCAAGAAGCTCGGCGTCGATCTCATCAAGACGCGGCGCGGCTACGGATACATGGTTCTGTCTGAACAGACATCCGAGGCCGATGGTGCGTCCTAGCAATTCGATCCGCTGGCGCCTGATGTTCGCCGCAGTGTTCACGCTGGTCGCAGCGTTGGTGGCCGCAGGTTGGGGCATTGCCATCATCTTCGAGCGGCATGTCGAGCGACGCGTCATGGACGAGCTCGACGTCGACATTCGCCAGATCATGTCGGGCCTGTCCATCGATGCGGAAAGCAACCCTGTATTCGCGCAGCTGCCGGCGGATCAGCGGTACACGCAACCCTTTGGTGGCAAATACTGGCAGATCGAGGTCGGTGAGCGTGTCTTCCAGAAGTCGCGTTCGCTCTGGGACGAGCAATTGAACCTTCCTGATGACACCGTCGGTGCCTCCGAGCGACATAACCATATCGTTGCTGGACCGCGCGGGCATACGCTGCTGGCTGTCGAGCGTGGGTTCACGGTCGAGCGCGCTGCCGCCATGTACAAGATCGTCATTGCAGCGGCGGTCGAAAGCTCCGAAATTGGCGAAGCGGTCCGCAGCTTCCGCACCGACATCGCAACAGCGCTGGGTTTCCTCGGCACCATGCTGCTTGCAGCTTTTGCCGCAGCCATTCACGTTGGCCTTGAGCCGTTGAGCCGGCTGCGCGTTTCTCTTGCCAGCCTGCGAGCCGGCACCGATCGCAGGCTGGAGGGATCGTTCCCAGTCGAGATCTCACCGCTCGTCGACGACTTGAACAAAGTGCTCGATCAGCGTGCCCGCATCGCTCGTCAGGCCAAGACCCGCGCCGCCGATCTCGCACACGGCCTCAAGACGCCACTGACGGCGATCGAGGTCGTTGCCGACGAGTTGAAGGGCCGCGGCGAGGAAGCGATCGGTATCGAGCTGTCCGAGTATGTCGCCAACATGCAGCATCACGTCGAGCGTGAGCTGGCGCTGGCGCGCAGCACGGTGGCCGACGGTCACGGAGTAGAGGACGTTCGTGTCGCCGAAGTGGCTTGGCAGCTCGTACGCAGCTTGCGGCGCCTGCCACGCGGAGATGAGATCGACTGGCAGATCAAGATCCCAGCCGACGCGATCTTTCGCGGCGAGCCGGCCATGCTCATGGAGGTCATCGGCAACCTCCTCGACAATGCCCGCAAGTGGGCGAAGCAGCGCGTCAATGTCTTTGTCTGGAGAGAAGGAGAGAAGGTCTCCATCCAGGTCGAGGACGATGGACCCGGAGTTCCCGAAGGCGAGCTCGATCGCGTCATGAGGCGTGGCAGAAGGCTCGACGAGACAGTCCCCGGTTCCGGCTTCGGGCTGGCGATCGCCAAGGAAATCGTCGAGCAGGTTGGCGGCAGCATCGAGCTGTGCAAGGCTCCGCTCGGCGGGCTCTGCGCACGCGTCACGTTCGAGGGCTGACGCCTTTGCCTCATCGCGTCTCTGAGCACGCCGAAGTCAGGCCTCGGCAAGCGCGGCGAGGATGCGCGCCCAGCTCCGGGCCCCCTTTTTGAAGCTCGCCAGATTGTATTTCTCGTTGGGCGAATGGATGCGGTCGTCCTCGACGCCGAAGCCAACCATAAGGCTGTCCATGCCGAGCGCCTGCCGGAATGACGTGACGATCGGAATCGACGCGCCGCACCCCATCAGCACGGTGGGTTTGCCCCATTCTTCCTCCAATGCCGCTGCCGCGAGTTTCATCTCCGGCATCGCCGTGTCGAAGCCGATCGCAGCCGAGCCGTGCGTGCCGATGAATTCGACCGTGCAGTCCTCGGGGATACGCTCGCGGACGAAGTCGTGGACCGCTGCCAGCACGCGCTCGGGCTCCTGTCCCGGCACCAGCCGGCACGTGATCTTTGCCGAGGCCACTGCCGGGATCACCGTCTTCGAGCCCGCCCCTTGGTAGCCGCCGGTGATGCCGTTGAACTCCAGCGTCGGTCGCGACCACAGCTGCTCGATGAAGCTGTAGCTTGCTTCTCCCGCCGGATTCGACAGGCCGACACCGCCGAGCAGGTCGGGTGCGCTCTCCTGGAGATCGAGCAACGGAGTCGTGAGCACGGGCAGTCCGGCCGCCAGGTACTGGTACACCTTGTTCGGGTTGATGCCCTGCACGAACGGATCGTCCGCGCGGAAGGGAATC
>JBGANK010000064.1:0-17643 GCA_044222395.1 Hyphomicrobiaceae bacterium | reverse complement strand
GCGATCGTTTTGATGATGCCGAGGTTCAGCGCCTCAGGCGCTTGAGCTTGTGGTTCGCCCCGCCGCCGGGAGCAGCGAGATTGTTGGAGGCGGACGCGTCGATCATGCAGACGTGATTGCCCTGTATCCAAACCGACTTGTAGCCGTTGGGACAGGCGGATGCGGCGGCTGATACGGCGGTCAGGGACAGTGCGCCGACGGCTGCGGCGATGAATTTCCTGTTCATCGATTACTCCTTGCTGGATCAAGGCAGGCGCCCGTCGCGCCCGCCTCCCCATCTGTCGCGGCTAACCGGAGGATGGTTCAGACCGATTGGAGAAAGTGCACGCTCTCGACGATCGTCCAGTTCCGAAGTCTCACCACGGCCCAAATTGAGCGGCGATCGATGTTGCAGAAGTTCCGATGGATTTCTTCGAGCTATGCGCTGCCACGGTTTGCCCAATGCGACAAGCGCGACTTACAGCAAGTGACGGAAGGGGGAAAGCAGGCTCCAAGTTGCGCGGTGAACCTCAATGATCCTTCGGCCGGTTGACCTCGTAGGCGGCGAGCTTTTCGGCGCTGGCCTCTTTCTGATGCTTCATCTGCCATTGATCGTAGGGCTCGCCGTAGATGATCTCGCGCGCGCCCATCTTGTCGAGAGCGACGCCCTTCTCGTTGGCCGCGTCCATGTACCAGTTGGCCAGGCAATTGCGGCAAAAGCCAGCGAGGTTCATCATGTCGATGTTCTGCACGTCAGTACGCTGGCGCAGGTGATCGACGAGACGGCGGAAGGCAGCCGCCTCGAGCTCGATGCGCGTCGTGTCGTTGATGTTCGGCATAGGAAGCTCCGGTTGCTGGATTTCAGCCGCGTTGGAGAGCAGCAGCCTTTGGATCGTTGCGAATTCAATCGGCCGGCAATCGCCGCGGAGGAAAGGCATGTCGAATTGCCGTCGCGCAAGCCTCATATAGGGCGGTGTGCGCCCATTGCGAAGCCCATACCAGCTGCATTGTCCGGCTCGTGAGCGCTACTTCCGTCAAGTCTGTCGGCCTCGTCCAGCAGCATGGCCAGCCCGCGGCGCCTGGCGATCTTGCGCATGGCGCGGGCGATGCGCAGTGCCCATTCGGCCTGGCCCTTTTCATCGCGGATCAAATCCTGGCGCACCTCGATCAAGGCATGCGGCAGACCGCGCTGCGTGCCGTGCTGCCACATGCAGTCGCCCATCAGCTTGCCGGTGTAGGGCGCGTTGTCACCGACCAGCAGATCGCCTTCAGCAACGAATGTATCGATGAGGGGTGCTGCGACGCGATCGTCGGCGTCCCACAATACGCCCACCTGCCACGGGCGGACGGCGCCGCGCCAGACCTCGGTGAAGGAATGCAGGGACAGAAGAACGGGATGCGGGTGATGCGCGTGCGCCTCGTCGATCAGGCGATCAACGGCGCGATGATAGGGGGCGTACCATTCAGCGACGCGGCGATCGCGCTCCTCCGACGTGAGATAGCGGTTACCCGGAATGATGGCACCATCCGACAGCCGCATGATCAAGGTCGGGTCGTCGAGGCCGCGGTTGGGATCGATGAGCAGCCGGGAAAAGCGCGTGAAGATGGCCGGCACATCAAGCAACGTCGACAGTCGCTCGACCACCGCCTTGGCGCCGATGTCGTAGGCTATGTGGCGCTGCAGTTGCTCGGCGGGCAGGCCAAGCGTGCCGTAGCTGCCCGGTAGTGTGTTCTCGGCATGATCGCAAAGGAGGATGAGGCCGGCGTCGGCCCGGCCGCCCAGCACGCGATGGCTCGGGGCCTCGGACGCGGCGATGCGCGCGGGCGCCAGTGTTGTTGTTCTGTCCTGCATGGCGGCGGACTATAGTCCAGGGCTCGGTCGGCTGAATACCGGCAACGGCGACGCAGCTGTGGACCGGGCTCGTGCTTGACGCAGTCCTAACGATTTCGCAAACACTTGGGCTGAATTCGGGCCGGCCGTAGGTTGCGTACTACGGCAAGGCTACGGCAAGGCGCTGCAACGAGAAGGACAGACCAATGCCCCAGTCAACCGCCGAAATCCGCGCCTTCCTCATGAAGCTGTTCGAGACCGCCGTTTCGGCCGCGCATCCTGCGACATGCGTGCCGCCGCACCTGCCGCCGGTGCCGGAAGGCGGCCGCATCATCGTGGTGGGGGCGGGAAAGGCTGCTGCGGCGATGGCACAGGCGACCGAGCGCCATTACCTGGAACTCGGGCAAGCCGACCGCATCTCCGGTTTCGTTACCACGCGGCACGGCTACGGCCTGCCGACCCGGATCATCGAGGTGATCGAGGCGGGCCATCCGGTGCCGGACCAGAACAGCATCGAAAGCGCGGCACGCGCGCTGAAGCTGGCGGCGACCGCGGGGCCGAACGACCTGGTGCTGGCGCTGATGTCGGGCGGCGCCTCGGCGCTGTGGTCGGCACCGGCTTCCGGCATATCGTTCGATGCCAAGCAGGCGCTGACCAAACAACTGCTGCGGTCGGGCGCACGGATCACCGAGATGAATTGCATCCGCAAGCACCTGTCGGCCATCAAGGGCGGCAAGCTGGCGGCGGCGGCCTACCCGGCGCGACTCATCACGCTCGCCATCTCCGACATCCCGGGCGACGACCCCGCATCGATCGGCTCGGGGCCGACGATCGGCGATCCGACGACACTTGCCGAAGCGCGCGCGGTGATCGAGCGCTACAAGATGACACCGCCTGCGGAAATCATGGCGGCGCTCAACGACCCGTCCAACGAGACGCTGAAGCCCGGCGATGCCAAGCTCGCCAATGCGCGCTTCGTCATGGTCGCCGCACCGAAGGCGTCGATCGCGGCGGCGGCGCGGGTCGCAGATGCGGCCGGCTATCGTGTCGAAGACCTTGGCGACGCGCTCGAAGGCGAGGCGCGCGAGGTGGGCGCGGAACAGGCGCGAAGGGCGCTCGCCGCCAAGGCCAAGGGCGAGCGCGTGGCGATCATGTCGGGGGGCGAACTAACCGTCACCGTGACCGGCGATGGGACGGGCGGTCCGAACCAGGAATATGCGCTCGGGCTCGCAATCGCGCTCGGCGGAGCCACTGGAATTGCCGGTCTTGCGGGCGATACGGATGGTACGGACGGCGGCGCCGGCAAGGCCACCGATCCAGCCGGCGCAATCGTGCTGCAAGACACCCTTGCGCGCGCCGAGGCCGCACATCTCAATGCCGCCAAGTTCCTGGCCAACAACGATTCCACGGGGTTCTTCAGCGCCATCGGCGACCTCGTGGAATGTGGCCCGACCCAGACCAATGTGAATGATTTTCGAGTCATCCTGGTCGACCCTTGACCGGGAGGTCGTCACGTGGTCCGACGTGAACCGCGCACCCCGAAGCCTGATTCTGGGGTCGCGGGCGTGACGACCGGAGACAGCGCCAGATGCTTGCTCGCCAAACCGCCGATCGACTGCGACGTACTTTGCGTCGGGGCGTGCGACAGCTTGGCACGCTGTGGCCGGTTCTGGTGATGCTCGCAATCATCGTGGGCGGCGCGGCGCCGGCACTGGCCGACCTCAAGCTGTGCAATTCCACGGAAAGCCGCGTTGGCGTGGCCATCGGCTACCAGGACAAGGAAGGCTGGGCCACGGAGGGATGGTGGAACATCGCCTCGCAGACCTGCGAGACGCTGCTCAAGGGTGACGTGCCCAGCCGGTTCATCTACGTGCACGCCGTCGACTATGACCGCGGCGGCGAATGGGTCGGCACCAATTTCATGTGCACCAATGACAAATCGTTTGCGATCAGGGGTGTTCAGGAATGTGGCGATCGCGGCTATAAGCGGACCGGATTTTTCGAAGTGGACACGGGCGAGGCGAAGAACTGGACGATTCGCCTGACGGATCCCGAACAAGGGGCTGCCAAGACCGATGCGACGCAACCGACGCGTTAAACTGATTGCCACTCTGGGGCCGGCATCGTCCTCGCCGGAGATGATGGAGCGTCTCTACCTCGCCGGCGTCGACGTGTTCCGCGTCAACATGAGCCACTCGACGCATGACCACGCCCGCACGCTCGTTTTCAATGTCCGGTCGCTGAGCCGGAAGTATGCCTGTCCGATCGGCGTGCTCGCCGACCTGCAGGGGCCGAAGTTCCGCTTGGGCGAGATGGCCGGCGGCCGGGTCGCCGTCACCGATGGATCGATCTTCACGTTCGACCGCAGCGCGGAAGCTGGTACGGCGCAGCGCGTGTTCCTGCCGCATCCGCAGATCTTCGAGGCGGTCGAGCCGGGACACATGATGCTGCTCGACGACGGCAAGCTGCGCATGCGCGTGATCGACAAGGACCAGAATACAATCGCCGCAGAAGTGCTGGTCGGGGGCGCGCTGGCGAGCCGCAAAGGCATCTCACTGCCCGATACGATCCTGCCGGTCGGGCCGCTGACCGAGAAGGATCATGCCGACCTCAATTGCGCGCTCGATCTTGGCGCCGACTGGATCGCATTGAGCTTCGTACAGCGGGCGCAGGACATCGAGGAGGCAAAGAAGCTCATCACCACCGACACTGCGGTGATGGTCAAGATCGAGAAACCTTCGGCGATCGAGGATCTCGATCAGATCATCGCGCTGGCCGACGGCTTCATGGTGGCGCGCGGCGATCTGGGCGTCGAGATGCCGATCGAGCGGGTGCCGGGACTGCAGAAGCGCATCACCGGCATGGCACGTGCTGCCGGCAAGCCGGTGGTGGTCGCCACGCAGATGCTGGAGAGCATGATCACGGCGCCGGTGCCGACGCGCGCGGAAGTTTCCGACGTGGCAACGGCCGTGTTCGATGGCGCGGACGCGGTAATGCTGTCGGCGGAAAGTGCCGTAGGGCAATACCCCGTGGAAGCGATCCAGATGATGGATCGCATCGCCATCGAGGTCGAGAACGATCCGAGCTACTCCTCGCTCGTTCACGCGATCAACGTGGAAGCGCATCCGACCGCGCACGATGCCATAGCAGCAGCTGCCAACGCGATCGCCGACACGGTCAAGCTTGCCGCCATCGTATGCTTCACGGCCACCGGATCGACGGCGTTGCGCGTGGCACGGCAGCGGCCGGGACTGCCTGTGATAGGCCTCACTCCAGTGCACGCAACGGCACAGCGGCTGACGATCGTATGGGGCATCCAGTCGATCCTGACCAGCGATCCGGACCGCATCTCCGACATGGTCAACAAGGCCTGCAAGCTCGCCGTCAGCCATGGCTTCGTCAAACCCGGCGAAGGTCTGCTGATCACGGCAGGCGTGCCGTTCGGCTCGCCGGGCACGACCAACATGATCCGCATCGCCTATGTCGACAATGACGGGCAAGCGGTGGGCGGCGGGTAGAGCGGTTCAGAATTAGGTGGCAACAACATGCCCCTAATAGTCATGGCCGTGCTTGACACGGCCATCCAGGATTAGTGCATTCAGCGACGTACTTCTGGATGGCCGGATCAGGTTCGGCCATGGAGTGATGATTCCGTCAATCCATGAACCGCTTTAGCTCCAGGTCTCTCTGTCAGATTCGGAGATACACCAGGGCGGAGGGGAATAGCCCCACGAGGCTTGAGCTTGCGCGTGGTTTCTCGGTGCGCAACGCTTGCCCTTGCTTAGGCTAACGCTCAAATGCCGTCGCCTTCGACCTCGCGCTTCAACTGGTCGACGGCCTCCTGCGCACCTTCCCAGAAAGGATCGATGGCGACCAGCCGGCGGTAGGCGTCCAGCGCGCCCTTCTTGTTGCCCTGCTCGCGCATGATCTGGGCGAGGCCGTCGAGCGCCTTGAAGTGGTTGGGCTCGAGCGCCAGCGCCCGGTGCAGGGCATTGAGCGCGTTCTCCTGGTCGCCCTGCAGGTAGGCGACCAGCGCGCGGCGGTTCCAGCCTTCGGAGAAGCCCGGCTCCAGTTCGACGATTGAATCGGACAGCTTGGCGGCTAGGTCGAATTTCTGCTCTGCTACCGCCTTCAGGACGCGTTCCATCAGCACGTCGATGGTGTCGCTGCCCGAGTAGAGCCAGAGCCGTTCGATCGCGGCAACCAGTGGCGCTGCTGTGCCGGCGTTCTCGGTGGTGGCCAAGTGGGCGTAAAGGTCGTCGAGCGCGCGGCGGCGCTGCGTGGGCGTGTCGGGTGGCGGATCAGCAGCCGCTGGCTTGCGCGGTGGGGCGGCATCGGCGCGCGGCAAAGTCTCGCCCTTCTGTTCGGGCTTTTGATCGGGGTGCGGCGCTGTTCGCGGCGACAGCCGTGGGGTGCGTGTTGCCGGGCGATCGGTGCGCGGTGGGGGAGTTTCGCCCTGCGGACCGGCAAGAGGGAGTTGCGGCGCGTCCGGCTCCTCGGCGCGGAGAATGCCGGCGCAAGCGAAGGCGGCAAGGCCAAGAGCCAAGGTGAAAACGACGAATGGTCGCGTGCGCGTGTTCATGCACACAAGATAGGTTGCGCGCCGCCGACCGTCAAAGCCGGGGCGCGAAATACTTACGCTCGCCAAATTGGAAAACCTCGCGCAGCAGGCCGACCCGCCCAGCGCGGCCGATCAGCCCTGGCGGGCCTTGAACTTGCGCTGCGTCTTGTTGATGACGTAGACGCGGCCCTTGCGGCGCACCAGGCGGTTGTCGCGGTGGCGCGAGCGGAGCGACTTCAAAGAGTTCCTGACCTTCATGATCGCATCATCCGTGGCTGGAGCGGCGTGCAGCAGCAAAACGCTTGCCTGCGTCAGACCTCCCGGATTTCAGGGGGCCGAACGATTCGGGGTAGTGGCCGCAGCGGCTCGAAAAAGTTGGGCGGAACCTACTGGCGTCGCGCGTGGCTGTCAATGTGGCCCTGCGACCCGCGTTCTGGGGGCTGGCAGCCCATCGGCCGGGTTTGCGCCATCCTGGACCGACGTTCGGGACGGTTCGGGACGGGGGGGGTGGCGAACCCGCTCAATAGCAGGCTGCGCGCCGCCTTTGTCCGATGTGCAGCTGTCGACTTGACCGGATACGCAGATGAAGTCTGGTGGGCACTAGAGGGATCGAACCTCTGACCCCTACCATGTCAAGGTAGTGCTCTACCGCTGAGCTAAGTGCCCGGTCAGGACGGCCTCTGCCATCGCGAGGTGGCTCCGTATATCGGCATTGCCGCGCGAGGGCAAGCTGATCGTTGGAGGCGCCAAGGCGACCAGGGGGCGGGCTCGGACCTATCGTTGGAGGCAGCCAGCCGCAGCGGCTTGGCTTGTTGCGCGTGACGGCCAGGTGACAGCTCGAGGGCACGAGGCGCGAGACATCAGCGGCATGTTGGACAGCCGGTCGATGGACGGGAGGTCTGGTCGATCAGGCGGTGAGCAAGCGCTCCACCTCGCGCACGAGGTCCTTCAAGTGGAACGGCTTGGAGAGCACGTGCGCCTCTCTCGCCGCTGCGACATCGCTGTTGAGGGCGACCGCGGCAAAGCCGGTGATGAACATGATCTTGAGCTCGGGATCCATTTCGCTGGCGCGGCGCGCCAATTCGATGCCGTCCATGCGTGGCATGACGATGTCGGTCAGCAGCAGCGTGAAGGGTTCCTGCAGCAGCCGCTCGTTGGCTGCCACGCCTTGGGCCCAGCTGACCCCGTCGTCGCCGGCCGGCGCGCGCGCGCCCCCCACAAAGCCGCGCATGGAGTCATCATCCTCGGCCAGAAGTATGCGGGACATTGGCAATTGTGAAGGTTTCAAGGTCATGACGGAAGGATACCGACTTTGTGGACGCAGCTGAGGAAATTGACGAGTTGTCATTTAAATCTGTCGCGAGGATGGTAAACGGAGGATGAACTTGCGGCACGTTTTTTACTCCGCAGACGAATGACGATACTGCCACGATGTCGCCGCCGGATTGCTCTGGTTCTTCTGTAATTCGTGAATCTGACAGATGGCATCGACAGAACAGAGACTTGCTGGCACATTCGAAGCGAGCGAAGTGAGGCGATCGGGCGACGGCCATCGACCGAGGACGATCTCATCGGCGCACAGAGCACGTTCAGCGGCTCCACAGCAAACCTTATCGAGATAGCCTGTCTGCCATGCCTGCAATAGAATCGGACGGCATCGCCGCAGAACTGACGCCGGCGTTCGAGATCGTCGAACCGAGCGAGCAGGCGGCACCACTGGTATTCTGCTCGCCGCATTCGGGGCGCCATTATCCGCGCCATTTCCTGGCGCAGTCGCGGCTCGATCCGCTGATGCTGCGGCGTTCGGAGGACTGCTACGTCGACGAGTTGTTCCAGTCCGTGCCGGAGCTCGGCGCGCCACTGCTGTCGGCGCACTTCCCGCGCGCGTTCCTCGATGTCAACCGCGAGCCCTATGAGCTTGATCCTGCGCTCATTCGCGAACCGATGCCGGAATATGCCAACAGCCACTCTGTGCGCGTGACCGGGGGCCTCGGAACGATTGCGAGAATCGTTGCGGATGGTGAGGAAATCTATCGCGAGCCGTTGAGCCTGGCGGCAGCGCTCATGCGCATCGAGTTGCTGTACCTGCCGTTTCACCGGGCGCTTGCCCACTTGCTCGACCGGACTCGCGAACGCTTCGGCTACGCGGTGCTGATCGACTGCCATTCGATGCCGTCGGCGTCGATGACCAAGGGCGTGGCGTCGCGACCCGATTTCATCATCGGCGATCGGTTCGGCGCGTCGTGCGATGGACGCATTTCACATTTCGTGCGCGAAGAACTCGTGGCCCTGGGCTACAGCGTGGAGATGAACCGTCCCTATGCCGGCGGGCACATTACCGAGCATTACGGCCGACCCGGCCGCGGCTGTCACGCCCTTCAGCTCGAGGTCAACCGCGGGCTTTATCTTGATGAGATCTCGCTCGAGCGAAGCGAGGGGTTCGTGCGCCTGCAAGCCGACCTGACGGCGTTGTGCGCAGCGATGATGGTGGAACTGCCCGAGCGGCTGGCACGGCGTGCCGCAGCGGAGTAATCAGGCTCGGATCATTTGGCGCGGCGCTGTGGCGCCCTACTGCGAATAGGCGGCATCACAGCGAAACAGCGTGGTCCAAATCGGGGGCTGCACTTCGCGACCGTCGGGCGTGCCTGCCCTGATTGGCACCAGACAAGAAAAATGGCCGCCCGATTTGATCGAACGGCCGCGAGTCTGGGAGGAAACACCCGGATCGGGTGGTTCGTGCCGACGCTGTCAGCACCAACTGGCGACAAGGTTATGTTGCGGCGCAGCAGGAAGCAACTTGGACAATGGTCCAAAACACTTCCCTGCTTCGCTCAGGGCGTAATCTTCCGTTCGCTCACTATTCAATCCAGGCGGCTAGATGTGCAGAGGTTTGGCGCGCCGGGTCTGCAAGGAGCGCTGCAACCAGCGAAGCCGCAACTTTCATATAACGCGTTGTAATTATTCGTATTTTATATGTCCCAGATGACTCGCCGCGCGGCCCGGACCGCGGCCTGGAAGACGTACATGCTTGATTTACAAAAAGAAAAGGGGCCGTTCGGATGCCGAACGGCCCAAGTCTAGGGAGGAAACGCCCAAGGAGGGCTACGACAGACGAGCGAAGCTCATCGATGTCGCAATGCAATAACTAAGGGTGCGGCGCACAAACTGCAAATGCATTTTTTGCAGAGCTGAAGCTACAATTTCGGGAAGCTCGCCCCCTTGAAGTCGCGTGCGCGTCTCCGGAATGCCTATAACATGTTGAAATTTAATGTTTTTCCAAGCCATGCAATTGCACGGCCCCTGCCTGCGAGCCTTGGGTCCATCGCCGCGGCTGCGCACAAGCGCCGTCGAGCTACCGAACCCTGCCGCGCATGAGGAGGCGGAGGCTGCAAAAAAAGGCCGCTCGCCAAGCGAACGGCCCAAGTCTAGGGAGGAAACGCCCAAAGTGGGCAATGGCGCCGTTGGTGAAGACGACACCATGGACTTAAAATGGGCATATTCGTTCTTTCACGCAACGCCGGAACCGGTTTGCGGTCAATATGACGTGTACAAGATGCATTCGTGACACATCCGTGGTGCTCACCGAGCACGCGTGATTTGGCGCAATTCATTGGTGCGGCTCGCGCATATAGAAGTGAAGTCACGGTATTTCCAAATTGCGGACGGTCGAGGATCGTCCTGATTCCCTCCTCTGGAACGAGCGAACGTGACCCAACGCGACGGCGAAAGTTTCAAGGTGCTGCTCGATTTCGCGCACACCCTGGCGAATCAATCCGGACCAGTGGTGATGCGGCACTTCCGCCGACGCATGGCGGTGGAAAACAAGCTCGCCGGGGCGGGGTTCGATCCCGTGACTGCGGCTGACCGGGGTGCCGAGCGTGTGATTGCCAAGGCGCTCAGGGCCCGCTTTCCCGACCATGGCCTGATTGGCGAAGAATACGGCAACCGCAACGAGGGTGCGCGTTACCGCTGGGTGATCGATCCGATCGACGGCACGCGCTCGTTCATCATGGGTTCGCCGCTGTGGGGGACACTGATCGGGCTGCTCGATGGAGAGACGCCGCTGCTCGGGCTGATGGACCAGCCCTATACCGGCGAGCGGTTCTGGTCGGACCTGAGGGCCGCGTGGGGACGCGACGTCTCGGGCAAGGTCAAACGGCTCAAGACACGCGCGTGTCCCTCGATCGGCGATGCGATCCTCACCACCACGCACCCCGATCTGCTCGGCAAGGGTGCCGAGCTCAAGGCCTTCATGCGCGTGAAGGAAGTGGCGCGCATGACCCGCTATGGCGGGGATTGCTACAATTATGCGCTGCTGGCGGCCGGCCTCGTCGACATCGTGATCGAGACCGGGCTCAAGGGCTTCGACATCGTCGCGCACATTCCGATCATCGAGCGCGCGGGCGGGCGGGTGACGACGTGGGAGGGGAAGTCAGCGATCAACGGCGGACGCGTCCTGGCGACCGGCGACCCGGAGCTGCACGAGAAGGTGCTGGCGTTTCTCAAGGGGTGATCGGCTGTGGGTCGTCGAAGTGATCGCGCCGTGCGGCGGCGCCATCGATGCGGCCTCCAACGACAACGCCGGCGCGTTCCAGATGCGCGTCGCGGGTGCGGGAGGCGTGTGATGGATCGCAGTGGTCGAGTTGTGCATGGCGTTCCGTTGGTTCCGGCTCCGATGCCGAAGCGGACGCACAATTGGCGATACGAAAAGGTATTACGCGGGAGGATCGACGATACGCCCATTGTCTACTATTACGACGACCTTGTTGACGAGCAAGGCGAGCGCGTTCGCTTCCATTCCGGATTTTCAGGTTGGGGCATCGAATATTTCACGCCGGAGTTCAATTTCTATTTTCAATCCGCTCCTTTTGGCCGCGAGATAACTACGAATAGGACCCCCCTCGGGCCGACAGCTGATTTAAGCTTGAAGAACGCACACGACTTCAAGCAGCTACCGTTGTCGGTCCAAACTCAGATCGCGCCCAGGGCAATCGAGGCTGTGATCTCGGCGATGTTGTCTTTTGAACTCGTGCCATCGGCTGCTCCGCCTTGGATCGAGGACGTCCTGCTGTTCGAATCGTCAGCCAAAACGCTTCATCTCATCGAGCAAACGCCGCGCGCAACAGGTGAAATGCCATGACACCCGCACAAATCGCCGCCCTGCAAGCCCGAATCAATGCGTTGTCCAACGGCACGGTCCGTCAGGCTGCGCAAAGTGCATTCAACGTCGCCGGGAGCGGCAACAGTTATTCGTTTGAGCAGCTCGAGTCGATGCTGAACCAATCCGCCCGGGTCGATGGCAAAACTGCGATTTTCTATTCCGGCGACAGTGGTAGAAATGTAGTGCTGGCTGACGATTGCGCCAACACCACCTTGGAACAAAACGGCTACCTGCTGAAGGATACGACGCTCGCCGCACGCGCGCCCGTCATCCCGGCGCAGGCGGTAAACAAGACCCTCAACGTAGGGTGCAGAGCGTCTGCTTCGGGGCATCCCGGGCCGCTTATCTCGAACCCGCTTTGTGTCGGTGCTACTGGCAGCGGATAGCCCCGGTCAAAGTAGGTGTGGAGTTGCAGGTCCTGACAAATTCGTCTGGCATACTAGCTAAAGTCATCCATGAACCGAAACGCAGACCAGTTACGAGGCTTCAATGAATTTTCGGCTTGGTCCAAGTTGCATGCTTGCGGTATTCGCTTTGAGTGCCTTGTTCCTTCAATTGTACGCTGGATACTTGGTGCGTAGACCCAATGAAGAGCTCCAACGGTTGCCAACGAAGCGACTTCTCTTTCTCGCCAATTCTTATCTCATCTCATTGAAAACTGTCGATCAAATTTCCGATCATGGGCTTTCAAAAGAGTCCCTGGAGTGGGTTGCAGGTCTTCAGAGGTCGTTGGGAGGCGGAATGCTAGTCATGACTCCAATCGTGATCCTTGCGCTTTGGTTCGCTTGTCGCTTTTCCAACCTCGCCAGTGTCCCGTGCTGGAGTTGTGCGTAGTCACATTGCAATCGGCGATGTGCCGTAGAATCGGCTGTCAGTAGGAATGCGTATGGAAGGCTCAGGACGTATTCGTGCGACGGGATTAGGCATTAACCTCGCATTCTCCTTTTACCCGGGAACTCCGAGTGTGGGAGGCGGCATTAGCACGGGCGTAATCGGTTCAACGGCGTACGTGAATTTCTCGACAGGTTCCTCTAACGGCGCATTCCAGATGCGCGTGGCGCAAGCGGGAGGAGCGTGATGCCAGTTTTCAAAAACATCACCGGTTGGCGCGAGGAACTGGACGAGCTTCGCAATGGACCTGCATACAAGAAAATGTATTCGCAAGGAATACGCAATCCGAAGGATGATCCGCTAGTTCCATTGTCGGTCATTCTCGACTTTGTCGAGACGCTGCTCGCTCATGAAGAAACAAAGGAAGGGCTACTTGCTCCCGAGCGTTGGAGAAAGAACAACCCTCCGACCGTGATCGGGCGGAATACATATTTTCCAGACCCTGAGAACGACCCGACGTTCCCACATGCGGCCAGCAACCTCGTGGAAGACTTCAAAAATTGGTTCATGCTCAAGACGGGATATGGGCCGCGCTTCCCCCCGTATTTCACGGCTATGGGTCTCGCGACAAAGATTCTCAACAGTGAGATCCCGGGCGCACGCAGCCCCGAAGCGGTCGTCTATCTTCGCTCGGCCGCAAAACACGATATCGACTTTAACTGCTGATCGCAAAGTTTGCATCTAACGTCCAAGGAGACGATGACAATGGGCTTTCCAAGTGATGTCATCTTCATCGATAAGCAGGTACTGTTGAACACTTATCGCGAAATCGAGATGCGGAATTGCGCGGAATGGCATGCGACGGCGACCGCACGCGCGCCCGTCATCCCGGCGCAGGCCGGGATCCAGGCAAGCATCGGCGCGCGAGACGCATCAGATTCGGCGCATCCGGTGCCACGTGCCTGGACCCCGTTCCTGCCCGACACCGGCCTGCCGTGTGTTGGCCAACGCAGGGACAGGGTGACGACGGTTCGGGATGGAACGTGGTGCGTCACTCATGCCGACACTAGCGGCGCCATCGACGCAGCCTCCAACGACAACGCCGGCGCATTCCAGATGCGCGTGGCCGGGGCGGGAACAAAAATGGACGGCTACTTGATGTCGCCGAGTTATATGAGGCTCAGGAGTTTTAGAATGATCGGAATTGCCACAAAAACAAAGGCAAACATGTACAACCCCAGCAGCAAAAGCTCTCTCGCGTTTCTCAAGAAGAAGGTGTCGATGAATTTTAGTTGCACACCGAATCGCGTGAACATTAAGTCGCGATTGCGCCATAAAAGAGAGGCTATCCACACAATTGGGATGATTGCCAACAATGATAGAACCAAAAATAAGGCGAGGTGATATTTGAGCTCCAGAGGCTCTAAGGTCAGCATGAAAGCACCATTGGATGTATGTTCGCGTTCAAAGGCTTATACGAGCATCTTGGTTTGAACTCACTAATGCGCAAACGCTGCCGAAAGTCCAAAACCGTTTCGTCTCGCATGTCTTTTACCTGATATCGTCCGGAACACCGCCAGGAGATTCCTAATGAGTGAAACTGTAGCACCGATTGGAGGAGGCATCTATGGGCAGGCTTTTGGGGTTGGTATTTCGGTCGGCAGCGGTACAAGTGGAGGAGGTAGCGTATCACTCTACGAGCAAGTAAGCGCAGGGGTTGCCGCTGCGCTTGGCTATAGTTGGAATTACAGTTCTTCTGGCGGCCTTACTCACAACTGGTTGGCGGCGATTGGGGTCGGCACTATTACCGGCACAGGTCCTCTTGCCGCGGCATTGCTGTATGATTTTTCATCCGGTCACGTGATATTTGCGTACGGCTACGGGTTAAGCGACATAGTTGAGGGAGGTCTTTATACCGAATTCGCGACACTCAATGACTTCAAGAGGTGGTATGCAGACAATTATGGGTATGATCCTGAGATACCCGATAGTTTTCCAAGTCAAAGCAATGTCACTAATCCTGAATGGACGATGCCCGGCCCAACTCCAGGCACGCCTGATCCAATGGTGGACGTTTGGGCTGAGACGACGCCAGCCCCCTGCTTCTCCGCCGGCACGCCGATCCTGCTCGCCGATGGGACGAGCGTGGGAATAGAGGACATTCGCGTGGGGATGCGCGTCGCCGCGTTCGACGAGCGCGACGCCGCTGGCACGGGCGCGCTGACATCGGGACTCGTCACGCGGCTCATTCCCGGCATCACCAGCGAATGGATCGTACTCGACGACACCTCGTCCGCCCGCCTTCGGGAGGCGACGCGCGTGACGCCGCACCACCGCTACCTGCGCCCAGATGGCACCTTCATGGCGATCGCCGACATCATCGCCGGCGACGGCCTCGTCGTCGATGCGGATGGCGCCATCGCGCAAGTCACCGGTACACTGCTGCGCGCCACCGACGCCGGCTCGGATGCGACATGGATCGAGCCCGACGCGATCGATGCCGGCGGCGTATTGATGCGCTCCGCCCCCGTGCTCGGCTGGCGCACCTACAATTTCACGGTCGACGGCCTGCACACCTATGTCGCCGCCAACGACAACACCAGCCCGGAGGTGTCGCGTGCCGCATGACAAGATCATCGCCGAACCGCGCGGGGCGAGCTTCGGGCCGGGCCTGTTGGGTGCGGGGGCGCGCGATCGTGCGAGCGCAAGCGAGCGCGTGAATCGCCCGCCCAATCAAGACGGCGGCGCCATCGATGCAGCCTCGAACGAGAATGCCGGCGCGTTCCAGATGCGTGTGGCGGGGGCGGGAGGCGTGTGATGAAGCAACGCGAAATCGAGATGCGGCATTGCGCTGAATGGCATGCGATGGCGACCACACACGCGACCGTCATCCCGGCGCAGGCCGGGATCCAGGCAAGCCGCTACTGGCTCGGCATCAACGCAGCGTCGAATGACATTGCAGGAGCGCTCCCGATACTTGAGGCAAACGGGGGAGCACTCTAATGGCATACAGGTTCAGCGCAAGTGGGCAGTTTGCCGCCGATTATCTTGACGCAAATGGTGAACACATAAGATTGCCACGCTCCGTGGATTTGCCAAGCGGGCAAAATGTGAGCATTGGCGATTTTTTCAATAAGGGGATTCCCCCCCCCCAGGAACTTATCGACGATCTACCTCGAATAGTCCGCCTTTATCGCCTACCGGTCGTTTCTGCCGGATATGTAGGAGGCAGAGATTGTTTTACTTTTGACGAACACGCGCATGACCTGGTGCGCCGTTTTGCCCCCCCCCATTGGAGCCACCCTGCACACGTGACCTATTCGGGCATTCCTCCACTCAAAATTAAATGGTTTTTCGTCGCATTCCCGATGCTGCAGCGGGAAGAAATGATTATCGACCTGCAAAAATCCAAGAATTGGGTTTGGAAGGAAGTCACGGGACCATCGGGTCCACGACGATATTTGACCACCACGCCCCCGAAAAAATTCATGCCTGTGTTGTTCGCAGATCAATTGAGCGGCTTGACGATCTGGCGTGGAGTGGGTGGGCCGCGGGGCGGGCAACTTCACATCTACTTCTGTTGTGACGACTTCAAGTCCGCCTGGGAGGCCGAAGGTCTGACTGGCCTTCACTTCGAATACGTTCCCGAGACACAGCGCGAATAAAAGCGAAACATGAGGCGAGAACCATGGCTGACACCAGATTGACCGCGTTCTGGAATCGCCCCCCGATTTCCGGCGTGGTCTGGGATCATGCTTTGATGGATACTGTGGCGTCCAACTCGGACCTCATGCGTGCACTTCTTGAGTATCGCATCATCGACTTGGGCAATGCCTATCTGAACGGCAGTCCCCTGTTTTCTGATGCTGCTTCATCCATCTACGCCGGCACGTCACAGCATCTCTCCGGGCACCCCGGTCTTGATCAATGACACCACAGCGGCGCTCAAAAAACTGGGCTCGACAGACTTGGACTTGGGTTGCCAAGCCGGTACTCATCGTATCTGTCTTTCTGCCGCTCGCTGCGCTCGGCGGGATACACTTTCTGCTGTCAATCAATAGGGGATTGGCTCGCGATATCACCGGGATACTTGATGCGAATGGACGTATTCATTTGAATAAACTCCTAGGGGGGGATCTTGTGTGCATATTCCCGCGTTCCGTTTCAGGCGTGCGCTTATTGCGCAAAAACCCTTTGTTCGCCAATGCAGCATCCAATCTAATTCTCCCGGATATTGACGATGAAAGTTATTGGACGATCGTCGTTGGGAATCTCCGCAACACTAATCTCAAAGTATTTAAGGCAAAAGGTGAATTCGTCAGCCCCGCAAATTTGGGACACGGCGAAGCACTTCTTTGTGCGTGCAGTTTATCCGCCGTTAAAGAAGAGCACGATGACAGACGGATGCTGGAAGTCAAGAACAGCGACATGAGCTGGAATAGCCCGGCCCAAATAGCTACAGCAGACTTTCTAAGAGCATGCAGCTCGGAAGCCACGCCTGAGGAGATCTTACATGAGTGAATGGTGGCAGAACACGACGATCGAAGCCAAGGTGCGCATGATCTTCATCGGCATCGGCTATTCGGGTACAACTTTTCATAGTTTGGTGGCAAGGGCGGCCTACCTAAATAGTGTCGTGGATGAAATATCCAATCTTAACGGAATTTCTCTCGGCCAGTCCGGGTCTAATGCTCTCGCACATGTTCTTGTGTCTGCTTGGTCCACTTATGCCTACGGAGCCGACGCTACGCGAATGATGGGATACGGGCACGAGTATGAAACTTATAGCGCAGCAAATTCCTTCGAGCGCAGGGGAGATACGTTCAAGGATCTTTGGAACAATGAGATCGGCATAAGTATTGGTGAGTATGCTCTGATTAACAATCTGACTATGGCGCAGGTTACTGATTTGGTTCTTGATCAATTCTTCAATGGTGATGTCATTAAATCTACTAATTCTGATAGAATGCCACAGAGCTTCTCGGGCTGGCCTGGAGACTTTGATGCGTCGATAGTTCCGAAGTTTATGCTGTCCGGCCCAGTTGAAGAATACGCGAAGCCCAGTTCCCTTTCGTGGATCCACGAATTTGGCCATGAGCTGCGAAACTATTTTGGGTCATACGTTCCCCGTTGCTTCTCTGCCTCCACGCCGATCCTGCTTGGCGACGGCACGAGCGTGGCGATCGAGGACGTCACCGCCGGCATGCGCGTCGCCGCGTTCGACGAGCGCGACGCCGCCGGCACGGGCGCGCTGACATCGGGCCTCGTCACGCGCCTCAT
>JBGANK010000063.1:0-18010 GCA_044222395.1 Hyphomicrobiaceae bacterium | reverse complement strand
CTGCGGCCGCAGCGTGTCCATGGGCGGCTCGCACGAGGGGTGGGCGCCGCAGTCCTGGGTGTGGAACTCGCCCAGCTCGGCGGCGGCCAGCTCGGCCTGGTACCACTGGCTGTCGAAGACCGCGACCTTGACGCCTTTCCAGCCCGTGTTGAACTTGGTCTTCAGCAGCTTCTCGACGCACGCGACCATCGCTGCGGCGGTCGTGAAGGAGCCTGCGGGATCAGCGAACGTGGAAATCTCGAAGGGCGGGACCATCGCCTCCTTGGCGGCCTGCATCATGTCGAGGGCGAGAATGGCGTCCTTGCCGCCGAAGAACACGCCAGTCTGCGGCCCATAGTGCGGGGGGCGCGAGAAAATCGCGTCCTGGACCAGCGCCGTCACCTTCTTCAGCTCGACGTGGGTGTAGGGGATGATGACCTTGAAGCCGGCATCGGTCGCCATGTTGACGTCGAACGGGCTGACGTGCTCGCTGGGGTCGAGCATGTGGAGGATTGGCGTTCCCTTGTCGGACATTGCGTTTGTCTCCCGATTTATTGGCCGGTTGCGGCGTGTTATTGGCCTGTTTCAGCAGTGTTGCGAACCTGGAGCGAAGCGCCGGAGTTGCGGCCGGCGACGATCATCAGCTCGAGCCCCAGGGCTTTAGCGTCTCCCAGGAAAGATTGATAGAGGGCGTCGGCTTCTTTCTGGCTGCCAACAAAGGCAAAGCCGGTCGGACCCCACGAACTCTGGCCAATGCCGACGGCGCCGGCCGCGGCGAGCTTGCTGGCGATTGACGCGACCTTGGGATCGGACCACGCACTGCCGCCCTGGGCCGCTGCGAAGTGGGCACCGACGAGGGTCTGGATCTCGGTGATGGCGTCGCCGAAGGTGGCGAGATCCCTTTCCAAGAGGGCCGGGGCAGCCTGCATCAAGACGAGATGGGAGAGGTGCGCAGCGGTCGTGCGCGGCATGCGCGGAAGGGCTGCGAATGCCTTGGTCTCGCGGTCGCCGTGAACGCCAGAGGCGGCAGGATCGAGGATCAATATGATCCGCCAGGGATCTGGAATGTGCGCGCGGATGAGAACCGGCGGCGGTGTGTCGGCACTGCCTTTGCCGCCGTCGACGATGAAGCCGCCCAGATCGAACGCGGCAATGCCGATGGCGGAGCGTTGACCGCGGTCGGTGAGGGTTCCGATCAAGTCGAGCGGGCGCGCAATGCCGGCCAGCTGCAGCGCTGCTGTCGCAACCGCCAGGGAAAGCTGGGTTCCCGAGCCGAGGCCGGAGTGGGCGGGGATCGCGCGCTCGACGGTCACGTCATAGGCTCCAGGCAGGCCAAGCGACTGACGCAGCCGGGCGATGACGCGCAACGCGCGTTCGCGCTCGGGGCCGGAGGCGCCGTCGACGGTTGCGTTGCGAACAGTGAGGCGGGTCGAGGGTTGGGTGATTGCCAGGCCAATGCTGCCGTAGGTGCGCCCCAGCTCCCCATTCAGGTCGAGGAACCCGAGGTGCAGGCGCGCCGGTGCGGTCACGCTCAGAGCCGCAGTCTCGGTCGGTTCAGCCATCGAAGGGTCCTTGTGGTGTTTTTCCGCGAGTCGAGAAGGCGGCGGCCGAACAGCGGTATATGATGGGTCGAACACGTCAACCCAGGGAAGGAAATCTTAGCATGGCAGCTGAACGGGAAAAGCCAATGCCGGAGGCCGACGTCAAGGCATGGCTAGGCGAGAATCTGCCGAAATGGCGGCTCGAGGACGGCTGGATCCGACGGACCTACAAGACCTCGAGCTGGAAAGGCACGCTGATGGTGATCAACACGGTCGGGCATCTGGCCGAGGCGGCTTGGCACCATCCGGACCTGACGGCCTCTTATGCCTGGGTCGAAGTTCGCCTCATGACACACACGGCCAAGGGCATCACGCCCAAGGATCTGGCGCTGGCGGCCAAGATCGAGGAGGTGGTGCAGTGGCAGCCGGGCAGCGAGGGCAAGGGGCTCGAAGGTACGCCGCGCGACGACCAACGGTTTGCCTATATCAAGTATGACTGATATGCGCTGCGGCGGACGAACGGCGTGCGTCGCAGGCGGTGGCGATACCGGCCGGGACGCGGTTTCAGATCGTGGCAATCATGACGAGAGGTGCGGAAAGGCCCCATGAAGAAGTCGGCGACGCGTACCGGGGGGCCGCGCGCTTCGGGCGGAACTGCGCGCGAACCGGGCTATGATGCGATCATCGCGCTCGGCTCCAACATCGGCGATCCACGTGCCAACATGGCGCGGGCGTTGGAGCTATTGTGCGCGGACGGGTCCGTCAGCCTCGTCACACGATCGCGCGACTTCAAGACGCCGCCGTGGGGGATCACAGATCAGCCCTGGTTCGCCAACGCGTGTGCCTCGGTCAAGACGCGATTGGGGGCGCGGGCGCTGTTGGACCGGTGTCTCGAAGTCGAGCGTCAGATGGGGCGGGTTCGCGCGGAGAAGTGGGGGCCGCGCGTGATCGATCTCGACGTTCTGGTGCACCGGGAAGGCAGCGTGGTCGAAGATCATCTCATCCTGCCGCACCCGAGGATCACTGAGCGCGCGTTCGTGCTGGTGCCGCTGGCGGATGTCGATCCGCGGCTCGTGCTCAATGGCAAGCCCGTAGCGGACTGGCTCGAAAAGGTGGACGGCACGGGTGTGGAGCCGTTTGCTGATTCCGTCATCGTGCGGCATGACGCGGAATCGTGAATGCCGGAACTTTCCTGCAGTGCATTGCATGTGTTGCGAACAAGAGAAAGCGGCGCCGTCCCGGGGACAGCGCCGCAATCTCAATTCGGATTCGGTGCGGACTACTTCTGCGCGGAGAGGTAGGCGATCAGGTCCTTGCGGTCCTTCTCTTCCTTGATGCCGACGAACACCATCTTGTTGCCGGCGATGTAGGCCTTGGGGTCGGTGATGTAGGCATCGAGCGTGGCAGCATCCCACGTCTTGCCAGAATTCTTCATGGCGTCGGAGTAGTTGAAGCCTTCGGCGGTGCCAGCCTTGCGCCCGACGATACCATTGAGAACCGGACCAACCTTGTTCTTCGCGCCGGCGCCGACGTCATGGCAAGCCTTGCACTTCTTGAACACGGCTTCGCCGTTGGCGACATCCTGAGCAGACGCCATCGTCGGCAAAACGAACATCAGGCCTGCGGCCAAAACCAATTTACGCATTTCGGTAGTTCCTCCCTAGAGAGCCGGATTGCAGAGTACGTGTCGATCGAGACGGTTAGTGATATGTGCCAAGTTTGGCAAGTCGTATACCGATCTCCATCCCGGTGCGACAAGCTGCTCTTCAGTCGAACATGCTATTGCGTCGCAGCTGAACCGCTCATGAACCAGAACTTCGCAGGCGGGCCAAGTCGTTAAGAATTTTGGCTATTTTGCGCCCATGCGCCTGAAGACGAAATCCGGCGGGGTTTCATGGCTTTCCTGGCGTGCAACTTTGGCCCAATCGGCATGAAGTGGCGACAGCGAGCACGCCGGGTCTGTGTTGGCGGCGTCGCCGGTCAACGCCAGGGCCTGACAACGGCAGCCGCCAAAGTCGATCTCCTTGCGCGGGCACGTCTTGCACGGCTCTTTCATCCAGCTGGTGCCGCGATAGAGGTTGAATGCCTCGCCTTCGAGCCAGATGTCGCGCAGGGGGCGGTTCTTGACATTGTCGAAGGTGAGACCCGGAATGCTCTCGGAGGCATGGCACGGCAGCACGCGGCCCGAGGGTGTCACGTTCATGATGCCGCGGCCCCAGCCGCCCATGCAGGGCTTGGGATACTTGGCGTAGTAGTCGGGCACGACGAAGTCGATGACCAGGATGCCCTTGAGGCGCTCCTTCGCGGCCTGCGCGATCTTCGCGGTCTGCATGAAGTCTTCCTCGGTCGGCATCAGCGCCGCGCGGTTCTTCAAGGCCCAGGCGTAGTACTGGATGTGCGCGACTTCGAGACGCTCGGCGCCGACCTCGACCGCATAGTCGATGATGGCGGAGAGAGACTTGATGTTCTGGCGGTGCAGCGGTGCGTTGATCGTCAATGCGAGGCCAAATTCCTTTACCCAACGGGCGACCTCGCGCTTTTTTGCCGATCCACCCTGGTAGGCGGCGATGCGGTCGGCGTTCGCGGGCTCGACGTCCTGGATTGAAAGCTGGACGTGGTCGAGCCCGAGTTTGGCCAATCCCTCAAGGCGATCGCGCGTCAGAAGAACACCTGCGGTGATGAGGTTGGTGTAAAGACCGGCCTTTACGGCGGCTGCCAGAATCTCTTCCAGGTCCTTGCGTGCGGTTGGTTCGCCTCCCGACAGATGCACCTGCAGGACGCCGAGCGCGCCCGCCTCGGTCATGACGCGGCACCAGTCCTCGGTCGTGAGCTCCACATTGACGCGTTCGAGGTCCAGCGGGTTGGAACAGTAGGGGCACTGCAGCGGGCAGCGGTGGGTGAGCTCGGCGAGGAGGCCGACCGGAGCGAATGCGCAGACGGGCGAAGCTTCCAGCTCGACCGCGTGTGAGGAGGTGCTCATCTCGTTCATGACTTCACCACTCCTTTGTCTGCCAGATCCTGCAGCATGGCGATGACGTCGCCGCGGATCTGATCCTCGGGCGCGTTGAATTCTCCCGCCAGCACCTTGGCAATGTCTGTCACCGTGCGCGCGCCGTCGCACAGCTTCAAGACCTCGACTGCGATCGGATCGGGCGAGAACACGCGCTCGGGGGCCAAGAGCACCCAGGCGTCGCGGCCGGCATCATGGCGCAGCTTGATGTGGCGCGGCAGGATGGGCTTCGTCGTGCCGTCGACGATCAGCCGCGTTGGCATGCTGCCGGCGGTCATCACATGCCCTCCGGGCGGAATGCGCCGGGCGGGATATTGCCGGGCTCGACATAGGCGTGATGCAGCGCGTCGAGCTGAACCCAAAGCACATTGCACTTGAAGCGAACGGCGTCGACGCAGGCGTCCTGCTCGGCGCGTGTCCTGGCGTGCTCCTTGATGTAGGCGAGGGCGAAATCGGCGTCGCGCGGCGCCTGATCGAGGCGGCGGCGGAAGTAGGCCATTACCTTGTCGTCGATGAAGTCGTAGTTCTCGAGCATGCCGGCGATGCGCTCGCGATGGATCTTGGGCGCGAACAGCTCGGTCAACGAGGAGGCGACGGCGATCGTCAACGGTTCTTCGCGAACGAAATTGACGTAGGCTTCGACAGCAAACTTGGTGGCAGGTAGCGCACCCTCGCGGCTGATGACGTAGTCGCGGTCGAGGCCGAGCCCGTCGGTCAGCACCAGCCAACGCTCGATGCCGCCCGGTTCATCGGGGCCCGAGCCGTCATGATCGAGGATGCGATGCATCCACTCGCGGCGCAGTTCGCGGTCGTGGCAGCGTGCCATCAAGGCTGCGTCCTTGCGCGGGACCGCCGCCTGATAGCAGTAGCGGTTCAACGCCCACGCCTGGACCTGGGCCTTGTTGAGCTTGCCGCCGTGCAGAAGCTTATGGAACGGGTGCTTGTCATGGTAGCGCTCGGCGCCGACCGCGCGGATTGCCGCCTCGAAGGCGTCGGGGTTCATCAGCTCGTCATTGGTGCCGCCGTTGATTCTGCGATCACTCATATCCTGATCTCCATACCGTCGTAGCCGATTTCCCATCCCGATGTCTCGACGCGCTTGCGCTCATCGGAGTTCTCGTCGAGGACGGGGTTTGAATTGTTGATGTGGACGTAGATCTTGCGGCCGATGCCGAGAGGATCGAGCGCGGCAATCGAGCCGTCGGGGCCCGACATCGAGATATGGCCCATGCGCTTGCCGGACTTCGGCATCAGGCCCGCCTTCAACATCTCGTCGTCGGTGTAGAGCGTGCCGTCGAAGAAGACGAGTGCGGCACCCCGGATTCGCTCGGCCAGCGCTGCATCGACGTCGGCGCAGCCGGGAATGTAGAAGAATGCCTTGCCTGCGGCGGGATCGGAGACCTTCAATCCGATGGTGTCGCCCTCGACCGTGCCGAAATCGGCACCCTTCGAGGCATCCTCCAGATAAAGCGCAACCTTGCCCGGCACGGGGAAGGCTTCCACCGTGAGGCCGAGATCACCGTGCGGTCCGGCCAGCGGTGTCGGCTGGCGCAGCACGATCTCGCGGCGCGCCACCAGGTCGGCATTGAGGATGTTGAAGATCGAATTGGTGGCGATGACCGACAACACGCGATTGCTGCCATCGATGACGAACGGCTCCATCTCCCTCAGATTGATCAATCCGGAGATGTGATCGACGTCGCCGTTGGTGAGCACCGCGGCCTTGATCGGCGAGTTGCGCAATCCTGCGTCGGATCGCGATCCAAGCTCGGGCGTGTCGTTGATCTGCTTGCGCAGGTCTGGCGAGGC
Source organism: Hyphomicrobiaceae bacterium (assembly GCA_044222395.1). Classification (GTDB taxonomy): domain Bacteria; phylum Pseudomonadota; class Alphaproteobacteria; order Rhizobiales; family Hyphomicrobiaceae; genus JAEUMD01. The sequence goes on along the minus strand of JBGANK010000063.1, from coordinate 11,671 downwards.
GTTGAGCAGGACCCACGCGGTGCCGTCGCGGCTGACTGCAAGCGAGGATTGGGTGCGGGCCGTGAAGCCGGGTGTCGACTTGCGAACGTCGGCACAGTTGCGGCAATTGCAGTTCCACTGCGGGAAGCCGCCGCCGGCTGCTGAGCCGAGCACCTTGATCAACATGACAATGTAACCTGCGGGGTCGGGGCAACCTGCGGGGTGTTGGCAGGCGAGCGTGCAATCGGTCCCGCGCCAGATGTCGGCGCGAGGTACCCACATGCTCGGGTCGGGATTTCAGGTTTCAGAAATGACGACGGCGGCCGAGAGCCTCGACCGCCGCGCCGAAATGCGCTCACCAGGTGAGCGTGCCGTTCGACAGCTTAGATGATGTCGATCTCGGCAGGCAGGTAGCTCGTGACCTCGAGACCAACTTCCTGCTCGGTAACCTGGGGCTTCGTCCAAACCTTCATTGCATTCCTCCTGTTAGGATCCTTAGCCTACTCAATCGGGTCTCCCCGCCGAGGGTATACCCACCAAGGCGGCTTTTTGTTTTGCTTAAAGCCGGCTTAGTCTGCGGATCTTGCGCAAAGTGTCAAGCAGATACCGCCTTGGCATCTGTTAAACCATGCACCGCCGTAAACTGGCAATTCACGTCCGCTCACAAAGTCGTTAGAACCGGATCACGGCTGTCTGGAGGTGGGTTGTGGCGGTGCGTGCGTGGCTCCTTGGGGCCGGTGTTGCGGCGCTTCAAAAGGCAAGCCCAGTCTCTGCAAGAGGCCGCGGGCGGCGGCCACGCCGGTTGAGAAGCTGGCCTGCAGGAGGTAACCGCCGGTCGGCGCCTCCCAATCCAACATCTCGCCGGACGCGAATACGCCGGGCAGCGCCTTAACCATGAAGTGATCGTCGAGGCCTGCGAAACTCATGCCGCCGGCACTGGATATGGCGCGGTCCAGGCTGCCGATGCCGTCGACGACAAGCGGCAGTGCTTTGATGCGTCGCGCCAGTGATTCCGGAGAGGCTTGGGCTGCGCGCCACGGTTCGCCGGCCGCGCACGTTTCCTTTGCGTTCGGCTCGTGCAAGAGGGCGATGGCGAGCGGCGCCAACCCGGCCGACTTGCGAAAAAAGGTGGCGAGCGATTGCTTGGCGCGCGGCCGGTCGAGCCGCGACACCAGATCTTCGACCGACAGATCCGGCCTGAGGTCGAGCGTGGCTGTCACCGCTGTTCCTGGATCGCGAGCCTTGGCATCGCGGACCAGCCGGTTCGCCGCATAGGCCGGGCCGCCTTCCAGTCCACCGCGGGTGAGGATCAATTCGCCGGGGAAGTGCTCGCCCGCGATGCTCAAGACGATGCGCTTCAGCGGCGTTCCGGCAAATCGCGTGCGGATATGGTCCGACCAGCCAACGCGCAGCGCAGCGTTTGCAGGCGCGAGTGCCGTCACCGGAACGCCATGCGCGCGCATCAACTCGACCCAGCCGCCATCGGTACCGAGCCGCGGCCAGCTGCCGCCGCCGAGTGCCAAAACGGCGCCGCGAACGGAGACGCGATGCTCGGATGCAGATGCAGCGGGCGTTGTGAACGTGAGCGCTAGTGACGGCGGCACTTTGGATATTGCCGGGTTCATTTCGATGCCGGACAGGGTATGGCGCAGACGCAGTTCCACGCCGAGGTTCGACAATCGTGCCAGCCATGCGCGCAACAGTGGCGACGCCTTCATCGTGCGCGGGAAGACGCGGCCGCTCGTGCCGACGAAGGTTTCGATGCCAAGGCTGTGGGCCCATGCAATCACTTCGGCGGGCGGGAAGGCGCGCAGAGCATTGATCAGCAGCTCTGCGGGCGGGTGAAAACGCGTCAGGAAGCTTTCGAGGGGCTCGGAATGCGTCAGGTTGAGGCCGCCGCGGCCGGCCATCAGTAGCTTGCGCGCGGGTGCCGCCATGCGCTCGAAGATCGTCACCTTGAGACCGTGGCCGGCGAGAATTTCGGCCGCGATCAGGCCAGCCGGTCCAGCGCCGACAACGGCGACGTGCGGCCTGTTTGCAGCGTCGGCCGAATTCGCCTGGGATGTGCTCACCGGGACTGCGCTCACCAGCTTCCCGTATTGGCCATCGAGGCCCAAGGCTCGCTGACGGGGAGTGCAGCGCCCTTCTGCAGGAGTTCGATCGAGATTCCGTCGGGGGACTTGATGAAGGCCATGCGGCCATCGCGCGGTGGACGGTTGATGGTGACGCCCTTGGATCGCAGGCGCTCGCAGGTGGCGTAGATGTCGTCGACCTCGAAGGCGAGATGGCCGAAGTTGCGGCCGCCCGCATAGGCCTCAGGATCCCAATTGTAGGTCAGTTCAAGCAGCGGCGCCGTTTCCTCGGCGGCGCGGCGGCGGTCAGCGGGAGCGGCCAGGAAGATTAGCGTGAAGCGGCCCTGTTCACTTTCAGTTCGGCGCATCTCGCGCATGCCGAGTTTGTTGCAGAAGAAATCGAGGCTCTGGTCGATATCCGAGATTCGAATCATGGTGTGCAGATACCGCATGGAGAGAAGTCTCCTCACAAAGCTGGTCTTCGATTGGTACTTGCCAGGTGTTCACGCAATCCTGGCCGTGATCGGAACCTCGTCGCCAAAATCGCGGCTGTGACAGGTGACGCCCCCAGTCTTAATGCGGCTTCGACCCTTGCAACAAGTCATCGGCAGCAAGCCTTCGCGCAAGCACGGCCGCTGATCCGCCCGAGCGGTCCGATACGACGGGCGGGGGTTTGCGACAGGCATCGCTGCAGCAGGCGCTGTTTGCGTGGCAACTTAAGATGTGGCGATAATTGTCCTTTGAGATTGGATATTTCCAACTTCCACCTGTTGCTCAATGAGCGCGATCCACTGCGGAGTGCGTCCAATTGGGCACATCCGAGGCAGTATTTTGCTCACGTTCGATGGTCGCGGTCGAGTGTGCAACTTTTGGTTGGTGTTCTCGACTTGGTGTTTCGCTCGGCGTGTTCGCGTACGGGTTGGTGGGAGTCGGGCTGCGAAAACGCTTTGTAACCAATGTGGTGTGCCATGTACCCAGACCGAGTTATATCCGAATCATTGATAACGATGGATGCGCGGGAGGATCATCCGACAAGGTGTATTTTAGTCGCTGAATGACGTTCTCGAAACGCAAGTGTTGAAAATTGTTACTGCTGTGTCCCGCTACAATTACATTGGTTTATCATGTCGTTAACCATGATCAACTCGCGTGGAGCGTGACTGGATTTGGCGGTGTGGCAACAACTTTCAACCGTGGGGGGCTACCGCTAGGGGGGTGGTTTGGTATTCTCCGGCCCGACGCCAGCGCCGCCTAAAAGTCCGGAGAGGGGCAATCGACGGGCATTCGGGTGGGGGCGCCGCATAAAGTGAAGTCAATAGGTAGATATAGTCGCAAGTGGGGTACCAGATGGGGGAAGACAAATACCCTCCCGATTTCCCTAAACAGGATGCGGGAGAGGCGGGCAACCTTAATCGCCACGATGATTTGGGCGTTGAGATCTTCGAGATCGCGGGCTCTATAAAATGGTTCGATGCGTCAAAGGGATACGGCTTCATCGTTCCCGACAATGGCCTGACGGACGTGCTGCTGCACGTCACCTGTCTTAGAGCCGGCGGTTATCAGACCGCGTATGAAGGCGCGAGGGTGCATTGCCAAGTGATGGCTCGGCCCAAGGGTATGCAGGCCTTCCGCATACTTTCAATGGACGAAAGCACGGCCATCCATCCTTCGCAACTACCGCAGCGCACACATGTCATCGTGCAACCGGAAAGCGAATGGGAACGGGCCATGGTCAAGTGGTTCAACCGCGTTCGCGGCTTCGGCTTCCTGACACGCGGTGAAGGAACCCCGGACATCTTCGTGCATATGGAGACGTTGCGCCGGTTCGGCTTCACGGAGCTCAGGCCTGGCCAGATCGTGCAGGTTCGCTGGGGTCATGGCTCGAAGGGCTGTATGGCCGCCGAACTGAAGCCTGATGGTGCTGCAAGCGGTCTGCCGCAGCAGCATTGAGAGGAGCAAGGGGTGGCCGCGGGAACCCGCGATCAGCCGGTAACAACGAGCAGGACGGCGCCCGGCGTCGTCCTGTTTTTCGTGCTGGCGACCGCCATGACGGTAGCAGCGGGATGTGGGCGCGACGTCCGCACCAAGGCTGGAGCGGCCGACCAATTGACGCTCGTGACCGGCAATGGACGTCATGAGATCAGCATCGAGATCGCCGATACCGAGGAGAAAAAGCAGGTCGGGCTGATGTTCCGAACCGAGCTCAAGGACAGCCACGGCATGTTGTTTCCTTACGATAAGCCACGCGAGATCACGATGTGGATGCGCAACACGTACATCTCCCTCGACATGATCTTCATCGGCCAGGATGGGGCAGTTGTGCGGGTGGCGCGCAACGCGCAGCCGATGTCGGAGGACGTCATCTCCTCGCAGGTTCCGGCCCGCGCCGTGCTGGAACTGAAGGCGGGGTCGGCCGATCGCTACCAGATCGCTGCTGGCTCACGGGTGGAGCACCCCATATTCAAGGCGCCAGAAGCCAAATAGTCGGCTGAGGAACCCTCAAGATCCGGGTGGCGGCATGGGGCGCGCCGAACGGCCCGCTTGACCAGCGCGGCCCGACACGGCACACATCCTCGCACGTCGCATCGGGACATAGCTCAGCCTGGTAGAGCACCTGCTTTGGGAGCAGGGGGTCGCGAGTTCGAATCCCGCTGTCCCGACCATCACCTGACCAGCATCAGGTTGCGGCGTACTTTGTACCGCCTGTTGCGGCGGTCGGCCAGTCAACGCGCCCTGGCGCGGCGAACTATGGGAGTACCGGAGAGATGGTTGCGCGCATTTTCCGGCCGGCGAAATCGGCGATGCAGTCGGGTCTCGGACGCAGCAAGACGTGGGTTCTGGAGTTCGAGCCCGATAGCGCGCGCGAGGTCGAACCACTGATGGGCTGGACCAGTTCGGCCGACATGAATTCACAGTTGCGGCTCGAGTTCGACAGCAAGGAGGAGGCGGTCGCTTACGCGGAGAAGAACGGCCTTGCCTACACGCTGAGCGAGCCCAATGTGAGGAAGCACCAGACGAAGTCCTACACCGACAATTTCAAGTACGGTCGCGTCGGCCGCTGGACGCATTGAGGGTAGGGATTAGGGGGATTAGGGTTGGGGAAGTTGGGGGCGGCAGGAAATCTGCGCGCCCCTTTTGATTTGAGCGGCTGGCCGAGCCTACTGCGACTTCGGCGGTTGCCAGCCATCGGTCAGCGTTTTCATGAACGCGACGATTGCGTCTTCCTCGGCGTGGGTGAGTTTCAGGTCGCCCATCTCGTCCTTGTTGAGGTTGTCCTCAACTTCAGGAGCCGGCCAGCAGCCGATGCGCATGGCGTCGGCTTCGCGCGTCAAGAGGTCGTTGCAGCGCGGTTTGACATCGCGCGTGTTGTAGAAGTGGACGACGGTCTTCAAGGACTTGAAGTAGCCGTTGTGCATGAACGGTTTGACGAAGCTGGGTGCTGGCCGCTTGTCGACGTTGCGCAGTGTTGGCACCTTGACCTTGCCCATGTTGGCTTCGGCGAATGACGCATAAAGCGGGTCCTTCGCCAGGGTTCCGCCAAGGCCGACGTCGACCCAGTCCTTGCCCTTGGGATTGATGGCCGCATCCTGGGTATAGAACGGGTTGTCGGGGTTCTTTGGTACGCCCAAATTGTCGTAGGTGAAGTCGGTGAACAGCGCCGGCTCGCCTTTTGGGCCCGCATCGAGCACATGACAGTTGGCGCACAGGCCCTTGCCTTTGTAGAGCGCGAGGCCCCGTTCTTCCTGCTCGCTGAACGTGGCCTTGCCGGCCATCACCAGGTCGTACTTTGATGAGTACGGGTTGACCTCGAACGACGATTCATAAGCTGCGATCGCGAGACCGATCTTGCCGAAGGCGTCGTCGACGTCTTCGCGCGCGTCCGCATCGAGCGTGAGCTTGGCGTCCGGATCAGCGCAGCTCTTTTCCATATCCTTGGGCCAGTCGATCTTACAAACATCGTCGCCCCACAAGTCGGTGAGCTTAACGGGGTAGGCCGATTTGTCTTCGGGATTGCAGACCCGTTCGACGACACAGGCCGCATCGGGTAGCGCCATCTCGAGCGGATTGAGGAAAGGGCCGAGTGCCTGGTCGGCAATCGCGTTGCCGAGCTGCTTGCCGGTGGCGCGGCCATTCCAGAAGGCGCCGCCGACGAACAGCGTCTCGCCGTCCTCGACGCGGTGATGCAGGACCGGAGCGGGCGACATATAGGCGGCCGAGGGCGGCTTGGCGTTGCCGAAGCGGCCGGCGATCGAGCCCTCGACCACCGCGCCCGCCTTGTTGATGTCTTCGCGCGGCGAGGTGAAACCGGTATCGGGGGCGTGACAGTGGGAACACGCCTGGTTCTTCTGCGACGACAGCGAGACATCGAAGAAGATCGACTTGCCCAGTGTCGCGCGCGCGGAAAGGCCGCCGCGTCCGGCGACGTCGCGTTCGAGCAACCGCGCTTTTGCCTTCTCGACCTGTTCGGCGATGGCGGCCGCCTGCTCGCCTTCTGCTTGTGCCGTACCTGAAATGCCGGCGATCACTAGCGCCAGCACGACGCCGGTGCGGCCGAAATATGATCCAAACAACATTGAGATTGTCCTCGCATCCTGCCTGCCGAACAAGAAGGAGGATGCCAAAATCGAGCGTCAATGCAATCCGTCAAATCTTCGCGATGGGCATTCGTCAATTGTGTGCGAGGCTTGCTGGTTGCCTGCGGTATGAGGTGATCTGGATCAACTGAACACGCGTTTGAAAATCGTATCGACGTGCTTGGTGTGGTAGCCCAAGTCGAACATCAGTTCCAGATCGGCAACCGGAACGTGGGCGACGACTTGCCTGTCGGCCTTCAGCTCGGCAAGAAAGTCGGCGCCCGTCTCCCAGGTCTTCATGGCATTGCGCTGAACGATCGTGTAGGCGTCCTCGCGCGAAACGCCGGCCTGCGTCAGCGCCAGCAGAACGCGCTGGGAATTGTGCAGGCCACCGAGGTGGTCGAGGTTCTTCTTCATGTTCTCGGGATAGACGACGAGTTTCTCGATGACGCCGGCGAGGCGATTGAGGGCAAAGTCGAGCGTTACGGTCGCGTCGGGACCGATCATGCGCTCGACCGAAGAATGCGAGATGTCGCGCTCGTGCCAGAGCGTGACGTTCTCCATCGCCGGTGTCACATAGGCGCGCACCATGCGGGCGAGGCCGGTGAGGTTCTCGGTCAGCACCGGATTGCGCTTGTGCGGCATCGCGGATGAACCCTTCTGCCCCGGCGAGAAGTACTCCTCGGCTTCCAGAACCTCGGTGCGCTGCAAGTGGCGGATCTCTGTCGCCAGCCGCTCGACGGACGAGGCGATGACCCCCAGCGTGGCGAAGTACATCGCATGGCGGTCGCGCGGGATGACCTGGGTGGAGACAGGTTCTGGTTTCAGGCCGAGCTTGGCGGCGACATATTCCTCGACGCGCGGATCGATGTTGGCGAAGGTGCCGACAGCGCCGGAGATGGCGCAAGTGGCGACGTCGGTGCGCGCGGCCTCGAGGCGGCCGCGTGCGCGCTGGAACTCGGCGTAGGCAAAGGCGAGCTTGACGCCGAACGTCGTCGGTTCGGCGTGGATGCCGTGGCTGCGGCCGATGGTGAGCGTGTCCTTGTATTCGAACGCACGCTTCTTCAAGGCGGCGAGCACGCGATCGATATCGGCGAGCAGGATGTCTGCGGCGCGTGTCAGTTGCACATTGAGGCAGGTATCGAGCACGTCCGAAGAGGTCATGCCTTGATGGATAAAGCGCGCCTGCGGGCCAACGAACTCTGCCAGATGCGTCAGGAAGGCGATGACGTCGTGCTTGGTCACGCGCTCGATCTCGTCGATGCGGGCGACGTCGAACTTGGCTTTGCCGCCCTTGTCCCAGATGACCTTGGCCGCGTCCTTGGGGATCATGCCGATTTCGGCCATCGCGGAGGCTGCGTGCGCCTCGATCTCGAACCAGATGCGAAAGCGCGTGGCGGGCTCCCAGATTGATGTCATCTCGGGGCGGGAGTAGCGCGGGATCATGGGGGCCTCGGGTGCAGGTTCTAGGGATTAGGGATTGGGGATTAGGTTCTAGGGACTAGGTTCTAGGGAACGGTGGTGGTGGGGTGTGGTCGGAGGCCTAGCAAAGGGGGCGCGCGGGTGCAATCGGTTGCGTCTTGCGCGTCTCACGTCCGTGTCAGGCCGCGTTCGAGGATGATTGGCGGGGTCTTTTGCGGCTCGACGCAGCCTTTGCCCTGCTCGTAGGTGCGTCCCAATTCCTCGCAGCGCTGTCTTGCGACGTGGTTTCGCGCAATCCAGCTTGCTGCAAGGATCGCGGCCACCGCGGCAAGGATCAGCGTCAGAGTGCGTGTGCTCATGACTGTTCAGATCCGAAGCGTTCGGCCCATGCTGGCGGACCGGACCAGCCGGCCGGTGCCGGAGCCGCGGCAAAGACACTGCGCGCGACCGCGCGGGCCAGCACATTGGCGGCGACGGCGCCGAGGCGGGCAAGACCTGCGATCGGGTCGGGGGCAGGGCTCGTTCCTGTGGAGATGGCAAAGACAAGGTCGCCGTCGAGTGGCGAGTGCACGGGATAAATGGCGCGGGAAAGCCCGGTGTTGGCCATGATGGCAAGGCGGCGCGCTTGGCGGCGGGTCAGCGTGGCGCTGGTTGCGACGACCGCGAGTACGGTCGATACGGCGGCGGCTCCCTTGATGCGGACCTTGAGATCAAATTGGTCTGGTGACGAGGGCCAGCCTTGGCCGCCGAACTCGCCATACTTTTCGAAGGGTGCTGCCCAGAAGTGCGGGCCTTCGCCGATCGTCACGGAGCCGGCCGGATTGACGGCTGCAAGGGCGCCTACAACCGTGCCGTCCGCGAGCGTGTCGGAGGCGCTGCCCAGGCCGCCACGCATGATGGCCGTGGTCGCGCCGAAGCCCGCGCCGGCGCTGCCGATGGCGAAGCTTGTTTCGGCGAGGCGGGCCGCTTCGTAGGCGAGCGCCGCGTAAGGTGGCGTGCGGCCCCAGTTCTTGTCGCCGCCATTAAGGAGATCGAACAGGATGGCGCCGGGCACGATCGGCACACGGGCCTCGCGCACCGCGAACCCAACGCCTTGTTCCTTGAGCCAGCCCTGGACGCCAGTAGCCGCATCAAGGCCGAACGCAGAGCCTCCAGAGAGAACGAGACCGTGAACTTCGTCGACGGTGCCTTCCGGACGCAGCGCATCGACCTCGCGTGTGCCGGTGCCGCCGCCGCGTGCGTCAAAGGCGGCGACGAGTGGGCGCTCGCCTAGAATTACGGTGACACCCGACATCAGGCGCGCGTCATGGGCATTGCCGACACGGAGACCCGGAACATCGGTGATCAGGTTGCGCGTCGGGTGCCGTGAGGTCATTTGCGCTCGCATGAAAGCGGCCGGAAGGCGGCCGGCGGCGGGTCTGATTGCGAATGCCGGAGCGTGTATCACAATCGCGACAGCGCTGCATGCCAGCTGATTATGCAGTGTGAATTGTGCGCCGCGAAATTGATCACCGTGAGTTATGTTGCCGGAAACGGACGAGATTTGAAATTGGTTCAATCATACTCAACTCAGTGCCTCGCCGGGGCGCGCAATTGATACCAATCTCGACGAATTCTCGAATTCTGCCAGTCTCAACCAGGCTTGCGCACGCAGTTGGACTCCATGTGGTGCGGCAATTCGTGCCGGGTAAGCTGCGCTGCGCCAGGTCTAGGCTCGCCTCGTTGACGTCAAAAACCATTGGTTGGGATCATGCCGGCCCGGCTGGCCATGTCGATCACGCTGTCGCAATGAGCGGCTGGGTCAGGCGATGCAGGCGGATCACAATTCGTGCGGATGTCAACCAATTGGCAGGCTTGTGTCGGATCAGGGCTTGAAGTCCGCAGCATTCGAACCAAACATGTGATGGCGGGCGGATCGTCCCTACTGTGTTGTCGCTAATGCACAGGGGAAGCTTTGCCGGCCAGGGCTGTCAGCGATTGCGGAGGCGCCAAGAAGGCGCGTTCCACGGGTCAATCACAATCGGGCAACCGGGCTGATGCAGAGGACAAGTGAAAGCTCGAGTGTCGTAACCTAATTCGCTGTGCGATGGCTTCTAGCGAGGGCAGAATGATGGAAATGCTGAAGGCGGAAATTGCCGAAATCAATTCCCGCATCGAGTCGAGTGACGATCCGCGAGAGTGCTATCAGCTGGTGCGTGAGAAGATCCGCTTGCACGATTGATCGCAGGTGCTTCGTCCGATGAGATGGAGCGAACGGCGGCTGTCGCGTATGCGATCGTGGTCGCGGCCGGTGCGGGCACGGGTCGGACTGGACGGTACAGCCTTGCGGTCGAGCGAACGTCGCGGCGATCCGCAGGAGCTAGATCAGGAGAACACTCAGTTGCGGTTCGGGGCGGCCTGGTCCGGTGAGGATCCAAGCGGCTCCTGCCGAGCATTGTCGCGGCTTGCACGCTTCCAAAGTCCGTTGTTCCAACGATAGGGTGCGAAGGACGGGGCAACCGCGTCGCCGGCGCCGTCGAATGCGATTTCCTCAAGATGCTGGCGCGAGGCCGAGAGGCGTTCGGCAATGCGGCCGGCTTCGATGCTGGCGGTCGCCGTGACCATGGGCGTCGCGCCATAGCATGAGCGCGGCGGCAGAATCGCTTGCGGTCAGTGCGTCTGCGGGTTCGCGCTCTTCCAGCGTGTCGCGGTTGATCGAAACGGGCATCATCACCTCGACCTTCGCGTCGAGCAGCGGCGCGACGTGGTCGGCGAGTTCGGCGGTCGCCATCGCCTCGTTGAACAGAATTGGCATGCCAAGACCGTGCTGGCGCAGCTCGCGCAGCAGGATAGCGCCTTCGGTCGGGAAACCTGCGAACAACACCGCATCGGGTTTTCGCGCCCCAATTGCATCGACGGTCTTTGCGTATTCATTTTCGGCCGCAACGATGGTCAGGATGTCGGGCTTTGCACCGTCTGGCCGTGTCGCAGACTTTTGTGCGGCCAGCGCCAGCGTGCGGGCCAGGATGGTGCGATCGTGGACGATGAGCATGGTGCCGGTTGGTCCGGCGAGTTCGCGCAGACGCTGGCCGGCGTCGCTGCCCTGCCGGTCGTCGCGTCCGGCGGCACGGAAGACGTGAGGCCCGAGGCGGCGGGCGTTGAAGTCGGCATGGCGAACACCAGCGGCAAGGAACAGAAGTCCCGCGCGGGTGTAAACGGGCGCCGCAGTGATGGCCGCAGTCGGGCACGGGTGGCCGATGATCGCGGCCGGTGCAGGAGAGGATACCGCCAGGGTCTCAGCCAGTGATCGTGCGCCGTCGCGCGTGCATGTGTCGTCGTGAAATTCAAGACTGAGAGGACGACCGAGAATGCCGCCTTGGGCATTGATTGCGGTTTCGAGCAAGGTGAGGCGCTGGCGCACGGCATCGGCAACGGTGCGGCGAGGTCCTGTCAAGGGCAGGGGGACGGCGATTTGAATGATGCCTTGCGGGGTCAGCGGCGCATCTGCGGTTTGGCTGTGATCGGGCGTGGCGGACCGCAAAGGTGTGGCGCTCTCTTCACGTCCGGCGGCCATTGCAACCGACAATGTGGCGCTTATGCACACGATGAGAAGCGCAATGGCAGGGGACGAGGCACGGCATGGCA
>JBGANK010000062.1:17950-18298 GCA_044222395.1 Hyphomicrobiaceae bacterium | reverse complement strand
AACACCTACTACATGGCTGCGATGGAGACGAGCGACAAGCCGGAGCAGCGGGAGTGGGCAAATTCGGTCAAGCTGCTGTTCCCCGACGCTGCAGGCCGCGGCACGCACGTCAACATCTCGGGTGTGGTGCTCGCGAAGAATGCGCCACACAAGGAGCAGGCGATGCAGCTCATCGCATTTCTCGCTTCCGATGACGGCCAGCGCATCTACGCGGAGCAGGTCAACGAGTATCCGCTCGACGCTAATGTCAAGATTTCCGATCGGGTCAAGGCGTGGGGCACGATGAAACCGGATGCGCTGCCGCTGGGCGAAATCGCAAAGCACCGCAAGCAGGCTTCCGAGATCATG
>JBGANK010000062.1:0-17940 GCA_044222395.1 Hyphomicrobiaceae bacterium | reverse complement strand
ATTGTACAAGGGGGGATTCGACAACGCACCTGGTGCGTGAGAACACGCCGATCGTATTGAAAGAGACACGGCCGGCGGATTGCCGGCCGTTTTGAGTCTTGATGCAGGGTTAGATCAGTACGACTGCTGCATCTTCGATTTGTGCTGGTCGTAGCGCATCGACTTGCGCGTCTTGTCCCAGGCCTGGTTATCGAGATTGCTGGCAGCGTCGTTCTGCTTCTTCTCGAGGTCCTGCAGCTCTTTGACGGCGACAGGCGGGGCCGCACCGGCACCTGAGCCGTAGGCCTCGCGAGACTTCTTCAGATAGGCGGCATTGCCTTCCAGCATTTTGCGCGCGCCGGCGACGTCACCCTTGTCGCGCAACTCGACCGCCTTCTCGCTGGTCTCGGTGGCGATCTGCGTCGAGATCTGGGTCATGATCGACTTGTTGATGCTCTTGTCCACCTCGTCGGCAGAAGCGGAGTATCGGCTCTTGGCGCGCATCTCCGCCTGACGGCGATCACCTGAGGCCAGATCGTGGTAGCCGATCTTGACGTCGGCAACTTCGACCTCGCCAGCAGCGGAAGCCTCGGCCGCGTCAAGCTCGACGACGAAGTAGCGCTCGTTGGCGCCCTGCAATTGATTGAGCTTCATGCGAATGCGGTTGCCGTCGATGGTCGCCTCGCGGCCGAGCACGCGGACCGGCTTGAAGCCAATGCGGCACTCGATGTCGATCTCGATGTCCTGCGCAGTGATCGAGAGCGCGTCACCGAACTCGGCCTTGAAGATCCTGGAGAGATCCTCTGGATCCTCGACGAAGGCGTGATTGCCGTCACTCGCTGCGGCGAGCCTGCTCATCAGATCCTCGTTGTAGTCGAGGCCGAGGCCGATGGTCGTAACGGAGATGCCGGCCGAGCCCAGCTCGCGACCCAATTCCGCCAGCTCGCGCGGCGTGGACGGTCCGACGTTGGCAAGACCGTCGGACAGCAGGATGACGCGGTTGACGTGCGCGGCCTTGAGGTTGCGCCTGACCTCCTCGGCGCCGGCAACGACCCCGCCATGCAGCGCGGTGCGGCCGTCAGCTTCGAGCGAGGAAATCTTGGCGTTGAGTGCATGATCCGATCCAAGTGGAGCGGCGCGCTGGAGCACGTCGACGCCGTGGTTGTAAGCGACGAGCGCAACGACGTCGTTGGACGAGAGGCGCTCGAGCGCCACCTTGGCGGCAGCCTTGGCCGAGGCGATGCGATCGCCCTTCATGGAGCCTGAGCGGTCGAGAACAAGGGCGACGTTGACCGGCGGGCGCTCAGCGCGGCCGGCGATCGGCGCACCCTTGAGCGACAGGCGAAGGTAGACCTTGCCTGACTTGCCAACCGGCAGAACGGACTGGCCGAGCTCCGCATCGAGAGTTACCGCGCCGGCCGGCGTGGTACTGGCGGCGAAAACGGTGGCTGGCACAAGGGCAGCGAGGCCGAGGGCCGCTGCAAGCGTGGAAATCACGTACCGGATTAGTGTCATGGCGGCAAATCTCCTGCTTCTAAATCGAAGCGAGGCTAGTGTGATGATCGAGAAATCCGCACCATACTTTGCGGCCCAGTTGCGAAGCGGACTTCTCGATCTCGATCACACTAGCTCGTTGAATTTGCTAGTGTCGTTCAGATCGCGAAATTCGTTCGGAGCGCGCTGCAGAAGGAGACGAATTTCGCGATCACGACACTAGGCCGCGGGTCGGGCGGAAACTGGCTGCGAGCAAGGCCAAATTGGGGAAAGCCGGCAACGCCAGATGAACGAACCGGTGGGCGCTCGCCTTCTCACCAACGGCAACGAACTGGAGCGCATCTTCGAGGCCCATTGCAAAAAGGTGCACGAGCTGCCGCGTCACGATTGAAGGCAGGCGCCTCGACTGTCCCCTTGCGGAGCCAATGGATACATCCGTGGCGCAATCGGCGGGCCACGCCGATAGCGTTGTTGAATTATCAATTGTGTCGATGGGGGAAGCGTTGTGCGCCTATGCGGTTCCGGCGGAGTCCAATATCGCTGCGACATCGCGGACGGACTGGATTTCCATGATCTCGTCGGTGGTCAACTCGCGTCCCAGATGCGCTTCGACTGCAAGCACGATGCGCATGTGGCCGAGGCTGTCCCAACCAGGCATTGCTCCCGCCGCGAGGTCGACGGTCACAAGTTCAGGTCCGATACCGGTGGAGCATGAAACAATCCGGCGCGCAACGTCCAAATTCATGATGCTGCCTTCTCCTGGCCGCGCCGCGTGCGCCACTCCTCGGCGAGAATTCCGAACGCAATATGATCCTGCAGATGGCCGGTGGCGTGATCGATCGTCTGCCGGCGCAATACACCTTCCTTCGTGAAGCCCAGACGCTGATAATTAAAAATCGATGGCAAGTTGCGCGTCGTCGGCATTCCCCAAGCGCGCTGACACTTGCAGCTGTCGAAAATAAAATCAAGAACGGCTGTCCGTGCTTCCATCACGACACCCTTACCCCACCAGTTGCGATCACCGATGACGACGGTGAGAAGCGCGACACCCGCTGTGGATGTTTCGAAGGCCTCGTAGCCGATGGGCGTCCTTGAGTCCTTCGGCCGTATCGCCAGGAAGAACTTCCGGCGGTTGTTGAAATGCCGGAAGTTCTTGTACCAACTCCGCCATGTCCAGCTGCCCGCGGGATAGCCTAGCGGATGCATGACCTGTGGATCCTTCGTCCAGGCGTAGGTCAAGAGCATTGCCTGCAGTCGGCTCTTGCTTTCAAGAACAAATCGCTCTGTTTCCAGCCGCACCGGCTGGCCGGGTTTCCAGGTCATTTTGCAATCGATCTTTGGGTTGTGCCGCGCGCGGGATTCGATAAGACCATATCTCGCGTCGCATTGCGGTCGAGCTTGCCACGAGAATTTCGTGCCAGTGTTTCGACAATCACGATGGTCTCCGGCACCGCCTCGATGCGAATGCGCCGCCGGCACCAGCCGGCTAGTTCCGTCGTATCGGCTGCGGCGCCATCGCGCAAGACGACCGCCGCGGCGACGCGCTCGCCCGAAGCCGGATCCGGCAGAGGGAAGGCACAGCACTCAGCAACCGCCTCATGCCGTTCCAGAAGGCGCTCGACCTCCTCGGCGAAGATTTTGATACCCGCGCGGTTGATCTGGTGCTTGATCCGCCCGGTCAGGTGCAGGCGACCACCGGCATCGACAAAACCAGTGTCGCCAGTGCGCAGCCAGCCTCTACCGATGGTCTCGGCGGTGCTTTTGGCGTCATCGAAGTACGATGTCATCAGCGCAGGCGAGCGGACCAGCACCTCGCCGGCTTGAGACGTCGGATCGGCCCCATCGATCCAGAACTCCCCGCCCCAAGGCGCGCCAACGCAGCTTTCAGCGTAACCGCATGCGTCGCCGGAAATTCCACTGATCCAGTTCGCGGCTTCGGTCATGCCATAGACATTGTAAACAGGAGCGCCGGTCCAGTCGGCAATACGCTTCCACAGATCCGCCGGCAGTCGTTCCGATCCTACATGCACCCGCTTCAACGACGCCCGGCGCGGCGGTGACGACACGCGCAGTGTCAGCCGCCAGAATGACGGAACGGACGACAGGAATGTGATGCCGAACTCGTCCATCATTGCGCCGAGACGCGCACGGTCCGCCAGTGCGTGCGGCAGGCCAGCGACAAGACGGCCCCCAACCGCCAGCGGCGTCAGCGCATTGCCAATCAATCCATGCCCGAAATGCAATGGCAGAGTCAGCAGAGATTGCGCGAGCGTTTCGACACCGATCTCTGCAACGTTGAGAGCGAGCCTCGAACGCAATGCGCCGTCGGAGATCTGCACACACTTCGGCGAGCCGGTCGTGCCCGATGTCGTGAGTATCAATACGATGCGTCCAGCATCAGCCGGCATGAGATCAATCGCATCACAGGAGCACCCGTCACAGCCTGCGCCGACATCGACGCCAGGAAGAACTCGACATACTGCTTCATCGAAACGTCCGACCCAGAGCGCAGGCCTCAGCCGTCGCTCCATATAGTGCTTTTCCTCGACGGTCAGCGAGGGGCTGAGCGGAGCACATGTTGCACCGATGGACATAGATGCAAGCACATCGATCAGCACGCCGACATCGTCATCGTGGCAGACGACGACACGCTTGCCCATACTCGCGCCGGCAGTCGCCAGTCGACTTGCACGTGCGCCGATCAGGCTGCGAAACGCAGCGGCACCTAATTCGATGCCGCGTCGCAGGTCAAAAACGCTGGCCGAGTTGGCAATGGGTATTGGCATCGCGCCCGTGAACATGCATCTTTCGCTTCAACATGAGGGCGGTGGTCTACGCAGCCGTCCATTCGCGCCCGTCATAGGACATTAGTGATGATCGACCCGAACCGCATCTTCAAGCTCGCAGACGGCATTTCTATGCAGAACCTGGGGGAGGGCGAGGGAGCGGTCGTGCTGGAGGTTGCAAGCGGGCAATTGCACACCTGCAACGACACCAGCGCCGAATTCCTGGGCGCGTTGGATGGCCGGCGACGCTTCAGTGAGGTCGTGGACATTCTCGAAAGCAAGTTCGACGTTGGCCGCGAAGAACTCGAACAGGATATCACCGCCCTGGCGCAACAGCTCATTGCGCAGCGCGTGATCATCTAGAAGACATGCGGGTGGGACATGTGCAATCTTCGCGAGAGCGATCGCACGCGCCACGAACTGGATCGCATGCAGCATCCGTTGCTGCTGCTGCGGTTGCGTCTTGCGCTGCGGGCGTGGTCCCTGCTCATTCCCGGCCTCGCGCTGCAGACCAATCTGTCGCGTCTGCTGTCATGGACTTCTCCCGGGAGCGGCCAGCCCTATCGCGGGCTGGGCGCAGAGACGATCTGGCGCTGCTGCCACCGGACAGTCAAACGTCCGCGGCTGATGCGGGACCGGCCCTGCCTGCGCGAGGGACTGCTTCTCAACCGTTTTCTCATTATGGCGGGGTACGAGCCGACCCTGTATTTCGGCGTCGATCGGCAGAGCCTTCATGAGCCTAATGTGAGGGCACACTGCTGGGTGCGGCTCGGAACGCGCATCTTCAATCCACCCGAGGCGGGGACGATTGAAATCCACGCCCACGCCAGCCCCGCCAGCCAATCCGGGCGTGTTGGCGATAAAGCCCAGTAAGGTGCGGGGAGCGGAATGAGATCACGGACGTACGATGTATTCGGCGCCAAGTTTTGCATCCGCGGCGAGGACGAGATGCTCGCCGATACATTCAGCGCCTATCTGTCGCCGTTCGCCGCCCCGCCAACCGATGGCGCGGCCTATTTGGTTGACCTGACATATGGCCGGGCGGGAGCGCCAGCTGAAGGCCATCAGACTTTCGACGGCGAGCTGCTGTCCGGTGTTCCAGCACAGGTGTACCAATCGCGTGATGCCCGCCATTACGTCCTGCCAGGCCGCCTCTCGATCTGCATCGACGGGGGAGGCGCGCGCATGGCAGTCGAAAAGGGCTGCGATCGAAACATCCTGGCGTATGCGGCGATCCATATCGTCGATTCCGGCCTTGCGGCACATGGCCAGTTCATAGTTCACGGCGCAGCACTTCGCATGCCGGGCAACGCTGGCCGCGCGCTCCTGCTGCTGGCGCCGAGCGGTCGCGGCAAGACCACGACCGCGCTCGCCCTCGCGCTGGCCGGCTACGCGCTGATGACAGATGACGCGATCATCGTCAGTCGGGGAGAAGGCGGCGCCGGTGAATGGTTTGCCTGGGGATTGCCGCGCTCGCTCAAGGTGCATCGCGAGACGGCTGCGATGATGCCGGCCATCGGGGGGCTGCTCGGTACGGCATGGGATGAAAGCGGGGAGCAGGTGCTGACCACCGATCGGCTGTCCAAGCTGGTCGCTGTCGTGCCGGCGCAACGACTTGGCGTCGCCGCCGTTGCGGTGCTGGGGGCGCGAACAGGCGGGCCACATCTTGTCTCACGGCTCGCGAAAACGGAGGCGTTGCGGCTGCTTGCCGAAGACAACGTTTTCCAAACGCGGGATGGTGTCCCCGATGAGCAGTTGAAGCGGTTCCAGATTCTTTCGGGACTGGTGCGCGCCATCCCGACGTATGAAATCGGAGTGGGGCGGGATCTCTCCAAACTCGGGGCGGAGCTACAGTCGGCGCTGGCGTCAAACTAAATGCCGTGCCGTGGCCAGAAAAAAATCCAACCCGCATCGCTGCAGCAATGCGGGCTAGATCTCAATCGGAAGCTCTTGTGACGATCGTTATAAGTTGTTGACCAAGGTCGCGCCGCTGACGACGGTCTGCGCTGTCACCTGCGAGAGCTTGGCGCTCGTCTGGAACGTCGGCTTGGTGTACTTGCGGAGGATTGGAGACATCAGCTTCCCTTTCAGGCTGGGTTTAAACCACTCACCGGCGTACCGGCAGCAATCGAAGCGAGCGTCGCGCGCCGATCGATCGTGGGTCTTGCATAGGGTCGGCGACCGCTCCACTCGGCGAGCGCCACCGGCAGGTGAAGACCGAGTGCGGCGTAGTCGACGACATAGAAGCCGCTGTCGGCCAACGTAACGGCATGGGCATGTTCCGTTCCCAGCAGATCCTGCGCCATCACGCCGACCTGGATGTCAGAACTCCAGATGTAACGGTACGAATAGAGTTTGATGCCATTGTTCATGACATCCAGTAACTGAACCTCGGTCTTGAGCCGCCGGTCTGATGGGACCTTGAGTGCGCTGACGGGGGCGGCGGCGGTGACCTGCGCCAGTAGCGCAGAGACCGAGAACAGCGGCTTCTCATATGGACGACGGACGGACGTTGCGCTTTTCATGGCCGGAAAAATCCTTCCGCTGACAATTGGCATTGCTTTTGTCACCGCATCGCGAAACACGCGGATGACGCTACCGAACGCGCGATCGAAAATGAAATTTGATCATCTAAAAGGCCTCGTTCGCGCCCCCGCGTCAACGGTGCCGCCCACAGGAACCAGCACCAGGAATTGGCTTTCCTCGATCGATGTGTTGTGCTGGACACAAGAAAAAGCGGTATCTGCCGGTGGGATACGTCTGAAAATTGCTATCCAGCGCTTCAGGTCGTGCCGCAAGGGCGGGGTTGGGGCGCGGCATCAGACCGCCAGCATCCGCCTTAGCAGTTTGCGGCGCCAAGATTTGTGGCTGCGACGGTCGCTGCGGGCCTCCAGCACCGTATCCCGCGAAACGAGAAGGGCACCGATTCGGTCGCCCAGGCCCGGTTTAAGATTGCCTCCAAGGCGGCTCAGGGCTGGTTCGCCGAACACCGCCGCAGCAAGTTCGACTGCGACGAACAGAGCCCGTCGAGTGCCAGTTCGGTCGCTGACGCGTCTCAGCCGTTGCCAATCGATGCTACCCGCTGCACCGGAAGTTGCGAGAGCAACATCGAGGAGATGCTGCAGCCGATCAAATTGATGGCTCATGGCGGCATGAACCGCTGCGACGTAAAGAAGTGCGGATGCCTCGTTGGGGTCGCCGTCCCCTGCCTTGACCAGGTCTTCAAACGTCAGCGAAGCGCGGGCGCGGAGCCGCGGGTTGTGCACCAGATCACTGTGCACCTCGATGCTGACACGGTGATCGGAGCGCAGCAGCCAGACATCCTCGAAATAGTCACGCTCCGCACGGTAGTCCCGTTCGTAGGGCTCAAATCCCAGGCTCTCCATCGCGCTGCGCGTTTGTTTGCGCTTCGACAGTGGGATGAGTACGTCGATATCCGTGAAGGTTCTCATGGCGGGATGCTGGTATAGACGGTCCGCGAATGTCGGCCCCTTCACAATGGCGGCCGGAATGTCGGCATTTGCGAACGCCGTCAGGACGCGCGCGCCGTGATGCCGAAGCATGAGTTCCATCGCCGCCTGGTTGATCTGCAAATTTCGCGCTGTCTCGATCGCGGCTAAGACTTCGGCGGCGAATTCCTGTCTCAAGCCGGACGCGGTTTCAAGTTGCCGAATGCGCTTCAGCACAAACGGCTGCACGCCATGCAGTTCGGCCGCCCGTAACAGCGCGGGCAGCGAATCCGCTGACGGCGCCACGGCTGGTGTTTCCGTACCTGCAAATGGATTGCAAGCATCGATCAGCCAGTCGGCGGCCATTCGTGGCAGGGTGGCGTGCCGTTGGTCGATGCTCATCGGGGCTTGAAACCTGGTTGGGCTTCTTGTCGAGCGATCATGGCGGCAAGGGGAACGCATTGCAACGCGACACTGCGCCGATTCGAGGCGGCCTGCTGTGTCCAATCGTTAGACATGCGCAGCGAAATCCCATGTGCCGAACTTCAGCGACACGCGATCGTCGTCGCTTCGAGTGCCAGTTGCCATGTATGCGGCGGTGACCGCGGATTTGGTAATATTGATCAAGGCCAATCCGTTCTTCGAATTGGGAACTGAGTACCGAATGCCAAATTTGTCCGGTTCCTGTCGAGCAGCCGCTATCGCCTGCTGGTGGCAAACAACCACCGCGCTCGATCGAGCCAAGTCCAAAAGCTATGCACTTTGACATGCAGGGCTGCTGGCGCAGCGAAATCAGTGCCGCCGCGAACCCAACAAGTTGACCTCAGCTGCACGGTCAGGAGTCGTTGCGTTCGACCTCGGCAGAGCGCGTGGGCTATCGGCGTACAGGGGGGGGCGAATCCTGCCGACAGGCGGCGATCATCTGCAGCATGACGGGCACGTCGTCGAGAAAGCCCTGGTCGCACCTCGCTGCCTCACTCGACGTAGACGTCCTCGGGCGCCATGCCGCTAAAAGGCTCCAGGAAGGACCGATGCTCGTCGCGAAGGCACCACCAGACGATGCCGACCGCCGCCATGCAATTCGCAAACTGCAGGATGCAATTAGAACACGCCGCACGCGACGTTATATAAAATCGTTGAAAATCAATTGCATATGGTGCCCAGAAGAGGACTCGAACCTCCACGCCTCGCGGCGCTAGTACCTGAAACTAGTGCGTCTACCAATTCCGCCATCTGGGCAACTCAGAGCGCGAAACCGGACCCGGGACAGTGCCCGATCCGAGGCGCTTCAACTAGTCGCCAGCGGGCCCAATGTCAATAATCCGATCCACATGAATACCGACACTCGGGACCTGTAAGCGCCGCCAGGTGAATGGGGACGGGATCGGGGACGGATCGGCAGCGGACAGGACTTCTGGTGCACTTCACATGGGCTCACAGCGCCTTATAGTGCGGCGGAAACCAGATGAGCCGGCGGGTTCCCACGAGTCTCGGTTTGAGGCGTGGCTGGGTGCGCGCACGTTCAGGCATTTGTCGAACCTGCTCGACGGAATTTCGATCCGCGAACAGGTCAAAATTCAAGGCGGTGATTGCATGACATCCAAGATGTTGCACGGCGGACTGGCGACGGTGTTCGGTGGACCGGGCTTTGTCGGTCGTCATGTGGTTCGCGAGCTTGCCCGGCGTGGCTGGCGCGTGCGAGCCGCTTCGCGGCGGCCGGACTTGGCCGGGCATTTGCAGCCGATGGGAGCCGTCGGCCAGATCCATGCCGTGCAGGCCAATCTGCGTTATCCCGAATCGTGCCGAGCCGCGGTCGAGGGTGCCGGGGTGGTCGTCAACTGCGTCGCCATCATGAACAACAGCGGCAAACAGAAGCTTCAAGCCGTCAACGTCGAGGGAGCGCGTGCGGTGGCACGGGCGGCACGCGAGGCCGGCGTCAAGCGCCTGGTGCACGTCTCGGCGATCGGCGCCGACAAGTCGTCGTCGGCCGCCTATGCGCGTTCGAAGGCGGAAGGGGAAGCGGCCGTCCTGGCAGAATTCCCCAACGCCATTATCGTCAGGCCGTCGATCGTGTTCGGGCCGGAGGACGAGTTCTTCAACCGCTTCGCCAACATGGCGAGGATGTCGCCCATGATGCCGCTGGTAGGCGGCGGGCGAACCAGGTTCCAGCCGGTCTACGTCGGGGATCTGGCAACGGCCATCGTCAATGCCGGCGAAGGGATGGGCAAGTCCGGCACCATCTACGAAGTTGGCGGCCCGGACGTCGCGTCGTTCCGCGCATTGCTCGACCAGACGCAGAAGTGGGCGGACCGGAAGCGCCCCTATTTCCCGATGCCGTTCTGGCTGGCGAAGCTGCAGGCGATGTTGACCTGGCCGCTGCCCAACAGCCTGCGACCGATCACCGTCGATCAGGTGCGCATGCTGCAGAAGGACAACGTGGTGAGCGAGGCGGCCAAGTCGCAAGGCCGCACGATCGAGGCGCTCGGCGTGTCGCAGCCCAAGACGGTGGGCGTGGTGGTTCCGGAGTATCTGGAACGCTTCAAGCCGAAGGGTCAATTCGCGCACTATCGCGGGTGAGGACGAGCGGGCGTCGCCGTATAGGACGACGCGAACTGCGTGCGAAAATGAAAAGAGCCACAGCGCCGGTTTGGGCCGTGGCTCTTTTCGTCAAAGCAATCCGAATGACCGTGTTTCGCGCGACTTGCGCGGTGTGTCCAGGCTTGCACGCGGTATTGCGCAGAGCACGTCGTGCAGCAAGGTGGCGGCTCTGCAAAGCCGGCGCGCCAGATCACGCTACATCAATGCACGCTGGCAATCTCCAACTCATCACCCATGGCATGGCCGACGGCAGCGGAACGCGTGTCGGTCAAGGCCAGCGGCGTGCCGTCAGCACCATGCAGTGCGAACAGATTGATACCCTGCGGCAGACCTTCGACGGTCGGGAACAGTCGGCTTGCCTCTTCAGACGTCAAGATCTTGATGTAGGCAACGTGGCCGTCGCCGAGCTTGGCAAATTCCCGCTCGCTCATGATCGGCACAATACGCTTGCTTTCGTCCCCGTGGGATTTCAGCGCGTCTTTCATTGTCATGACGGAACTCCTCGGTTGGGGAGGCTCAGGACGCGTCATGTGGACCGTATTGCCGGGCGGTGGCCGTTTGATGACCCATTACCGTCCCCGGTACGCGGTTCCGACATCTTATCATCCACGATTCGTGTGCAGAAATGGCAGAAATCCGGAAACTAGGTTTTCGATTTCTGACCAATGTCGATCTTTCGCACCAGGCGCTCGGGCTCGCGGCGCATCAAATCGATCTCCAACAGACCGTTGGTGAGGTCGGCCGAGCGCACCTCGATGCCGTCTGCAAGCACGAACGTGCGCTGGAATTGTCTCGCTGCAATGCCGCGATAAAGGTATTCGCGCTGCGAATCCTCCGCCTGCTTGCCGCGAACAACCAGTTGGTTGTCCTCGACCACCACCTCAAGCTGATCGCGGGCGAAGCCGGCCACGGCGAGCGTGATCCTCAAGCGCTCGGTGGCATCTTCACCGGTAGCAATTCGTTCAATGTTGTAGGGGGGATAACCGTCGCCACCCTTGGAGGCGCGGTCGATCAGGCGCTCGATCTGGTCAAACCCCAAAAGCAGAGGATTCGACAGCATTGACATACGGTTCATAGGTCCAAAGCCCTTTCAGGAAGCGACTTCAGTGGGCCACTGCGACCCTGTTTGCCGGTGAACTAGCGCGCCTTCCGAGCCGCGCCGATTGCAAGTCTCCCAGATCCCCTGGCGAAACTTGCCGGCTTCAAGCGTGGATATGGGGAGAGCAATTGCGCTTTCAAGGATAGGTGCTTGAACAGCCATGGCTCGCAGCCAATGGGATCTTGCCTCAGTTCCGCACTAATTGGGCAGTTCAAACTGGTGACGTGTGCGCTGCACACTCAGAGTCCGGATTTATGCCGATCCGAAAGTGGCCACTGGCGCCGGCCTTGCCGTGGCGTCCCGAGAACAAGGACCTTCAATGGCTTGCCCTGCATTCCAAACGTGCACACCGCGGACTTCAATCTTGGCATTGCCACTCTTGGGGCTGGCTGCGGTGTTTGCAGCGACCGCACCAGGTAGCGCCGTGGCGGAAGAGAAATCGTCGATCTCTTCCGGACTCAAGGAATCGGAATTGACACCTGAAGAACGCGCCGAACGGGACGCGCGCAAGTCTTGCAAGGTTTCGCTATGCCGGGCCTTCCGAAATGCCGGTGCACCTGGCAGCGGCGACATCACCTGCACGATCCCAAAGTCGTGGCGCAAGGAGCAGCTCGACAAGATGGTCTCGAAGGCCAAGGTGTCGTGGCCGTGGGGCCCGGTGCGCTGCAACGCCGATATCAACATCTCGCGTGACATGATCAACAAGGCTGTGCGCGAGGCCAAATACGAGCTCAAGCTCACCACGCATCACGTCGCCTGCACGGTCGACCGCGATAAGAAGGAAGATGCGCAGATCGACATCGACTTCGCCCCCACCGTCACGTTCGAGAACGGCAAGGCGGTGAAGGCCAAGATCAATTGGGGCAAGGTGTCGGCGCCGACCCTCGTCAAAGGAGCGATGTGGACGGCGACGGCGACCGACAACACCCTCAACGTGCTTCAATCGACGCTTGTCGAGGACATCAACGACTTCATCACCAAGAAGTGTGACGAGGTGAAAGACGAGTGGTCGAAGCCGCAATAGAAATCGCGAAGCGTGGAATGAAATCCGAAGGATCGCGCGGCAAAGAAAAAGGGCGCAGTCCCTCCCCGGGCTGCGCCCTCTAAACCCGGCCGAATGCTTGGGGGGAAAGCTGAGGCCGGGAACAGGTATGGCAATGCAACGAGCGCATAAGACCACAGTCGTCATGCATGGCTTCTGAACGACGCATTCATCTGCCGTTCACTATTCAGATCAGTGTTCAATCGGCCAATTTTCGGCATTTTTCATTGCCCTTCCGGCGCTTGCCTGCGATCCGGGCCATCGATGAGCCATGTGGACCATCTGCGTAATTTTGATTGCGCACTGGGCTCAGCGAAGCATGCCGACCCGCCACCACACGTCGGCGGCTGACTCACGTCAGTCAAATCTAGTCACGAGCTTCGAGTTCGTCGCGCAGCATGGCCAGCTCCAGCCAGAGGGTCTCTGACTCCGACAGCTCCTGATGCACGGCGGCCAGTCGCGCTGTTGCGGCCGAGAATTCGTCGGGCTGCCGAACGTAAAGCTGGGGATCGGCAATCCTCAGCTCGAGGGCGGCTATCTCCTGCTCAAGCTTGGCGATGCGGTCGGGAAGTTGCTCCAGCGTGTGCTTCTCCTTGAAGGACAGCTTACGCTTCGGTTGAAGTGCCTGGGGTTGTTGGGCCGAGGCCGACTCCACGCTCACCGACGCTTTCGCACGAGCTGGCGCCATCTCGACCATCCGGCTCGCGCGCTGCGCCTCAAGGTCCGAATAGCCGCCGACATATTCGGTCCAGCGGCCGTCGCCGTCCCATGCAATGGTCGAGGTCACGACGCGATCGAGGAAGTCGCGATCGTGGCTGACCAGCAGAACGGTTCCCTCGTAGTCGGCCAGCAGCTCCTGCAGGAGATCAAGTGTCTCAAGGTCGAGATCGTTGGTCGGCTCGTCGAGCACCATCAGGTTGGAAGGCTGGGCAAGCGCCCGAGCCAGCATCAGGCGTGCTCGCTCGCCACCGGAGAGCACCGAAACAGGTGACCGGGTCTGCTCCGGCAGGAACAGGAAATCCTTCATGTAGCTGGCGACGTGACGAGGCTTGCCGTTGACAATGACAGTATCGCCGCGCCCCCGCGTCAGCGCCTCCGCCAAGGTCCAGTTCGGATCAAGCTCGTCGCGTTTCTGGTCGATGACGATCATGTCGAGCCCGGTGCCAAGACGGATCGTGCCGCTGTCGGGCGGCAGCGTGCCGGTGAGCAGCTTCAGCAGCGTGGTTTTGCCGGCGCCGTTGGGACCGACGATACCGACACGATCGCCGCGCATGATGCGCGTGGCGAATCGCTCGACGACAACGCGATCGGAAAACGCCTTGGTGATGTCGACGGCCTCGATGACAAGCCTTCCGGATGCCTGCTGCGCAGTTGTTTCAAGCTTGACGCTGCCCTCGACGCGGCGGCGATCGCGGCGTTCCTGACGCAGGGCGGCGAGTTCCCGCACACGGCGGACGTTGCGCTTGCGGCGCGCGGTGACGCCGCCATGCATCCACTTCTCCTCACGTGCGATCTTGCGGTCGAGCTTGTGGGCGTCGCGTTCTTCCTCGGCGATCAGATCGTCGCGCCGCGTTTCGAAATCCTTGAAGCCGGACGGCATGCGACGTGTCACGCCACGGTCGAGCCAGACCGTGGTGCGCGACAATGTTTCCAGAAAGCGGCGGTCGTGGCTGATGAGAAGAATTGCCGAGCGGGTGGCTGCGAGCGTGCGCTCCAACCATTCGATGGCGGGAAGATCGAGATGGTTGGTCGGCTCGTCGAGAAGCAGGACGTCGGGGCGGGCAGCGATGACTTGAGCCAGAGCCGCGCGACGCGCCTCGCCTCCCGACAGCCGCGCGGTCGGCTCGTCGCCCGTGAGACCGAGGTCGAGGAGCGCCTTGCGTGCGGTGTGGGGATCGTCGGTCGGTTTCAGCCCCGATTCCACATAGGCAAGCGTCGTGTCGAAGCCGGTGAAGTCCGTCTCCTGCGCCAGATAGCGAACGATGGCGCCAGGATGCACAAAGCGCTCGCCGCGATCTGGCTGCACGAACCCCGCGGCGATCTTCAGCAGCGTCGATTTGCCTGATCCGTTGCGACCGACGAGGGCGATACGATCACCCGGCGCGATCAGCAGATCGGCTGCGGTCAGCAGCGGGGTGCCGCCGAACGACAGCGCAACACCTTGCAAGGTCAGAAGCGGAGCTGCCACTACTTGGCCCCAGAGCTGTGAGGTTGGGATCGCGCGAGGAGCCTCTTGGCACATCGCCCTTGGGCGATGGCCGCGTCGGATGGCTTCAACATCATGGAA
This sequence comes from Hyphomicrobiaceae bacterium, assembly GCA_044222395.1. Classification (GTDB taxonomy): domain Bacteria; phylum Pseudomonadota; class Alphaproteobacteria; order Rhizobiales; family Hyphomicrobiaceae; genus JAEUMD01. The sequence goes on along the minus strand of JBGANK010000062.1, from coordinate 3,206 downwards.
AATCAGCTCGCCAGGAGGTCGCGCGGGTCAACTGGCCCCACTTCTAGACCAAGATCCGGGACGTTGGAAACCGCCCACTGCCAACAACCCCTCGCTGATGCGCCGCAGTCAGCCAGCGCCGGCATCCTTGGGGGGAAATCACCCTTACCTGCGTCCTGATGCACCTTGCTTCCCGATCCCAAACGACGCGATACTGCAGGGTAGCACTGCGCCTCGGCGCGAATGGCGCAGCCAGCAGAGGCAGCGATGAGCACAAATCCGGATCTGATCTGCGACGCCTGCAAATTGGCACCTTATCCCGCAGACGCTCCCCGTCACGCCGAAACCGGACTGCCTAAGGGCTGGGTTGTGCGGCGCATCAACGGCCGCGCATTCACGCTGTGCGACTGCTGCGGCAGCATCAAGCATTTCAAGGGTGGTATCTCCACCTATCTGCAGGAGAACCTCGGTCTGCCGGAGTATGCGCAGTGCGAGTTCGAGGAAGAGGTCGGTGGTGGCCTTCACCGCTTGCGGGTGAGACGGTGATATTCTGATCGCGTGAGCGAAGCGGTGGGCGCCAAGGCGCAGGGGAGGCTTCAATGAAAATCTGCTGTGAGGCCTGCCACGCCGAGCACGAGGTAACCGTTTCCTCACCGACGCTGCTCAAGGACGCGCTGCCCAAAGGCTGGCGGCCACGGCGCATCGATGGCCGCGTCTACATCCTGTGTGACGTGTGCGGGAACCTGCGGCAGTTCGTGGGCGGGTTGTCACCCTACTTGAGAGATAGGCTGGGCCTCGTCGGCGCTCGGTTCGAGGTCGAGACGCCAGAGTACACCGACATCCCCGATGACTGGTTCGATCATTGTCGCGGCAATCCGCTGCGCCGCTGCCCCTCCAACGAATGATCACAACGCCCGCGTGCGTTTACCGACTTGCCGCCCATGTATCGTGCGAAGTCTGACCCGGATCGGTTGATCTGGATGCGCGGAGCGTTGCAGATTTTTGCCAAGAACAACAACACGACCGACGTGACTGACGGAGGAAGCAAAATGACGGATATCGACATCAACAAGGCGATCGGCGTTGAGCAGGCCGGAGCCGATCTCGACCAGATGGCGCGTGCAGAAGAGATCCGCGGCTGGTCGCGTGACGAAGCCATCCGGACGGCGCGGGCAGAAGGCGTCGAGCTAGGCGATGCGCATTGGAAGGTGATCGACTTCCTACGCGAAATCTACGTGCAAAGGGGTGTGGCGCCGCACGCGCGCATGCTGTCGAACATGCTCAACGGAGAGTTTTCCGCAGCAGGCGGCAGCCGCTATCTGTACCAGCTGTTTCCTGGCGGGCCGGTGGCGCAGGGCTCGCGCATCGCCGGTGTGCCGGCGCCGCATGATGCGCAGGACTTGTCATTCGGTTCCAGCTTCTAGTGTCGTGATCGCGAAATCCGCCTCGCAATCCGGCCGGAAGGTATCTAGCGGACGTCTCGATCATCACACTCGGAAGAGAGTGCTCGACATTAGGGGCGCGCGTGAGGCACCGTAGGGGAACGGCTGCATCAACGCACAAGCTCAAATTCAGACTTGCGCGCTGAGATTTCAACACGTGTTCCTCCCTCATTTGCGCAGGAGGCCCAATATGTCCCATTTGATTCCGTTGAGCCGCCTGGCGCGCCTCACCGGCAAGCCGCGCTCGTTCCTGCAGCGCATGGCGCAAAATGGCGAACTCGCCACGTTCGACGGGTTCGTCGATCTTGCCGAAGTCTTGCGGGTGTTTCCCGACGTCAAGCTGGAGGACGAGGCGGAACTCAAGCGCGTCGAGGAAATCAAGGAGCAGGCGGTTGGCAAAGGCCCCGCCCGGCTGGAGTTGCCCGATCCCCAGGTCATGCACGAACGCCTGCGGCTGCTCGGGCGCGACTATGCTGCGGCGCGAGGCAAACTCATGCATTATGACCGGGTCGTCGCCTGGATCGGCGACAGGCTCGCGGCAGCCGAGGAGGACGGCCAAACCCAAAGGGGCTTCGCCGACACGTTCATGCAGTGGCTGATGCGTGAGATCAAGACCACGCCCGGTGACCTCGAGCGTTGGCAAGCATTCTTGGCCAGGGAACGCATCATGCGCGTCATGACCACCCAGGTGACATTGCTGCCGAAGGGGCAGTCTTTCGAGATCCTGGGAAGCGAATCGCTACTGGAAGCGGGCCTGCGCGCAGGCATGCCGCTGCCCTACGGCTGCTCCAATGGGACATGCGGGGACTGCAAGTGCCGGGTCGTTTCGGGCGAGGTGGTCAAGGTCCGCCCGCACGACTACACGCTGAGCGCAGCAGAGAAGCAGCAGGGCTATACGCTTACGTGTTCCTACACGGCGGTCGGCGATGTCACGCTCGAGGCACCGGCGGTGAATGCCGACGATATTCCTGAGCAGACCATTCGCGCTCGGGTGCGCGATGTGGAATCCCTCGGCGGACGGCGCATCGCGTTGCATCTACTGACGTCGCGGGCGGAGCGGCTGCGCTACCTCGCAGGACAGTCGCTGGAAATCACGGTTAATGGTGCTAAGCGCGTTGTGCCGGCAGCGAGCTGCCCGTGCGACGAACGACGCATCGAGGTGCATATGCTGTGCGATGCGCCAGTGGCGGGCAAGCCGGGGCCGTTCGCGTCGCTCGCGGACAACGACGAGGTTATGGTCCGCGGGCCGTTCGGCACCTTCGTTCTCGATGACGCGTCGACGAGACCGGTGATCTTCCTGGCCGAAGGCTCAGGCTTCGCGCAGGTCAAGAGCATGCTGCAGCACGCGCTATCACTGGAGCACGCACCGTCGATCTCGCTCATCCGTTTGGCATCGCAAGAGGGGCTTTATCAGGAGAACCTGCTCAAGTCCTACGCGAATGCGCTCGACGACTTCCACTACAAGCCATTCGCGGCAGGCACTCCGATCGATCGTGTGCTTGAGACAATCTCTGCTACAACGCCCAACATCGCGGTGCATGACATCTATGCCATAGGATCGGCGGGGTTCGTCGAAGCCACGCGCGGACACTGTCGTGCGGCGGGGCTTCCCGACGAGCAGTGGAAGGCGGCCGTCACTGACTGACGCTCAAGTCGTCATTGGCGTCGGTCGACCTGCAATCGCCGGCGCACTTGGACTTACGGCAAGGCATTGATTGCGCGGAGCACGTGCGTGCGGCGGCGGGACGCATGGATTTACGTTCAGCTGCGACGAAGCGACTGCAG
>JBGANK010000061.1:0-18337 GCA_044222395.1 Hyphomicrobiaceae bacterium | reverse complement strand
ACTGGCTGGAACCGATCCTGAACTCCGCGCAGTGATCGAGCGGCTCGATGCATTGGCGCGTACTTCAGCCCCGGGCCCCACAGGGCCACGCGATGAGCAAGAACCCGCAGCCGCTTCAAAACAACGGGCCATCGCGCGCACCGCCTTGCTTCGGCTGATCGACTTCGCCCGCGCCGAAGCCGGGGAGGGCGCATGAAGATTCGCGCACTCCGTGTGGCCGAGCTGGGGTTGTTCCGCGAGCCGGTCGCCGTCGAAGGGTTGTCCGGCTCGCTCGATGTGTTGGTCGGCGCCAACGAGCTGGGCAAGTCGACGCTGTTTCGCGCCATTGGTACGGCCCTCCAGACCAGCCACAAATCGACCGGACAGCTGATCGACGCGCTGGCGCCGCGCGGGCAAGGCGGCACGCCCCGGATCGAGGTCGACTTTGAGGCTGGCGGCCGGCGCTGGCGGATTGCCAAGCAATATGGCAACGGTCGCAAGGCCGAGCTCTCAGATCTGGATGCCGGGCGTATCATTGCGCGCGGCTCGGATGCGGAGACCGAACTTGCGCGCCTGCTGGGCACTGCATCAGCCGGAGCAGGGGCCGGCCGGTTCAGCTTGTTGTGGGTCGCCCAGCAGCACTCGCTGCGCGTTCCGGCCCCTGACTATGACCACGACAGGCGCAAAGCTGCCGATCGCGGCGAGCGAGCTACGCTGCGCAGCGCGATTGCTGCCGAGATCGACGCGGTGGCCGGTGGCCAGTTGACGCGGAACATTGCTGCGCGCGTAAAAGAAGAGATCAATACGTATCTGCAACCCAAGAAGAAGCTGCCAAAGAAGGGCTCGCGCTTTGACGATGCCGTGACGCTTCGGCAGAAACTGACCGATGAGCGCGCTCATGCAGCGAGTGAGCGTGCGAAAGCTGCGGCCCGCCTCGATCGGCTTGCCGACCTCGTCACGCGGCAACGCGATGAAGCCTCGCCGTCGATCCTGGCGGCAAAGAAGGACAAGGCACAGAAGGCAGCCGCCGCAGCAGCCGAAGCGGAAAAGAGCGCGACCGCGCTGGCGCATGCCCTCAGTCGGGAAGAGACGGCACGGCTAGCTCACGAACAGGCGCGCGATCGTCTTCAGCGCTATGGCAAGGCGCTTGACGAGTGGACCGCGCTGATCGCCGAGCAGGACCGCTTGAACACTGAAGCAAGCCAGTCCACGGCTACGCGCGAGGATACCGAACGGCGGCTGGCACTGGTCGAACAGGACATCCGCGACCTGGAGCAGAAGCAGCAGGCCAGAGTGACCGCAGCCGCGCGTGAGCGGGAGCGGCGCGCCTTGCAGATGTCGATCGTGGAATCAAGAAAGACGCGCGATTCGGTCGCTGAAGCCCTGAAGGCGATCGTGCGATTGGAAGAGGCGCTCGAAGAAAATCCGGCGACGCCGAAGCGGCTGCGCCTGTTGACGGAGGCTTCGCAGCAAGCAGCCATCGCAGCTGAACGCGCAGCGATGCCGGCCGCCGCCGACCTTGCATTTGCATTGCATCCTGAAGCGGCGAGCCGCGTCCATATCAACGGCAAGCCCGCCGCGCAGGACGGCAAGGTCCCAGTCGATCGCATCACCACGGTCGAGATCGACGGCATCGGCCGTTTCACGATTGTGCCGCCCGACGCCGACGAGCGGGTTGCGCGCCAGACGGCGGCTCAACGTGCCGGCGCGGCACTCGCCCGCACGTTGGAAGAGCTTGGCGTGAAGGAGCCGTCGCAGGCCCAGGCATTGGCCGACGCACGCGCCAAGCTTTCCGACGAGTTGCTGGCGCTCAAATCCAAGGTTTCGGCCGTCGCCCCGTCGGGGCTCGACGCCTTCGATGTCGCAATTGCCACTGAAGAACGCATGCTCGCAGCACTGGACGAATCGCTCGCCGCGATCGCCGCAGGCGACAGCAGTGACAGGCCCGCGGACACCACCGAACATCTCGCTGCGGCGCGGGCCACGCGCGACGCGGTGCTGGCCGAGCAGGCTCGTCTCGACAACGCCCGCATTGCGCGGACTGAGCGCCACAGGCAAATCGAGCGTCACTTGAAGGAACTCGACACATCGCTTGGTGCGGCAGCAGCGCGCCCCGCCGAACGCGACCGGCTGGCTGCAATCGCTGATGAAAAGTCAAAGGCTGTCGACGTGGCCACGCGAGAGCGGCTTGCGCAGGAAGCAGCTGCCCCCTCCGCCGATCACATCAGAGCGCTGCTGCGGGAACGCGATGATGCTGCAGCGGACCACGACCGCGCCGACGCCGCTGCCGCGCGCATGGTGCAGGAGATTGCCGCTCTCGAAGGCGAGATCAAAGCCTCAGGCGAGGCCGAAATAGGTCCCAACATCGCGCGGCTTGCTGGCGAGATCGCCGCGCTCGATCGCGAGATCGCACATCACGAGCATCAGATCGCCGCCCTGGAGCTTCTTGCCGATACGTTGGCGTCGGTCGAGACGGACAGCCGCTCCAAGTTTCTGGCACCTGTGATGCGGCGGCTTGAACCCTATCTGAGCCAGGTCTTTCCCGATGCCGAGGTGGTCTTCAACGAAAGCTTCGGCGTCGAGGCGTTAGTCCGTCGCGGCAGCAACGAGCCGGTCGACCTTCTGAGTGACGGCACGCGCGAGCAGTTGGCCGTGCTGGTGCGTCTCGGCTTCGCACGCCTGTTGGCGGAATCGGGCAACCCGGCTCCCGTGATACTCGATGATGCTCTCGTCTACTCAGACGATGCGCGCATCGCCAGGATGTTCTCAGCGCTGGAAACGGCGGCGTCCCAGCATCAGGTGATCGTCTTTACATGTCACGCCGCTACCTTTGCGAGCCTTGGCGGCACGCGTCTGCAAATTGTCCCGTGGACGCGCAGCTGAGCGCACGCGCAACTGCCGCCCACGGCACGAGCGTGCGAGCAATCGCATTCACGGAAATCTATGAAAGTGCCGTGTACCAGACTCAGCCCGACGACGGCGTCAGCAGGGGCGGCGGACCACCGTCTGCAGATGCGCCCCCGGAAGCGCGTGGGCCGGCAGCGGCATGTCCCGCCAAGGGATCCTCGCTGCGCCGCGACTTGCCCTCGAAGTAGGCGCCCTGCTCGATGGCGAGCGACTTGTGGAACACATCGCCCTCGACGTGGCTCGATGACTGCAGCATGACCCGCTTGGACCGGATCGATCCCATCACCTGCCCGCGAATGACAGCCTCGTCGGCCACGATGGTCCCGGTAATGCGTGCACGCTCGCCGACGATGAGGTTGGTAGCGCGGATGTCGCCCTGCACCTCGCCGTCGATCTGCATCTCTCCCTTGGACGTCAGGTTGCCGGTGATGATCAAGTCCGGTCCGATGACAGATGGCGCCGCCCGCTCACCGGTCGCACGCATGGGAGGTGACGAGCTGCGCGGCTGCGCTGGGGCCGCCGAGCCCGTCGTTGCGCCGCTTCCGGAGGAACCCGGCTTTCCAGGTTCATTCTCGTTACGCTTGAAATTCGGCAGCATGACTCGATCAACCTCCAAGTCGTGAACTCAAACCGCGATCGAACCAGAACGACGCGGCAGGCATTGCTGCCTGCCGGACCAGCATCCCGCGATCGAATTTCGCATCCCCCATCCGGTAGCACGCCTTTCGTGCCGCGTCATCGCCGACGCATCACTCGCCGCCGATTTTGGTCGCACGAAGTGGCTTTCCCGCAGTGGTTGTTGGACTTCGCAAAGGATGATGGCGAGTGCGGGGCACTGCCAACCCCGATCATCTACCAAACAGAGCAAGCGTTGCTCCAAGTAGAGTAGCAATCGCCGACCGTATATCCGCAGGCCTCGCTGCTTAAACCTCCTGTGGAAAATGCTCGAAATACTAGGATTTCGCAACGAGCGCCCGGGCCGCCTCGAGCACGTCGGCAGCATGCCCCGGAACCGAGACTTTGCGCCACGCCCGGTTGATGCGGCCCTGCCCGTCGATCAGGAAAGTTGAACGCTCGACCCCCATATATTTTCGTCCGTACATCGACTTCTCCACCCACACCCCATATGCGGATGCGACCGACTTATCCTCGTCGGCCGCCAGTTCGACGCCAAGTCCGTGCTTGTTCTTGAATTTGCAGTGCGATGCAACGCTGTCTGGAGAAATTCCCAGCACACGGACACCAATCGCTTTGAAATCCAGCAGGAGCTCCGTGAAGTCCTTGGCTTCGGCGGTGCACCCGGATGTGTCGTCCTTCGGGTAAAAGTAGAGGACGGCGACGGTCCCCTTCAGCTTGCTGAGCGTCAGACTTCCCCCGCCATCCGTGGGAAGCGTGAAATTTGGAGCATGATCACCAGCTTCGGGCATGTAAAATGTGCCTTTCTTTCGTCGCTTTTTGCCCGGCACATCGGATTTGCGAAGCCCTCGATTTGGGCGCTTGCGCATGACTGAGGGCAAGCGGGCTTTGCGGGGAGCGAATCGAGCAGGGGCCGGTTCGATTGCACGACTCCCGTTTGGGGTATCCCGGATGCGTCTTGGCCGCAATCGGCGACGGTCAAGGAGACCGTGGCTGCGCACGGCGACTTCGCACCTGACTGGCGCGCGAAGAACAGCCTGTTGCGGCACCAAGCAAGGCGTCGCTCCGGGCGAGCGAGCACCGCGCTTCGGGACGTTACGGGCAGGCGGAGATATGGTATTCGGGTGGTGCGCCACAGCAATCAAAAACCTGACGCTAGGGCGGTGATGAACGAGCGCACGCGCACGCTTCATCGCCAGGACTCGCGCACGCAACCTCCACCACTGCCGGCCGCCGCGTCGCGTTCCGCCGAGCCCGTGCCGCCAACGCGCGGACGGCGGGCCTTGCGCCATGCCGGACGCGGCGCGCGCTTTTTCCTGTTTGCCACGATCCCATTCATCGTGTTGCTCGTTCTGGGTTTGGCACTGACATACGTGCGGCTTAAGCACGGACCCATCTCGCTGGCCTTCCTGGTGCCCCCCATCGAGCGCAGCCTCAACGCCGTGCTCGAAGGCTACAAAGCGAGCGTCGAGGACGCCATCGTCCAGCTGACCGACGGCAATCGGCTCGAGTTTCGCCTTCAGAATGTGCGCTTCCGGGAGAAGGACGGCGATGTCGTCGCGGCCTCGCCACTGGCCTCCATGCAGATCAGCCGCAAGGCGATGCTGCAGGGAAAGTTCGTGCCCTCGCGCGTCGAGCTGATCAAGCCCGAGCTGTTCTTGAGCTATTCACAACAAAAAGGTCTGGGGCTGAGTTTTTCCGAACTGCCTCCCGTGTCCGAGCTGCATCCGCCTGCGCCCAGACCCGTTGACGCCAAGACCGCTCGTGAGATTGCAAAAGCGGCGCAGGAAGGCGAGCCGGTCGCCAAGAATATCGATTTCGCCACGCTTCTCAAACGCGCCACGTCTGAAGCCCGTGCCCCGGGAGGAGCGGCCTCGTTCTTGCGCGAGTTCGGAGTTCGCGACGCAACCTTGCACGTTGACCATCACGGCCACCGAACCACTTGGCAACTGCCTGAGGTGGGTATCGACTTCGATCATCGCGAAAGCCGATCCGTCATCTCCGGGCGCGCCAGCGTCGAGGCCGGTGCTGGAGTCTGGAACTTTTCATTCTACACCGAGGACGCCGACGGCAAATTGACCTTGCGAGCGTCCATGCGCGATCTGGTCCCCGCTTCTCTGTTCGATCGCAGCAAGTCGAGCTCTCCGATAGCCTTGGCAGATTTTCCGATCGGAGCCGATGTCACGTTGACCCTCGAGCAGGACGGCTCCGTGCGCACCGCCGATTTCGATTTGGGCCTCGGGCAAGGGCAATTCATGTTGCAGGATGATGCCGGCAGACCAGAGCCCATTCCTGTCGAGGCTGGCCGCTTCAAGATGACCTATGAACCGAAGGCGGGTACGATCACGATCGCGCCGTCGACATTGCAGGCTGGCGGCTCGACGCTGAAGGCCAGCGGCATGGTGCGCGCGTTCGATGACGGTACCGAGTCGGGGTGGACCTACAAGCTTTCGTCTGGCGAAGGAACGCTCGGTTCCGGTGAATTCTCGGTGGCGCCAATTCCGATCGAGCACTTGAATGCGGAGGGTCGCTACCTGCCCGCGCGTGAGCGCTTCGAGATAGCCCAGGCCGAACTGAAGGCCGGCGGTACGACCTTCTCTTCCCAAGGTGAAATCAGCCTGTCCGAGAAGTCGCCGGGCCTGCGCCTCAGGGCCAACGCCGGCCCAATGCCGGCGGCGACCATGAAAGCGATATGGCCGACCGGCCTTGCTCCCAAGTCACGCCGTTGGTTCGGCGAGAATGTCTCGGCCGGTGAGATCAAGCGCTTCGAGTTCCGTCGTGAGATCGGCATTTATGCTCCCCCCGGTGGTCCGGACAATCGCAAGTCGCTCGTCGTCGAGACCGGAGAAGCGACCTTCCGGCCGATCATGAAGATGGCACCCATCACGGTTCCGCGCGCCCTGATCAGCATTGAGGACCAGCACCTCGAGGTCTCCGCACCCGAGGGCACCATGCATCTGCCGTCCGGCAAGCCGATCGCGCTGAAGGCGGGCCGCCTCGCCTCCGACAACCTGCGGGCAGAACCTTCCGATGCGGTCGTATCGATCAAGGCGCGCTCTGATGTGGCCGCCGCGATCGAGCTGCTGCAAAGCGAGCCCATGACGATCATCGATCGCAAGGATCTTCCACTGAAGTCCGTAGAAGGCAATGTCGAGGCGGATCTCTCACTCGCGTTCCCGATGACCAAGGATGTGCCGTCGCATCTGATCAAGGTGTCGGGTAGCGCGAAACTGTCGGATGGTCGCATCAAGAAGTTGGCCGGCGAGTATGACGTGCAGGGTGCGAGCGTAGCCTTCGAATTCAACAACAGCTCGGTCGAGGCAAAGGGCGAAGCGCTCGTGCGCGGCGTGCTGGCTCACATCGCCTGGCAGCACACGATCGGAGCGACGGAGGATCGCCAGCCGCCCCTGCGGATCACCGCCACTCTCGACAACACCGACCGTCGTCAGCTGGGACTGGAACTAGGCCACATGCTGCGTGGCGAGGTCCCTATCGATCTTCAGGTGGTGCGAGGCGCCACACCAGGCGAGCACAAGGTTCACGTCCGCGCTGAACTGACAGGGGCCGAGCTGGAGGTGCCGGCCCTGTCGTGGCGCAAGCCCTCCGGCCGCAATGCGTTTGCGGAGTTCGACATCGCGCCCGGACCGCAAGGCAAGCAGGAGCTGCAGAACTTCCGCATCTCAGGCGACAACATTGCCGTGGAAGGTTGGGCAGCCTTCGGACCCGACCGAAAGCTCAGGGAGTTCTACTTTCCCGACTTCTCGCTCAATGTCGTCACCCGCCTCAAGGTGCAAGGCACACTTGGCAACAACAACGTATGGAACATCAAGGCGCGCGGCACCACCCTCGACGGCACCGACTACTTCCGCTCGCTGTTCGACATCGGTCGCACGCCAGAAGAGAATAGCGATGCATCGAAGTCCGACTCCGGCGTCGATCTCGACGCACAGATCGACAACATCATCGGCTTTTCCGAGCTGTCGATCAAGGGCGTGAAGATCCAGCTCAAGAACCGCGGCGGCAAGGTTGCCGAATTGGAGGCGCGCGGCACGCTCGACGGCGGCGCCCCCCTCGCAGTGATCCTCGATCACGATTCATCAGGTCAGCGACGCATCCGCGCCGACTCCACCGATGCGGGCCGTGCCTTCAAGCTGATCGGCTTTTATCCCAACATGCAGGACGGCCGTGTCCGTCTCGAGCTGAACGTCGATGGGCGTGGCGCCGCCGAGCGGACCGGCACGCTTTGGGTGGAGGATTTCCGCGTCCTCGGCGACCCGATCGTGTCGGAGGTTGTCTCGAGCGGCCTTGACGATGGTCGCGGCACCGTCAACGGCAAGAAGCGCGTCATTCGCGAGGTGTTCGAATTCGACACCATGCGGGTACCGTTCTCCGTTGGCCATGGCCAGTTCGCCATCGAGGATGCCTACATGCGCGGACCGCTGCTCGGCGCCACCCTGCGCGGCAAGGTCGACTTCAAGTCCTCGCGCGTCAATCTCGGCGGTACGTACATTCCCCTTCAGGGTCTGAACAACGCGTTTGGACAGATCCCGCTCTTGGGCCAGATTCTGTCCGGCCCGCGCGGCGAAGGCATCTTCGGCATTACCTTCGGCATTCAGGGCGATCTCAATAACCCGCAGGTTCTCGTCAATCCGCTGTCTTTGGTGGCGCCTGGGATTTTCCGCGAGGTGTTCCAGTTGAACAATCCCTCAACCAAATTGCAGGCGCCAAAGGCCGAAGCTCCGAGTCAGAAGGTCAAGCGCAAGCGCGGTACGGGCACGCCATCGGCATCCGACGGCGCCATCGACGGCTGGACCTCCGACACGAAGCCGTAAGCGGGCTTTAGATTTGGCGCGCGGCTCACACCGGCTTCAGCAGCACGTGCTTTTTCTTGCCGAGCGACAGCTTGATGACGCCGTCGGACATGATGTCATCACGTGTCAGTATCCTCATTTCCTCGACGACAATCGCATCATTTACGCTGAGGCCACGTTGCTTAATCAGCCGTCTTGCTTCACCGTTTGACTTCACAAGTTGAGCAAACACAAAGGCTGCAGGAACCGACATTCCCGGGTTTGTGAGTGCATCTCTATTGATTTCAAACATGGGCAGGTCGGATGAGAGCTGGCCGGCTTCGAAGGTCAGCCGCGCAGTCTCGGCGGCGGCTTGTGCCTTCTCACGCCCATGCATCAGGGCGGTCGCCTCGGTGGCGAGCACTTTCTTCGCCTCGTTGATCTCGGCGCCTTGCAGCGCTTCCAGGCGCGCAATCTCATCGAGCGGCAGCATCGTGAACAGCTTGAGGAAGCGCCCGACATCGGCATCCTCGGTGTTGCGCCAGTATTGCCAGTAGTCGTAGGCGGAAAGCTGCGCCTCGTTGAGCCACACCGCACCGGCTGCGGTCTTGCCCATCTTGGCGCCCGACGCTGTGGTGAGCAGCGGACAGGTCAGCGCATAAAGCTGCGGCGTACCCATGCGCCGGCCGAGATCGATTCCGGTGACGATGTTGCCCCACTGGTCCGAGCCGCCCATCTGCAGGTTGCAGCCGTAGCGGCGGCTGAGCTCGACGAAATCGTAGGCCTGCAAGAGCATGTAGTTGAACTCGATGAACGACAGCTCCTGCTCGCGGTCGAGGCGCAGCTTGGCCGAATCCATCGCCAACATTCGGTTGACCGAGAAATGCCGGCCGACATCGCGCAGGAACTCGATGTAGTTGAGCGGCGCCAGCCACTCCGCGTTGTCGACCATTACGGCGTCGCGTGTGCCCTGACCGAAGTCGATGAGCTTGGCGAACACCTGCTGCATGCCGGTCTTGTTGGACTCGATCTCCTCGATCGAACGCATCTGCCGCGTCTCGTCCTTGCCTGAAGGATCGCCGACCCGCGTCGTTCCGCCGCCCATCAGCACGATGGGTTTGCCCGCTCCCGTCTTCTGCAGCCAGGCGAGCATTATGATGGAGAGCAGCGAGCCCACGTGCAGGGAAGGGGCGGTGCAGTCATAGCCGACGTAGGTGACGAGCTTGCCCGCGGCGGCCAGCGCATCGACGCCTTCCTCGTCCGAGCATTGGTGGATGAAACCGCGCTCGGTAAGCACGGACATGAAATCGGACTTGTAGGTCGTCATCGGGTTGCTTCTGCTGTCGTTGCTGCGAATTCATCCGGGCGCGGCAGGTCGAATTGGTGTAGGGTCGCCGGATTGGGCGGCACCATGCAGAGGTTTGGCGGATTGGGCAAGCTGAAGCGCGCAATTGGCTTGATGAGCGGCACCTCGATGGATGGGATCGACGTCGCCCTGATCGAGACCGACGGACAGGCCGAGCTGCGCCATGGCCCGTCGTTCACGTTTCCTTTTTCGGAGGCATTCCGGGGCAGGCTGCGTGAGGCAGCGGCGGCGGCGCGGGAGGTGCGAGCGCGCGACGAGCGCCCGGGGGCCTTGCGAATTGCGGAACAATACTTGACGGATCTGCACGCCGAGGCCGTCGCGCACTTTCTCGAGGATACGCAGCTTGCACGGGCGAGCATCGATGTTATCGGCTTCCATGGCCACACGGTCCTGCACGCGCCGGAGCGGCGGCTGACGGTGCAGATCGGCGACGGCGCGCGCCTTGCTGCGGCAACCGGAATTCCCGTCGTCTTTGATATGCGCGCAGCCGACGTGCAGGCGGGCGGCGAGGGCGCTCCTCTGGTGCCGGTCTATCACCAGGCGCTGGGCATCAGGCTCGGCAAGCGTCCGGCAGCATTCGTCAACATCGGAGGCGTCGCCAACGTCACCTATGTCGGCAGCCACGGCGAGCTGATCGCCTTCGATACGGGTCCCGGCAATGCGCTGATCGACGACTGGATGCTCAAGCACGCCGCAACGGCTTATGATGCGGACGGCGAGACGGCGCTCAACGGGCAAGCGGACGAGGCGGTTCTGCACGAGGTGCTGAAGGCGCACTACTTTATCGAGCCGCCGCCGAAGTCACTCGATCGAAATGCGTTTTCCATGGCGCCATTCTCGGCAATGCCGCTGACCACCGGAGCCGCGACGCTGGCGGCATTGACAGCCGAGAGCATCGCCCGGGCGCGCGAGCATTTCCCGCAGGAGCCGGCCATCTGGATCGTGTGCGGCGGGGGACGCAAGAATCGCGCGATCATGACGCGTCTGGCCGAGCGGGTCGAGAACGCCGTCGTGCCGATCGAGGCGCTGGGTCTCAACGGCGATGCGATCGAGGCGGAGGCATGGGCCTATCTCGCCGTGCGCGCGCTTGAAGGCCTGCCGCTGACCTTTCCGGGCACCACCGGCGTCCCCGGGCCGACCTGCGGCGGCATCATCGCACGGCCATGAGCATCACGGCGACGGCTCGAGCTGCGCACGGCAACGCCGAAGATAGCGCGTCATCGCGCCAGATCGCGCACGACGCGCTCGATACCCTTGGTGATGCGCGACAGCTTTTCGAAGTTGACCTTGTCGGCCGTGTCCGTCGGCATGTGGTAATGGACATAGCGGAACAGCGCGGTGTCCGTGATCATGAGCGCCGGGTAGCCCAGCTCGTCGAAGGGGGCGTGATCGGACCAAGCCAATCCTCGGATCGATCTGGGGCCCACGCCGCCGATCGTCGGAAACTGGGTACTGGACCGGAACGAGCCGATCACCCGGTGCATGAAGGCGCGCGAGTTGGGCAATGCCACGAACGCGATGAAGTTGGCTTTCGTCGGGATTGCCAGGCCGAGCGGCGCGGGAACGGACTGCGTGCCTTCTTCGTCGAAGAAGCAGCCGAGCGTCTCCAGCGAGATCATGCCGAGAACGCTGCGCTTCTCCTCGGCAAGCAGGCGCGCGTATTGGCGGCTGCCCATCAGCGGCGTTTCGAACCAGGGCGGCTCCTCGTTGACGAACAGCACGAGTCGGATCTCGATCGGGCTCGGTGGCATGGACTGCAGGAGACGGGCGAGTTCGAGGACTGCGGCGGTGCCGGTGCCGTTGTCGTTGGCACCAGGCGCGATGCCGGCTGAATCGTAATGCGCGCCGACGACCAATACCGGGGCATCGCTGTGTGCCTTTGCCGCCGGCATCGTCACCCAGATGTTTGCGACCGTCACGCCGCCGGCGACGTAGGTCTGAGCCTCCGGCTTGAAGCCGAGTTCAGATAGCGTACGCTCGATGTAGCGACGGGCATCTGCGAGCGCATCGGGGTGCGAGGTATTGTGCGGCCGGCTCGCGATCGCGTCGACATGGCGCGCCAGTCGAGTTGCAAGATCGCGCTCCTCGCCGGTCAGTGATGGGAGACGGCCATCGTATCGTGTGCCCGGAACCCAGAGCATGCCCCAAGCGATGGCAGCCACGACGGCGGCGAGAACCGCCGCGATGAGTCCCACGAGACGCGCTGCGCGCTTCATCCAGTTAGCCCTGCCTTGTGGTGGTAGGTGGCTCCCGGGAAGACTTAGCGCACGTGCCTCTCAGCGTGCAATCGTGGCCACCATGCGTGTGAGTCCGGAGGTGATGCGGGCGAGACTTTGATAGTCCACGGTTTCGGGCAGATCCCCGCGCGTGTGATAGTAGGGATTGCGGAACGGCGCGGTGTCCGTGACCATCAGAGCCGGAAAGCCGCAGTGGTCATAGGCCCAGTGATCCGACAGATCGATGCCCGGGATGAATCCCGGAGCAACGCCGCCGATCGAGGGAAAGGCTCCGCTCATACGGAACGCCTTGAGGCACCTTCCGACCAGGCGCCGCGCACCGGGCAGCCCGACGAACGCAACGAAGTTCCCCTTCGCTGGATAGATCAACCCGAACGGCGGCGGATAGCTTTGCGAGTTAGGCTCATTTGAGAAGTAGCCCAACGTCTCCAGAGCAATCATGCCCGTCACCGGCACGCCGGTCTCCTTGAGCATCTGCGCGTGTCGCAGGCTGCCCATGGCGTCTGTCTTGCCGTAGGGCGCTTCCTCGTTGACGAAGAATACGAGCCGGATGTCGAGCTGCTGGCCGGCAATGGGCGCGCGGCTGAGTTCACGTGCGATCTCGATGAGGGCGGCGACGCCGGTGCCGTTGTCGTTGGCGCCCGGGCTGTCGTCGGGGGAATCGTAGTGCGCGCCGACCACCAGGGTGCTTGCGGGGGCTCGACGGTCGCCCCCCGTAACAGACGCAACAGACTGAGCGGGCAGGATGATCTCGATGTTGCGGACAGGCCGTTCGTCGACCACATACTCGTGCATCAACGGCGTGTGGCCCATCTCCTGCAGCTGCTGCTCGATGTAACAGGCAGCGGCTTCCAGCGCGCGATAGTGGTCGATGTTGTGCGGCACCGATGCGACCGCAGTGACATGCGCGCGCAGTCGTCGCGCCCTGTCCTGATCCTCAGCGCTGGGCTCCGGAAATGTCCCATCATGCGGCTGCAAGGGCAGCACGATCATGTAGCCCGCCACCGCAAGCACCGCCGCGATGGCAACCACCAGCGCTGCAAGGTACAGCATGAAAACGACCCTCGGAATTCGCCAGCCTCACCACCATTTCGGCGATCTGACCTTGGCACAACTCTAGGTGTCGTATCTTCCTTTCCGCTTAAGGAACGTCATTAATCGCGGTTAGCCATGGGACGTGGCTGCCCGCGCTTTTACTCATCGCCCTCATCACTTTCGGCGTCGCCGCCCACATCCGCCATCGCTTCCTCGGCTTCCGCCGCACGCTCCCGCTCGCGTGCCAGCTCGCGCTCCTTCTCCCGCGCGCGCCGCGTTTCGCGCTCTTCCGCATCCTTGGCCAAACGCATATCGACATAGCTGCCGACCACCGCCGTCAGTTCGTCGATCTTGTTTTCGAAGAAGTGGTTGGCACCAGGCACGATCTCATGATCGATCTTGATGCCGCGCTGCGTCTTCAGTTTGGACGCGAGATCGGCCACCGAAGCCGACGGCACGACGCGATCCTTGTCACCATTGATCATCAGGCCCGAGGACGGGCATGGTGCCAGGAACGAGAAGTCATAGAGGTTTGAAGGTGGCGCCACGCACACGAAGCCGTCGATCTCGGGCCGGCACATCAGCAGCTGCATGGCGATCCAGGTGCCGAACGAAACGCCCGCGATCCAGCAGCACTTTGCATCCGGCTTGACGAGCTGCAGCCAATCGAGCGCGCAGGCGGCATCAGCAAGCTCGCCTGGGCCACCATCCCAATAGCCCTGGCTGCGGCCGACGCCGCGGAAATTGAAACGCAGAACCGAGAATCCGCGCGCAGCGAACGTGTGGTAGAGCGCATAGACCACTTGGTTGTTCATGGTGCCGCCGAACTGAGGATGCGGGTGCAGCACCAGCGCGATCGGGCTGTCTGAGCGGCCCTCGTGGTGATAGCGGGCCTCGATGCGGCGGCCTTCCGGCCCATTGATGATCAACTCAGGCATGTCATTCCGTCTGTTGTCCAAGAACTGGTGTGCGGGTGGTCTAACGTGACAAGAGTGTGGGCGATCTGACGCGGTGGCTATCAGGCGAGGCGGCAAACCAGCCGACACGAACTCCATCGGTCGCCGGATGATCCCCTGCCCGGCAGCATCTTTGATGTGGTTCCGGCTTGATCGTGTTTCCCGCGGGTATACGGTTACGGCCTTCCACCGTCAGCGGTTGGCAGCTAGGCCGCACCAAAATTGAGCGAGTGCTTTTGCACGGTGGGCCCCGATCCGCGCCGCGCTGCGACAAAAGCGGCATCGGCTGCGCATAATACTTGACTTCACTGATCGGAATTTCCATAGTCCCTGCACGTTTTTAGAACGGTTCGAAAGAAGTGCAACGTGCCTGAGACGATCTGTCAGCCAGGTCGCGCTTCTTAGCACAACGTGGGGTGCGCAATGCAAGTGTCTTCACGCGGCGCGTAACAGTGCGGCGAAGACGGATCTGAGACTAGGCGAATTTGGTTTTGCGAAGATAGGGCAGGTGTGTCGTGGAGTTGAACACGAAGGGCCGCTACGCCGTGATGGCGATGGCAGATCTCGCCAAGAACCAGGGCGAAACGGCAGTTCCCCTGTCGCAGATCGCCGAACGACAGCAGCTTTCGCTGTCATACCTGGAGCAGATCTTCTTGCGATTGCGACGTGCCGGGCTGGTCGACAGCTCGCGCGGCCGCACCGGTGGCTATCGGCTCGGACGCCCGGCAACCGAGATTGCGGTCGGCGAGATCATGGCTGCTGTCGAGGAAGAGACGCGAATGACTCGCTGCATGGACGGCGGCATCGGCTGCCTCGGCGAGGAGCGTTGCTTGACGCATAACCTATGGTGCGGCCTCGGCGGCCATATCGCAGCGTTCCTCTGGAGCGTCAGTCTGGCCGAGGTCCTCGAAGGTATTCCCAAGGAAAAACTCGCCTCGGCAACGTCGAACCCTCGCGTGGCGACTGGGATGGAAATGATCGCCGAATGACCGCGGTACGGACATATCTCGACTACAACGCGTCAGCACCTCTGCGGCCCGCCGCGCGCGAGGCGATGTTGCGCGTTCTTGAGTGCACGGGCAATGCGTCCTCGGTCCACGCCGAGGGCCGGCAGGCGCGTGCGGCCATCGAGAATGCCCGCGCTGATGTCGCTGCTCTGGTCGGCGCCACGCCTCGCGACGTGATCTTCACCAGCGGTGCGACCGAGGCAGCCAATTGGGTGCTGCGGCAGCCTTGGCGTCACGTTGTTGTTTCCGCCGTCGAGCATCCATGCATCACTGTTCCACTCGAGCGGGCGGGTGCCGGCGTAACGATCATGCCCGTAGACTCGAGCGGCCAGATCGATGTCGCCGGGCTCGAGCAAACTCTCGATAGGGTCTCGGCGAACGGACAAGCGGACACGTCCGACACGCTCCTTGCCGTCCAGCACGCCAACAACGAAACCGGCATCGTGCAGCCGATTGCTGCCATTGCCGACCTCGCGCGAGCCAAGGGCGTGCGGATGCTGGTCGACGCGGTGCAGGCGGCCGGCCGTATCCCGATCGACGTGCGCGCATGGGGCGTCAATTATCTGATCGTGTCGTCGCACAAGATCGGCGGTCCGCAAGGCGCCGGAGCGCTGGTTCTCGGGCACAATGTCTCGCTCGCGCCGTTGCTGTCGGGTGGCGGCCAGGAGCGAGGACTGCGAGCTGGAACCGAAAACATCGCCGCCATCGCCGGCTTCGGCGCTGCCAGCCGGTGCGCTTTGGACGATCTGGGGCGGATCGCCGAGGTGGCCGCGCTACGCGATGCCTTGGAAGCGGGCCTTGCAAGAGCGACGCCCGGACTTGAAGTGATCGGAGCCAACGTCACGCGCCTAGTCAACACGTCTCTTGTGGCCTTGCGCGGCACTTTGGCCGAAACGGTTCTGATCGCACTCGATTTGGCGGGCTTTGCGGTGAGTGCGGGCGCGGCTTGTCACTCCGGCAAGACGACGCGCTCGCCGGTGCTTGCAGCCATGGGCTTGAATGACGATATCGCAAGGAGCGCTGTGCGCTTCAGCCTCGGCTGGGCGACACGCCAAGAAGACATCAACGCAACGCTCGGCGCGTGGCAGCGCGTGACGCGGATGCGCGACGGCGAACGCCACGTAGCATGATCGGCGGTTCCCGGGCTCTACAAGAATTTTGACGACGAGGAGAGGACGATGGCAGCGGTCCAGGAGACCATCGAGCAGGTCAAGAAGATCGACGTTGACCAGTACAAGTACGGCTTCGAGACCAACATTGAGACGGTCAAGGCCCCCAAGGGCCTCAGCGTCGACATCGTCCGCTTCATCTCCGAGAAGAAGGGTGAGCCGGCCTGGATGCTCGAGTGGCGCCTCGACGCCTACGAGCGCTGGTTGACGATGAGCGAGCCGACCTGGGCCAAGGTCAACTATCCCAAGATCGACTTCCAGAACCTTTATTATTACGCTGCGCCCAAGTCGATGGAGGCTCCAAAGAGCCTCGATGAGGTCGACCCCGCGCTGCTCGAAACCTACAAGAAGCTTGGCATTCCGCTCAAGGAGCAGGAAATCCTCGCAGGCGTGCGCAAGCAGGGCGAGCCGAGCAATCTCGACGAGGCCGACGGCTACACCAATATGGCCGGCAAGGTAGCGGTCGATGCGGTGTTCGATTCAGTTTCGGTCGTCACCACCTTCAAGAAGGAGCTGGCCAAGGCCGGCGTCATCTTCTGCTCGATGTCGGAGGCACTGCGTGAGCACCCCGAGCTCGTCAAGAAGTACCTGGGCTCGGTCGTGCCGAAGTCGGACAACTTCTATGCGGCGCTGAACTCGGCCGTCTTCTCCGATGGCTCGTTCGTCTACATCCCGCCGGGCGTACGCTGCCCGATGGAGCTGTCGACCTACTTCCGCATCAACGAGAAGAACACCGGCCAATTCGAGCGCACGCTCATCATCGCCGACAAGGGCGCCTATGTGAGCTACCTCGAAGGCTGCACGGCACCGATGCGCGACGAGCATCAGCTGCACGCCGCCGTCGTCGAGTTGATCGCTCTCGATGACGCCGAGATCAAGTATTCCACGGTGCAGAACTGGTATCCGGGCGACAAGGACGGCAAGGGCGGCGTCTACAACTTCGTGACGAAGCGCGGCGACTGCCGCGGCCGCCATTCCAAGATCTCCTGGACGCAGGTCGAGACCGGCTCGGCGATCACCTGGAAGTATCCGAGCTGCATCCTGCGCGGCGACAATTCGCGCGGCGAGTTCTATTCGATCGCCATTTCCAACGGTCGCCAGCAGGTCGACAGCGGCACCAAGATGATCCACCTGGGCAAGAACACGACCAGCCACATCATCTCGAAGGGCATTGCCGCGGGTCATTCGGAGAACACCTATCGCGGTCTCGTGTCGGCGCACCGGAAGGCGACGAATGCGCGCAATTTCACCGCCTGCGACTCGCTGCTGATCGGCGACAAGTGTGGCGCGCACACTGTGCCCTACATCGAGGCGAAGAATTCATCCGCGCATTTCGAGCACGAGGCGACCACCTCGAAGATCTCTGAGGACGTGCTGTTCTATTGCACGCAGCGCGGGCTGTCGGAAGAGGAGGCGGTGGCGCTCGTCGTCAACGGCTTCGTGCGCGACGTGCTTCAGCACCTGCCGATGGAATTCATGGCCGAGACGCAAAAGCTGATCGGCATCTCGCTGGAAGGAAGCGTGGGGTGAGACTGACTCACCACGTCATGGCCGGGCATGACCCGGCCATCCAGGACCCAACGCCGAGCTTGAACAAGTAGGAACGAGTGAACCGACAGATGACGCGCAGCGGCAACGAATTCTGGTTCAAGCCCAAGACGCACGGCTACGGCGCGACGCCCGTGACGTGGCAGGGATGGCTGGCCACCCTTGCCTTCGCTCTCGTCGTGACGTTCTTCTCGGTGGCGGTAATGCTGGCGATGCGCGAGACCAAGCCGGTAGCCGGCTATCTCGCGTGGGCCTTGATGGTGCTGGGCTCGGTCTACTGGTTCACGCAGTTCGCGCGAAAGCGCACGGACGGCGAATGGGCGTGGCGCTGGAAGGGCCAGAAATACGCCGACATCTACGATCCGGAAAAGCAGCAGGGCTGTGAGCGGAAGTGAATTGAAACTCGAGCAGCGCCGATGTGGGGCAGCTGCTCTCAGGATGAAAATGAGTGAGGATGCAATGCTCGAGATCAAGAACCTGCACGTCCGGGCCGGGGAGAAGGAGATCCTCAAGGGCCTGGACCTCACCGTGAACAAGGGTGAGATCCACGCGCTGATGGGCCCCAACGGCTCGGGCAAGAGCACGCTCGCGAACGTCATCATGGGCAACCCCGCACTCGAGATCACCGAGGGCGAGATCACGTTCCTCGGCGAGGACATCACCGAGTCCGACACCGACGAGCGCGCCCGCGCCGGCCTCTTCATGGC
>JBGANK010000060.1:0-18443 GCA_044222395.1 Hyphomicrobiaceae bacterium | reverse complement strand
GACCTCAGTCCAATACAGGCGGTGCACATGGGGCAGCGCTTCGCGATATATCTCCGCACCGCCGATAACCATAATCTCATCGACGCCGCGTGCGGCTGCCGCCGTACGTGCGGCATCGAGGGCCTTTTCGATGGAATGGGCGATCGTGGCGCCCTTGGCCACGAATGCCCGGTCGCGCGTCACGACGATGTTGTCGCGGCCATCGAGCGGCTTCTTGCGCAGCGTCTGCCAGGTGCGCCGCCCCATGATGATGGGCTTGCCCAAGGTCAGCCGGCGAAACAGCTTCAGATCGGAGGACAGGCGCCAGGGCAGATCGCCGCCGCGACCGATGACGCCGTTGCGCGCGACCGCGACGATCAAGGAAACTGTGGCTTCAGTCATGGCACACCGCGGACGGCAACAAATCGGCTGCGATGCCGTTACGACGTAGGGCGTTCAAGCGCAAGCTTAGAGCGGGGATGCGGACGGACGTCCCGAGGTGGGTGCGTTGCAGTTGGCGGCGGGCTTCATCGAGACGCGCGTTTCTGCCGGATAACTATGGACCACCGAGCCGTCCGGGCGCTTCTGGGCTTCGCTGGAGATCATGGCGGAGGCGTCCAGATAACAGGACTTGCGACACAGGACGACGATGATCTCGGGACTGCGCTCGACATCGACGCGCGCTGGCGTCGTCACGTTGAGCTGGCCGACAGCGACCGACTTCAGCGAACATTGCGCGCCCGGCACGTCTGGCGTGTCGATCGAAATCGATTGGCTATCGGACAGCCGCGTCTCGGTCTCCTTTGGCGAGATCTGGCACGCGGCGAGCAGCGGCAACAGTGCGATGACAGCTATTGCAGCGGGTGCTGACTTCAGGCGTGCTCGCAGGTGATGAGTCGTCATGAACGGACTTGCTCGCGATACTTTCTGCACCTGCCGCACAGGCTCCGGTTGCATATGCGGCGAGGCAGCCGCACGCGTACCGCCCGCAACCGCCAGCCGCAATTCAACATGACGACGCAGGCGGAATTCGGACCGATTTTCGCCCGTCCCCATCAAACCGCAACCGGCGCCTTGATGTGCGGATGGGGATCGTAACCCGTTATGCCGAAATCCTCGAAGCGGAAATCGAAAATCGATTTGACCTCGGTATTGACGTGCAGCTTGGGCAGCGGACGCGGCTGACGCCGGAGCTGCTCGTCGGCCTGCTGGAGGTGGTTCAGGTAGAGATGGGCATCACCGAACGTGTGGACGAAATCGCCGGGCTTCAGCCCGGTGACCCGTGCCATCATCACCGTCAAGAGCGCATAGGAGGCGATGTTGAAAGGCACGCCCAGGAAGATGTCGGCAGAGCGTTGATAAAGCTGGCAGGACAGCTTGCCGTCGGCCACGTAGAACTGGAACAGGCAATGGCAGGGTGCCAATGCCATGCGCGGGATGTCGGCCGGATTCCAGGCCGAGACGATGATGCGGCGGCTGTCGGGGTCACGCTTCAGCAACTCGACGGCTTGCCTGATCTGGTCGATGGTGCGTCCGTCGGGTGCCGCCCAGGAGCGCCACTGCTTGCCGTAGACGGGGCCCAAGTCGCCGTTCTTGTCGGCCCATTCGTCCCAGATCGAAACCCCGTGCTGCTTCAGATAGGCGGTATTGGTGTCGCCAGCGAGAAACCAGATCAGCTCGTGAATGATTGACTTCGTGTGCAGCTTCTTGGTGGTCAGCAGCGGGAACCCGTCCGCCAGGTCGAAGCGCATCTGGTAGCCGAACACAGAGCGTGTGCCGGTTCCGGTGCGATCACGCTTTTCGGTGCCGTTGTCGCGAACATGTCGCAGAAGTTCCAGGTATTGCTGCATGGTCGGACTTCCGTGGCGGCGGCCGAGGACTGGATGCCACGCGCGCACCAGCGCCAGCCGGAGCTGCGGGGCCGCGGTGTCGGTTGCTCTTCAATGCCCCGGCGAGGTGGGGCTTGCAATGGGGATATCCACAGCGAGCAGCAGCAGCACCACGCTCAGGTTGTAGGCGGCATGGCAAAACATGGGCACGCGGAGGCTGCCGGTGAGAATAAGCAGCCACGAGAAGTAGATGCCGACGGCAAAGACCTCGATGAGTCCAATGAGCGAATAGCCGGCGTGAAGTGCTGCCCATGCCGCCGAGGTGACAACCGCCGCGCCGATCAGACGCAACCGGGTTTGCGCCAGCGCCGGAAACAGGAAGCCGCGGAACAGCAGCTCCTCCATCACCGGTGCACCGATGGCGATCACGGCAATCGCCAGCCACCACGCTTCCGACCTTACGAGGCCGACGAAGATGGCGAGATCCGCTACCACCAGGTTGGGGTCGATGAACCAAGTCACCGCAGATGCGGCGCCGAACATTGCGACCATTACGAGAAGGCTGATCGCGTAGGTTCGCTTACCCTGACGCGGGGCGGCAAGCGCGAACAAATCCCAGCGCTTGTCGCCGCGCCACGTTGCCGCCGACCATGTCAGCGCGATTGTGACCAACTGGCTCACCGCCAGCCCGATCAGCAGCTGCCAGTGCTCGCGCGGCGGCCCAGCGCGCTGCAGTCCCAGACCTGCTACTTGCGCGGAGAGGACCGATATCGCGACCGTCATGACCGCGAATGCCAGCGCCAGCGACCATGGCCAGTGCGTGTGTGGCCGATAAGCCCATCGCGCACGGCTGTCTTGCGGTTCGTCGGTGTGGTCTTGCTGCATGGCCGGTTCGACCTCGGTGCCGACAGTGCCGATGAGGGGGCGTCAACATCTTCGAATGTGCCGGCTAGAGCAGTATCCGATCAGATGCAATCGCCGACGGCGATCGGCCGATCGGATCATGCTTTAGCAATCACATGGTTGTCTGGTAATGATCGAGAAGTCCGCTCCATACTTTCCGGCCAAGTACCCGATTGCAATCCGAAGTCCCTGGATCACGCTCGGCGCGTGCGGCGCAGGGCTTCAGAAAGGCGGTACCAGGAGTTTGATTCATCAACAGACATGGCTCAATTCGTGTTGCCATTTGGCTGCGCTGCGCCCCCCGGGACTGCGCGCAGAACGGGAAACTGCGCTACGTCAGGCAGTTGCTGTTACCCTGATCGCATTGCGTAGTACTTTTTTTTCATAGCTTCCGCGCATATATTGGGAGTGCCGGAGCAATCCGGATATGGCGATAAATGGCCATCGGAATAAGCCGATCGGACCCGGGGGCAGTACCCGGCGCCTCCACCACCAGCTCACTGGGTGACGCCGCAGCCCAGACGACCGCAGGACCAGCAAGGGTCCGGTGAGCTGCTGATGGGGGCGAACCAGCATCGACGAAGGTGTAAAGGGTGTGCTTTTGCCCGGCATGGTTCCGCCGTTATCGGGCCATCCAGAATAGTTGCCAATGACAACTATGCTGAGGTTGCTCTCGCTGCGTAATGCAGTGCGAAAGACCTGAACTGAAGCCCTTGCCCCTAGCCGGGTAAGGCGCGGTACGGAGGGCACCGGGCAACAGAAGCCCTCCACTCGATTTCGCCGGCTGGTCCGGTGCGTACATGTTTTCTGGCAGGACAACCATCGAGCAAGTGCGGCGCTGTATGACATCCGAACCGACGATCGACTACGAGGCGTTACAGCAGGAGGCGATGCGTAGCGTCGTCAAGTCGGTCCTCAAGGAAACCGAGCGCAGCGGCCTGCCGGGCGAGCACCACTTCTACATCTCCTTCAGCACACAGGCGCCGGGCGTGATCCTGTCGCGCCGGCTGCGGGAGAAGTATCCGCACGAAATGACGATCGTGCTGCAGCATCGCTTCTGGGGATTGGTGGTCACCGACGACCGCTTCGAGGTCAACCTCACGTTCGACAGCATCCCCGAGCGACTGGTGGTGCCGTTCCAGGCCATCCGCGTATTCGTCGACCCGAGCGTTCGCTATGGACTACAGTTCGAGACCGCGGACATCGGACCGGATCCGGTGGCGCGCACGCCCGGTTCGCCGTTTGCAGACCTGGTGCAAGAAACGAGCGACAAAGTTCCGCAAGACACTGCGACCCGTGGCAACGCGCCGCGCAAGGCGCGCGCACCGAGACGCTCAGCCAAGTCAGCAGAGCGCGCACCTGCTGCTGCTGGCGAGCGCGCCAAGCAGGACGTGCCTGTGGAGGCTGGTCCGGCATCGACGGAGCCGGTGGCGCCAGCCGCTCAAGCCGCCAATGGACCGGCCAAGGTCGTCAACCTCGACGCGTTCCGCAAGCGCTGAGGCCATCGGCCATTGTAAAGAGGCGGCCTGGTCGTCCTGCTGCGAGTCGGGGCGCGTTGATAGCCCCAATCCGGCGACCATAACGTCGTTGATTTGAGATTCGATCTATCCGCGTTGCAGAGGGGGCGCGCAGGCAATCTATTCATGTGCAGCCCGCACTCGCTGTTTCAGCCGGTGAAGCCTGGACGCGGTGCGGAATTGGTGGCGCCGCGCTCCTTGCCATCGTCCTGCTGCTTGAATTCGAGCAGCAGCTTGCCGTTCTCAAGCTCCGAGCATTCCACATTGCGAACGAATGGATCGGTGGCCTCGATGTTGGCCTGGGCGACGCAATGCTCGACGGTTG
Source organism: Hyphomicrobiaceae bacterium (assembly GCA_044222395.1). Classification (GTDB taxonomy): domain Bacteria; phylum Pseudomonadota; class Alphaproteobacteria; order Rhizobiales; family Hyphomicrobiaceae; genus JAEUMD01. The sequence continues at coordinate 13,890 of JBGANK010000060.1, read as the reverse complement.
GCATCGGCTTGACTTGCACGCCGCTGTCGCCGTTGGGCATGGCGAGGGTGACGATCATGACAATGATCTTGGGCTCCAAGGCGTGATCCTCCGTCCCATGGGCTGAACTGCGCGGAGGCTCGGCGCCTCGCATTATGACTTGGAACAAAAACGCTGGCACACTGCATCCAGCAACGCGGCGCGGGCGGAACACACCCGAGAGGACCGACAGCACGCCCCGTTGTTCGAGCCAATGGCCTGGAGCGCAGAAGGATCGACGTCAGTTCAGAAACCGCAGGGCAATTGCAATTCCGAGCTTCAGCCACCTCCCATCGGACGCGCAACACGCAAACACCGGCCGACTCGACGTGCTGTGGTGAGATCAAGGGGGCATCGGAAAAATGGCATTAGTTGGAAGGGATTAATCTTCCCGCCGTGATATGTCAGCGAGCCCGGACCGAGTTGCGGGCGCCGACTTCTGTTCAACTAGAGGCTCCGGCACCCGCGTGCTACCTCACGCACAGCCAGCCGTTCCCCCGACACTTCATGAGACCAGAGAGGTCCGAAATGAGTCCAGCCAAGCCAACACGCACCGAAACCGATACCTTCGGACCGATCGAAGTGGATTCTTCGCGCTACTGGGGTGCGCAAGCGCAGCGCTCGCTGGGAAACTTCAAGATCGGCTGGGAGAAACAGCCGCAGCCGGTGATCCGCGCGTTGGGCATCGTCAAGCGCGCATCGGCGGAAGCCAATCTCGATCTGGGCAAGCTCGACGCGAAGCTCGCCGACATTATCATTAAGGCGGCGCAAGAAGTCATCGACGGCAAGCTCGATGATCATTTCCCCCTCGTCGTCTGGCAGACGGGCTCGGGCACGCAGTCCAACATGAATGCCAACGAGGTGATCTCGAACCGCGGTATCGAGATGCTGGGGGGCGAGATGGGTTCGAAGAAGCCGATCCATCCCAACGACCACGTCAACATGAGCCAGTCCTCCAACGATACGTTCCCGACGGCCATGCACATCGCCTGCGCCGAGGAAGTGACGCATCGGCTGATCCCGGCGCTCAAACATCTGCACGCGGCTCTCGATGCGAAGGCGAAGGCGTGGGCGAAGATCATAAAAATCGGCCGCACGCACACGCAGGATGCAACGCCGCTGACGCTCGGGCAGGAGTTCTCGGGCTATGCGCAGCAGATCGCCAACGGCATCCGGCGGCTCGAGATGACGCTGCCCGACCTCATGCAATTGGCGCAAGGCGGTACTGCCGTCGGCACCGGGCTTGCCTCGCCGGCCGGCTTTGCCGAGAAGGTGGCCCAGCGCATCGCGGCCATCACCGGGCTGCCGTTCACCTCGGCGCCCAACAAGTTCGAGGCGCTCGCCGCGCATGACGCGATGGTGTTCACGCACGGCGCCATCACGACGGTGGCGATGAGCTGCTTCAAGATCGCCAACGACATCCGGCTGTTGGGCTCGGGTCCGCGGTCGGGCCTGGGAGAACTGGCGCTGCCGGAGAACGAGCCCGGCTCGTCGATCATGCCGGGCAAGGTCAATCCGACCCAGTGCGAGGCGCTGACGCAAGTCGCCGCGCACATCCTCGGCAACAACGCTGCAATCGCCTTCGCCGGCAGCCAGGGCCACTTTGAGCTCAACGTCTACAATCCGATGATGGCCTATAACTTCCTGCAGTCGACGCGGCTGTTGGCCGATGCCGCGGTCTCCTTCACCGACAATGCGGTCGTCGGCATCGAGCCGCGCCTCGACAACATCGCCAAGGGGCTCGCCAACTCGCTGATGCTGGTGACTCCACTGAAAGAGAAGTATGGCTACGACCTCGCAGCCAAGGTCGCCAAGACCGCGCACAAGAACGGCACGACGCTGCGCGAGGAGGCGATCAAGCTCGGCATCTCCGGCGAGGACTTCGATGCCATCGTGCGGCCGGAAAAGATGATCGGGCCAGATCCGGCTTGATCCTGCGCAAGCTTGTGTTCGCTTCGCGCGCCCGCTCATCGCGATCGGATGCGTGAGGCGGCTTTTCAACTCGTCCGCTCCGCCCGATCCACACGCATGACCGCCCGATACGCCTCGCGCACGTAGTCATCGAGCTTGCGCGGAACAGGCCGGTTGGGCAGATAGAGCCGCACCGCGCCCAACGGAATCGCGACGATCGCCAGCCGGCACGCCTCGATTGCGTGTCCGCTTTCGCGCGCGAACCGGCCGATCTCCGCGGCCAGTCCATCATTGACACTTTCGATTTGCGCGCGCAGCGGCTCTGGCGTCGTTTCGCTGAGAAACTCCGAGCGGCGGCAGCAGGCCAGCACAACCGCCCTGATGCGCTCGACGCGACAGAACCGCGGCGTCGCCAAGGCCGCCTGCTCTCCGGCATCGGCTGCGTCACCTTGCAAAGCGGCCAGGAAATACCGCTGAAACTCAAGTGCCGCATCGAGCCAAGCGCGCGCCAGCAGCCCCTCGCGCGATTCGTAGCGATGATAGAGGGAGCCAACCGAGACGCCCGTTTCCTCGACAATCGCCTGCAACGTCGTGCCGCCTGCCTCGACAAGCTGGCGGGCGACCGCCGCGAAGACGGTAGCATCATCGATGGTTGCTTTCGTCATGCGCAGCTTTCTTGCAGCGGGACTCACCATCATCTTCACCGTGATCGCCTTCAGCTTGTGGAACGGGCAACCCAGTGGCCTGCTCCTGGCTGCGGCCGCACTGACGTTCCTACTCAGCATCGGGCACTCCGTTCTTGGCGAGAAATATCTGATCGGGCCTCTCGTGAAGCTCGACAAGTTGCCGGTGATCCTCGGCAGCGTCGGGCAGACCAAGGGTGTGCTGCGCTTTGCCTGGCACCTTACAAGCCTGCTATGGCTGGGACTTGCGGTGGTTCTGGCTGTCATGCATTGGGATGCCGGTGCGGACCGCAAGGCGTTCTTGTGGATGATCGTGCTGGTGTTCGGGATGAGCGGCCTTTACGCCTTGTGGGCAAGCCGCGGGGCGCACAGATCGTGGGTCTATTTCCTGGCAATTGCTGCGCTGGCGGGTATCGCTGTCACGACACCGGCCGCCACGACACGGGCAGCGGCCAAACTGCCCCCAGACGCGGCAGCCAGCCAGCGCTAGGGCCGCTCACGCCGTTGTGCGACAAGTTGTCGTCGCGGGGGCTGGCGCCGGCAGAGGCCGGTGTGGCAGGAAGGCGTGTAACGTCGCGACCCTCCACTTCGTAGCTCGGAAGGCAGCCCTTGCACGAGAGGACCGAAGATCTGTCGACTTTGATGCGTTCGGGCTTGGATGGTGACGAGGCCGCCTATCGGCGCGCGCTCGAGCTCATATCAATACGCGTCCGGGGCTATGCCGCAAATGGCTACCGGGCGTATGGCTATCGAGGCGAGGACGTGGAGGACGTCGTGCAGGAGACTCTGCTGACGGTCCATACGAAGCGACAGACCTGGGACCGAAGCCGTCCGATCGAACCGTGGCTGAAGGCGATCTCACGCAATAAGCTCGTCGATCATCTGCGCCGGAAGGGGCACCGCCAGTTCGTGCCCATTGAAGACGTGGCCGACTTGCTCGCTGATCCGGCCAATCCTGCCGTCGACGAAGTCGGGTCGCGGGAGGATCTGTTGTCCTGCCTCAAGGATCGGGACCGCAGCATTGTCGAGGCGATCTCGATCGAGGGCCGATCGGCACGCGAGGTGGCAAACAAGTTGGGCATGAGCGAAGGCGCTGTGCGGGTCGCGCTGCACCGGGCGCTGAAGGCGCTGGCTGCTTTTCATCGAGGCGATTGAACGTGAGGACCGACGAACTCATCAAGGCACTGGCCGCGGATACCCCGACGCGGGCGCCAACCCTGTCGCGGTCCATTGGCCTGGCGCTGGCCGCGGGAATCGTGGTTGCGGGCGTGCTTTTTGCGATCTTCCTCGGACCGCGAGGCGACATCGCACATGCCTCACAGACCTGGCGGTTCCAGCTCAAGCTCGTCATCACGATCCTGCTGTTGATCTCGACTATTCCGCCGCTCGTCAGCTTGGCGCGGCCGACGCCCATCACGTGGCGGTCTTTGCTGCCGCTGGTCGTGGCGCCTGCTTTACTTGTGGCCGCGGTCGTCCTGGAGCTGCTCATCACGCCGGCCGACTCTTGGGCGGCACGCATGGTCGGGCGCAATTGGCATCACTGCCTGGCGATCATCCCGACGCTGGCGCTTGCCCCGCTGATCGTCGTGTTCATAGCCCTGCGCAATGGTGCGCCGGCCTCGCCATCCCTGACAGGAGCTGTTGCGGGCCTGCTCGCAGGTGCCGTTTCGGCGACTTACTACGCAACACTCTGCACCGACGATTCGCCGCTGTTCGTTGCCACCTGGTACACGATCGCGATTGCGGGTTTGGCCATCGCTGCAACATTCGCCGGTCGCGCACTGCTGAAGTGGTGAGCAAGCCACCGCCGCCGCTTCGCGGTTCCTCGATTGCAATTGGTCGACATTGCCGCATCCTCACGCAATCGTGAGTTCGTGAATTTCAAGGCCCCCTGAAACGTTCCGCGAGCGCGCTCCGTATCTCTGTCCAAGCAGGAAAAACAAAGGGGACAGAGAAGCAGAAAGTAATCGACAAACGCTGGAGCCGCCATTTCGAGCAACGGTATCGGCTGTCGCCATCAATCCCCCAACATCCCCAACATCCGCCACAGCGCTAATCGTTTCGGCGCTGCGGCGATCACCGGGCCCCCACCGGCGGCGTGACGATGTCCGTCCCCGGGCGGCAACGGACGCGCGCCTGCTGGCGGGCGGACGGATCATCGCGGGCCGGCCATGTCGTTGCCGGTTCGAACGTCGACCAATCTACCAGGAGTGAAATTCATGACTATCTCGTCCAGAACCACCGCAACGATTGCCGCCGCCGCAGCTACCCTGATCGCCGCCGGCGCTGCCGTTGCTCCCGCTGCCTTCGCCGATTCAGCAAAGGGCCACTGCATGGGCGCCAACGCCTGCAAGGGCAAGGGTGCATGCAAGGGTGCCTCGAACGCATGCAAGGGCAAGAACGCATGCAAGGGCAAGGGCTTCACGGAAACGACGGCCGAGGAATGCGCAATGATCAAGGGCGCCAAGTTCGAGCCGGTGAAGATGTAATAGCGCGTGCAACTGAGGTCGGGCTGCTCTGGAGGTTTCTTTGGAGCAGCCGCTTCAGGTTTCGCCATAAGCGGATATTGCGAACGTCGATGAGGCACGGCGCGAATGCGGGGGCACCGGAGGCAACACATGCAAGACCAGCAAGTGGCGTCCAGAACATCCAGCGAGGCAGGCTCTGGCAACCGCCAGGCCACATCTCATTTGACTCCGGGATGTAGCTCTGATGCGAACAAACCAGCGTTCCTCGGCTTCGGCCTGGGATTGCGGCCCCAGCACTACAATGAAATCCTGAACAGCAGGCCGCCGATCGACTGGTTCGAGATCATCTCCGAGAACTACATGGTGCCCGGTGGACAGCCGCTGCGCATCCTCGACAAGATCCGCCACGACTACCCGATCGTCATGCATGGTGTCTCAATGTCGATCGCTTCGACCGCCGAGCTCGACATCGACTATGTGCGCGACCTGAAGGCCCTCGCGCACCGCGTCGAACCGAAGTGGATTTCCGATCACTTGTGCTGGACCGGCGTTCACGGTGTCAACCTGCACGATCTGTTGCCGATCCCCTACACCACGGAGGCCCTCGACCACGTCGTCGCGCGAATCCACAAGGTGCAGGAGATCCTCGAGAGCCCGCTGACCCTGGAAAATGTGTCCTCCTATGTCGCTTTCGCCGAGCAGGACATGACCGAATGGGACTTCCTCGCCCAGATGGCGCGGCGCACGGGTTGCAATCTCCTGTTCGACGTCAACAACGTCTACGTCGGGGCACGCAATCACGGCTACGATCCGCTCGAATTTCTTGGTGGCATTCCGCGCGATACCGTCGTCCAATTCCACCTCGCCGGCCACGAGGATCATGGCGACTACGTCATCGACACCCACGACCACGACATCTGCGACGCGGTGTTCGATCTCTATCGTGCCGCGCTTCAACACTTTGGTCCTGTTTCGACCATGATCGAGCGCGACGACAACATTCCCCCGCTCGCCGACGTCGTTGCCGAACTGGACCGGGCGCGCCGGATTGCCACCGAGGTGCTGTATCCTCACGCTACTCCCGGCAGGCAAATGAGCGCTCGCAGCGGCGATCTGGACAAGGCGATGCGGGAACCGCGCCACGCGCCCACGATCGGCCAGGAGCTTTCATGATGCCGGGCCTAGAAGAATTGCAGCAGCAGATGCAGGCGGTCATCCTTGACACGGATTCCGATGCATTCAATGGCTTCCTTCGCCAGCTGAGACCCGCGGCGCACGCAAGCAGAAGCGACATGCTCGGTGTCTATTGCCATGCCTACCGCGCTCGCCTCGCCGATGTCTTGGCGGAGGACCTAGAAAGCGTTGCGAGATATCTGGGTGAAGAACTGTTCGCCCACGTGTGCTCCGGCTACATCGACGCGCATCCCTCCCGCGTACGCAACGCCCGCTGGTTCTCGCAACACGCCCCGGACTTTCTCGCAGCCACATCGCCTTTTTCGAAGTGGCCGCAGGTGGCCGAACTTGCTTCAATCGAGATTGCATTAGCCGAGGCCTTCGACGCCAAAGAAGCCCCACTGCTCGCCTTGGATGAACTCAAATCAATCGCGCCCGAGAGTTGGGGTGAACTCCGGTTCGACTTGCATCCCGCCGTCAAGCGGCTCAACACGCGGACCAATGCATTCGCCATCTGGGGTGCGATCCGTGCGGAGGCCGAGCCGCCTGCGGCGCGGGTTCTCGAGGTGGGCGAGCCGCTCCTCATCTGGCGTGACGGCACGATGCCCATGATACGCGCGCTGCCGGCGGCAGAGGCGCTTGCCTTCGACACTGTTCGCGCCGGCGGCACCTTTGCCGAGGCTTGCGTAGCGCTTGGCGCAGGTAACGACGCCAATGCAGGGGCCAATTCGGGCGTATCCTTCCTGGCGGGTTGGATCACATCAGGGCTACTTGCAGCACCCCCATCGCCAGCTTCACTGTCGGGCGGGCGTCATCCTGCTGCCGGTGTCCCGCCCAAAGCGAAACGCCCGCTCCGATCTGCGGGCGGGCGCTCACAATCAATTGCAGATGCCGTCTTGAGGCTCAGAAGAGGCCCGGGACGAGGCGGTAGCGGACCTGGCCCATGAACTCCTGATAGCGCGGATCCTGTCCGAGCACCGCTTCTTCCTTGAAGATGCGCATGACCTGCATGGCAAGAGTGAACGTGTAGATCAGCAAGTTCTGCCAATACGGGAAGGCCAGCAGGAAGCCGATGTGCGTGAACGTGTAGCCCATGTAGATGGGATGGCGCACGATACGATAGAGTCCACCGACCTTGACGCCGCGGTTGGCTGCGACGACACCGAAGCTGCGGCCGAGGAAGAGCTTGCCCGTCACCTGAATGGACAACCCGAGCACCATCAGCATTGCAATCATGATGGACGGCACGAGCGGTGCGGGTGCAGGTGCGATGACCAAGAGCGGGGCGCTTGAGCCAGCAAGTCCGACCACCCAGTCAATCGGCTTCAACGACATCGTCTCGGTCGGACCGCGGCTGAAAATCAGGATCAGCGGCAGCATTTCCGAAAACACGAGCAGCACGCTTACCAATGACAGCGGCGCCGCGGACTTACCGAATATCGTGTTGAGGAAGTTCAGGAACAGGCAAAGAATGAAGAGCCTTTCGAAGAGCTCCATCGCCACGATCTTGCGCGGCAGCTCGGTCCAGCCCGAGAGGGGCCCGTTGTTCTTCTTGATGTCAGCAACGCTCATTAACCAACTCCTAATACTCGCCCGCCAACTGGATCGCTGCACGGTGCGCGATCCCGACACCTTGGCGAGAAGATACGGAATGGGGGTAAAGACCAGGTGAAATGCGGCGGCATGTTCGCCTGCGGAATCGAGGGAACGCCCAATAGATTCGGGCTCCGCCGCGGCGATTTTCCGCGTTTTCCCTGAAACGTGGAGGCACCCGCGGGCTCACCCACGCCTGAGCGGTTGAGTTTTCGGTTTGCGATCGGGAGCCTCGGATACGACGAGAATTTTTGTTCTCGAGCGGCGTTGGGAACTCGGTTCCCTCTCCCCCTGGGGAGAGGATGAGGGCGAGGGGTGAAACCTCAAACGATCGTGATGCCGCGCGCGCCCAAGCCCGGCGCGGGGTCAATGGTTTCAGGCAAATCCCGACGCTCTGGCCACGCCGGCCTCTCCCCCGAGGGGAGAGGCGAAACGTCGCCCGATCGGTGCCTCATCGTGAACCGGACAGGCGTGGGACGAGCCGCAGGTGCCACTGAAAAGGTGCGTTGGGCATTGGATGCCGGTGGCGAAGTTTTCGCCCTTCAGATCAGCGTTGTGCGGCCCGGCGCGCCACCTCCTCCTTGGAAACCTCGCCAGCGGCAATCAGGGCATCAACGCAGCCCTTCGACAGGCGCGGACCGACGTTGCGCATGCACTGGCGCAGTCCAGGGCTGTTGAGTGCGTGGGCGCTGCAATAGGAAAAATAGTCGTTGATGCAGGCGCGCTGAACGGCCAGCGAGACGGCAGCCGCGCTGCCCGAATGCAGGGCCAGGGAAAGAATGGCAGCGCAGAGGCCTAGGGATGTGGCAACAAACCGGGACTGGGATCTGGCAGGGGAGCTTGCATTCTGGGTCATGGCGGTCTCCATTGGGACGTGGTTGGCGCCACGGTAGACTGCCCAGCGCAGGTTTCGCTGTTCCCATGGTTACTCGGCTACGGAGATTTCTCGTGTTCCGGGACCTGCAAATCCGGTTGTGAACGAAGAACCGCGCCAGGGGCAGCGTGCTGTGGCCCGGCTGTCGCGAAATCGAAAGCGTGTTGAAACGACATCGAGCAAACATGACTGCCGACATCGTCAACCTGCGCCGCGCACGGAAAGCTCGCGCGCGGCGCGCCAAGGAGCAGAGCGCTGCTGAGAAAAGGGAGCTCCACGGCATGACGCGCCAGACCCGGGCGGCTCGCCGCGATGAGCAAGGTCGTCTGAAACGCGAGCTCGACGGGGCACTGCGGGAGAATGTTTCCCAGGCTGGCGACCCTACGCAAGCCAGTGACACGGCTGATCGTGGTGGCGGGAGGGATAGCTCGACCCCAAGTGTATCGCATGCGCCGGTGGCCGATGGCCCGCTCGACAGCGAGGAAGGGGCGTGACCTTGCGACCGCAGAAGCGCTCATTTCAGATCAAGGGCCACCGCACGTCGATTTCGCTGGAGGCACCGTTCTGGGAGGCGCTGAAGGAGATCGCCGAAGAGCGCGCCGTGCCATTGGCGACGCTGGTTGCCGAAATCGATAGTGCACGCATTGGCGATACCGGGCTGTCGACCGCCGTGCGCCTGCATGTGCTTGCCGTCCTAAGGGCGCGGGCAAAGCGGATATGACGTGCGCGCCAGTGGCGCCGCTGCCGAGGAATTCGTTGATCCTCAGTTGTATCCTGGATTGATCGATCTGAGCAGCGTGTCGCCTGCGCTCGGCGACTTCTGCTGAACCCGCCTCGGCGTGCGTCGGGGCTCGGACGTCTGCTGTGCTGGGCTGGCGGCCGTGTCCTGGGCGGCGGCCGGCGGCGAGGGCGGTGGCGAAGCTGATGCGGGCGGCGGGGTCGCAGCTGCAGCTGCCGGCGGTGGCGACGCAGCAGCCGGTTCTGAGTGCACGGCCTGGCTTTGTGTAGCGCTATCGGGCGGCGGTGCCGCCGAGGGCTGAAACTCCGAGCGCGGGCCGCTCTGCTCGATCGGCCAGTTCTGCGGCGACGTCTGTGGCGCCGGTTGCTGCTGCTGGCGCGCGCGCTCGGCTTCCAGTGCCTTCTCCCGCTCTATGCGCTGCGCTTCCGCCAGGGCCTTCTGGCGCTCGCGTTCAAGTCGTGCGCGCTCCTCGTCCTCCTTGCGCAGCCGCTCGAGCTCATCGACCTCGCGCTCCATGCGCCGCACCGTGAGTTCGCGCTCGAAGCTGCCCAAAGCGACGCGCGGCGTCACGGATTTCAGCGACCCAAGTGGTCCATTGTAGAAGATCGAAACCGGCGGCCACGCAGTCCTGGCAGCCTGGTTCGACGCGGCGGTGAGGCGCCATTCCGTTTCAGAACTGAAGTTCGACAGGTCGACGGTGGTCAATGTTTCGACACGCCCCGAAGCCAACGCCGTTTCGAATGCTGCGACGCGAAGCACACCGTCGCTGACGTCGAGCGCGACATCGCGGCTACCAATATTCAGACGTCCCTGACCAGTGCGCTTCAGCAGCTCTGTCTGCAGTGTACCGGCGTCGATTTCGATCTGCTTGGCAAACGCCGCGGCGATGGTGGCGGCGACGCCTTCTGGTGAAAGCCCCTCGATCCACGCATCGACTAGCGTGATGCGACCCTTGCCCTTCAGCTCGGTGATGAGCGAGCGCGGGCTGAGGGCCTGGCCCGCGAGATCTACCGATGCACTGGCGCTGCCACCTGCCTCGTGCTGGCTCGCCATGGAATGGCTGAGTTCGGCAAGACTGGCGCCAGAGATTTCCAGGTTCACTTTGGCGCGCGCACCAGCTCCACCTCTTTCGAGTGCGATCGCCCCGTTGAGCTTGCCGTTCAAGGCAACGCCTTCGGCGATGGTGACGTCAATGCGTCCGGGCGCCAACGTGAAAGCGAGGCGGGCGCGCTCGATGTTCAGGCCAGGAGCCACGCTGAGCTGGGCTGGCAGCAACGTGAGCTTGCCTTCGAAGCGATCGAACGCCTCGGACGAGAAGGGCTGATCCGTCCAAAGCCCCTGGCTCGACTGGAAGGCAAGGTCGGCCGCCGACACCGGAACGGAGCGCGGCGCGGTCGCGACCAGACTTGCCAGGAGGCCGGCGACCGCGATCTGATCGACTACCAGCTCGCCATCGATCACCAGCCTCGCGTTTTCGCCGCGTGACACGTAAAGCGTGCCGCCGATCTGCGAGCCGGCAACTGTGAGACCGCTGGGGCTGAGGCGCGTGCGGCCGTCGTTGGCAAAGCTCAATCCCAGGGTTCCTGTGACGGGACGGTCGCCGCTGGCGCCTGCGTTGCCGGCGCCGACCAGAGCCAGCACATCGCCGAAGCGGTCGGCCGCGACCTCCACGTTACCGGCCAGAGTCGGCTGCATCGCCGCATCGAACGAGACGCGACCGTTGTAGGCAAGGTTGAGCCCGGTGCGCGAGATCGCTGCGTCCGTCACCATGCCTTCGGCAGGCACTCCGACCGCCTTGATGGCGACATTTGCCAGCAACGGCGCGGCCGCGGGTGCGCCCTTGGCTGCGGCCGGGACGTTGCCGAAGATCAGTGCGATAAGCTGCTCGCCTGGCGCGTCTTCTGCGGAGATCGTAATCTCTGCGGGTGCACTGCGCCAATCGTCTGCCGGTGCACGATTGACGTTTGCACGCATCGAGATGCGACCGGACTTGGCCGAGCCGTCAACATTGAGATCGACGGCGCCGGCGCTGCGCTTGCCCAGCGCTAGGTCTCCAGCCAGTCGCATGGGTGTCATGGCGGCCAGCTGTTTGACACGCGCATTTTCCGGCACGTCGAGCAGCGTAAAGCCTGTTGTCATCGCTGCTTCGTCGGACGCCGCCACCAGGCCGGTCAACTGCCCGGCGGCCTCGGCCGTGTCCCGGCGCATCTGGCCGGAGACATCGATCTGAAATCCGTCAGCCGTGTTGAATGCGAGGCGGTTGAGTTTCAGCACGCCGCCAGCCAGCTTGAGATCGATGTCGACGTCACGCAGTGTGCGATCGGGCCCTCTTAGCAGACCGGCTGCGAATTTGAAGCTGAAGGATTCCGCTGGCGGCGATTGCGTTGCGGGCCGCGCTGCCGCCTGCTTGGCCTCGGCGACGCGTGCGTCGGCGCGGCGGCGCGCTTCCGCGGCGACCTGATCGAGCCAGGCGAGCAAACTGCGACGATTGAGCCCGCCCGACCACAACCAATCGCTCTCGAACGTATTGGAGGCCAGATCGAGCTTGAGGGCGCCTGCCTCGGAGAGCGAAAGTGAGCCGGACAGCGGATGATCGCTGAACTCGGCCTTGGCATTGTCGAATGCCAGTCCTCCGGCGCCGACTTTCAACCGGCTGTCGATCTTGAATGGTCCATCTGGCGTCGTCGACGCCAAGGTGTGCGCCGGCATGGCCCAAGCGGCGAGTCGCTTCAGGCTGGGGCCTGCGGCTGTTACTCGGCCATCGAACTCCGTGTTCGCGCTGCGGGCATCGAGCATTCCGTCGATCGCTATGCGTACACCGGCTGGCAGTTCGGCAAACATCCGCTCGATCCTCAGCGCACCGGCGCCAACGCGTGACACAGCGAGGTCGAGCTTGGCCGAGGGTGCGCCGCCAATCGTCAGCTGGTCGATGGCGATGACACCGCGGGTGGCCGACTGGGACGGCAGGACCGCGGTCATGCCGTTGATGAGGGCGACCGCGGTTTCGAGCGGCGAGGCATGACGCTGGGTGCCGGCGAGGCGATCCAGGTCAAGCCAGCGCGATGCAAACTCGAAGTCGAGGCGCTTCAACTGTCCCCATTCGAGCGTCATGCCACCCGTGAGCAGTTGAGGCTGTCCGACATTCTCGATGCTGGCCTGGACTTGTGACAGTTCGAGGCGCTCTGCATCGGCGACGAGCTGGCCCTTGATGTCGGCGAACACAGGCGCTCCTGGATTGCTTGCAGCGTCGGTCGCCGTCACGGTACCGGCCGGGCTGGCGGCAGAGGGTTCCGTTCCGGGCAGGACAGGCAGTAGCACTTTGGCCGTCAGGTTGCCTGTGACCTGCGGGCGCTGTGCAATGCCGTTGAGGCTGCCGTCGAGCTGGAAGGCGGTCTCGGTCGTGCCAATGGGCCGCGCCGTCGCCTTGAATCGCAGAGTGCCGTCCGGATCCCTGTTGGCCGTGACGATCCTTATCTCGCGCTTGGCACCCGCCAATTCTGCGTCACCGGCAAACTTGTAGGGGCCGTCGAGTGCTTCGGCGGATACGACACCGACAAGGCCAGTGAGCCTGCCGACCTCACCGGCGCGCGGATGGCGCAGGACGATGGTGCCATCGGTGATGTTGACGGCCTGCAGCGCTACCTTGTGCGGCATGAACGGCAGCGTGCCGGGCTTCACCCCAAGTGTCGACCAGTTGCCGACACCCTTGTCGTCGACGGCCAGTGTCATCAGGGGCTTATCAAGCGCGAGGTGGCGCGCCTCGAGGTTGCCTTGAAGCAAGGGCGGCACGGACAGCCACAGCGTGAATGTCTCTGCCTCGAAGATCGGACCCGACGCTGCCGGACTGGTGTCGGCGATGCGAAGCTTCTCGAAGCGAAGATAGGGTGTGGGCAGCAGCCTGACATTGATCTTGCCGCCGACGCGGACATCACGGCCCAGGATGCGAGACGCCCCCTCCTCGAAGACGCCGCGATAGCCATTCCAATCGACGAAATAGGGAACGGAGAACATGGCCGCCAGTACGACCGCCAGCAATCCGCCTATCCACATCAGGAGGGTGTTCACCATGTGACCCTCCCAACGCGCGACTTCGACACGGAAACCGGACGCGTGAAGATGTGTGTAGACGGCACCGGACGTAGCGCCTGCCTCAGGGCCCCGCTACCGTCCCGGCCAACAGCGCGCCGCGCGCTGCACGTGATCATCACGTTCAAATCCACTTGCCCCTTCACCTAGAGCTCGTTCGCTTCTGACAGAATTGCGAACGCGCTCTATGCTCCTGCTTTGAGCAAGTTCTTCACGCTGAACCGCTCACACTTCAGCTCAACATGCTCTTCTTGCCTTGAGCATGTTCTTCACGCTGAACCGCTTACACTTCAGCTCAACATGCTCTTCTTGCCTTGAGCATGTTTTTCACGCTGAACCGCTCAC
>JBGANK010000005.1:0-111376 GCA_044222395.1 Hyphomicrobiaceae bacterium | reverse complement strand
ATCGGCCCGGATCGGCGCGGCTGATTTCTCAACGAAAGCGCGCGACCGCTACGGAATCATTCCCACTCGATCGTCGGCCATCAACATAATACGTTGTTATATCTGCATTTTCTGCGCTCGATGCGGGACGAAACAGACACCGATACCGTCAGATTCGTTCGTTGCTGAAATCGCTCAATTTATGCAGTCACCGACGCGGCCGTAACCATCCGGTGAGTGCCGCGGCGACGTTGGTCCTATAGCGGATGCAGATTGCCGTCGGCCTCGATGGTCTTCAGGGCTTGGACGAGGGTCTGTCCACGGTAGAGGCGATACCAAGCGCCGTTATGTCGATGCCATTGAATGTCGAAGCGATCGGGGCTGGTCCAATCGAGGCGGACGAAGGGAGCGTCGAACTCTTCACCGAGGTTTTCCGGGAATCCGGATCGGAAGCGCTGGATGAAGCGATAGCGAGGACCTTGCCATTTGCCCTGGATATCGACGCAGTAGTTGAACGTGGTGGGGGTGATGGCAGGCAGGAATCGTGGCTTCAAAATCTCTTCGATGAACCGCTGGCAGGTGGCGGTGACGCGCGACTTCTCGGTCTCTGAGGGTTTGCTGGCGGCCATCGTCAGGCCGCCCGGCTGATCGCATTTGCCGGGCGCCAGTTCCACGGCAGCAACTCGTCGAGCCGAGAGGCTGGATGCTCGGCGATGCGGGCGAGGACGTCAGCGAGCCAGGCCTGTGGATCGATATCGTTCATCTTGGCCGAGACGATCAGGCTGTACATGGCGGCGGCGCGGTGGCCTCCGCGATCGGAGCCGGCGAAGAGCCATGACTTGCGTCCGAGGGCTATGCCGCGCAGGCCGCGCTCGGCCGCGTTGTTGCTCACGCATATGCGGCCGTCGTCGAGGAACCGCGTAAACGCGGGCCAGCGCTTGAGCATGTAATCGATGGCTTTCGCGAGATCGCTGCCGCGCGAGAGCCTCGGCCGCTCGGCGCGCATGCGGGCTTCCAGCTCGTCGACGTGAGGCCGGCTCAGGGCCTGCCGAACGGCACGACGCTCGCCGGCGCTCTTGCCGTTTATGCCACGCTCGATCTCGAATAGCCGATCCATGCGCTGCACGATCTCCAGCGCCAACGGTGAGATCGGTGCTGGTGCTTTGCCCTCGGCTTTGCGGCGGGCACTGGCCTCGATATCGGCGAGCGCGAAGAATGGCCGGCGCGCATGCGCCCAGCACGCAGCCTCCAGGATCGGCCCGGGGCTTCGATCGCCGTCGTAGAGCTTCGTGTAGCCGCCATAGGCATCAGCCTGCAGCAGGCCGGACCACTTCGCCAGATGCGCTTGGGGATGCTCGCCGCCGCGATCGCGCGAGTAGTAGAACATGGCCGCCGGTGGTGCGCCGCCTCCGAACGGCCGATCGTCGCGCACGTAGACCCAACAACGGCCGGTTATTGTCTTGGCCTTGGCGAGTACCGGAACCGTGGTGTCATCACCGTGCAACCGCTCGGCGGCGAAGACGTGTGCCTCGATGCGTCTGAGAAGCGGCTCCAGCACGGCACAACTGGCGCCGACCTGATCGGCGAGCGTCGACAGGCTCAACGGCACGCCTTCGCGGGCATAGCGCTCGGATTGTCGGTTCAACGGCTGATGCTGGCCGAACTTCTCGAACAACAGCATGGCGAGAAGGTTGGGGCCGGCCCAGCCACGTGGCGTGACGTGGAACGGGGCCGGCGGCTCGCTGATCCTCTCACAGTCCCGGCACGTCATCTTCTCGCGGACGAGCTGGATGACCTTCCACTGGCGCGGGATGACCTCCAGCGTCTCGGTGACGGTCTCGCCGAGCTTGCGCAGCCGCTTGCCGCCACAGCAGTCGCAGGTCGTCGGCGCCGGAACGACGATGCGCTCGCGCGGCAGATGTTTGGGGAACGGCTGGCGGGACGGGCGTTTGCGCGTGAATGGAGAAACGTTCGTCGTCTTGGCCGCCGCAAGCTCGGCCGCGATCTCGTCTTCGGTAGCCGCCGCCTCCAGTTCTTCGAGACCAAGCTCCATCTGGTCGAGAAGGCGCGCGGTGCGCTCCGAGCGGGGACCGTAGATCTGCCGCTTGAGCTTGGCGATCTCCAGGTTCTGGCGCGCAATCGTCGCCGCGTCGTCGGCGTTCCGGGCGAGCGCCGCTGCCGCAACGGCCCTGAGCGCATCGATGTCGTCCGGAAGATCGGGGGGCTGCGAATCCATATCCCAATGGAATCACAGGCAGCCGTCCGCCGCTCCCAGAAAGTGCAGCTATCCCGCGCGTTCCGGTCGGAATGTGTGAACAGGGTTACGCCAGTCGATGCCGGACAGAAGGTAGGCGAGCTGCGCCGCCGAGATCGAGATCGCGTGCTCCTCCGGCAGACGCGGCGACGCGGATGGCGCAGGCAGGCTCGGTGGCCAAACGAACCTGCCCCGCTCTAGCCGCTTGGCGTAGAGCGACAACCCGAGGCCGTCATGCCAAAGGATCTTGATCAGGTCTCCACGCACCCCGCGAAACACGAAGAGGTCGCCGACGAACGGATCACGTCCGAGTGCTTCCTGCACCTGTAGCGCGAGCCCGTTCATGCCGCGACGCATGTCGGTCCGCCCGACCGCGAGCCACACCCGCACGCCAGATGGCACCGGGATCATCGCTTCCTCAGCACATCGAGCACGCGCTTCAGTGCGCGACCGTCGAAGCTCGAACCGACCCGCACACGGCAATCGCCGCCAACCTCGATCTCAATGGTGTCCGACGCCGGCATCGCCGGCGCTGCGCCGACCAGGGGCTCCGGCTCCGGCGTGATCGTCACCGGCACCAGCCCGGATGTGGAGGGTGGCACCGCAACCGGCTTGATCGCCTCTCCGTACCGGCGACGCCAGCCGAAGACCTGGTTCGCGTTGACGTCGTACTGGCGCGCCACCACCGACACCGAGGCCCCGGGCTTCAACGTCGCTGCCACGATCTCGCGCTTCAACGTCTCCGGCCATCGCTTGTTGCGCCGTCGGTCCCGACTTGTGTCCATGATCGCCTTTGTGGACACATCCACATCCCGCGCCGCCTCGGATCAGGTCGAAGACTCCGCGAACCTCGACTTCACAGCAAGGCGGTCCTCACCGGAGGGAGACGGTAGAGACGCCGGAACCGCTTCTGGTTCATCGCACAACCCTCCTTGCCGAGCAGAAAATGCAGTCGCCGGTAGCCGAACCGGCGGCGTTCGGCCGCCAGCTCGCGAATGCGCTGGCGGATCGCGGCGTCATCCGGTCGGCGGCTCCGATAGCGCACGCTCGATCGGTCGATCCCAAGCGCGGAGCATGCCCGCCGCTCGCTCACCTCATGCCTCTCGCACACGTGAGCGACGGCCTGCCTTCGAGCGGCGGGCTTCACCACTTTCGGCTGTTGACGTCCTTCAGAATCGCGTTGTCGAGCATCGCCTCGGCAAGCAGCTTCTTCAGCTTGGCGTTCTCGTCTTCGAGTGCCTTCAACCGCTTGGCGTCCGACACGTCCATGCCGCCGAACTTCGCCTTCCACTTGTAGAAGGTCGCGCTGGAGATCCCGTGACGCCGGCACACATCCGCCGTTGGCCGCCCCGCCTCCTGCTCGCGCAGGATCGCAATGATCTGTTCCTCGCTGAACCTACTCTTACGCATCGTCCGTATCCTCTCCGAGGTTACGGACTCTACCCAAATCTGGACGAGTTTGCGGGTCTCAGGTCAGGATCGAAAGCGGAGGCGAATATAGACGTTACAAATCGAGGTAGGAGTTGAGAAAGCCTGCTGCATTGCGGTTTTCTTGGCTTCCCGCATGTCTTTCCTTCTGGCCTGTATTGTGTCTGGCGGCGATGCCGCAACACCGGTCAAGGCGGGATCAAGAGCAGCTTTTTCTTGCCTCGGCGATCACCCGCTCCTCTTGAGCGCGCATCTCCGCGGTCATCGCCTCGCCGAAATCCTCCATCTCGAACACGGGTCGTATCTCGACTTCGGTGGTCTCTGCATGCGGATTTGGGCAACGCCTCAGCCATTCCACCGCTTCGTCCATATCCTTCACCTGCCAGAGCCAAAAGCCGGCAATCAGCTCCTTGGTATCTGAAAAAGGACCATCGATGACCGTGCGTTCCTCGCCGGCGAAGCGCACGCGCTTGCCTTTGCTGGTAGGATGCAGGCCTTCGCCGGCAAGCATAATGCCGGCCTTGACCAATTCCTCATTGTAATTGCCCATCGCGGCCAGCAATTCTGTTTCCGGCATCTCGCCGGCCTCTGGCGCCTTGGTTGCCTTGACGATGACCATGACCTTCATATCGGACTCCTTCACGAATTGGTGCAAACGCGCTTCCTCCCGAACCAGTGGGTTACCAAGGAAGCGGGAACTGGGCCGCACCCGACAGTGCGACAGCAATTTTGCGACGGATTATTGGACGTAACGCGCTGCGCGCGCCATCTCGGGTCCGGCGGCCATTATCCATGCCGAACTGCACCGAGGCAGATGCCCAAACAATTGGTTGTTCGGAAGACCAAAATCAAGACTCATTGCCCGCTCATGAGCACCATCGCCCGCGGTGCGCCAAAGGGCTTTGAACCGACGATCGTGCCGGTTTCATTCATCGCCGGCGGCATCGCAAGTTTGATCGTCGCGGTCGGTGCTGCCAGCTGATCGCCGTGGCTATACTTGGCCGATCAGGCAAGTAGCCCCAGAGACGACGAGTGCAATGGACTTGGCCGTTCTGACAGTCCCGCAGCCGCTTCGACGTCGGTAGCAGTCTTCGGCACCATCAGCCCATCCACGACCTCGGTAACACGATCGCGCAGGCACAGCGCCCACACCATGACGCCCCAGGCGCCAGCGCAGACGATAAGAGGCACGATGAGTGACACGAAGCCCGCGGCATCGAACAGATCCATCATGGCGCAACTCCTTGTGTGTGAACGGCAGCGGCACCACCCGACTCTGCTGCGACCGGTGCCTGGCCAATCAAGCGGCCGCACGCGAGTACGGGTTCGATCCAGTAGGCCATGTGCGGCACGGCAATCTCCCTGCGGACGAGCGCGACCAGACGCTCGGCTTCGCTTTTCGGCACCACCATCATCATGACGGTGCGTTTCACGCGTCCGCGAACCCGCTCGCCGACGGTTGCAGTGTCGAAGCTCATGCCATGGCCTTCCGCGTCGAAGGTGGTGAACCCTGCCACCGGCGGATCGAGACCAAGCATCAGCTCGGCAAGGTTGTCTGCGGCGGAGGGTGGGCAGACGAATGTGAGCTTGCATACGGATTGATCCATGCGGGACTCCCGAGCTGCGTTTGCGTGCTATCAGCCGTATGGCCGAACCGGCGGAATAGAATGGGCAGAAGAATGAGTGTCAGCGCCGTCGAGCTGACAAGGCCGCCGATGACGACAATGGCGAGCGGGCGTTGGATCTCGGAGCCCGGGCCGCTCGCGAACAACAGCGGCACGAGACCGAAGGCGGCGATGGTTGCCGTCATCATCACCGGCCGCAGCCGTCGGATCGAGCCCTCGATTACCACTTCGGCCAGCTGCGATCCCGCGTCGAGAAGCTGATTGAAGTGGCTGACCAGCACGAGTCCGTTGAGCACGGCGATTCCGAGCAGCGCAATGAACCCCACCGAGGCCGGTACCGATAGATACTCGCCTGAAAGCCACAGCGACAGGATGCCTCCAACCAGTGCGAACGGAACGTTCGCCAGAATGAGCAGCGACTGACGGATCGAACGCAACGTCGCGAACAGAACGCCGAAGATGAGACCGAGTGCGACCGGCACGACGATGGCGAGGCGCGCAGCAGCCCGACGCTGGTTCTCGAACTGGCCGCCCCACACTAGGCGGTAGCCCGGTGGCAGTGGCACTCTCTCCGCGACAGTCCGCTGTGCTTCTTCGACGAAACCGACGAGATCGCGGCCCTTGACATAGGCCTGCACGATGGCAAAGCGCGAAGCATTCTCACGCTCGATCTTGACCGGCCCGTCCGTGCGGGTGAGCTTGGCCACGTCGCCGACGCGCACGAGACCGCCATCACCGGCTGCTAGCTGGGTTTGCGCGAAGAGTTCCGGCGCCTCGCGCAACTGTACGGCGCCACGGATCACGATATCCGTGCGTCGTCCTGGCTCTGCGACGAGACCGGCGCGAGCACCTTCGAGCAGCGCGCGCAACTCGTCTTCCAGGCCGGAGATGGAAAGCCCCGCGCGGCCAGCCGTCAGGCGGTCGATCTCGATTTGCAGGTAGTCGACGCTGTCGTTAGCGAGCGTCGAGACCTCGGCCGCGCCCGGAACCTTTTGCAGGGCACTTTGCAGTTTTCCGGCAAGATCGGACAGAACCGCAAGTTCAGGCCCGAAGATCTTCACGGCGAGATCTCCGCGGGCTCCAGTCAGCATCTCGGCCGTGCGCATTTCGATCGGCTGCGTGAAGGCGAACTCGACGCCCGGCATGTCGGCCATCGCTTGCCGCAGCTGATCGACCAGCCAGGTCTTGTCTGGCACGCGCCACTGGTCCTTGGGTTTCAGGACGAGGAACGTGTCGGTCTCGTTGAGTCCCATCGGGTCGAGGCCAAGCTCGTCCGAACCGACACGTGCGACGATCCGCTCGACTTCCGGCACCTTCTCCTTCAGGACTCGCTGGATCTTGAGATCGCCTTCGATGCTGGCCTTGAGGTTGATCGAGGGATGCTTGGTGATCTGCATGATCACCGAACCCTCGTCCATCGTCGGCATGAACGACTTGCCGACCGCCTGGTAGGCAACGACGACGAGACCGATGCCGATCGCGGCGACGAGGTAGACCGGCAGCGGGAACTTGAGGCATGCGGTCAGCAGTGCGCGGTACCCTCGGCTCAGGATGCGCATTAGCAGCGGTTCGCCGTGGTTTCCGGTCTTGAGCAGGAACGATGACAGCACCGGGATCAGCGTCATCGACAAGATGAGCGAGCTGCCAAGTGCAAAGATTATGGTGAGCGCCACCGGGCCGAACAGCTTGCCTTCGAGCCCCTGCAGCGACAGCAGCGGCAGGAACACGAGGCAGATGATGAGAATGCCCGAAGCCACCGGCACGGCGACCTCACTGGCTGCTTTGAATACATGATGCAGGACCGGCACCCGGCCCTTGCCCCCTTGGTGCTGTAGTCGCTCCACTGTGTTTTCGACCACAACTACGGCGGCATCGACGATCAGCCCGATCGCAATTGCCAGGCCTCCGAGGCTCATCAGGTTCGCCGACATGCCGAAGGCCTGCATCATGACGAACGTCATCAACGCAGCGAATGGTAGCGTCACCGCAACGACCAGTGCCGCCCGCAGGTTGCCGAGGAACGCAAGCAGCAGCACGACGACGAGGACCGTGGCCTCGATCAGCGCCTTGCTCACCGTGCCGACAGCCCTCTGCACCAGATCCGATCTGTCGTAGAACACCTCGAGCCGCACGCCTTCGGGCAGGCTCGGCTTCAGCTCCTCGAGACGCTTGCGGACCGCCACGACGATGGCGCTGGCATCCGCACCTCGCAGCGACAGCACGAGACCCTGCACAGCCTCGCCATTGCCGTCCTTGGTGACCGCGCCGTAGCGCGTCAGGCTGCCGATCGAAACCTTGGCGACGTCACCAACGCGCAAGACGCGACGGGCGTCGGCCTTCAGCACGATCTGTTCGACATCTTGCGGCGTGCGGATGGCGCCCGACGCGCGCACCACGAGCGCCTTCTCGCCCTCGCCAAGGCGTCCGGCACCGTCGTTCCGGTTGCCCTCATCGATAGCCTTCAGCAAGTCCTTGACGCCAAGTCCGGCCGCAGCAAGCGCGGTGACGTCGGGAGAAACTTCGAAGGTGCGGACCATGCCGCCGAGCGCATTGACGTCGGCGACGCCGGCTATCGTCCGCAGCGCCGGACGGATCGTCCAGTCGAGCAGGCTGCGCCGCTCCTCGAGCGAGAGATTTCCACCCTCGATCGTGAACATGAACACGTCCGAAAGCGGCGTCGAGATCGGCGCAAGTCCGCCGGTGATGTTGGCCGGGAGTTCCCCGCGCACGCTGGCCAGGCGCTCTGCAACCTGTTGTCGCGCCCAATAGATGTCGGTGCCGTCCTCGAAGTCGAGTGTGATGTCGGCAACCGCATACTTGGCGGCGGAACGCAGAATCGTCTGCCGCGGAATCCCGAGCAGCTCCATTTCCAGCGGCGTGATGACGCGCGTCTCGACCTCCTCAGGCGTCATGCCCGGCGCCTTCAGGATCATCTTCACCTGTACCGGCGAGATGTTGGGGAAGGCGTCGATTGGCAGCGTCCGGAATGCATGACCGCCGAGTGCTGCCAGACCAAGCGCCACGAGCAGCAGGAAGATCCGTTGCGTCAGCGAGAATGCGATGAGGCGCGACAGCATCGGGCTACTCGCCACTCAGCATTTGCTCGAGCTCTGGCAGGCCGCTCGACGCCACCTGCGCATCCTTGGGCACATCGCCGAGGATCGTCGCATCTTTGAGCGAGCGGCCCGAAACCTTCACGGGGACCAGCGCAAACCCGTTGTCGTTGCGCACGAACACGCCATGCTGGCCCTTGACCTGGGCCACCGCGGTGTCGGGCACCGACAGGCTGCCCGTTGCGGCTTCCTGAACCAGACTGACGGTAACGAGTTGCCCGGCCATGAGCGGAGGACCCTCCGGCACCGAGGCCAGCATGCGCGCCGACCGCGTCATCCGGTCGAGCGATCCTGCGATCGAGATGACCTTTCCCTCCGGGCCGTCGACGACCTGGATGCGGTCACCCGTCTTGATCCGCGTGACGAGATCGGATGGAACTTGCGCTTCGATCCATAGCTCGCCGTTCGTCTCGAGCGTAACGGCTGCGGCCATGGCTTCGACCTTGTCGCCCGGCATGATGGCGGACTCCACGACACGCCCACTCGAAGGAGCTGTAATCGTATATCGGCCACCCTCCGCAACGACGATGCCACCCAGCGACAGCGCGCGCTGGTGACGCTCCAGCACGGCCTTGATCTTGGCGACCTGTGCCTCCGCCTCTTCGGCGAGCGAAGGGTTCTGAATCGACTTGTCGGCAAGCGAACGTTTACGGCGGGCCGTCGCCTCGGCCATCTGCAGTTCCGCCTGCGTCTGAGCCACCTGGCTCATCGTATCGAGCAGTTCGCGACTTGATATGGTCGCCAGCGATGCTCCCTTGTTCACGGTCTGACCAGGGAGCACGTGAACCTGCACCACGGTTCCCGCAAACGGCGCCGCCGCGACGTGCCGGGCGTCGAGCGCGGGCACCACCGTACCGGGCAACAGCGCGATCGCCTGCGTTGATGTCCGCCGCACCTGGGCCAGCTTGATCTCCATGTTTTGTATCTGCTGGGGGCTGACCGCGACATTTCGCACGCCCACGTCCGCAGCGAACGTCGCTGAGGCAGCCGTAATCGACGCAACAAGGATCGACAGTTTCGCGGCTGGCTTCAGCACGGTTCGGGCTCCATGGACAGGTTTGATGCTGGTAAACGGCGTGATAGGACGCGGACCTGAAATGAACCTGAAACGCGCCTACGACGTTCGCGCAGCCGTTTCAGGTTGTTTTCAGGTCATTCGTGCTAGAAATCCCGGCAGTTGCGAGGAGGCTTGCATCCGGATTCTGCTACTCGAGGATGATGACGAGATCGCCCATCGGCTGCGCGACGGGTTGACTGAGGCTGGCTTCTCGGTCGAACACGCAGACAATGGTGCGGACGGCTACGTCATGGGTAATGAGGATGACTACGACGCGGTCATCCTCGATCTTGGTTTGCCGCAGATGCAAGGGCTTGACGTCCTGAAGCGCTGGCGCGCCAACGATCGGCAGATGCCTGTGCTCGTTCTGACGGCGCGCGGCTCGTGGGCCGAGAAGGTCGACGGCCTCAATGCTGGCGCCGACGATTACATCACCAAGCCGTTTCACATTCCCGAAGTGGCCGCGCGGTTGAAGGCGTTGATCAGGCGTTCCTCGGGCATCGCGACCCCGGTGCTCACCCACCGCGGCATAGTCCTCGACAGCGCTAACGGCCAGGTGACGCGCGACGGCGTGCCAGTCGAGATGACGGCGCGCGAATTGAAGATGCTCAATCTATTCATGCACCGCATCGGCCGCGTCATTTCCCAGGCCGAGCTTACCGAGCATCTCTACACTCTCGAGGAGGCGCGCGAATCCAATACCATCGAGGTCTACGTGAGCAGGCTCCGGCGCAAGCTTGGCGCCGATGTCATCAAGACGATCCGCGGCCTCGGCTACAGAATGGACTGAAGTGCGATGCGCATGACCGATAGCCTCATAGGTCGTCTCATTGCCGCTGCCACGGCATGGATCGCATTCGGCGTGGTCGCGGCCTGGTTGGCGCTGTCATCGGTCTTCGCAACTCACGTGACCACTGAATTCCAAGAGGAGCTCTTTGTCCATCTGGCAGAGCTTCAGCGTCTCGCCGACGTCGTCGGTGAGCGAGCGGGGCTGCGGCACAACCTGAGCGATCCGCGCTACGACGTCACCAATTCGGGCTACTACTGGGAGATTCAGAAAGGCGGGAAGGTGCTCGCGCGCTCCGCGTCGATGCAGCAGGGCGCGCCGCTGCGCACGCCACCAGACAAGCGCACGGACGTCGGCGTCCACACCCATGAGATTGCCGGGCCTACAGGGCAGCTGATTGTTGCCGAGCAGCTGGAGTGGAAGGATCCGGCCGAGCAGCCCATCCAATTCATCATCGGCACCGACAAGCGCCATCTCGCGGACATCATCAAGGGCTTCAACGCGCGGGTTTCATGGGCGCTGCTCGGTCTCGGGTTGTCGATGGTGCTGGCGGCTGCGCTGCTCATCGTCGTCGCGATGCGGCCACTCGAAGCGCTGCGCGATTCCCTGTCCTCGGTGCGCTCGGGTTCCAGTAAATCGCTCGCCGGCCGGTATCCCTCCGAGGTGCAGCCCCTGGTCGATGAATTGAACGCCCTTATTGCCTCGACGACCGACCTCATTCAGCGTGCACGCACGCAAGCCGGCAACATCGCACATGGTCTGAGGACACCGCTCGCAGTCCTCACCGACGAGGCGCACCGCATCGCCGATCAGGGGCTCGACAAGAGCGCGACAACGATATTCGAGCAGTGTCGGAAGCTGCAGACCCACATCGACTACCAGACGACACGCGCGCGCGTCGTCGCTACCAGGCTGTCTTTATCGGCGTCGGCGTCCGTGCATCAGGCAGTCCAGGAGATCGTGTCGGCGCTGTCGCGGCTGCATCGCGATCGCTCGATCACTTTCACCAATGATGTGCCGGATACACTTTCCGTCGCTTGCGACCGCCAGGATCTTCACGAGATTCTTGCCAATCTGGTCGACAACGCCAGCAAGCATGCCGCCAGCACGGTGGCACTCCGGGCCGCGCTTTCTCCGGACGAAAAGATCATCGAGATTGTCGTCGAGGACGACGGGCCGGGACTACCGCCGGAGGCCTATGAGGTCGTCTTCAACATCGGCGAGCGGTGGGATACGCAGAAGTCCGGTTCTGGCTTGGGTCTTGCCATCGCCCGTGACCTCGCACGGCTTTATGACGGTGACATCCGCCTGGCATCGTCCGATCTCGGTGGCCTCGCCGCAATCGTCAAGCTGCCAGCAGCGAAGACGCTGAGGTCATGACCGACCACGCGAGGGCGATTCTCACGCCCGCAATTCGAACGAAGCTTCGAGTCCGCCAAACTCTGCGGGTCCGAGACGAAGCTCGCTGCGGTAGGTCTCGAGGATCGCCTCGGCGATCGAAAGCCCAAGGCCCGACCCCGGTACACGCTCATCGAGCCGCACACCGCGCTGCCTGACGATTGCCAGCTTGTCGTCCGAAATGCCTGCACCGTCGTCGCTGACGCTGACCAGGACCCTGCTACCCGTCCGCCTCGCGCGTACGTCGATCCGTGACCGCGCCCACTTTCGCGCGTTATCCATGAGGTTGCCGACCACCTCTTCCAGATCCTCGCGCCCGATCTCGGCCATCGTGTCCAAGTCACCGCTAAGCTGCCATGAAATCGCGCGGTCGCTCGGCAGGTTCCGAAGCGCAGCCATGCTCTCCGCCAGACACTCGCCGAGATTGATCCGGCTTGGCCCGGCATGGCGAATACCGCCTCGGCTTCGCGCCAATGCCAGGTGTCGCTCGACGTGCCGCTGCATGGTCGCGACATGCCGCTCCAGGTGCTCTGCGATCTCGGGCATGCTTGCGCGCCGCAGCTGATCGGCCTCGGCGGCGATTGCGGCGAGGGGCGTCTTCAGCCCATGCGCCAAATTTCCCGACTGCGCCTTCGCGCGTTCCGTCGCCGCGGTCTGGGCAGCGACGAGGTCGTTGATCTCGCGCCCGAGCGGCTGCACTTCGTCAGGCAATGCGACAGTGTCGATATCCCGGCGCGTCCCATCGCGAACGCTCTCGATCGCACCGCGAACGTCATCCAGGGGGCGAAGCCCGTACTGAATCTGCCACCAGGCGGCGAGCAGAAGAAACAGCAGCACGGTGAGCAGGCCTGCCGCCAGAGTCGTACCCATTCGCTGGCGTGCCGTCGCCAGATCCTGCGCATCGACCGCCACGACCAGCCGGAATGAAGTGGCGTCCTGGCCGAGCGAGATGGTTCGAGTAACACCCAGCAATTGTTGTCCGCCGGGTCCAGACAGGGTGATCAGCTCGGTATGCGCAGGAGTATGCGTCAGCTTCAGCTTCAGCGGTTCGTCCCAAAGCGAGCGCGAACGCAGCACCGGCCGTTCGTCCTTGTCGACTTGCCAGTAGAGGCCTCCCAATGGCTTGTCGAAACGCGGATCGACCATCTCACCGTCGAGCGACGGCCCGTTCGATCCAACCGAAAGCAGTGCCACCAGCTGGTTCATGTGGTGCGAGAGGTCCTCGCTGATCCGGTCGCGAACGTGTCGGTCGAACAGCCAGATCAGCAGTGCGGCCACCACGATCATGGCTGCCACAAGTGTCGTGACAGCTGCCAGGGCCAGTCGGAGCCTGATCGATCGCAGGCTCATTTGGGATCGGCGGCAACGAAGTAGCCGGCGCCGCGCCGTGTCTCGATCAGCGGCACGCCCAACCGGCGCCGCACGCGGGCCACGAGCGTCTCCAGGGTATTGCTCGAGGGATCGCCCGCCCCGTACACGTGCTCGTAAAGCTCGTCGAAGGGAATGACATTACCCTTGCGGTGCATGAGTGCGCTGATCAGCCGATATTCCAGCGGGGACAGCTTGACGGGAATGTCGTCGACCTTGACGGCCATGCTGCGCGGGTCGAGCCGAACCCGTCCTGCGGCGATCTCTGGCGAAGCGTTTCCTGCGACACGACGCAGAATTGCATTAACGCGCGCAATGAGCTCATCGCCATGGAACGGCTTGCCAAGGTAGTCGTCGGCGCCCGCGTTTATGCCATCGACGCGCTCGCGCCAGCTCCCGCGAGCAGTAAGCACGATCACCGGGAAATCACGCTTGTTCTGGCGCCAGCGCTTCAGAACGGTGATGCCGTCCATGCGCGGCAGGCCCAGATCCAGAATTGCCGCGGCAAAAATCTCGGTATCGCCGATGAACCAGGCCTCCTCTCCGTCGCTGACGATGTGCGGCACGAATCCGGCCGAACTTAGAGTGCGGCCGATGTGCTCTGCCACCGCTGGCTCGTCTTCGACCACCAGAATGCGCATCACTGCACCTGCATCTTTTGAATGACCTTGGTCTTGGCATCGACCCAGATCAGCATGACCTTGTCGGCGCGCGACAACAGCTTGATCTGATAGATGAGGCCGGCGTCGGTCTTCTGCAGCTCCACGTCGAGGATCTCGCCGTCGACGACTTTCTTCACCTCCTCGATGATCGTCGACAGCGGCAGGGCCTCGCCGCTTTCAACGGAGCGGCGGGCGCTCTCGTAATCGTGTCTCTTGTGGTGATCGTCATCATCGTCATCGTGCCCACCGCGCCCGCGCCCGCGTCGCGCCTGGGCTGTCGTCCACGCGGCTGGCAGCACAAGACCCGCACCTGCCCCGAGCAACGCGGCAATCAGCGCGCGACGCATCGGTGAAACTGGAGTTGAGGGCGGTGGCATCGTTCGCTTCCTGATATTTGGCCGGATCATGTCCCAGATCCGATGACAATCGACTGACACGTCGCGTAAGGCGCACACCATCGCTGCCGCGGCAGGATGGCCCAATCGGATGCGATCCCGTGGATGTCCGGCACGCCTCCGAAATGGTCAAAATCCAACCAGGAGGCTATCGCATGTACCGCTCGATGCAACGTTCAATGCTCAAATTCACCGTGCTGCTCGCCATGGGTCTCATGACCTCGGCCCTGCCGGCCAGTGCCGACGGGAAGAAGGACTGCACCACGGAGCCTCAGGCCAGCTGGAAGCAGCCCGCGGAGGTCGAGGCGAGTGCCAAGGCTGCCGGCTACGAGGTCCGGCGGTCGAAGGTCGAAGGCACTTGCTACGAGGTCTACGCCGTCAAGGACGGCAAGATGTACGAGCTGTTCTACCATCCAATCGATCTCAAGCTCGTGACCACCGTAGCGAAGTAGGCGTGCCATGATTGCACAACCGAAAGAGCCACAGGGCCGAGCTGCCAACGCCACTTCGACGCAGCGGCGCGTGCTGATCTGGGATCTTTCGGTGCGGACCTTCCATTGGCTGCTGGTCGTACTGGTTGCGGCGGCATGGACGACTGGCGGGAGCGGTGCACACTGGCACGAATTGGCGGGAGGCGGCATCGCTGGCCTCCTGCTCTTCAGGCTGCTGTGGGGCACGGTCGGCTCCCGCCATGCGCGGTTCGTCGATTTTATCAAGGGGCCGCGCGCGACACTTGCCTACCTGAAGGCTCTCCTCGGCCGGCACCCACCCCACTACCTCGGGCACAATCCGGCTGGCGCGATGATGATCGTCGCCCTGATCGGCGCGCTCTCGGTTCTGTGCGCAACCGGCTTCATGATGAAGACGATCATGTTCTTCGGAGTGCCTTGGGTCGAGACCGTCCATGGTCTTGCGGCCAAAGCCCTGCTGCTGCTCATCGTGCTCCATGTCCTCGGCGCCATCGTTTCCTGCCGCCTTCACAATGAAAACCTCGTTCGCGCGATGGTGACAGGCCGCAAACTCCTTACGTTGGATGTCGCCTCCCAGGTCCCTGGTCGGCTGCGCGTGTCCGAGATGGAGCATCGGATTCGCGGCGCGCACGGCCTCACCATTCTGCTGGTGCTGCTGTCGTTTGGCCTTGCATACGGCTGGACCGTGGGATCTCGTAAGTCCGAGATCGCCGCTGAAGCGCCTCCCGCGGTGCAGGCCGGCGCTGTCGTACCAGACCAACCGCGTTCCGCGCCGGAGCAAGACGCCGCGCGTATCCAGCGACCAGCTTCGGCTCCGACCCGAGCGCCCGCCGCAACGCAGGCCCCGCAACGCATCGCAGTCAGCACCGGGCCAACCGACACGACCATGCCTCGCGAATCCCGACCCAACCCGCCTCGGAATGCAGCCGCCCCCGTCGACGGCCGCTATGTGAGAATTCGCGGGACGCTGACCGCACCCTATGCCATCGATGGCGTGAGCTTCAGGATCGATTCCGCGACACGTGTCGACGACCGGCCGCATGTGGGAGACTGGATCGAGCTGCGCGGCATTCTCGAGAGTGACGGCACGTTCCGCGCCACGCGGCTGCGCCGCAGATAGGGCTTGTCGCCACCACGGTCCGAAGCCGCGCACATCTGGGCTTACTTGAACTGCCTCTTACCAAACCGCGGATTGGTCGGCGCATTTCCGCACAGCACGGATAAGGATAAGAATTTGCAATTTCAACGAGAAGGTTGGCTGGGGGACTAGGATTCGAACCTAGACAGGCAGAGTCAGAGTCTGCAGTCCTACCATTAGACGATCCCCCACCGGGCGGCTGCTGCCGCACAATGGCCGGGTCTGCCGAGGCGGCGGCCCGGAATGCGCGCCTATATCAGCTTGGGCCTGCAATCGCAAGCCGAGCAGCGGCCCGCGGCTGCGATCCTTCCACCCTCCAACCTCGTGCACGATCCATCTTGGAGCCTTATCGCCTGAGCGCCCCGAAAAGGCGCAGCTCATGATTCCAGCCGGAACATGAATCGCCCCCTGAAATCAGATGTTTGGTGGCGCCATGAGGGAGGCAGTCGCGTCAGCCGCGAACGCGCGCAAGAAGTGTGCGCCGATGACGCCCTTTCCAGTTCGGCAGGCAAGCCAATTCACTGCACAGGCGCAAGCGGCGCAACAGGCGTCAGCAGCTCCGGCCGGTACTCGAAATGCATCGTGTCGTAGTGGGACCACTTGCCGCCCCAGATGAAGCCATGCGCCTCGAAGATCGCCACGATCTCGTGCGGAACGCGATTGCGCCACTGCGGCTTGCCATCCGCGTCGGGCTTCGACCACCGCCAGTAATCGCTTTGCGCCGCTGCAATATCGATGGCGATGCCATAGCCGTGTGCCGAAATCCGCGCCGTGCCGGCAATCTCGCGACAATTGTAGGTTCCCGCAGGCGGGATGAGGAAACGATCGAATTGCGCGGGTAGCGCGTCCAGAGCTCGGCTGATGGCATCGAGCCGCATTGCAACACCGTTGAGCGAGGTCGCTTTGAGCGTGATTCCGGATTTCCTTGGCAGCCACACCACGTCAACGAGATGACGTGACACCCCGCCCTTCCGGCAATCGCCATAGATCTTATCGAAGAATTCCGCGTTTCGCGCACGGCCCGGATCGCTTTCGGCCGAAGGCGGGCTGGTGATCGCACCGGCCATATAAGGCTGAGCCAGCATATCCTCGACATCAGGCCGCTCGAGCCAGTCCTTGAAGCTCTTCTGGCCTTGGCCATCGTCGAACGACATGGTTGAGCCGTCACGCCAATGAATGGTGCCCGCGCGGACTGATTCGATGTGCTCTGGATAAGCCGCCGCCAACCGTGTCCCGGCATCCGGGTCGCTGCCAGCACCAGCGACCTCACCGTGCGCTTGCAACCCGAAGCCAGTGGAAAATGAGAAGATCGCTGTAAAGACGAGCACAGCAAGAAGGCTCCGTCTGGCTTTGCTGGCCAAGCCGCGACCGGTCCGCGTACCAGCCGTGGTTCGGGACCCGATTTCGAGAAGGATTGTCTTGCAAATCATGGGTTTGATGGGCTTTTGCGGCGCCGTATTTTTGTCGGGACTAGCATTTTGCGCTGTGACCGATACGCAAAGCATTTGGGCGATCTATGACCCGATCTTCGGCCCCTGTCGAGCAAGCGCGCGCCGGCTTGGACAGCCAGGAATGACGGGATGGCGGGCATATGTCGGGACAATCCGAGGGTGAGCTTTACCCTTCGCTCCGACCTGCTACAGTGGCACCAAGTCATAACCAGGAAGACGCCTGTGGAGGCGGCAGCGCTTGAGCGTTGCGCGCGGCCAGGCGCTGGGAAGGGATCCGTGGACGGTCTTCACGACGAGGACGGCGTGCCTGCCGCGCCAGAGCCTCCGAAAAGCGAGACTAAGCCGCACGAATCGCCTGCGGATCACTCTGCTTTCCGCCCCGTCTCTCCGGCCATCAGCGCGCTCCAAACGTCCGTCGACCTCGGACCTGCTTTTCCGCGCACCGGCTCCAAGGTCGCACATCAGTCTCAGCCGGTTGCGGGCGGCGCACCGCCACTTCCAGACCGTGATCGGCATGCCGGCCCCGGCGAGGCCCCGCGTGACCACCGCGAGGTCTATGGAGCGCTCGACCTTGGCACCAACAACTGTCGGCTGCTTCTGGCCCGCCCCTCCCGCCGCGGATTTCAGGTCATCGACGCATTTTCGCGCATCATCCGCCTGGGCGAAGGCGTCAGCCAGACGGGCAAGCTGTCGGAAGCGGCCATGCGGCGCACCATTGATGCTTTGAAGGTATGCGCCCAGAAAATCGAGCGTCATGGCGCCCGCCGCTCCATGCTGGTTGCCACGGAAGCCTGCCGCGTCGCCGCCAATGGTGCGGAGTTCCTCGAGCGGGTAGAGGATCAGACCGGCTTGCGCATCGAGATACTGAGCCGCGAGGGCGAAGCGCGGTTGGCGGTGTCGGGTTGCGCGTCACTGATCGACCCTCAAACCGATCATGTCCTGGTATTCGACATCGGCGGAGGATCCTCCGAGCTGGTCTGGCTCGACATGGCGCGGGCACCCGCCGAGTTGCGCGGCGGGTTTGTTGGCCGGGCTGCTGTGCAACAGGCGATCGTCGCGTGGACCTCGCTTTCGGTTGGTGTCGTTTCGCTCGCCGAGCAGTTCGGCGGTCGTCACGTCACACCCGAGGTTTTCGAGCTTATGGTCGAGCACGTGATGGCGATGCTGCGGCCGTTTGAAGCGAAACATCGAATTGTCGAAAGCATGGCGTCTGGCTCGCACCACCTGCTCGGCACATCTGGAACGGTGACAACGGTCGCCGGAGTTTATCTCGGTCTGCCGCGCTATGATCGCAACCGCGTCGACGGCTGCTGGCTCGATTCTGCGGCCGCGCGCGATATTGTCTACGACCTGCTGGGCCGCAGCTTTTCGGAGCGCGTCGCCGAGCCCTGCATTGGCCGCGACCGCGCAGATCTCGTTCTTGCCGGCTGCGCCATTCTCGAGGCATTGATGCGGATGTGGCCGAGCCCGCGCCTGCGCGTCGCCGACCGTGGTCTGCGCGAAGGAATACTCATGCATTTGATGGGCGAGGATCGCGTCCTTCGTTCCGGCCGTCAGCGTCGGCGCCGTCGCGGCGGCAGGCGAAACTGAATTCCCCATCCGATGTCCAGCCCTGATCGCGCACCGCGGCGGATCAAGCACATCAAGAGATCTGGAACGAATGACAAAGAAGACGACGACCAGCAGCGCGGGTGGGCCCGACGGCGGCCGTCGTCAATTGCGCGTGCGTGTCAAGACCGCTCGCAAGCGTTCTGTCTCTTCCGCGCGCTGGCTCGAGCGCCAGCTCAACGATCCCTATGTCAAGGCCGCCAAGGACGAGGGAATGCGCTCCCGCGCCGCCTACAAGCTCAAGGAGATCGATGACAAGTACCGCCTGCTGAAGCCCGGCATGCGGGTCATCGATCTTGGTGCCGCGCCTGGGGGCTGGAGCCAGATCGCCGCTGAGCGCGTCCACGTGGGTTCGGGCGAAGGCCAGGTCATCGGCATCGACTACCTCGACGTCGATCCACTGCCGGGAGTGACCATCCTCAAACTCGACTTCATGGACGAGCTTGCCGAGGATGAATTGAAAGCGCTGCTGCGCGGTGCTGCCGCCGATGTCGTGCTGTCGGACATGGCGGCTCCGACGGTCGGCCATTCGCGCACCGATCACTTGCGCATCATCGCGCTTGCCGAGGCAGCGGCTCATTTTGCCGTTGACGTCCTTGCTCCTGGCGGAGCTTTCCTTTGCAAAGTGTTCCAGGGCGGCAGCGAACGCGATCTGCTGGACCTCCTGAAACGGAGCTTTTCGGTTGTCCGCCACGTCAAGCCGCCGGCCAGCCGTTCCGATTCAGCGGAGCTTTATGTGCTGGCGACCGGGTTCAAGGGGCGACCGCGGACATAAGCCCGGAATTAGAGTCCTCGGAGGCGACTGATTTCGAGCATACATGTTCGGAAAGCGATATGCTGGTGGAGAGGCACCTGTCCCGGAGTCCCCCGGTGTCCGCCTCTGAATCAATAACCTTGCCCGCTCGTAAGGCCACGATTGTGATCGTCTTCGGCTGCGCGAAACGGGACACTGCAGGAGGATCGTCCATGCGTCCGCTCAAGTTTGTCACTGCAAGAGTTCTCGCTCTGCTTGCCGTCGTCGTGATGCTCGCCCCATCGCACCCGGTTCTCGCGGAAGGTTCAAAGGAACTCATCAAGAAAGGCGACTTCGTCGACGTGCGCGATGACCTGAGGAACGCCATCATCAACCGCGGCTTCGTCGTCGACTTTGTTGGCCAGTTGAACAGCATGTTGCAGCGGACCGGCGAAGCGGTCGGTGCCAGCTCGCCCTATAAGAATGCCGAGTTCATGCAGTTCTGTGCTGCAAAGCTCACCCACGACGCCGTCGCCGCTAATCCGGCCAACATCGCCAACTGTCCCTACACGATGTTTGTCTATGAGTTGGCGGCAAAGCCAGGTGAGGTGCACGTCGGCTACCGGCGTCCGTCGAGCGGCGGAGGCGAGGGCTCGGATAAGGCGGTGGGTGCGATCGAAGCTCTGCTCGCAGAGATCATCGGCGAAGCAGCCAGATAGGTCGGCTGTGGCTCTTGGGGCCGCAGGGCGGGAATCGATCTTCCCGCCCGGGCCGGCAGCTTGCTGTGCGTGAGTTTGCGCCAATCCGACGCCCCGGCTTCCCACCCCCACCGCTGGGTGATATACGCCTTGCGACACGAGGTTTCGGGGCCCGCGCTGGCCGAGCCCGGCTCTGTCGCCCTGCCCCGATTTGAGAGGAGATGCCGCATGGCTTTGCGCCAAATCGACGGGGAATCGGGGCTTGGGCTGACGTTCGACGACGTGCTCCTGGTGCCGGGCGCGTCCGACGTGATGCCCGGAGAGGTCAACGTCGCCTCGCGCATCACCAAATCCATTCCGGTCAACATCCCGATCATTTCCTCCGCCATGGACACAGTGACCGAGGCGCGGCTTGCGATCGCCGTCGCCCAGGCCGGCGGTATCGGCGTCGTCCACCGCAACCTCTCGCCCGAGGAGCAGGCCGAGCACGTGCGCCAGGTCAAGAAGTACGAGTCGGGCATCGTGCTCGATCCGGTCACGATCCCACCGGATGCGACCCTTTCCAGGGCGCTCGAGCTGATGGCCAAGCACGACATCTCGGGCATCCCGGTGGTAGAGCCCAGCCGCAACGGCGACAAGACCGGTCGTCTCGTCGGCATCCTCACCAATCGCGACGTGCGCTTTGCGACCAACTTCGAACAGTCCGTCGCCGACCTGATGACCCGCGAGGGTCTTGTTACCGTCAAGCGGACGGTCACGCAGGAGGAGGCGCGCCGGCTGCTTCACCAGCACCGCATCGAAAAGCTGCTGGTCGTCGATGACGACTATCATTGCGTCGGCCTCATCACGGTCAAGGATATCGAGAAGGCGCGCAAGCATCCCAACGCCTGCAAGGACGAGCAGGGCCGCCTGCGCGTCGCCGCCGCCACTACCGTCGGCCAGGACGGCTATGAGCGCACCGAGCGCCTGATTGCCGCCGGTTGCGATCTGATCGTCGTCGACACCGCCCACGGCCATTCACGCCGCGTTCTGGAGGCCGTCTCGCGCATCAAGAAGATGTCGAACGCGGCCCAGGTCGTCGCCGGCAACGTCGCCACTGCGGATGCGACCGAAGCGCTGATCGATGCCGGAGCGGATTGCGTCAAGGTCGGCATCGGTCCTGGGTCGATCTGCACCACGCGCATCGTCGCGGGTGTTGGCGTTCCGCAGCTGACGGCGATTTCCAACTGCGCCGAGGCCGCCCACAAGCACGGCATTCCGATCATCGCCGATGGCGGCATCAAGTATTCGGGCGACATCGCCAAGGCGATCGCCGCCGGCGCCGATGTCGTCATGGTCGGCTCCTTGCTGGCCGGCACCGATGAAGCCCCCGGCGACACCTATCTCTACCAGGGCCGCACCTACAAGTCGTACCGCGGCATGGGCTCGGTCGGCGCCATGGCGCGCGGCTCGGCCGATCGCTACTTCCAGGCGGAGGTGCGCGACACGCTGAAGCTCGTGCCCGAGGGCATCGAGGGCCAGGTGCCCTACAAGGGACCGGTCGACGCCGTCCTGCATCAGCTCGTCGGCGGCCTGCGTGCCGGCATGGGATACTGCGGCGCGCCCACCATCACCGAGTTGCAGGCCAAGGCGCGCTTTGTGCGCATATCGCCTGCCGCGATGCGTGAAAGCCACGCCCATGGCGTCACGATCACGCGCGAAAGTCCAAACTATCCCGGCGGTTCATGACGATGGTCAAGTTGCTCCTCGCTGCCCTATTCGTGCAGGTCGCGCTGACGCTGCTCCTGCTGGCGTGGCTCGGGCGCGCACGCGCCAGTTCCGCTGCCCGCGGCGAGGTGCGCATCAAGGACGTTGCCTTGAGTTCGGACGCCTGGCCCGACCACATCAAGCAGGTCGGCAACGCCTTCGCCAACCAGTTCGAGCTGCCGGTGTTGTTCTACGTTGCGGCCCTTCTGGCAATCGTCATGGGCAAGGTCGATGGCATCGTCGTCGGGCTGGCTTGGGCGTTCGTCGCCCTTCGCATCGTGCACGCCTATATCCATGTCACCAACAACAAGGTCATCCGCCGCTTCCAGATCTACGTCGGTGGCTTCATGATGCTGGCTGCGTTGTGGATCTATCTGGCAGTGAGAATACTTGCCTCGGGGAGCATCTGAGGTATGCGGCCCGGCGGTCGACTCGCGGCGGCAATCGAGGTCCTAGAAGCTATCGAGCGTGAGCACCGTCCCGCCTCTGTCGCGCTTGCTGACTGGGGCCGCGCACACCGTTTCGCCGGCTCTGGCGATCGCGCCGCAATTGGAACACTGGTGTTCGACGTGCTGCGCCGCCGCCGCTCGCTCGGCCACCGCATGGGCAGCGACACGCCGCGCGCCCTGGTTCTCGCCGCAGCCTTGCGCTCATTCGAATTGACCCCCGAGACTCTCGCCGATGCGCTATCCACGAGCGATCCGCACGCACCCGCACCCTTGTCGGAAGATGAGAAACACTGCCTTGCCGCCGCATCATTGACTGAGGCGCCCGAAGATGTCCGCGCCGACATTCCCGAATGGCTTCTCCCATCGCTCAAGCGCGCGTTTGGCGCTCACCTGGTCGAGGAAGGCGAAGTCCTCGCATCACGCGCGCCCGTCGATATGCGCGTCAATACGTTGAAGACAGACCGCGAAAAAGTACTGAAGGCGCTCTCCCGTCTTGGTGCCGAACCCACGCGTTACGCACCTGCTGGCATCCGCATTCCCGCACCGATTGGTCCCGCTCGCGCGCCAAACGTCGAGGCAGAGACCGGCCACGGCAAAGGCTGGTTCGAGGTGCAGGACGAAGCGAGCCAGATCGCCGCCGCGTTGTCGGGCGCCGGTCCGCGCCAGCAGGTGTTGGACCTTTGCGCCGGCGCCGGCGGCAAGACGCTCGCGATGGCGGCGCAGATGCACAACACCGGCCAGATCTACGCCTACGATTCAGACCGCAAGCAGCTGCGCCCGATCTTCGAGCGCCTGAAGCGCGCCGGTGCGCGTAACGTGCAGGTCATGGACGGCGGTGATCAGGCCGCGCTTGAGGCGCTGGGATCGCGTTTCGATGTCGTGTTTGTCGATGCGCCATGCACGGGGTCCGGCACATGGCGGCGCAGGCCCGATTCTAAATGGCGGCTGAAGCCTGAAGCGCTGGCGCAGCGCATCGCCGACCAGGACGCTGTGCTGAACCAGGCCGCGGCACTGGTGAAACCCGGCGGCAGGCTCGTCTACGTCACCTGCTCGAT
Source organism: Hyphomicrobiaceae bacterium (assembly GCA_044222395.1). Taxonomy (GTDB): domain Bacteria; phylum Pseudomonadota; class Alphaproteobacteria; order Rhizobiales; family Hyphomicrobiaceae; genus JAEUMD01. The sequence goes on along the minus strand of JBGANK010000005.1, from coordinate 87,962 downwards.
ACTTCCCGAGGAGAATCTCGATCGCATCGAAGCGTTCCTCGCTGCCCATCCGGACTACGCGCTGGAGCCGATCGAAACAGTCTGGCAACGCCATCTGCCCGGCTCGCCTCCCCAATCGGCTGATGGCCGCACTGGAACCTTGCAGTTGACACCGGCGCGCCACGGCACCGACGGCTTCTTCATCGCCCTCGTCAACCGAGCAACCGCCACATAGTACGAACGCCGCCGACTTGTGCGGACGTCCTCTTGGAGACACAGGAGTGGTAGCAGTGCTCGCTCCGGCTATGGCAGAAAGCCGCCTCGTAACACTGCGCTCCGGACGCCGCCTCGGCGTGATCGAGTTCGGTGCACCCGACGGCCTGCCCGTCCTGGCGCTTCACGGTGCGCCCGCCTCGCGCTTGATGTTCGACGTCGCCGATGCCGCCGCACGCGAGCAGGGCTTGCGGCTGATCGCATTCGATCGCCCGGGCTATGGTCTCTCACCGCTCGATTACGGTGCGACGCTGCACAGTCGCACGCAGGTCTTCGCCGAACTGCCCGACGCGCTGCTGCTCGACCGCTTCGCGATCCTCGGCATTTCCGGCGGCGGACCCTATGCCGTGGCGCTCGCCGCGCACCTTGGCCACCGGGTAACGGCGCTGGCGCTCGTCAGCCCGCTCGGTCCGCTGGCCGATGTGGCGTCCCGGTCGGCAGTCAATCCCGCGCACTTGAGCGTTGCGCACCGCACGTTCTTCCTCGATCTGCCGCGTCATCCATGGCTCTTGCGCATCAATGCGGAGATCGCCGCGCGTTCGTTCCGGGTCGCGCCCAGGCTTTTTGCATCGGCCTTCACGCATCTCCTGCCGCAGACAGATCGCACGATCCTGGCCCGCGAGGACGTTACGCGCAGCATGATCGCCATGACCATGGAAGCATCGCGCCATGGCGCGCAGGGAGGCATCGCCGATCTTGAGATATATTCGGAGCCTTGGGATGTCGACTATTCGGCCATCACCGCACCCGCGCGGCTTTGGCAGGGCACCGCCGACGTGATTGTCCCGGTGCAGGTTGCCTTGCGGCTCGCAACCCTTATCCCGACCTGCGAGTTAACCACCATCGACGGCGCTGGGCACTTCTGGATTTACGGTGCGATCCCGGAAACCTTGCAGGCGATCAGGAGCCTGGCATCGTCACGGTTATGAAGTACCATGCCGTTGAATGAGGGCAGGCGCCCTGCCTGTGGACGCGCAATGTCTTTCAAGAGAAATACGACCCAATCAGTCATGCTACACTGTTGGAATAGAGGCTCGCTGGAGGCTTGATGTCGACATACGTTTCGCTCGCTGTATTCGCCGCGTTGACGGCTCTCGCTTCTCTGTTCGGCACTCAATACATGCCGGGCGAGTGGTACGCCGCTCTCGCAAAGCCAACCTGGACACCGCCGAACTGGCTGTTCGGCCCGGTCTGGACGATACTCTACGTGATGATTGCGCTCGCCGGCTGGTTTGCGTGGCGGCGGCGGGGTTTTTCGGCGCCCGTCATCGTCTGGGGCGTCCAGATGGCCCTCAACGCCGCCTGGTCGTACCTGATGTTCGGCCAGAAGAACATTACGTTCGCCCTTGTCGACATTGCGATGCTCTGGGCTGCCATCATTGCATTCATCGCGCTGACATGGCGTCCCGTGCCGAAGGCGGCAGCACTTTTCGTTCCGTACGCCGCCTGGGTCAGCTTCGCTACAGCTTTGAATTTCGCGATATGGCAGCTGAACACTTGAACGTCTGTCACGGAAACGATTGGTTGTAATGTGCTGACGGCAATTCCGTCGCGTTCAGGACTCTCGACTTCACTTCAGCACGAGATACTGGAAAGCGATCATGGCAGCGAACGCAAGCGTCACGGCGATTGCAACATTGTCTGAACTTTCGTGCTCGTTGGCCTCCGGCACGAGCTCCGAGAACACTAGCCAGATCATGGCTCCCGCTGCAAGGCCGAAGCCCATCGGCAACAGCGGCTGGAACGCTTCGACGAACAGGTAGGACGGCACCGCCATCAATGGTTGCGGCAAGCTCGTGAAGATCGACCACAGCGCAGCCTGCCAGACTGGTGTGCCGCGCGGCACCAGGACGAGTGCGATTGCCAGGCCCTCGGGAATGTTGTGCACGGCGATTGCAGTCGAGATGAACTTCGCCAAGGCGCCATCCCCCGCAAACGAGACGCCGACCGCCACGCCTTCCGCGAACGAATGCACGGTCATCACGCCGACGATCAGCAGCGCCTTGCTGGCATCCAGTCCCTTGAGGTTGGCAATCTCGTGCGTCCCGCCGTCCGCAACCAGGCGATGCCCAACGACGATTCCAACGAGGCCGAGCAGGATGCCGATCAGCACGCGCGCCGGGCTCAATGCAATCCCTTCCGCGATCAGGCCGTGGCACGCGGCCAGCATTAGCCCCGCGGCCAGCGCGTGCGACAGCGACATCCAGCGTGGCGAGATCTTGGGCACGATGAGGAATGGCAGCGCTCCAAGCCCGGTGGCGATTGCGGTGACAAGGGCCGCGATAAACACGGCCACGACAGGTGCTTCGAGCATGTGGAATTGTTCCCGCGTGGCCGATCTGAAGGTATTTCCGCGATACGCTGCGCCGTGTCTCAGCCGCGCTTCGCACCCACTCATATCGCAGAACGTATGGTCCCGCTGCAAATTGCAGCCGTCCAGCTTCGAATCGCCATACGCCTCGTCAACCCATTTCGGAAATATGTCCGCCACCCAGGAACAATTGGAGAATAACGCCATTGACGGACAAAAAGCACAGGTGCTGATGCTTCCCCGTGAGCAACTTCAAGGCACGCCTTGACGCTCTGGGCGCCGGGTGTTCTCTCTGGGCCTTGCCGCCACCGAAAGGTTTGAACCGGCCCGGCGCCTGCTGACGCCTCCTGCCCACGCCTCTTGAGGATCCACTAGATACACAATGTCTGATACCGTTCTCATCATCGATTTCGGCAGCCAGGTGACCCAGCTGATTGCGCGGCGCGTACGCGAGGCTGGCGTCTATTCGGAGATCGTGCCGTTCAACAATGCCGAAGGCGCGCTGCAGCGCTTGAATCCGCGTGCGGTGATCCTCTCGGGCGGTCCTGCGAGCGTGACAGAGATGGGCACGCCGCGCGCACCCGACTGGGTGTTTCGATCGGGTCTTCCCGTGCTCGGCATCTGTTACGGCGAGCAGACCATGGTGGCTCAGCAAGGCGGTCTCGTAGAAGCCGGTCATCACCGCGAATTTGGCCGCGCCGAGCTTGAGGTCGTGAAGCCCTCGGCACTGTTCGAAGGCGTCTGGAAACCGGGCGAGAAGCACCAGGTCTGGATGAGCCATGGCGATCGCGTGACGAAACTTCCCGACGGCTTCGAGGTGATCGCCGTCTCGCGCGGAGCGCCGTTCGCGGCAATCGCCAACGAGAAGCGCAAGCTCTATGCCGTGCAGTTCCATCCCGAGGTCGTGCATACGCCGGACGGCGCCCGTCTCATCTCAAACTTCGTGCACCGCATCACCGGGCTTCCCGGCGATTGGACCATGGCGCACTTCCGCTCGAGCGAGATCGAGAAGATCCGCGCGCAGGTCGGCAAGGGTCGCGTCATCTCCGGTCTTTCGGGAGGCGTCGACAGCGCCGTTGCCTCCGTACTCATTCATGAAGCGGTCGGCGATCAGCTCACCTGCATCTTCGTCGACCACGGGCTGTTGCGTCAGAACGAGGCCGAGGAGGTGGTCTCACTGTTTCGTGAGAGCTACAACATTCCCCTGGTCCACGTCGATGCGCGCGACGAGTTCTTGTCCGCTCTGAAGGGCGTCGATGATCCGGAAAGAAAGCGCAAAATCATCGGCGGGCTCTTCATCGATGTTTTCGAGCGCGAGGCAAAGAAGGTCGGCGGTGCAGGGTTCCTGGCGCAGGGCACGCTCTATCCCGACGTCATCGAGAGCGTGTCGTTCACCGGCGGTCCATCGGTGACGATCAAGTCGCATCACAACGTCGGCGGCCTGCCCGAGCGCATGAACCTGAAGCTCGTCGAACCTTTGCGCGAGCTCTTCAAGGATGAGGTGCGCGCATTGGGCCGCGAGCTGGGGCTGCCCGCGCATTTCATCGGTCGGCATCCGTTCCCGGGGCCGGGTCTTGCCATTCGCATGCCCGGCGCCATCACGGAAGAGAAGCTGGAGATCTTGCGCCAGGCCGACGCCATCTATCTGGAGGAGATCCGCGCGGCGGGGCTCTACGATCAGATCTGGCAGGCGTTCGCGGTGCTCTTGCCGGTGCGCACGGTCGGCGTGATGGGCGATGCGCGCACCTATGACCACGTCTGTGGCCTTCGCGCGGTCACCTCGACCGATGGCATGACGGCCGACAGCTTCCCCTTCACCCACGAGTTCCTGACGCGCACCGCCACCCGCATCATCAACGAGGTGAAGGGCATCAATCGCGTCGTCTACGACGTCACCTCGAAGCCACCCGGCACGATCGAGTGGGAATGATTCCGTAGCGGTCGCGCGCTTTCGTTGAGAAATCAGCCGCGCCGATCCGGGCCGATGGCTGTTGAGATCAAACGATGGCTTATGCGGTGGTTTGAATGCTTTTGCCCGTTATTTCGCCTGCTCTTCTTAACCCGTTTCCGACATTCATGTAGGCACGTGTGACATAGACACGCGTGACGCCGCAGGAACAGCAGTCCGAGAGAACACCCTTCCCCGCCCGGCCATTGCCTTTCGGCTGGCCGAGCGAAGGGAAGTGCGTTTCTTGGACTTAGTCGAGATCCGCAAGGACGGTGCTCTGGCCCTGCAGCATCGCCAGATGCGTCTTCCACGCGTAGCCAGCCTGGTTCAGCTGGTCCATGTGGTTGACGGCCGCCACGTGGTTGGCGCGGCTCGCTTCGGCAACATTGATCCAGTACTGCCGGGCACGGGCGTGCTCCTGCAGATCCCGGTAGAGCCCTGCGCAGTAGTGCCAGACCTGCTCCGAGCGCGGCTGCGCGCAGCCCGAACGGGTCATCTGTGCACCCCGCACCCGCTCCATGCGGGCGTGCCACTGCAGCGCCATCTGTGCGCGGTTCATCTGCTCGTAGTTGTACTCGGCGTGCGAGCGAGCGGCGCCCATATCGCGGTCGATCGCATTCAAGGTGGCAGAGGCCTGCTCGATTTCGCCAGCCTTGGCCCCGGGCATGGCAGCAATCATTGCCGCCACTGCAATGGCAAGTGCGGCAAGTTTCGATCTCAACATCGGTGTCATCCTCTCAGGTGAAATTTGAATTGGGTTCGGCGCATCTAGAGCTGTCGTACTCTTACCAACGCTATTCACGTGCATTTCAGCACGGTACCGGCTGTTGCCTGTGCACCGCACCCGCATCCGTGACGGGTCACGGCGGCCGGCGCGAACCGATCGGATCGCCACCGCCGCATTTGACCAATCCATCCGGAAACGCCCTGCCCAATTCAGGGAATATGCTTTTTTGAGTTATCGGGCGTGAAGGAAATAGAGCACGTTCAATTCGCTTCGCCAATGCGCGAATTCGCAGCAGCGCATATTCTCGAATAATTGTTGCAAGGAAGTCATCGTAATTGGCAACCATTCGGAATGGAATTGATTGCCGCCATTCCTGACTCTTGAAAACGAAATGCCCGGGAAAAACATCTGAAGACCATGCCGGCAGCTCGGAACCTTTGGCTAGGAACCTCAAAAACCGCGCCTATTTTAAACCTCCAGCTCAATTCTCCAATCTGCAGCTGGTGGAAGGCGGCCCGCTGAAATGCATCGCCCAGTGGCTGAAAAACGGACGTCTCCGGCTTCGCGCCGAAGTCCTTGGCAATACATTCAAAGCCTCCTCCAGGGATTGAAATTACCAAGTGCTCGAGTGACGGAAACTGATCCGGATCGTAGTGCATGTGCACACAATTCATCTGCTTCAAGGCGCGCCGACACAAAAGCAATCTCCCGTAGAATAGCCCCGGCAACTTGATGGGCGTGCAATTTGATGGGCGTGCAATTTCACCTCGCCGGAACCGTAAGGTGGCGAAGACCCAAAGACGGCGGCTGCGGAAACCGAATCAGCACGACAATCGCGTGCCGCCTGGGAAATATCGGGTCTGTCGCAAAATCGCTCCACCGCCGCCGTCACACGTGAGGCAGGTCAAGAGCCTTTTCTACTCGATATACATGGCTGAACATCATGGCCGATCCATCGCGCCGTCGAAGCCGCTAATTCCGCGGCCCCCGGTCATGGTGGGCTTGTGCCGTTGCTGCAGGTACAATCAGGCCATGCACTATTTGCTGTCCGGTGCCCTCCTGCTGGCCTTGATCCTCGGCCTCTTCTGGCTGAAGGACCAACTGCGCTCGCCGCGCCTGGCGCGCATGGCCTATTCCGAGCTGACCATGCGTCTCGCCGTCGTCGCAGCGGGCCTCATGCTGGTGGGCCTTTCGGTGCTGACCGGCCAGCTCTGGCGGCTCTTGAGCGGCTGACCGGGCCTGCAACCCGGGCCGCCGTCTTGCATCGCACAACTTTTGTCCAGTGAACCGACCCCCTCTAACGCGATAGGATCGAACCCGCGCCATCAGGTTCGCGGCGCAAGTTGGAGCGTGGCATGAGCAACGATGGCGAAGCAGATATTTCGGGCTTGCCTATGGAGCCGACGGTTTATTCGGCCGCCGAGCTCGGCGCGCTCGCGCATCTCTATCGCGGCGAGGTCTACCGCTCGACGGTATGGCGGACGCGATTGGATGCCACCACCAACTGGGCGGTTGCATCCCTTGGCATTGCGCTTTCGGTGACGTTCTCCAGCCGCGAGGCCTCGCCCGTGCCGCTGCTGCTGGTGGGGCTCTTGGTCATCGTGTTCCTGACTTTCGAGGCGCGGCGGTATCGCTACTTCAACGTATGGCGCGCGCGTGCGCGGTGGCTCGAGAAGCATTTCTACGCGCCGATGCTGCGTGGCGAGCCGCTGCTCAATGGCGACGGTTGGCAGAACACGCTCGCCGAGGACTACATGCGACCGCATCATCACATATCGCTGATGACGGCACTTGGTCGCAGGCTGAGGCGCAGCTACGTCTGGATTCTCGGCATTCAGTCGGTCGCCTACTACGGCAAGATCGCCATCCATCCCACACCGCTGAGCGAAGTCTCGCAGCTGTTCGAGCGGACGGCGGTTGGACCGATCTCCGGCGGCTATGTGATACTCGCCGGTATCATCTTCAATCTCGGCTGGATCATATTCTCGGTCTATTCGCTGCAGATGGATCAGCGCCGCCATACCGGCCGCGCGAAATCGGACGCCATGGGCTGAACGCACGCCGCGCAATTTTGGCGCGGGATGATCACCAACGTAAAACGAAAAAGGCCCCCTGCGGGAGTAGCAGGGGGCCAGTGACTCGCGCTGCGTTGGGGGCGTGAGGGAGGACGGGGGAGTCCGCAGTCACGAGTCGAACGGGGAGGAAGCATCGATGAGAGAGTAGTCCAGTACACTCCTTTCGTTCCGTTTCACCGCTCGGGAGTGGCCAGGGGTCGTGCCGCTCTCGATGTTTTGAGAATGCCTGACGTCGGCTGCGCGTGCTGTTCCGCATGGGACAGGCGCCAATTTGGTTCGTTCCTCCAAAAAAAAAGCGCCCATGCGCCGGACCCCGATCTGGACTCCGGCGCACGAGCGCGGCTTTGAATTGGCGTTTATCCTTCGCGTGTCACCAGCTTCGGCGTGGGCCCGTGTCGATGTGGAACAGGCCGCCACCGTAGTGCTTGAAGCCGCCGACCCCGCTATGCGAGCGCAGGAACGAGGCCACTCCGCCGATGTTGCCGAACACCCGGAAGTCTACGGCATCGCCGGTAAGATGATGCGAGTGGGTGGCGCCGCCGACTGCGCTGTTGTGCGACCGGCTTCTGCACGTGGAATTGACGCGCAGGCTTCCAAATGCCGCTGCAACCTGATGCATGATCGAGCGCAGGCCGCTGTTGAGGCAGCCGGAGCTTGCCGACCAGCTGATATTGCCCGACGACTCGCGATGCCTATGCATGCTGCGGCTCTGTGTAGCCGTGGTTGCGCCAAGGCTCATGCGGTGGTGGCGGTATCCGGCGCGGCGGCCGCCATCGGCTGTGCGGTGGCGTCGATGCGATGCAGATCGCGTGCGGCGCTGAACCTGCCTCGCCTGCGCGTGCTTGCGATGCGCGTGGCGGCGATGAGACTTGGCATGCCGGTGCGAGTGAGCGTGGCGATGCCCTCGCGCCTGGCGCGAGGCATTTCGAGACGACGACTTTCTTTTCGCCCAGCCGGTCCGTTTCGCCGATCTGGACTTGTAGTGTTTGGACTTCTTTGCGCTTTCGTTTTCCGCAGCCGCGGACTTGTCAGAATTGCCGCGCGCGAGCGCATCGGCGGAGGGAAGAGCAACTCCCATGCAAAACGCGAGGAGAGTTGCCAAAGCGAGTGCTCTCGCCTTGGTCAGGTTCTTCATACGCAATCTCACTTCAAGCCTGTTAGCCCTGGTGCCCTCTGCGTTTCCCGTAGCCCCCAAAACCTGGCGCCCGGCCGGTGCACACTAGGGGATGCCTCGACTTTGAGACAAATGCCATTCGTCTAATCGCGACGTTCGGGCGCAGTTTTGGAAACGGGAATTTCCGCGGAATTTCAGCGTTAATGAAACATTCAGAAACAATAAGTGTCCCCTCGAGCTTTTCCCGAGGGGACAGCAGTTGGCGCCTGCATCATCGAAGCTGCATCGAGCTTTTTCGGCGCAATGAGGTTGTCATGGCTTCGACGTATCGCAGTCGTCAGGCGATGCAATTGTAGTACTTGTGCTTCCAGTAGATGAGGCCGGTCCACTTCCATTTCTTGTAGAAGTAGCCGCATCCGTCGCCCGAATGGACGTAGTAGTACGGCCTGTAGTGATGGAAGTGACCATGATGGTGGTGATGATGGCGATGCTTGTCAAAATGCAACCGTCCGGCTTCGGCGGCAGTCATGGGTGCGGCGCTCGCAACGCTGGCGATGAGTGCCGCAAGGACGAGGGACTTTTTCACGAGATTTCTCCTATGACGAGATGTGGTGGCATGAGTGGCAAACCACTGTTGGCTGTCCGGTGCCGCCACACGGCACTATGCCGATGCTGGGAGAATGTAGGCCTGCACCGAAGCGGGCAGTTCCGTCAGGAACATCGTCGCTGGGGCATTTTTCGCTGAAGCGTTGAGCGGCTGAGCCGTGAAAAACCTGCTCAAAGGAGAGAAACAAAACGCATTCGCGATTCCATCAAAGGCGAACAACGCCTGGTGCATCAGCCCATCGCGCCGGCCTGCTTGAGAATTGCGAGCACGTCTTGCGGACTTGCCGACGCGGAAAGACGCTTGAAATTGCCCGTCACTTTGAGCGCCGAATCGAGCCGCTTCTGGAACGCATCCCGGTCGACCTCGACGGTTCCGAATTGTCTCAAGTGCTCTGTCACGAACTGCGTGTCGAGCAGCGTGAACCCGCCGGCAATCAGGCGCGCTACGAGATGGACGAGCGCGATCTTCGAGGCATCCCGCTCGTAGGAGAACATGCTCTCTCCAAAAAATGCACCACCAAGCGCGACGCCGTAGAGTCCGCCCACCTGCCGCTCTCCATCCCATACCTCGACGGTGTGGCAATGCCCGAGCGCGAACAGCTCACGGTAGAGCGACCTGATGCGCGTGTTGATCCAGGTCGAACGGCGGCCCGGACGCGATGCCGCGCATCCCTCGATCGTGCCCTCGAAATCGGTGTCGACCCGCACCTTGAAATCGGTGGTCCGCACCGTTCGCGCAAGTCTCTTAGGAACATGCGCGTCATCAAGCGGAAGGATGCCGCGATGCTGCGGCTCGATCCAGTAGAGCGCCGGGTCGTCCGAGCTCTCTGCCATCGGGAAGATGCCGCAGCTGTAGGCCTTCAGCAGGACCTGCGGCGTGATCTCGACCAGGATGTCGTCCCGCGACGTCATCGGGGGGCTGGAGCTCCAACTATATTTCGATAAGGGGCACACAACCGTTCTCCGTGCACGCGGATCGGTACCTGCCCTATTCTCGGAATGAATCTTAGGCCGTGAACGACCTCGATGGAAGCGCCTGCGGGCCAGCGCTGCCAATCCGCCGACAACCTGTGGCCCGTCGCCTACGACTTGCCCAGGAATTTTTCCAGCCAGTGGATGTCGTAGAGGCCGTTGGCGATGTCGGGCTGGCGGATCAGTTCGTTGAACAGCGGGATCGTCGTTTCGATGCCATCGATGACGAACTCGCCGAGCGCGCGCTTGAGGCGCATCAGGCACTCGTTGCGCGTCTTCCCATGCACGATCAGCTTGCCGATCAAGCTGTCGTAGTAGGGCGGGATCGTATAGCCCTGGTAGACGCCGGAATCGACCCTGACGCCCAACCCGCCCGGCGGATGCCAGTAGGTGATCTTGCCCGGCGACGGCCGGAACGTGTGCGCATTCTCGGCATTGATTCGGCACTCGATGGCGTGGCCCGAGAATGTGACATCCGACTGCTTCAGCGTCAGCTGCGCACCGGAGGCGACGCGCAGCTGCTCAAGGACCAGATCGATGCCGGTGATCATCTCGGTGACGGGGTGCTCAACCTGCAGGCGCGTGTTCATCTCGATGAAGTAGAACTCGCCATCCTCGAACAGGAATTCGATGGTGCCCGCGCCGCGGTACTTCAGCTTGCGCATAGCATCCGCCACCGTCTCGCCGATCTTGGCGCGCGAGGCGGCATTGAGAGCCGGTGAGGGCGCTTCCTCCCAGACCTTCTGGTGGCGACGCTGCAGCGAGCAGTCGCGCTCGCCCAGATGGATGGCATTGCCCTGGCCGTCGCCGAACACCTGGATCTCGATATGGCGCGGCTTGGTGAGATACTTCTCCACGTAGACAGCATCATCGCCGAACGCGGCCTTGGCCTCCGCGCGCGCCGTGGAAAGTGCCGTCCCCAGATCCTCCGGCCGGTGCGCGACCTTCATGCCGCGACCGCCGCCACCGGCCGCCGCCTTGATGAGCACCGGAAAGCCCATCTGCTTGGCCACCTTCATGGCCTCCGCTTCGTTCTTCACCCCGCCGTCCGAGCCGGGCACGACCGGAATGCCGAGCGACTTGGCGGTCTCCTTCGCCTGGATCTTGTCGCCCATGATGCGGATGTGCTCGGACGTCGGTCCGATGAAGGCGATGTTGTGCTCCTCCAGAATCTCCGCGAAGCGCGCGTTCTCCGACAGGAAGCCGTAGCCCGGGTGAACCGCATCCGCACCGGTGATCTCGCAGGCAGCCAGTAGCCGCGGAATGTTGAGATAGCTTTCCGAGGCCGGCGGCGGGCCGATGCACACGCTTTCGTCAGCAAGGCGTACATGCATGGCATCCGCATCTGCCGTCGAATGTACCGCGACAGTTGAGATGCCGAGTTCCTTGCACGCGCGCTGAATGCGCAGCGCGATCTCTCCGCGATTGGCGATCAGGACTTTGTCGAACATGTTTCCAATGGGAGTAGGCAGTAGCGAATAGGGAGTAGGCAGACGCAACCCGAAGCGGTCTTCCCCATTCCCCACTCCTTACTCCCCACTCCCTTCCTTTCACTCGATGACCACCAGCGGCTCGCCGAACTCGACCGGCTGACCGTTCTCGAACAGGATTGCCGTGATCGTTCCCGCCTTCGGCGCCGGGATCTGATTCATCGTCTTCATCGCCTCGATGATCAGCAGCGTATCGCCGGAGGCGACCCGCTTGCCAATCTCGATAAAGGGAGCCGCACCGGGCTCCGGAGCGCGATATGCGGTTCCCACCATTGGCGACTTCACCGCGCCGGGATGCTTCGACAGGTCACTGCCCGCATCGGCAACAGGTGCAGCGGGAGCTGCGACTGGCAGGGCGGCTGCGACGGCCGCGAGGGGCGCGGCAACCGGCGCCGACACCGCCGACACGGTCAATTGGCGGGCGACCCGGATTCTGAGGCCGCTCTTCTCGATCTCGATTTCCGACAATCCCGTCTCATTCAATAGCTCCGCCAGATCGCGGATCATCTCCTGCTCGGCGCTGCCCTTGGAATCAGAAGTCTTGGCGGTCATGCCGGTCCGTTCCTTCTTGTCGGCGCCGGGCTTGCGGCGCGTCTTCATGCCTTCTTCCCGCTGCTGGCTGAGACCAGATCGGCCATTGCCGCCACCGCCAGTTCGTAGCCCTTGGCGCCGAGCCCGCAAATGACGCCCTTGGCCGCCAGCGAGATGTAGGAGTGCGTCCGGAACGCCTCCCTGCGGAAGATGTTGGAAAGGTGCACCTCGATCACCGGCAGCTCGGCGGCCTGCAAGGCGTCGAGCAAGGCAATCGAGGTGTGCGTGAGCCCACCGGCGTTGACGATGATGCCGGCGCCTTTGTCGCGCGCCTCCTGCACCCAGTCGATCAGCTGGCCCTCGTCGTTGGACTGGCGGAATTCCAGCGTCAGTCCGTGTGCCGCCGCCGCCCCTTCGGCGCGCCGCCTGACGTCGGCAAGCGTCTCGTGTCCATAGACATGCGGCTCGCGCACGCCCAGAAGATTCAGGTTCGGCCCATTGAGGACATAGATCGGCTTGGCCATGTGGCGCGACAGTTCGGCAAGAATTGCTAGGCGAAACAACAGCCGGCCGATGGGCCGGAGGACGTTTCGAATGAGAAATCACCCGCCCGTTTATCAGCTTTCCGCGGGCCGGAAAAGGGCGAGCGCGACAAGATTGTTGAGAGTCGGCAACAGCGCAAGTGTTTGAAATCCAACGCCTGCCGGTTTCTCGTCGTAGCCGCTCGGTTCGCCCGGAAAACAGGCGGCGGCGCACCCCGTGGATCCGCCGCCGTATTACGCATTTGCGCCATTCGGCGCGTCAGGATCTGGGCCCCCCAGAGCATCATCCGCGACCGGCCGATCACCATCGGCGATCGCGTCGGATACCCTGACAAGCCGCCTTAGCAATATGTGCAGCCACCATCCTTGCGGATGGCGGCAGTGTCGCTCTTGAGCTGCTCGACCAGATCCTGCGGCGCCCCCGGAATCGAGCGGTTGCCGACGAGGAAATGCGGGGTGCCCGTGATGTTGAGGGTCTGTGCCAGCTCACGCACTTTTTTGATCTGTTCATCGACCTTGGGAGACTTCATGTCGGTCTTGAGCTGCGCCATGTCGAGGCCGGCAGCTTCAGCAATCTTCAGCGCGCTCGACTCATTGGCCTGACCCGGATGCACGATCATCCGTTTGTGGAACTCCCAGTACTTGCCCTGCATGTTGGACGCGATCGCGACGCGAGCCGCCTCTTCGGAGCCCTTCGAAAGGATCGGCAACTCGCGGAAAACAACGCGCACGTTGGGATCACTCTCCATGAACTTGGCGAGATCCGGGAACCCGCGCTTGCAATAGCCGCAGTTGTAATCGAAGAACTCGACCACCGTGACGTCGCCCTTGGGATTCCCCGCAACCGGCGCATCGGCATCACGAAAAACGGTATCCGCGTTGGCGGCCAGTGCTGCCTTGAGCTTCTCCGCCTGGATTTTCTCCATTTTCGATTCGAGAGCGGCCTGGACCTCCATGAAGACTTCCGGGTTCTTCAGCAGGTACTCCTTGACGATGTTTTCGATCTCGCTCTTCTGCGCGCCGGAGAAACTCGACGAGGCGGCAGGAGGCGGCGCCTTTCCCGCCTCCTGGGCGCCAACGGATGGGGACAGCAGCGCGGCGCCGCAGGCAGCGGCAGCGCTCAATACCCACAGCCGCGAGCGCTTCGTGCGCGCGAACTCCGTCACTGGCATCGTCGAGGATGTCGGAAGGCTCATTGGCGTCTCTCTCATGATTGCGGCGGTTCACCGCGGCTGGCTGGATCGGCGGTCAGGCGGCCCATTGAATGCAAATCTGGCCCGCGGGATCAGGTTTCCGGCTTGTAATTGATGATGTCGTCATTGCGCAACCATTCCGGTGTGCCCTGCTTAAGCTGACGCTGGGCACGTTTCGCGAAGATTTGCGCCTGTTTGATGTCGCCTTCCAGGAAATAGGCCTGCGCCGTTTCGGCATCGGCGGCCGACTGCTTGCCCTGCTTGTAATAGGCATTGGCCAGCATTCTGTGAGCGGAAGGATTTACGTCGCTGATCACCGCCTTGCGCAGCAGGCTGATCGACTCCGCCAACACCTGCTCGTCGCCCGATTGCTGCATGGCCGTCGCCAGTTGCACCTGAATGAGGGGCGCGTCGACATCGAGCTTCAACGCCTGCCGCAGCGGTGCGATCGCTTCACGCGGCTTGCCCGAACGCATCAGCAGATCGCCCTTCAACTCCCAGAAGTAGGCGTAGTCCGGCTTTTCCTTGATCAGCTTTTCGATCTCGGCAACCGAGTCGTCGACGGCCTTCGGGCCGCCCATGAAATAGCGTGCGATCGCCCTGGCATAGCGCGCGGGCATCGATTGATCGCGCTCCGGATAGCGGTTGAAGACCGTGCGTGGGTTTTCCAGGTAGCCCGCCAGCTTGGCCCGCATCAGGTCGTGTCTGAGCTGCAGCTCGGGCGGATCCTTCTTGCTGTAGTTGGCACTTTTCTCAACGAGCTCACGCAGCCGGGCAAGTCGGTCGGTGGCGACCGGATGGCTTCTGGCAAACACATCCTTCTGCGCATCAGAGATGTACTCTTGCTGTGCGAACCGCTCGAACGTCTGCAGCATGCCGATGCCGGACTGCTTGGTCTCGTTGAGGTACTTCAGACCTGCCTGATCGGCCGCCGATTCCTGCGAGCGCCGTTCCGACAGCAGCGATCGCATGACGATTTCCGATCCACCGTACATGACCGCTTGACCCGCGTTGCCCAGATCGCGTCCGGTGTCGCCTCCGGCCGCGGCACCAGCGCCGAGCGCGATGATGCCGAGCACCTGCGCCAGCAATATCTTGGTCTGGTCGCGAGCGATGCGCGTGCGCAGCGCAGCCATGTGACCGCCGGAGATGTGTCCGGTCTCGTGCGCAATGACGCCGATCACCTGGTTGGGCGTCTCCGATTGCAGCAGCGTGCCGGTATGGATGAACACGTTGCGCCCATCGACCACGAACGCATTGAACGCATTGTTGCGCACGATGCGCATGCTGATGCGGCCGGTTCCGAGCCCGGCCGACCGGAAGATCGGCTTGGCGTAATCATTGAGCAGTGTTTCGATCTCGGCGTCACGGATCAGGGGCAAGCCGTCGGCTCGAGCAGTCGAGGACGAAAAGGATGCGCCTGCAGCGAACGTAGCGGTACATGCGAGCGTGAGCGCCACCTGCCGAACCCGGATCGAAATGGTGTTGAACGACGACATAACAGGAGTATGGCCTTCCACTTGATTGAACTTGGCGATTCTGCTTCCCAGCTTGGTCGAGCCTAGTAAGCGGCTACGAGGTGGTCAATGCGATCACCCGGCGCAGATCGCAAACTCAGCGATGTCAGGGTCATAACGTCGGATGCAGCACTGGCCGCCACCATCCACACCCACTATAACGTCGCACTGCTGCCTGAACGCTGTCTAGGTTCCAAAGTTGTTCGCACTGCGCCATCAACACAATTGGCGACAATGGGGCGGCAGCAAGGCGGCTGCAACGGGTAGGGGTCACTGGTTCGACCCGGGTTGGCTCAGGTCGCGATTAAGGTACTCGCCGGTGGGCCCCGACCGAAATCTGCGAGCAGCGGCGGGCAACGGATATTGGAGCTTGACGAACATGGCATCAGAACAGCCCACGCCAGGTCCGATGCCGACCTCCCGGCTCGCGGCTGCGCGCGTGGCATCACGGCGCAGCGGCATCGATAGCTTCATCGTCATGGACGTGATGCGCAACGCAGCGGCACTTGAGGCGGCTGGCAGACGCATCATTCATATGGAAGTTGGCCAGCCGGCAACGCCGGCACCGCTCGCCGCCCGCCAGGCAGCAAAGCGTTCGATCGACACCGAAGCGCTCGGCTACACGCTGGCGCTGGGCACCGCTGCCCTGCGCGAACGGATCGCACGCCACTATCGCGAAGCCTACGACGTTGATGTTGCGCCCTCGCGCGTGGTCGTGACGACTGGGTCATCAGCAGGCTTCGTGCTCGCCTTCCTGGCGCTCTTTGATGTCGGCGCCCGCGTCGCGCTGCCGGAGCCGGGCTACCCGTGCTATCGCCATATCCTCACCGCGCTCGGCCAAGTGCCGGTGGCAATCAGAACCGACGCGGCAACGCGCTGGATGCCGACGCCGGAGGCGATCGCCGCGCTGGCCGACGGCCCGCATGGGCTTGATGGCATCCTGATCGCAAGCCCTGCCAACCCGACCGGCACCATGCTCGAACCGGAGCGCCTCGCCGCGGTAGCGTCGCTATGCGAGAAGCGCGGCATCTGGTTCATGTCCGATGAGATCTATCACGGCCTGACCTACGCCATGAAGGCCGGAACCGCACTCGCGCATTCCCAGGAGTCGATCGTCATCAACTCCTTCTCGAAGTATTTCTCGATGACAGGATGGCGCATCGGCTGGATGGTGGTTCCCGAGCGCCTGGTCCGCCCTATCGAGCGCCTCGCCCAGAATCTCTACATCGCTCCGCCCGCCATCTCCCAGGTTGCAGCCCTCGCCGCGTTCGACGGGAAAGATGAACTGGAGAAGAATACTGCCGTCTATGCGCGCAACCGCGCCTTGCTGCTCGCCGGGCTGCCGCGCCTCGGTCTATCCGACATCGTGCCCGCGGACGGTGCCTTCTACCTCTACTGCAATGTCGGTCATCTCACCGACGACAGCCTGGCCTTTGCCAACGCCATGCTCGCAGAAGCCGGCGTCGCGGTCACGCCCGGCATCGACTTCGACCCCGCGCGCGGACACCACTACATCCGCTTCTCCTACGCCGGCTCGACAGCCGACATGGAGGAGGCATTACGTCGCCTCGCCGCCTGGCCGCGTCTGGCACGTTGATCTCAACTGCTGGAACCTGATCGCTTCCCGCGAATTCAGCCCTCTGCTGCCTTCGCCGCATCGACAGCCGTTAGCGCTGCCATATTGACGATGCGCCGCACGCTGGCATTGGGCTCGAGGATATGTGCAGGCTTGTTTGTACCAATCAGCATCGGGCCGATGGTGATGTTATTCGACGAGGTGACTTTCAACAGGTTATAGGCGATGTTGGCGGCATCGACCGATGGCATGATGAGCAGATTGGCGTCATGCTTGAGTTGCGCATCCGGCATGATGTCGTGGAGCAGGGTGTTCATGAGCGCAGCATCGCCGCGCATTTCGCCGTCCACTTGCAGGTCCGGGTCGGTGTCGCGAAGCATGGTCACCGCCCTGCGCATCTTGGCCGCCTCCGGGGCGTTCGAGCTTCCAAAGCTGGAGTGTGAGAGCAACGCAACCCGCGGGACGAGGCCAAACCGACGCACCTCGTCGGCCGCCAGCAGCGTCATTTCGACGATCTGCTCGGCTGTCGGCTCGCGGTTAACGTAGGTATCACAGATGAAGAGCTGACGGTCGGTAAGCATCAGCATGTTCACGGCGGCCAGCGTGGTGACGCCAGCGCGTGAGGGGATCACCTCTCGGATATAGCGAAGGTGCTCCTCGTAAGTGCCGCGCATGCCGCACAGCATTCCGTCCACATAGCCGCGGCGCAGGTACATTGCGGCAATCAGTGACGGGCGCGAGCGAATCTTCTCACGCGCCATCAGGAGGGTGACGCCGGAACGCTTCATGAGCTCGAAGTACTCGCGCTCCACATCCTGCTGATTGGGACTCGACTGACCATTGATGATCTCGAAATCTCGTCCCGCCTCGAGCCTCAAACCGAGCTTGCGGATTCGGTGATCCAGAACTTGATCGCGACCGACAAGAACAGGGTATACAAGCCCTTCGTCGACGAGCGTCTGCGCCGCGCGCAACACGCGTTCGTCCTCGCCTTCCGCAAATATGATCCGCTTGAGGCTGCGTTTGGCAGCGTCGAGCACGGGTTTCATCGCCGGCCCAGATCTGTAGACGAAGCGGGCAAGGCGCTGGCGATAGGCATCGATATCCTCGATGGGTCTTGTCGCAACGCCAGAATCCATTGCTGCCTTCGCGACGGCAGGTGCAATGCGCTCGATGAGACGCGGGTCGAACGGAGTCGGGATGAGATAGTCCGGGCCGAACGATTTGTGTTCCGAGCCGTAGGCCGACGCCACCACGTCGGAGGCTTCCGCACGTGCAAGCTCTGCAATGGCATCCACTGCGGCCACCTTCATATGCTCCGTGATGCCGGTGGCGCCGACGTCCAGCGCGCCGCGGAAGATGAAGGGGAAACACAACACGTTGTTGACCTGGTTGGGGTAGTCCGAGCGCCCGGTGCAGATGAGCGCGTCCGAGCGCACCTCGCGCGCCAGCTCCGGTCGGATCTCCGGCTCCGGATTGGCGAGCGCCATGACGATTGGCCTGTCCGCCATCGACCTCAGCATCTCCGGCTTCAGGATGCCGCCCGCCGACAGGCCGAGGAAGATGTCGGCACCATCGAGGATCTCGGCCAGCGTGCGCTTGTCGGTCTTCTGCGCGAACCGCTGCTTGTACTCGTCCATCAATTCCGTGCGGCCCTCGTAGACGACACCGGCGATGTCGGAGATGGTGATGTTCTCGCGCTTCAGCCCCAGCGACACCAGCAGGTCGAGGCACGCGAGTGCCGCCGCACCGGCGCCCGATCCGGCGAGCTTCACCTTGGAGATGTCCTTGCCGACCAGCGAAAGCGCGTTGCGGATTGCCGCCGCGACGATGATGGCGGTGCCATGCTGGTCGTCGTGGAAGACGGGGATCTTCATGCGCTGGCGCAGCTTCTTCTCGACGATGAAGCATTCCGGCGCCTTGATGTCCTCCAGATTGATGCCGCCGAACGTCGGTTCCAGCGCCGCGACGATGTCAACGAGCTTGTCGGGATCGTTTTCCGCCACTTCGATGTCGAACACGTCGATGCCGGCGAACTTCTTGAACAGGCAACCCTTGCCTTCCATCACCGGCTTGCCCGCGAGCGGACCGATGTTGCCGAGGCCCAGCACCGCCGTGCCATTCGTGACTACGCCAACCAGATTGGATCGCGACGTGAGAGACGCCGCCTCCGCGGGATCGTCCTTGATGGCCGTGCAGGCGTAGGCGACGCCCGGCGAGTAGGCGAGCGACAGATCGATCTGGTTGGTGAGGCCCTTGGTCGGCAACACCGAGATCTTTCCCGGCGTTGGAAGACGATGGTATTCGAGCGCGGCCTGGCGCAGTTTTTCTTCCATGTATCCCTCGATATCCGGCATCCGAAGTTGCGCATTGCAGCCCCGGCAATTCTCCGTCTCGGGCTGCATTCCGATCTGCGTCATCCCGGCGAAGGCCGGGATCCAGTCACGTGTTGGCGCAGCCCATCTTGCGTGACTGGGTTCCCGCCTTCGCGGCAATGACGGTCATCTTTTTCTTTGCGGCGGCAGGTCGGTGCACGAGCCGTGCGCGACTTCTGCTGCCATGCCGACTGACTCACACAACGTTGGATGCGGGTGGATCGTCTTGCCGATGTCGACCGCGTCGGCGCCCATCTCGACGGCCAGACACACCTCGCCAATGAGGTCGCCCGCATGCGTGCCGACGATGCCGCCGCCGATGCAACGATGCGTCTGCGAATCGAACAACAGCTTTGTGAAGCCCTCGTCACGCCCGTTCGCGATCGCCCGGCCCGAAGCCGCCCACGGGAACACGGCCTTGTCGACCTTGATGCCCTTGGCCTTGGCTTCCGTCTCCGTGAGACCCGCCCAGGCGATCTCGGGATCAGTGTAGGCGACCGAGGGAATCTGCCGCGCATCGAAGAACGACTTCTGTCCGGCGGCGGCTTCGGCCGCGACGTGCGCCTCGTGTACCGCCTTGTGCGCCAGCATCGGCTGGCCGACGATGTCGCCGATTGCGAAAATGTGCGGCACGTTGGTGCGCTGCTGCTTGTCGACCGAGAGGAAGCCGCGGTCGGTGACAGCGACGCCGGCTTTGTCCGCCGCGATCAGCTTGCCGTTGGGCGAGCGGCCAACAGCGACCAGCACGAGATCGTAGACTTGCGACCCCGCAGGCGCCTTCTCGCCCTCGAACGTAACGTGGATGCCGTCCGCCTTCGCTTCGGCTGCGACCGTCTTGGTCTTCAGCATGATGTTGTCGAAGCGCGGCGCGTTGACCTTCTCCCACACCTTGACGAGGTCGCGATCTGCCCCTGGCATCAGGCCATCGAGCATTTCCACCACGTCGACCCGCGCGCCCAGCGTCGAGTATACGGTTGCCATCTCGAGCCCGATGATGCCGCCGCCGATGACGAGCATCCGCTTCGGGATCGCGCGCAGCTCCAGCGCGCCGGTCGAATCGACGATCCGCGCATCTTCCGGGATGAACGGCAATTTCACCGCTTCGGAGCCCGCCGCGATGATGGCGTGCTCGAAGCGGACGATCTTCTTGCCCGAGCCGTCCGTCAGCGCCACCTCGATGTGGTGGGGATCGAGGAACTTGCCCGTCCCGGTGACGACCGTGACCTTGCGGGCCTTCGCCATGCCGGCAAGCCCTGTCGTCAGCTTGCCCACCACCTTCTCTTTGTGTTTGCGCAGCGCATCGATGTCAATCTTCGGCGCGGCATAGGTGATGCCATGCGCGCCCATCGCTTTCACCTCGTCCATGATCGCGGCGGTATGCAGCAGCGCCTTCGAGGGAATGCAGCCGACGTTGAGGCAGACGCCACCCAGCACGTTCCAGCGTTCCACCAGCACCGTCGTCAGCCCAAGATCGGCTGAGCGGAAGGCCGCCGAGTAGCCGCCCGGACCCGCACCCAGTACCATCATCTGGCAATTGATGTCGGCGCCGCCCGCGTGTGAGGCAGCCTTCGGTGCCGGTGTGCCCGCCTGCGCTGCAGGTGCCGTTGCTGCGGCGGGTGCAGCGCGCTGCGTCGACTTTGCATCGCCGATAGCTTCCAGCATCAGGATCGTAGATCCTTGCGACACCTTATCGCCGATCGCGACCTTCAATTCGACGACGCGGCCCGCCTCCGGCGACGGCACATCCATCGTCGCCTTGTCGCTTTCCAGCGTGATGAGTGCGTTCTCGGCTTTCACGACGTCGCCGGGCTTCACCAGGATTTCGATCACCGGCACATTCTTGAAGTCGCCGATGTCGGGGACGCGGATTTCTTTAACGGTCATTGTCTTCGCCTCGGGTACGGCATCGTAGGTCTCCCCCTCCCCTTGGGGAGAGGGTGGGAGTGAATTGCCTTGATCGGCGGGCTTGCCGATCAATCAAACAAGCATCCGTGTCATCCTGGGCCTTGTGCCCAGGATCCATCGGGCGGCGGGAGCAGGGCCCAATCTGTTGCAACGTGATGGCCGCACGCTCGCACCGCCTCCGTTGGGGGCTGGGTCCTCGGGACACGCCCGAGGATGACAAACGTGAGTTGATTTCTGAATAGTGTCGATTGCATCGCGGGACCTAAAGCACCAGCTGGCGCACGTCGCCGAGGAACTCTGCCAGTCGGCGCGTGAAGCGGGCTGCCAGCGCGCCGTCGATGACACGGTGGTCATAGGAGACGCACAACGGCAGCATCAGCCGCGGCACGAACTCCTTGCCGTTCCATTGCGGCTTCAGTGACGAGCGCACGACGCCGAGGATCGCCACCTCGGGCGCATTGACGACGGGTGTGAAATTGGTGCCGCCGATGCCGCCGAGCGACGAGATGGAGAAGGTGCCGCCGGTGATGTCGGCCGGCGTGATCTTGCCATCGCGCATCTTCTGCGAGACTTCGCCGAGTTCCTTCGACAGCTCGATGATGCCCTTGGCATTGACGTCCTTGATCACCGGCACGACCAGCCCGTCGGGTGTGTCGACGGCAACGCCGATGTTGTAGTACTTCTTGTAGATCAGCGCGTCCTTCGCCGGATTGAGCGAGGCGTTGAACTCGGGGAACTCTTTGAGGCACGCCACCGACGCCTTCAACAGGAACGCCAGCAGCGTGACGCGGTAGCCCTGGTCCTTGGCCTTCGCATCGAGGCTTTTGCGATAGTCTTCCAGCTCGGTGACGTCGGCCTCGTCGGTATGGGTGACGTGCGGGATGTTGAGCCATGCGCGGTGCAGGTGAGGGCCCGACAGCTTCTTCAGTCGCGACAGCGGCTTCTCATCGACTGGGCCGAACTTTGAGAAGTCCTGCGGCGGGATCTCCGGGATGCCAAATCCACCGGCTGCCGGAGCGGCTGCTGCCTTGCCGGCAACCGCGCGCTTGACGTCTTCCTTGGTGATGCGCCCCTTTTCTCCCGAGCCCTGCACGCGTTTGAGGTCGATCTCCAATTCGCGTGCGAGACGGCGCACGGAGGGGCTCGCGTAGGCATCGCCGAAGTCGATCGGCGGCGGGATCGCGCGGCCCTGCACGACCGGCGCGTCGATCGCATCCCCCGGGCCCTTCGACAGATCGGCCGGCGGCGCAGTCGTAGAAGCCGCTACTCCCGCAGGTATTGAAGCTCCCTCTCCCCTCGCGGGAGAGGGTTGCGGTGAGGGTGCGCCGGAGTGCACAGCCGGCGCAGCTGCTCCCGCAGCAGCATTGCTGTCGAGCTTCAGGATCGCAGTGCCTTCCGAGACCTTGTCGCCGATCTTGACCAGCACCTCGACGACCTTGCCCGCGGAAGGCGACGGCACGTCCATCGTCGCCTTGTCGCTTTCCAGCGTGATGAGCGCGTCCTCGGCCTTCACCGTATCACCCGGCTTCACCAGGATCTCGATGATCGGAACACTCTTGAAATCGCCGATGTCTGGAACCTTCACGTCTTCAATCGACATTGTCTTCTCTTCCTCGGGGCGGCGTTCTTATCCCTCTCCCCCTGGGGGAGAGGGTCGGGGTGAGGGGGACTTTCGTTTCCAACCGGCTGAAGAAGGCCCCCTCATTCGGCCTTCGGCCACCTTCTCCTCCGATGGGAGAAGGAAATGCGCCGCTTCACGCCCTCGCCGGGTCCGGCTTCGACGGGTCGATGCCATACTTGGCAATCGCTTCGCTGACGGTTCGCGAGGCCACCTTGTTCTCTTCTGCGAGAGCCTTGAGCGCGGAGACGGCAACAAAATGCCGGTCCACCTCGAAGTGCGATCTCAGCTTGCGGCGATAGTCCGAGCGTCCGAAGCCGTCGGTGCCGAGCGTGCGGTACTTCGCCGGCACGTAGGGCCGGATCTGCTCTGAGAAGGCGCGGATGTAGTCGGTCGAGGCAATCACCGGACCATCGCCGCGCTCGGATAGCTTCTCCGCCACGTAGGAAACGCGCGGCTTCTCCTCCGGGTTGAGCAGGTTCCATCGCTCCACGCTTGCCGCCTCGCGTGCAAGCTCGGTGAAGCTGGTCACGCTCCAGATGTCGGCATGGATGCCGAAGTCCTTCTGCAGCAGTTCAGCCCCCGCGATCACCTCGCGCAGGATCGTGCCGGAGCCCATCAGCTGCACCCTGTGGCCCTTCGCGTCGGCGGCTGCCGGCTTCAGCAGGTACATGCCGCGGATGATGCCGTCCTCAGCACCTTGAGGCATTGCCGGGTGCTCGTAGTTCTCGTTCATCACCGTGAGATAGTAGAACACGTCCTCCTGGTTCTCGACCATGCGCTTGAGGCCGTTCTGCACGATCACCGCCACCTCGTAGGCGTAGGTGGGATCATACGATATGCAATTCGGGATGGTCGCTGACAGGACATGGCTGTGGCCGTCTTCGTGCTGCAGGCCCTCGCCGTTGAGCGTCGTCCGCCCGGCGGTGCCGCCGATCAGGAAGCCTCGCGCGCGGGAATCTCCAGCCGCCCATGCCAGATCATGCACGCGCTGGAATCCGAACATCGAGTAGTAGATGTAGAACGGGATCATCGTCACGTTGGAGGTCGAGTAGCTGGTCGCCGCCGCGATCCAGCTCGACATCGCGCCCGCTTCGTTGATGCCCTCCTGCAGCATCTGACCCGACTTGTCCTCCTTGTAGTACATGAGCTGGTCGGCATCCTGCGGACGGTAGAGCTGGCCGACCTGGGAGAAGATGCCGTACTGCCGGAACATGCCCTCCATGCCGAACGTGCGGCTCTCGTCGGGCACGATCGGCACCACGCGCGGTCCGATCACCTTGTCGCGCAACAGCGTGTTGAGGACGCGCACGAACGCCATTGTCGTTGAGATCTCGCGGCCCTCGCCGGTCGCCTCCAACTGCCCCTTGAAGGTCTCCAGCGGCGGCACCTTCAGGTGCTCGTCGGCCTTGACCCTGCGCTGCGGAAGGTAGCCGCCGAGTGCCGCGCGCCGTTCGCGCAGGTACTTCATCTCGGGCGAAGCCTCGTCAAGCTTGACGAGCTTCAGCGCCTTGACCTCCTCGTCGGTAAGCGGCACGTTGAAGCGGTCGCGGAACTTCAGCAGCGACTCGTAGCCCATTTTCTTCTGCTGGTGCGTGATCATCTGGCCTTCGCCGGCCTCGCCCATGCCGTAGCCCTTGACAGTCTTGGGCAGGATCAGCGTCGGCTGGCCCTGATGCTCGACCGCGGACTTGTAGGCGGCATAGACCTTGACCGCATCATGCCCGCCGCGCGTCAATGTCCAGATCTTGTCGTCCGACCAGTCGGCGACCATTGCCGCGGTCTCCGGATAACGTCCGAAGAACTTCTCGCGGATGTAGGCGCCGTTCTTCGACTTGAAGTCCTGGTACTCGCCGTCGACGCATTCCTCCATCAGCTGGCGCAGGCGGCCGGAGTAGTCCTTGGCGATGAGCTCGTCCCAGTTGGAGCCCCAAACCACCTTGATGACGTTCCAGCCCGCGCCACGGAAGTCGCCCTCCAGCTCCTGCACGATCTTGCCGTTGCCGCGCACCGGCCCGTCGAGGCGCTGCAGGTTGCAGTTGATGACGAAGATGAGGTTGTCCAGCTTTTCACGGCCGGCAAGCGCAATCGCGCCGAGGCTTTCGGGCTCGTCCATCTCGCCATCGCCGCAGAACACCCACACGTGCCGATTCGACGTGTCGGCCAGTCCGCGCCCGTGCAGGTACTTGAGGAACCGCGCCTGATAGATCGCCATCAGCGGCCCCAATCCCATCGATACGGTCGGGAACTGCCAGAAGTCCGGCATCAGCCACGGATGCGGATAGGATGATACGCCCTTGCCGTCGACCTCCTGGCGGAAGTGCTCGATCTGCGATTCCGCGAGCCGGCCTTCGAGGACCGCGCGCGCGTAGATGCCGGGCGCCGAATGGCCCTGCACGAACAGCAGATCGCCGCCGTGGCCTTCGTGCGGTGCATTCCAGAAGTGCGTGAATCCCGTCGCATAAAGCGTCGCTGCCGACTGGAACGAAGCGATATGTCCGCCGAGTTCGGACGATTCCTTGTTGGCCTTGATGACGAGCGCGGCCGCATTCCAACGGATCGCCGCCCGCACTTTGTTCTCAAGCACCCGGTCGCCGGGATAGGGCGGCTGCTGGTCCGGCGAGATCGTGTTGATGTAGGCGGTGTTGGCGGCAAACGGCAGATGCGCGCCTGAGCGCCGAGCCGCCGCGACGACCTCCTCGAGAATGTCGTCGGCCTGCCCGGTGCCTTCGAACGCGATCACCGAATTGATGGCGTCGACCCACTCCTTGCGCTCTTGCACGTCATCGAGCTTGGCCATTGAAACCTCGTTGGTTCAAGTGCAGCGCTGGACAACGCGGAATGTTCTGCCGGCCAGCCACGCACGCATGATTTCTGTTCAGACACTGCCACGTTCTGCGTTGCGATCGAGAGCAACTTTGGTCGGCACGTCGGGTATTGCCGGCCGCAGGCGCACGTAGAGTGCAACCAGAGCGGCCATCGTTCGATTGGGGCAGTCGAGCTTTCCCAGAATCGCTGATACGTGAACCTTCACGGTCGACTCGTGCAGTCCGAGCGCCCTTGCAATCTCTTTGTTTGAAAGCCCTTGACTCAGCAGGTCGAAGACGCGCCGTTGTCGGGCAGTCAACGTGCCGATGGCGGCAGCATGAGCTTCAAATGGTCCAAGCGTGGGCTTGGCGCTTCTCGTCAAGCTGGCTCTCGAATTCTCGCAGGCAAGGTCAGACGCGCTTTCTTGCACCGATTTGATCCTTTGCAGCGGTCGAGACGAGCCCGCTTGTCGCTCGGCATGCTGTTGGCTCGTCTGCCGGCGAGAGCGATGCCCGAAGGCATGCGACTGCTCGCTGCCAAATCCGCAGCCAGCCATGAAGGCGGCTGCGCAGGATGATACTCGCTTCATCAGAAGCTGTACGGGCGCTTCCGTACGGTTGCGCCCGTTCTTCGCCTAGAGCATCCCCAGCATGCGCGGAAACCATAGCGACAATTCGGGAATGTACGTCACCATCACCAGGAAGATCAGCATCGTCAGCAGCCACGGCCAGACCGCGACCGTAAGCTCCGTGATTCCCATCTTGGTGATGCCGGAGGCGACGTAGAGATTGAGGCCGACCGGCGGATGGCACATTCCCACTTCCATGTTGACGACGATGAGAATGCCGAAGTGGACCGGATCGATACCGAGCTTCACGGCGACCGGGAACAGGATCGGCGCCATGATGAGCACGATTGACGATGGCTCCATCACGTTGCCGGCGAGCAGCAGCAGCACGTTTACGAACAGCAGGAACGCGATCCAGTTGAGGCCCGTACCGGTGATCCAGGCTGCCATCTGCTGCGGAATGTTCTCGTGTGTCATGAGGAATGAGAACAGCACCGCATTCGTGATGATGTACAGCAGCATCGCGCTCATGCTGGCCGATGACAGCAGCACGCGCGGCACGTCCGACAAGCGCATGTCCTTGTAGACGAACACCGCGATGACGAACGCATAGACCGCGCTCATGGCCGCCGCCTCGGTCGGGGTGAACACACCGGTATAGATGCCGCCCATCACGATGAGGATCAGCGCCAGTCCCCAGAAGCTCTTGGAGAACGCGGCAGCAGCCTCAGCCCACGTCGCTCGCTTCATGCGCGGATAGTTGTTTTTCCACGCTCTGTACCAAGTCGTGAAGCCGAGCAAGCTGGCGAGCATGATGCCGGGTATGACACCGGCCATGAACAACGTGCCGACGGACGCTGCGGAAACCTTCTCGCCCGTCGGTCCTTCCACGATCATGCCGCTGGTTGCGACCGAGTACATCACCATCACGATCGACGGCGGGATGAGAATGCCCAGTGCACCCGAAGTCGTGATGACGCCCGCGCCGAATCTCTTGGGGAACCCCTGCCGCACCATCGCCGGCAGGATGATCGAGCCGATGGCGACGACAGTCGCTGGCGAGGAACCCGAAACCGCGGCGAACAGCGCGCACGCCATGACGCCCGCGAGCCCAAGTCCACCATGCCAGTGGCCGACCATGGCAGTGGCGAAGTTGATCATCCGTCGCGCCACGCCGCCGTGCGTGAGGAAGTTTCCGGCCAGGATGAAGAACGGGATCGCCATGATCTCGAACTTCTCGATGCCTGTGAACAGCTTCAATGCCACCGAATCCATCGGCACATTGGTCAACGTGAACAGGAACGTGAGAACGGTGAGGCCGAGTGCGATCGACACCGGCATGCCC
The DNA here is from genome assembly GCA_044222395.1 of Hyphomicrobiaceae bacterium. Lineage (GTDB taxonomy): Bacteria > Pseudomonadota > Alphaproteobacteria > Rhizobiales > Hyphomicrobiaceae > JAEUMD01. Next base: position 60,489 of record JBGANK010000005.1, on the reverse strand, counting down.
GTCAGCATCAGCGCCACGAGCAGCAGGAATATGAGCGCGACGCGCAATCCTGGGCCGATCGGTATGAGGCCGAGCTTGCCTGCGAGGCAGATACCGAACACGAAGAGCGGGAAGCCGATGTAGAACAGGGCCTGGTTGATCGATCCGCCGGCCTCTGGCTCGCGCGGAAGCGTTTCGGATGAGGCTGTCATCGGGCGGCTCCTTGGGCGTGAGTGTCGAGTCCGGAAATTCCAGGAACCGTCGGCGTTTCATCTTCAAGCCCCTCCACATGACCATGGTCGTGGTGTGGAAGCTCCCCGGTCCTTGCAAAGCTCCACGCGACCTGCAGGAAGCGGAAGCACATCAGGTACGAGCCAAGAGGCACCGCGAGATAAACGAGCCACATGGGCAGCTCGAGGTCCGCCGAGACCTGTTCGGTGTGCGCGATGTGGTAGACGAACCGGGCGCCAAGTGATCCGACGATGAAGGTGAAAAGCGCTCCGGCGAAAAGTCCAAAAAGAACGACGTAGTGCTTTGAGCGCATATTGAGCGTATTGAGCGCGACATCGACGCCGACATGGATACCCGTTCGAACGCCATACGCCGCGCCGAACTTTGCCATCCACACGAACATGTAGATGCACAGCTCCTGCGCCCACGTCATGTTGAAGGAGTTGAGGAACTTGAAGACGGCCTTTGCTGCATCAGCCACCCATGGCATCCCGTGTGAGCTTCCCCAGCCGATCAGCGCGGCCGCATTGCTCATGCCGTACCGCTGAACAACGGCAGCGAAGATCAACAGCGTCGCCGCACCTATCAATGTGGCAATTATTATTTCCTCGAGCCTGTCGAGTATTCGAAGCAGCATGGCGTTCCCCCGGGGCAAAGGACGCCGGGCAGGCTGTGCCTGCTCCGGCTCCTGTTTATTATTGGCTAGGGTCGTGAAAACGATGCATCACTTCTGGCCGGTCGCAGCGTAGAACTTCTCGATCAGTTCCTTGCCGACGCGACCGCCAACCTCGGCATGAACGGCCTTGAGCTTGTCCTTCCACGCCTTCTTCTCTTCCGGCTTCAGCTCGTAGAATTCGGTCTTGCCCGACTTCTTCATCTCCTCGAGCGCTTCGTCGTTCTCCTTCTGCGCGATGTCGTTGGCGTACTGCGTTGCCTCGTCCATCGCCTTCTCAAGCGCCGTTCGCACCTCCGGCGGCAGTCCGTCCCAGAACGTCTTGTTGACGATCACGGCGTAGCCAAGATAGCCATGCCGCGAGACGGTCGCATGTTTCTGCACCTCGTGCATCTTTTGCGTGAACATGTTTGACGGCGGGTTCTCGGTGCCGTCGACGACGCCGGTCTGCAGGGCCTGATAGACCTCGGAGAACGCCATTACCTGCGGCAGCGCGCCGAGCGACTTCATCTGCGCTTCGAGCACCTTGGACGACTGGATGCGCATCTTGAGACCAAGGAAGTCGTCAGGTGACTTGATCGGCTTGTTGGCCGACATGATCTTGAAGCCGTTGTCCCAATAGGCGAGGCCAAGGATGCCCTTGTTGTCGAGCTTCTTCAGGAGCTCTTTGCCGAGTGGCCCTTCCGTGACTTTGCGAAATGCGACGCGGTCCTCGAAGATGAACGGCAAGTCGAACGCTTCGAACTCCTTGGCGCCCAGGGGTCCGAACTTGGCGAGCGATGGCGCGAGCATCTGCACGGCGCCGAGTTGCAGCGCTTCGACCTCTTCCTTGTCCTTGTAGAGCTGCGAGTTGGGATAGACCTCAACCTTGACCTTGCCTTCGGTGTACTTCTCGGCAAGCTCCTTGAACTTGTCCGCACCTTTGCCCTTGGGTGTCTGTGGCGCCACGACGTGGCTGAACTTGATGACGATCGGGCTCTGGGCGAGTGCCCCGCCCGCGCCGACGGCAACAGCTGCAATCGAGGCGATCGCAGCCAGCGTGAATTTGCGCATCACATTTCCTCCGAATTTCGCGCCATGCGCCGCGAGCCATGCCCCTCTCGTGAGCGTCGTTCGGCCGCGCCGCGATAGTTGACGATACGTTAAGAGCAACCGCCGTGCCAAGCGCCGCACGTCAGTCCGCTATGATTGCAAGTCCTTGAATATGAGCGACAGATCGCGCTGATTGTGCGCTGCGGTAGACGGCGATGTCAGCGGCGCATGTCACGGCCGCTACCCATCGCGCGCTGCCAATGTGTAGGCCGCCACACACGGGTTCCGTCCGATAGAGTAGAGCGCCCCCCCCCTGCCGCTCATGCTTCGGTATCGTCCGCCGGCGGCCGCCCGAGCCCGAACCGCCGCATCTTGTCGTAGAGCGTCTTGCGCGAGATGCCGAGGCTTTCGTAGGTCGTCTTGAGGCTGTTGCCCGACTGTTCGAGCGCATCGGCAATGATCTGCCGCTCGACTTGCGCCAGCCGGTCAGAGAGCGTCGTCATACCCGTGGCCGCGTCCTCCGCCGCCCGTACCGCCTCGCCATTGATCTCCAGGCCGAGCCCGAGCGCGAAGCGCACCGCCGAGTTCTGCAGCTCACGAACGTTACCCGGCCAGTCATGGGCGATGAGGCGCGCCACGACCGGTGCCGTCACCGTTGGCGCTTCTGTCTTGAACCGCGCCGCCGACTGATCGACGAACACTTGGAACAGAAGCGGAATGTCGTCTCGACGGCTTCGCAAGGGCGGAATGGTGATCGCCAGCACGTTGAGCCGGTAGTAGAGGTCTTCGCGAAACGCGCCACGCCCGGCCCCCGCCCGCAGATCCTCCTTCGTGGCGGCCACGACGCGCACATCGATCGCGCGCTCTTCATTGGCGCCGAGCCGCACGATTCTGCGGTCCTGCAGAACCCTGAGCAGCTTGATCTGCAATTCCAGCGGCATGCTCTCTATCTCGTCGAGAAACACGGTTCCGCCGCTGGCGTATTGGAGTTTGCCGACGCGTGCCTTGGCAGCGCCGGTGAAGGCGCCAGCCTCATGGCCGAACAACTCGCTTTCAATCACCGCTTCTGGCAGCGCGCCGCAGTTGATCGGCACGAACCGGCCCTTGGCGCGCGGCCCGAAGTCGTGCAGGCTGCGTGCTACGAGTTCCTTGCCAGTTCCGGTCTCGCCGAAGATCAGCACGTCGGCATCCGTCGCCGCGAAGCTGGAGACTTGCGCCTTCAGGCGCTGTATCTGCGGTGTCCGGCCGATCAGCACCTGATCGATGCCCGAACGCTTGGTGAGTTCTGCCTTCAGCGCCCGGTTCTCCAGCACCAGGCGTCTCTTCTCCAGCGCCCGCCCGCACGCATCCGCCAGCATTTCCGTCGCGAACGGCTTCTCGATGAAGTCGTAGGCGCCCGAGCGGATCGCCTCGACCGCCATCGGGATGTCGCCGTGCCCGGTTATCAGGATCACCGGGATCTCGTTGTCGACGGCGAGCACCCGGCTCATCAATTCAAGCCCCGTGATCTTCGGCATCTTGATGTCCGAAACGACGACGCCATCAAATCCACGCGAGATGCTCGTCAGCGCATCTTCGCCGTCGCCGAAGTCGCGCACTTCGAAGTCGGCAAGCTCCAGGCCCTGTCGGGTTGCGGCCCTCAGCTCCGGTTCGTCGTCGACCAGTACGATGGAACGGCTCATGCGGCATTCTCGGTAGCTGGGCGGGCCGATTGCAGGCGCACTTCGAACAGCGCGCCGCCCTCGCTGCGGTTGCGGGCTGTGATCGTACCTCCGAACTGCTGCACGATGCCGTAGGTGATCGATAGCCCCAGTCCCAGGCCCTCGCCGACGTCCTTGGTGGTGAAGAATGGATCGAACACGCTGGAAAGATTGTCGGCGGGTATCCCCGATCCGCTGTCGGCCACCCCGATCAACACCGTGCCGTCCGCTTCCCGCACTGAAATCGTGATCGACTTGTCGTCGCGGTCCTTCATCGCGTCGAGAGCATTCGCGATGAGGTTGACGAGCACCTGCTGCAGCCGCACCTCGCCGGCGATCGCCATCACGTTGGGATCGGGCGCCTCCACCGTGATCCTGGCGCCCGCATCCCCGATCCGGCGCTGCAACAGCGACAAGGAGTCATCGATGGCGCGCGTCACCGACGTCGGCTGCACGGACGTCGGTTCCTTGCGTGCATAGGTACGCAAATGCCGTATGATGCGCGCCATCCGTTCGGTCAGCTCGACGATCGAGCCAAGGTTGGCACCGGCGGCATCGACGCGCTCGCGCTCGAGGAACTTGCGCGCGTTGTCGGCGTAGGAGCGGATTGCCGCCAACGGCTGATTAAGTTCGTGGCTGAGACCCGCCGACATCTGTCCCAGGGCGGCGAGCTTGCCAGCCTGCACCAGCTCCGATTGGGCAAGTCGCAGTTCGCCTTCCGCGCGTCGGCGTTCGGCGACTTCCGCCTCCAGCTGCCGGTTGGCCCGTGTCAACTCGTCGGTCCTCAGTGCCACTCGCCGTTCGAGTTCGGTGTTGATCGAGGTCTGCAGTTGCAGCCGCTCGGCGACCCGCCGCCGCCGCTGGTGCATTGCGACCGCCGCCAGGGTCAAGGCGGCGAATGTGGCGAGCACCAGCGCCATTGCGGTGTTGACCCTGCTCGCCACGCTGGTCGTGCGCGCCAGGATGTGCACCGTCCATCCTGCTTCCGGCATTTTCAGCGCCTGCATGAGGTAGTGCCGCGCTCGTCCCGTACGGCCTTCCGTGTCGGAGGTCGCGGCGCCTGGAGCGCCGGGCACTGCCGCTGACGCGAGCGCGATGAGGCGTCCGAGCGTACCTTGTGTTTCACCCATGTCGATATCGAGCGGGGCAAGCGGATGCGCATCGTAGCGGCGATGTTCGGCAATCCGCTGGCGCGCCTGCTCGTTAAGCGGCGCCAGCGTCCGCAGCACCCATTCCGGCCGGCTCGACAGGAACACCACGCCATCCTCGTCGACCACCATGATCTCGTGATCGGCCGCGCGCCAGGCCGCCTCGAGCTGGCCGACCTGGATCTTGACGACAGCCACCCCGACCACATAACGGCCATCGAACAGAGGATGCGAGAAGTAGTAGCCGCGCTCCCCCGACGTCGTGCCAAGCGCGAAGTAACGGCTGGGCTGTCCCTTGATCGCCCCGGTGAAGTAGGGTCTGTAGCTGAAGTTCTGGCCGATGAAGCTGCGCGGCTGATCGTGATTGGATGCAGCAACCGTCGTCCCTGCCGTATTCATCAGGTAGATGTCGGAAGCGCCCGTGACACGGGCCAGTCGCGCCAGCTCCGTGCTGGCCGCCTCGATCTCGGCAGGCGAGGTAGCGCCGGTGACGATGCGCGACAGGTGCGGATTGTGCGACAGGAGCACGGGTGTGCTCTGGTGTTTGGCAAGCTCGCCGGACAGCGATTCCACGACCAGCCGGAGCAAATGCCCGCTGCTCTCGGCCAGGTCCGCAAGGCCCCGTGCCCTGGTCCACTCGGCGGCTGCCCACAGTGTCCCGGCGAGCAACAGCATGGAGAAGGCGGCCGCCAGCACCAGAGGCGTCCGCCCGCTTGCGCGGGGCTTGTCGAGTTGGGCCAGGGCTTTGTCCTCGCGATCTTGGCTCTGAATGTTGCGCCATCGCGTGCCTGGCTGCAAGGCAACTGACACGATGCTGCCTGCGATCGCGCCACATGATGAAGACTGGAGATGCAATGCGGGGCCGCGTGCTTCGGAATGCATCGGCCGGTCGATGGCAGTAGTTGGTGCGGCGGCGACCTTACGCCAGCCGGGTTCGCCGTCCGCGCCATCGCGGACTTGGTCGCGCGAAGGTCGACGCTCGCTGACCCGCCCTCGATGTCTGTTCTGGTCGCGAAATTCGCGTCCCCCGGCGAGCCGGCCCGCGAATTGGAATCAGTTCCTACTTCCGCTGACCTGGCGCCAGCAGTGCTTTGTCCCAGGTCTCCAGGTTCAAGGAATCAAAGCCGGGCGGCTCTTTTCCAGCCGGATACGTATAGTATTCCGGATTTCCATCTTCTGTAATCGCATAATAGAAATTCCCGTCTTTCGCATAGAGCCACCAACCGCCCGAGCCTTCGTTCATCTTTGTGACTTCGAACGAGAAGATGTTGCTTTCGCCGGGTACGAAAAATCCATTGCCTGTAGCCGACAGCCAGATATTGGAACCGGCGTTCGTCAGCGACGACAAAATAATGATGACACCGGCAATGAGGCCAAGAGCTCCACGCATCATGCGAAATCAGAATCGGAACTCGCGATTCTGCTCCCCTTCTTCAGGGCCGGCGACAAGAAGGGGCACAGCAGCCAGGCTGCCGTGCCCAATGCATTCACCGCGGATAGTCCTCGGCGTAGACGCCTCGGCTTCAGACCCGGCGCTGCCACCAGCCCTTTCGGGCCGGTAGGTCCGACGCAGCCGAGCCACCCGCCTCCTGCTCATCGGCAAGCGGTGAATCGGGCGACACGACGACCCGCTCGATCTTGGGGGCCGCCGACATCTGCTCGCCGCGCGGTGTGCGCGGCGTTCTCGCGGCTTGGGTGTCGCTATGGCGTGCGCTGGCCCCGTTGCCTTGACCGGACGCGTCACTGACTGCGGGCGCCTCTTCAGGCACCGAGCGGCTTCTTGCGATCGGTTCCGGCTCGGCTTCCGCCAAAGCCCGCTTTGCATCCGTCTCTGCGGAAGCCTCCGCTATGTCGCCTTCAGGCCGGGTGTGCCCAAACCGTTCGTTGTCGTTTCCGCTCTCGCTCACCTCGTGTGCGCCCGCACGATCTTCCGCGCCATCGTCGCCATCGTCATTACGATTTCCGTCCTCGCCATCGCCGTGGCTCGCCTCCTCGGCGCCCTCTCCGGCATGCCCGAGACGCTCACGGTTGCGGCGTCCGCCACGACGGCCGCGCCGCCGCCGCCGCCGCTGACCATTGCCGCCCTCGCCGTTCTCAGCAGCCGGTTCGCGCGCCTCCAGTGTCTCCTCGGCTGGCTCGCCGGTATCGTCATTGTCATCACGGTCATCGCGACGGGCAGCCCGGCTTGGCTTCGATTCGGCGTCATCGACGTCGTCGAGTTCGTCGGGCGCCTCGCTGGCGCGCAGATCGCGCTCGTCACGGTCGCCACGCCGGCCGCGACGCCGGCGGCGTTTGCGGCGGCGGCCATCGCCGTCCCCGTTGCCACGCTCACCACGCTCGCTGCGTTCGTCGTTGCTGATGGCTTCCGCGTCGATCTCTTCCGCTTCGTCCTCGATCGCGGTGTCTTCGTCGTCGAAGCCCCAGTCCATATTGACGGCGGTCTTCTCCGGCCGGCGATGATGGTGTGCCGGCGCCGGCCCCCGCTCGATCGCGAAGTTGGCGCCCTGCATCTTCTCCGAGCCCTCGACCGTGACCGGCAGGCCGTGGCGCGTTTCCATGTCGTTGATGAAGGTGCGCTTCTTGTTGAGGATGTAGAGCGCCACAGTCGGCGTCGTCACCGCCGTCAGCGATCCCCGCGCCCCACCCATCACCGCATCCTCGAGGCCGCGCAGGACCGCGAGCGCCACGCTTTCCACCGAGCGGATGATGCCCGTTCCCTGGCAGTGCGGGCACTGTGACGTAGACCCCTCCAGAACACCGGTGCGCAGGCGCTGGCGCGACATTTCCAAGAGGCCGAAATGACTGATGCGGCCGACCTGGATACGGGCACGATCGTGCTTGAGCGCTTCCTTGAGGCGCCGCTCGACCGTGCGGTTGTTGCGCTTCTCCTCCATGTCGATGAAGTCGATCACGATGAGGCCGGCCAGGTCGCGCAGCTTCAGCTGGCGCGCGATTTCGTCGGCCGCCTCGCAGTTGGTGACGAGCGCCGTCTCCTCGATCGAGAATTCGCGGGTCGCCTTGCCCGAGTTGACGTCGATTGCTACGAGCGCCTCGGTCTGGTTGATGACGAGGTAGCCGCCCGAACGCAACGTCACATACGGGCTGAACATCGCGTTGAGCTGACGTTCGATCTGGAATCGCGTGAACAGCGGCTCAGGTTGCTTGAACTCGACCACGTTCTTGGCATGGCTCGGCATCAGCATGCGCATGAACTCGCGCGCATCCCGGAACGCATCCTCGCCCGCGACGATGATTTCCTCCACGTCCTTGTTGTAAAGGTCGCGGATCGAGCGCTTGATCAGATTGCCTTCCTCGTAGACGAGGCTCGGCGCCGTCGACTGCAGTGTCAATTCGCGCACGCTTTCCCAAAGCCGCAGCAGGTATTCGAAGTCGCGCTTGATCTCCTGCTTCGTTCGCGCCGCTCCTGCCGTCCGAATGATGAGACCCATGCCCTCCGGCACGTCGAGCTCGGCGGCAATCGCCTTCAACCGCTTCCTGTCCTGCGGCTGCGTGATCTTGCGCGAGATGCCGCCGCCACGGGCGGTGTTGGGCATCAACACCGTGTATCGGCCCGCCAGCGAAAGATAGGTTGTGAGCGCCGCACCCTTGTTGCCGCGCTCCTCCTTGACGACCTGGACCAGAACCACCTGGCGGCGCTTGATGACCTCCTGGATCTTGTAGCTGCGCGGGCGTCGGCGTGGCCGCGAGGGCAGTTCCTCCAGCGCATCTTCCGAACCGACCTGCTCCACGGATTCTTCCGCGTCGACGGTCGAGACTTCGGCAACCGTGTTGACCTCGTGAACGCCTTCATCTTCGACGAGGCCGCGCGGCCGTGGAGCGTCACGGTCGATCTCATCACTGCTTGCTGCCTCGCTTGCCGGGGCTCTTCCGCCGTCGTGATCGAATTCGCCCGCTGTGACCCGTTCGGCGGTGGCAACGACTGCGCGCGCAGCCTCGGCCGCTTCCGAGACTGCTTCAGCATCGGCATCCAACTCTCGCGGCTCAACGTAGACGGCATCGCTCAGCCGCTCGTCTGCGAGGCCGGCGTCCTCGACCAGCGACCGCGATCGGGCCTTCTCGCTCCCGCCATCACCGTCCGCATCGTCGTCATTGTCGGCGAGTGTGTCGACGCTTTCGTTCTGGAGATCCGTGATCTCTCCGGCATCGTCGTCTTCGACGGAAAGATCGTCCTCGTCATCCTCCTCGTCGCCATCCACATCACCGGATGCCTCCGCAGCGGCCTTGCGGCGGGCGGCCTTGGCGGCAGCACGAGCCGCCTCCCGCCGTGCACGCGCGTCCGCACGCGCTTCAGCGGCAGCTTCTTCGGCGGCCTCGGCGGCGGCCTCTTCCTCCAGCAGCGCCTGTCGGTCGGCCACAGGAATCTGGTAGTAGTCGGGATGAATTTCGTTGAAGGCGAGGAAACCGTGTCGGTTGCCGCCGTAGTCGATGAACGCCGCCTGCAGCGACGGCTCGACGCGCGTCACCTTGGCGAGATAGATATTGCCGCGCAGCTGTTTGCGTGCAGCGGATTCATAGTCGAATTCTTCTACGCGGCCTCCGCGCAGCACCACCACCCGAGTCTCCTCGGGATGCGTGGCATCGATAAGCATTTTGTTTGATTCAGCCATGTCTTGAAGTCCTCCGCGCGGAGGCGTGTGCACCGTCGGCGCCAAGCGTCTAAGCCAGCGATCTGGCATGCGACACGGCCGCGCGATTTTTCTCTGGGGGTTGTCTGTCTGTTTGGAACGCAAGCGTGGGCGCATGGCTTGCCCGAGCCGGTTGGGACCGGCCCGCAATACCAGGAGCAATTTGCAGCTCCCGTTTGCTGAAGGCGAGACATGCGGTGATTTTGCATGTGTCCTGTTCTTTCGTGCATGGTCCGGCGCCGGGCCTGTCGAGTGCCTCTTTTCAGCCGGAACCAACGCAGCCACGAGTGATGTTCGTGGCGAGTTGTTCTGTGTTGTGGCCCGCCTTTCCGGGCCACCGATCAAGTCCTGGGCCGTTGTCGTGCCCCGAGCTCGCGGAATCAGCGTACTCCGACGACACAATTGTCTGTCGACGACACGCGTTCCGCCCGCTACGTCAGAATGAACGGCCTGCACGTCCTCCGGTGGCGCCGGTTCGCACCGGCGAAACGCAACGCAATCCGGAAGAGGCAGCAGCCAGTCTGACGCTGCACGTTTACCCTGCGACGCTGACGTCCCCGTCCTCGCCAACCGAAGCTTCAACGCCTTACCGGTGTTGAAGTCCTCCGCAACATGAGGCCTTGCCATCGCGCCGCGGTCGACCAGCGAGCCCATCACGCAGCGCATAGCTCACATCAATGCGCCAGCCTTCTGCGTGAGGGCCTCGAACAACCGAAAATTGCGGTGAACATTCGTTCCTGGCCGCAAGCCGGCTGGGGCGGTCACAGTCGCCACAGAGCGACACAAACTTCTACGGGTTCGCCCAATCGATGGCAAGAGTGATATAAGCGACCAGACCGGTTGCAACCTTTCGAAGGAGCAACGAAGATAGCCGAGCCTTGGCGAAAAAATCGTAAATTCTCATCAGTTTATGAAGCAGGTCTCGTAGCGGGTGGCGCGTACAACCTTAAACTCCATAAAGGTATTGGACGATCCGTCGAAAGCTGGCGCAAAGCGACACGCGTCACCTGCGGCGTCAACGCCACAACTGTTGCTGCTCTGCACACTGGTTTGCTGTCTTGCAGCGCTGGGAGGCTCCGGCGCCAATGCCCAGGACGACAAACCGAAATCCGTCTTTGATACCGTAATCCAGCGCAATCGCGGACCGCAGAACACCGCGCCAGAGGGAGCCAAACCGAGCGAATCGGCTAAAGCCACCGCGCCGAGCAATGCAGAATCTGCAGGCACGTCGGGGACGAAAGCCACTTCGCGGCTTCCTGCCGCCACGCCGGCAGCTGCCGAATCAGCCGCGGCCACAACGACCCCGAAATCCGAGAATGCGAGCGACGGCTGGGCTGCGGTACCCTCTGCACCGTCCATTCCGACTATTCCTACCACGCCTATAGATCAGGAAGGCGATGATACGCCCGCGACTGGCGCCGGTGATGTGGAGGCGAATAATGGGGCCGCCACTGCTTCTGCGACGGTCGAAAAGGCCGTGGTCGTGGTGGACGGCCAGAAAACGCGGATCCGGCTGTCACTGAGCAGCGGCGTGCGCGCCGAAATCTTCACCCTTGCCAACCCCTATCGCGTCGTCATCGACCTTCCCCACGTCACATTCCAAGTACCCGATGGCACCGGCCGCAAGGGCGCGGGCCTCATTTCGGCGTTTCGGTACGGCCTTTTTGCCGAGCACAAGGGTCGATTGGTCTTGGACGCCACCGGCCCGGTGCGCATCGACGGGGCCAAGATGAACACCACGGGAAAAGGCCCCGCTGCACAGCTGGAAGTTGATCTATCTGCAATCTCGGCAACCGAATTTGGTGAGGGAACCGGCGCAGGAGCACCGCCGCCGGCTTCTAAGCCTGCAATCTTCGACGATCCGCTGGCCAAGTCTCCGACCGCCCCGGCTAAGCCGTTGGTCCTCATTGATCCGGGTCACGGCGGCATCGATCCGGGTGCCATCGGGCAAGATAATATAATGGAAAAGTCGATCGTCTTTGGTGTCGCCGGAAAGCTCAAAAAGGCGCTTGAAGAGGGCGGCCGTTACCGCATCGCCATGACGCGCTCACGCGACGTCTACGTCTCCCTCGGCCAACGGCTGAAGATGTCGCGCGAACTGGGTGCTGAACTCTTCATTTCGCTGCACGCCGATTCTCTAGCTTCAAAGGAATATGCAGCGGTCGTTCGCGGCGCAACTGTCTATACGCTCTCTGAAAAAGCCTCCGATGAACAGGCGCGGCGAATGGCCGAGAACGAGAACGCTGCCGATCTGGTGGCCGGCCTCGATACCCATGCTCTCGAATCGGAGAATGACCAGGTGCGCGGCATACTCATCGACTTGATGAAGCGGGAAACCACCAATTTCTCTACGGATTTCTCCAACATGTTGGTCGCCAACCTGAAGCACTCCGTCTCCCTCTCAAAGGAGCCGCAGCGCTCCGCCGCATTCAAGGTCCTCAAGCAAACGCACGCACCGTCCGTACTCGTTGAATTGGGCTATATGAGCAACCCGGTGGACGCCGAAATGATGCATAAGCCCGAATGGCAGACACGGGTCGCCAAGTCGATCGCGACCTCCATTGATGCCTTTTTCGACAAGCGGACCGCGCGGTGGCGGCCCTAGTATCCGCGTTCCGAAGTTCGCATGACAGCGCCGCAGCCACTTGAACGAACTTCGGAAAGCAAACGGTATCAGGAGGCTATTGGTACTAGGTTTGCGGCGCCGTATCGCAGCACCGGTCCGTACGGGCAGCCCTCCCGATCCACGGAAAATCGTCTCCGTCCACGGAATTGCTGTTGGCACATGGTATCGGTGCGACCTCCTAGTGCCACATTCCGTGCTAGATTTACTTGAACGGGTTGCCAGCTTAGGGCATCGCAACAATCGCAAGAGCGACATGTGCGTTTCTGTCTTCCCTCTTCAAGTGCTTGAGGTAACCGTGCCTTTGGTGCGCGTGGAGGCGCGACAAGATTCGCGAATCTGAGTCGCTGCTTCGGCGGGCGCGTGCAAGGCGACTTGTGCAAGTCCCGCAAATCCGGGTGAGCCGAATGCTCCTTCGGGACTAACGTCGGACCGGATAACAAGACCAGGATCACCAAGACCAGGACCCATGAGAGCTCCGACCGTTCCACCGCCGACGCCACCAACTCGCAGGCGTCGCAAGAGCTTCCTGCTAGGCTTTCTAGGCTGGGGCTTTGCGACGTTCGTGCTGCTGTTCGTGATCGCTTCGGCCGCGGCCGGCTTCATGATCTATCGCTCGTCGCAAGATCTGCCCGACTACGAGTTCTTGGCCAAGCACGAACCGCCTGTCATGACGCGCATCCATGCGCACGATGGCGCGCTAATCGCCGAGTATGCGCGCGAGCGGCGCATCTTTGTCCCGATCAATACGATCCCCAAGTTGCTGATTGCCGCCTTCCTGTCGGCTGAGGATCGGCGCTTTTACGAGCATGGCGGCATCGACATGACCGGCATTGCCCGCGCAGCGGTCAAGTTCGCCGAGCGCAAGATGACCGGACGCGGGTCGATCCAGGGCGCATCGACGATCACCCAGCAGGTCGCCAAGAACTTTTTGCTGACTTCGGACCGCACGTTCGACCGCAAGATCAAGGAAGCGATCCTGGCGGTGCGCCTCGAGCGCGCCTACACCAAGGACAAGATCCTCGAGCTCTACTTGAACGAGATCTACCTGGGCATTGGTTCCTACGGTGTGGCCGCCGCCAGCCTCAACTACTTCAACAAGGAGTTGAAGGATCTGACGGTCGAGGAAGTGGCTTATCTCGCTGCACTTCCCAAGGCGCCCAACAACTATCATCCCTTCAAGCATACCAAGCGCGCCACCGAGCGGCGCAATTGGATCATCAGCCAGATGTGGGAGAACGGCTACATCACGGCTGACGCGGCATCGCAGGCGAAGAACAAGCCGCTCACCGTCAACTTGCGCCAGTTCGGAGCGCACATTTTCGCTGCCGAGTTCTTTGCCGAAGAAGTGCGTCGTTCGCTGCACGCCAAGTATGGCGAGGAAAAGCTCTATGGTGGTGGCCTGTCGGTGCGCACCACGCTCGATCCCGAGCTTCAAGGTTATGCGCGCAAGGCGCTGACCGACGGGCTCGTCTCCTTCGATCGGGAAAAGGGTTGGCGCGGACCGGTCAAGAAGATCGACATCGCCGGCGACTGGGGCAAGGGGCTGGCCGAAATCGAATCCCCTGAGGACATTTATCCCTGGCGGCTCGGTGTCGTCCTCGACGTGCAGAAAACCAAAGCCATCGTCGGCCTCAAGCCTGCGCGCCGGCAGGATGGTGCTATCATCGACAAGCGCGAGGCGGTGGAGCTTGGACTTGAAGCCGTGAAGTGGGCGAGAAAGAACGAGAACGCCCCCAAACCGGCAAACGTCAGCGACGTGCTGGCGCAAGGCGACGTCATTTACGTGTCACCCGAGGATCCGCAGAAACCGACCGGCGTCTGGTCACTGATGCAGATCCCGGAGGTATCGGGCGGATTGGTTGCCATGGATCCGCACACCGGACGTGTGCTCGCGGTCGCCGGCGGCTTTTCATTCGACATGAGCCAGTTCGACCGTGCCGTGCAGGCGCGCCGCCAGCCGGGCTCTTCGTTCAAGCCGCTGGTCTACTCCGCCGCTCTCGACAATGGTTACAAGCCGACCAGCATCATTCTTGATGCGCCGATCGAGATCGAACAGGGGCCTGGCAAGGAGATCTGGAAGCCCGAGAACTACAACAAGGAGAAATCCTTCGGCCCGACCACGTTGCGCGTCGGCATCGAGAAATCCAGGAACCAGATGACCGTGCGCCTCGCCCAGGACATGGGCATGCCGCTCATCATCGAGTATGCGCGCCGCTTCGGCGTCTATGATGACCTGCTGCCCGTTCTTGCAATGTCGCTCGGTGCTGGTGAGACCACGCTACTGCGCATGGTCAACGCCTATGCGATGATCGCCAACGGCGGCAAGCAGGTGCAGGCGACCTTCATCGACAGGATCCAGGATCGCTGGGGACGCACCGTCTGGCGGCACGACGATCGTGCTTGCGACTCCTGCAAAGCGGAATCCTGGCAAAACCAGGCCGAGCCCAACCTCGCCGACGACCGCAAGCAGATCATGGACCCGCACACCGCCTACCAGATCACCTCCATCATGGAAGGTGTGGTTCAGCGCGGCACAGCGACCTCGTTGAAAGAGCTCGGCATGCCGCTCGCCGGCAAGACCGGCACCTCCAACGACGAAAAGGACGCCTGGTTCATCGGCTTCACGCCCGACCTCGTCGTCGGTGTGTTCATCGGCTACGACATCCCAAGGCCCATGGGCAAAGGCCAGACCGGCGGCAAGGTTGCAGCCCCCGTCTTCGGCGAGTTCATCAAGCTGGCGCTGAAAGGCAAGCCCGCAGTTCCGTTCCGCGTGCCGCCCGGGATCAAGCTGGTCCGCGTCAGCCTCAAGACCGGACTGCGCGTCCAGCAGGCAGAGAAGGATGCCATCGTCGAGGCCTTCAAGCCCGGCGAGGAACCCGACGACGCCTATTCGGTCATCGGCTTCACCGATCCAAGCACGGTCGAAGGCGCCGCCGCCGGCGGTGGCGGCGATCCCTATTCTCCCGCGAGCCGGACTGGCGGCAGTGGTGGCGGTGGCGGCGGTGAGACCGGCTACTCCGGCGGCCGTGGCGGCCTCTGGTAGCCCTGGGCCGGGAACTTTCGCTTCCTCCAGACCGTCGTTTCCCGCCATGCCGTGCGCCGATTGGCGCCGCCTCACGTTTACACGCCATCTCTGTCCCACTATATGTGCGCCGTTCCCATCGATTCCGCGCCCGAAATGAGGAGAGCGATGCGCGCCGAAGCTCAAAAGCACGTCGATTCCATCGAGGAGGCCCTGACCCTCCTGAGGAGGCATCTTTGACTGGGATACCGCTGAAGCGCGCCTCGCAGAGCTGAACCGCCGCGCCGAGGACCCGAGCCTGTGGTCCAACCCGCAGTCCGCGCAGAAGGTCATGCGCCAGCGCCAGCAGCTCGACGAGGCGATGAAGAGCGTCACCTCCCTGCAGCGCGATCTCGACGACGCGGTCACGCTGATCGAGCTTGGCGAAGCCGAGGATGACGCAGCAACCGTCACCGAAGGCGAGCGCGCGTTGAAGACGTTGAGCGATACCGCGCAGCGTCGCTCGGTCGAGGCGCTGCTGTCCGGCGAGGCCGATGGCAACGACACCTACGTCGAGATTCACGCCGGAGCCGGCGGCACCGAAAGCCAGGACTGGGCCGAGATGCTGACGCGCATGTACGCGCGCTGGGCCGAGCAGCGCGGCTACAAGGTGTCGATGATCGAGGCCAGCGCCGGCGAAGAAGCGGGTCTGAAATCGGCGACACTCGAAGTCAAGGGTGAAAACGCCTACGGCTGGCTGAAGACGGAATCAGGCGTGCATCGCTTGGTGCGCATCTCGCCTTATGATTCCAACGCGCGTCGCCACACGTCCTTCGCGTCCGTCTGGGTGTTTCCCGTCATCGACGACGAGATCGACATCCAGATCAACGAAAGCGATTGCCGCATCGACACCTATCGCGCATCAGGTGCCGGCGGCCAGCACGTCAACACGACCGACTCCGCCGTTCGCATCACCCACGTACCAACTGGCATCGTCGTCGCCTCCCAGCAGGAGCGCAGCCAGATCAAGAACCGCGCCATCGCCTGGGCCATGTTGAAATCGCGTCTTTATGAGCGCGAGCTGAAGGCGCGCGAGGAGAAGGCCAACGCCGAGGCCGCCTCCAAGACCGAGATCGGCTGGGGCCATCAGATCCGCTCCTACGTCCTGCAGCCCTACCAGATGGTGAAGGACCTGCGCACCGGCGTCACGAGCCCCAATCCCGACGCCGTGCTCGACGGCGATCTCGACGAGTTCATCGAGGCCTCGCTGGCGCAGCGCATCAAGGGTGGCGGGCCGGTCGCGGTCGAGGACATTGACCTTTAGGCGTTGGGTTCCAGGAACCAGGTTCAGGTCTCTTGGGGCGAGAGCGGCGCAACGCGCCAGGCAAAGGTGAAGCTTCCAGTGCAGCGCCACATTTCGCTCATTGAGACGCCGGGTTTTCCCGACTACGCGCTGATGGATTCAGGCGATGGCCGCAAGCTGGAACGCTTCGGCAAGATCGTTCTAGATCGCCCCGAGGCGCAGGCACTGTGGCGTCCGTCGCTGCCGCGAGCTGCATGGGACAAGGCACACGCCGTCTTCTCCGCGTCGAGCGAGGAGGACGAGAAGGGCCGCTGGCGCATCGACAAGCCGGTCGGCGAAAGTTGGCCGGTGGATGTCGCGGGCGTTACCATGCTCTTGCGTCTGCAGGGGCTTTGGCACGTCGGACTGTTCCCCGAGCAATTGCCGCATTGGAATTGGATGCTGGAGCGCATCGCCGCCATGCGCGAGGCAATGCCGGGCGAGCGCCCGCGCGTCCTCAACCTGTTCGGCTATACCGGCGCCGCCTCGCTGCTCGCCGCAAAGGCCGGGGCGGAGGTAACACACGTCGATGCGTCGAAAAAGGCGGTCACCTGGGCGCGCGAGAATCAGGCGGCCTCTAAGCTGGCGGATGCGCCGGTTCGCTGGATCGTCGATGATGCCGCAAAGTTCACCGCGCGCGAGGTGCGGCGCGGGCGGACCTACAACATCATTCTCGTCGATCCGCCGAAGTTCGGCCGCGGCCCCGCCGGCGAGACCTGGGATCTGTTCACAGGACTGAGGCCGCTGCTCGCCGAATGCATCAAGCTGCTCGACAGCGAACGCGCGGCAATGGTGCTCACGGTCTACGCCATCCGCGCCTCCACGCTCGCCTTCGGCCAGCTCGTCGAGGAATTGCTCGATGCACGCATTGGCAGCATCGACATCGGCGAGCTGGTGATCAAGGAACAGGGCAGTCGCCATGTCGTGCCGACGTCGCTCTACACACGGTGGGTGTCATGACGGACGTTGCGCGATCCATTGTTTCGCAACGGGGCTGCCGCCCCTGGCGCCGTCTAGGAAGTGACCTCCCAGTCCCTGCCTTTTTCATGGTCGAAGGACGGGCGGTCTGGAGGGTGTCCCGCCAGCGGGGAGTGGGGCTGGCCCCACTTCGCGTAGCGAACACTTCTAGCCGCCCCAGCCGACGCGAGGCGCATCCATGACCGCCCCACTCGTCATCACCTCTCTGCAGAACGAGCGCGTCAAGGCCATCCGCGCCCTCGAGATGCGGAAGGAGCGCAAGGCGACCGGGCTGTTCGTCGCCGAGGGAGCCTCGATCCTCATCACCGCGCGCGACAACGGCTGGTCGCCGCTGACCCTTGTCGCGCTCGACAGCGCGCTCACCGACGGCGTCGCCGTCGATCTGGCGGGATGGGTGACGAACGCCGGCGGCGATGTCATGGCCGTGTCGGCTGCCGTGCTCTGCAAGCTTGCCTCGAAGGAGAACCCGCAGTCCCTGCTCGGAGTGTTCAAACAGCGCACGGCGCCGCTCCCAGATCCCAAGGCGTTGGGCCAAGGCGATCTCTGGCTGGTGCTCGAAGAGGTGCGAGATCCGGGCAATCTCGGCACCATCATCCGTACCGTCGATGCCGTTGGCGCCAAGGGCGTGATCCTGGTCGGTCCGTGCTGCGACCCCTGGAGCCGCGAATGCGTGCGCGCAACCATGGGCTCGATCTTCGCCGTTCCGATCGCGCGGGCGGAGCGCGGCGCCTTTCTCGACTGGCGCGCCAACTGGCCGGGCGAAGTCGTGGCCACGCATCTGGCGGCGCGAGAGGATTTCCGCACCGCGAGTTATCACGCTCCCACACTGCTGATGATGGGCAGCGAAGGACCGGGACTTTCCGATGCGCTCAACGCCATTGCAACGCGGCGCGTCAAGATCCCCATGGCCGGCCGCCTCGACAGCCTCAACCTCGCCGTCGCCACCGCGCTGGTGCTTTACCAGATGCGCTCGTCCCACCTGAAGCTTGGCTCCTGAGGCAAGACCAACGCCCATGCGCATCGAGTACCACAGAACCCTGATCGCCGACCGCGTCCGCAACCGCGCCCTGTTCGCAGCGTTGCGCAAGCTGATCCGCAACGGCGAGACCACCGTCGCCGACATCGGCGCCGGCACTGGCCTCATCGGCATGATGGCCGCGCGCCTCGGTGCCAGCGAGGTGTTCCTTTACGAGATGGCGGAGGTGGCAGGCGTTGCCGCCGAGGTCCTGAAACGGAACCGCGCTCGCAATTGTCATTTGCTGCCATGCAGCTCGCTCGAGATGGTCGATCCTCCCCGCGTCGATGTCGTGGTGTCCGAGACGCTCGGCAACTACGCATTTGAAGAGAGTATGATCGCCACCCTCAACGATGCGCGCTCACGCCACTTGAAGAAGGGTGGCACCATCGTTCCCGCCCGTGTCCGCCAGTTCGTCGCCCCCGTCACCGCCGACAGGTTCGAACGCGAGCTCAGCGTCTGGGACGACGTCGGCCCCGATCTCGGCATTGAATTGGATCTTTCCGTCGCAGGCCGCATGAGCCGCAACAACATTTACGTCCGCAAGGTTGCGAAGAAGGACCTGCTCGATCACGGCAATTCCGCCGTGCAGTGGGACGAGGTCGATTTCAACCAAAACTCCAGCAACAGCCAGAACCGCAAAGGCGAGGCGGCGTGGCGGCTCGGCGCCGATGCGGCGATCTACGGGCTCAGCGTCTGGTGGGAAGCCGAGCTTGTGCCGGGCGTCATGCTCTCAACCGCACCGGATGCACCTGCCACGCATTGGGAGCAGCTCTATTTCCCACTCCTATCGCCCCTATCATGTAAGCACGGCGAGACTCTGAAGGCGACGCTGGCTTCGCGCACGTCCGAAGCGGAAGGGACGCATTTGAGCTGGAAAGTGGCGCGTCTCGATGCCCGCGGCAAGGCGATCGAACGCCAGTCGCTCGATCTCGACAAGGGCTTTCTGCCCTGACGTTCACAGGGCATTCCAGTCAGTTGCAAATTCCAATGCCGATGCGCAGGGCCTACCGCTTGTCGAATGCATCAGCGCGCACGAACGATTGCCGCGCCACGACGCCTGTAGGTAATTCCTGCGGAACCCCACCGAGCTTCGCCGGCGCTTGCTCGGAGATCTTGACGGGTTTGACCGGGACCTGCCGCACCTGCGACTTTCCGTTGGGCCAGCCGTAGACGGCAAAGCCGACCACCGCGACCAGAAGCAGGGAAACGCTAAGCGACAAGGCCCAACCCGCCGCATTGCGCAACTTGTTGCGGAAGCGATGACGGCGCGCCTGGCGCACCCAACCAACGGCCGTGCCGGTACCCGAATTCGCGCTGCTTGAATTCTCAATGAGGTCGGCGTCAGCGTCCTCTGCAGCGCCTGATGCGGCGTCGGTCTCCGCTTCCGCGCCCTCGTCCAGCTTGGCATTGAACGCATCCACCGCCGCGCGGTCTTCGTCCTCGCCCAACCAGTGCGTCTCTTGCTCTTTGAATGCTGACGTCGTCTGCGGCCGCTGCTCCATGATCCGCGCGATCTCGCGGGTCAATGTCGCCTCGTCCATTGGCTCGACTACATTCTCCGGCCGCCCGGCCGAACCGTTGACGACCTGAGCAAGACGCTGACCCATCTTCAAGGCGAGCTGGGATTGAGGCTTCGTCATTTGGCGAGCCTCCCTGCCAAGGCGTCAGCCGCGGCCGTGCGGTGGGGATCTCGCCTGCGCGACGCGCCTTGGCGCTCATGCGAGGCTTGCGGCGCGCGCGACCACCCCTCGAACGCGGAATAGGCTGCGCCATATCCCCGCGATCCAGCAAAAGGTGCTGCACTCAATAGAGGTCTTGAAGGAGTTGCCTTTGATGCCGCGCCACTTGCGGTTGAGCACATGTGACAGGCGACAAGGGGGCCGTTCCTACCCTTGAGCCGCGCCTCGAAGGGCGCAACCCAGCGGGTTGAACTTGCTGATGAGCAGAAAGCCGCACACGTTCCGATCGAACGCATGAGCACGCTCCCGGACCAAGTCGCCGCGCTTGGTTCTGAATAATCTTGTCATCCACAGCACGGATCCCTCGCCCCGTGCCCCTGTGGATAACTATACATGGCTTATCACGTTTGTGGCAATAGCAAGCGCAGCTTATCGCGCAATTTTGCGTCGGCAAGAGCTGACCAATTGCGCTATCAGGGCATTGCTCCCCCGCCGGCATCAAATGACGGCGCGCTTGTCCTGCTACCTTGCCACGGGGGACGTGGCCATTTCATGATGCCCGCACGAAACGTCGAATGAGGGACATAACACAATGATTCCGCTGCTTGTTGGCCTGGCCGTATTCTTTTCTGTCCATCTCATTCCCACCAGCCCCGAGCTGCGCAACAGCTTCATCAGCCGCTTCGGCGAGGGTGCATACAAGCTGATCTTTTCGATCGCCTCGCTGGTCGGCCTCGTCATCATCGTGTTCGGTTATCACAAGCTTCAGCTGATGCCGGGCAAGAATCCGGTGCTATGGCAGCCGCCGACGGGGCTTCGCCACCTCGCCCTGCTGTTGATGCTGTTCTCGTTCATATTGCTGGCCGCGGCCTACATACCATCCAGGCTGCGCGACCGCGCCAAGCACCCAATGCTTGCTGCCGTCAAGTTCTGGGCGCTGTCACATTTGCTCGCCAATGGCGATCTGGGTTCGATCATCCTGTTTGGCTCTTTCCTGGCCTGGGCGATCTACGATCGCATCTCGCTGAAGTCGCGCGACAATCGCGGTCCGCTCGGTGCCAGGCCGGGGACGATGGCCGGCGATATAGCAGCAGTGGTGGTCGGTGCCGGGCTCTATCTCGTCATGCTCTTCTGGGGCCACGCGCAGTTGATTGGAGTAACGGTCCTGCCGTGAGCGCTTAGCCAGCGGCACGCCACGCCGCCGCGCGCGATGCCGCATCGAGAAGGGGCAGCGTCGAAAGGGTCAGATCCGCGGCTGCACGATGAAGTCGGTATTCGTGCCGGTTTCCGGGCTGGCGTTGGCATCCGAAATGATCAGCGTCGAGCCGGGCTTGATCAGCTCGTTGATTTTCGCCAGCGCCTCAGCCGGGATTTCGAGGCGATCGAGCGCATTGCCAGGGGTTGCAGCCGGTGCTCCCTGGATTTGCCCTTCGACAATCTTTTTGTCGTCACGCCCGCGCCGATCGCGCCGCTCGGCAGACGCATCCGAGAATGTGACGGCCCGCCACTTGAGCTTCGTTTCGCTCGCGTCGGCGTAGCCCAACGCCGAGAACACATGCGTTCCGATCGTCGCTTCGGGCATCTGGAACGTGACCGGCGTCGAGAACACCTCTTCGTGGCCCTGGCGGATCTTGAGTTGTCCGGTCTTGCGGCTGATGAAGATCGAGGCCGGCTTTGCGAACAGCCGTATGGCACCAACCACGCGCTTCAATTCCTCGCGCGCCTGTTCGAGCGCCTCGCGGCTCTTGTTAAGAGCTTTGCGCGCGTCGAGAACCTCGGCCTGGAGCCCCTTGACGGCCTCTGCGCGTGCTTCAATCACGCTGACTTGCGCGCTGACGGCAGCCTCGGCAGCTTCGCGGTCGTGGATCGACTGCAGATACTCCGCCTCGAACGCGTTTTCCTTCTGCGCCGCATCTTCCCTTTCGGCGGCATCGCGTTGCACTTCTGAATTGCGCGCGTCGCTCCGCTTCAGCAGTTCTTCGGTGTCAAGAGCGCTGGCGGCATCGGCCATATGCTCCTGCAGCCTTGCTTGCGCCCGCGCATCGAGCCGCGGCTTTTCCTTGATCTGCTGCTCGATGAAGGCCTTGAGTTTCCGTTCGGACGCATCCTCGGCGCGCTGCTTGGCGACGACGTCGCGCTTCAGGTCGGCTTCCTGCCGTTTTGAGTCTTTGAGGTCGTTCTGCGCTTGGTTGAGGCGTCCGTTGACGTCCTCGAGCGCGTCGCTAGCTTCTCGGCTCAGCGTCTCGCGTTCGCTGATCACCCTTGCCTTGGCGTCGGCCTCCGCATTGCGTTCCGCCAGCGCCATCGCCCGCGTGCGCTCCTGTGACGAGGGTTTTGGCGCCACCGCGCCGGGCGCGATTGCCGAATCCCGACGCGGCTGCGCGGCCACTTCCAGCGCTGCCTCCGCAGCGGCCGCGGGAGACACGCCCAGCATCGCCGAAACGGTTCCCAAGCCTGCAGCTTTCGAATGCCCTGCCACAGCCTCGTTGCGGCGGATCGGAGTGGGCACCTCGGCCTCGCCCGGCGGCAGCGCAACGAACAACTTGGCATGCTCGAAAGGTTCGGGCTCGATCATGTCCTTGTGGACGATGACGCGCGTCCCCACCTCTGTCATCGAGAACAGGGATCGCGAGAAACTATAGGGCAGGCGGATGCAACCATGAGAGGCCGGATAGCCCGGCAGGTGGCCTGCGTGCAGTGCCACGCCCGACCAGGTGATGCGCTGCATGTTCGGCATTGGCGCATCGTCGTAGAGGTTGGAAAAATGCATCCGGTTCTTTTGCAGGACGGAGAAGATTCCGGTCGGCGTCTCACGGCCACGGGTGCCCGAGGAGATTGGAGACTGCGCGATGACACCCTTGCTGTCGTAGACTTTGAGCCGCTGCTGCGACAGCGAGATGACGATCGTCAGAGGCTCGCTCTTTTTCGGCTGGCGGCTGATGGACTGGCTGCTGTTCTGTCCCGCGACGGCGTCATCAGGCACGAGTGCAACAAATGCGGTGAAAACGGCGAGCGCAGCCGCCAGCACAAAGACAACACGCCTGGAAGCAAGTGGCGTGCACAGCCGCAACACAAACTCGGACTGATATAGAGCGGCGGCCTCCCGAATGGCCGTCCTGAACGAACTAAGCACTTGACTCGATGCCCCTGAAAAAAGAAGCGAACTGCAATCGCCTCTGCAGCTAGTGTCGTGATCGCGAAATTCGTCTCGTTCTGCGGCACACTCCGAACGAATTTCGCGATCTGAACGGCACTAGCAACTTCAATGAGCTAGTGTGATCGAGATCGAGAAGTCCGCCTCGCAATCCGGCCGCAAATTATGGTGCGCACGTCTCGATCATCACACTAGCCTCACAAGCCTTGAGTTTGGTTATCAGGAGGGTCAGTAGGTCGCAAATCAAACCGGCCCGCACAAAGAGGATTATCCAGCCGGTGTGGCACCGGGGCAAAACTTTGCGCCGCATGTCGCGCAAGCACTGTTGGGCTCGCTCCGCGCCAAAACAGCGTGCAACAAGATTGAGATCAAGGAGCGCCGGGCCAGCGACTTGTAAGTTCCAGCTCAACAGGCGAGCGAACCTAACGCTACATCATTGAGGTATCTGGCCGCGGCGCCGCGCCTGCGGTATGGCAGGGAGAAGATGCGGCTCGTCGATCGCTGGTCGCGGTTCGTGTCGCCGTATCATTGCCGCGCAGCTTTCGGGCAGATCGCCCACTATCGCGCGTCGCAACAGCCGAACGGGAGTGTTTCGCCAACTATGTCCTCGCAATCCGCAGCCGGTGCACCCGCTGGAACCAAGGTCAAGCGTTTGATGGCGCCGGACATCGCCGCCATGAAAGGCGTTCGCCCGATTGTCTCACTCACGTCATATCACGCCCATACCGCAGCGATTGCTGACCCCTACTGTGATTTTCTCCTGGTCGGCGACAGTCTCGGTATGGTGATGCACGGCTATGAGACGACCGTGCCGGTGCCGTTGGAGCTGATGATCATGCATGGCCGCGCGGTCGTACGCGGTGCACGCCGCGCCCTTGTAGTTGTCGACATGCCCTTTGGCACGTACGAGGAAAGCCCGTCCGTCGCCTTCCGCAATGCGGCGCGCGTAATGAAGGAGACCGATTGCGGTGCGGTCAAGCTCGAGGGCGGCCGCCGCATGGCCGAGACGATCCGCTATCTCGTCGACCGTGGCGTTCCGGTGATGGCGCACATCGGCCTGACGCCGCAATCGATCAACGTCATCGGCGGCTTCAAGGCCCAGGGGCGAGAAGAAGCGCAATGGGCAGCCATCGAGGAGGACGCCCGTCAGGTCGCCGATGCCGGCGCCTTCTCCGTCGTGCTTGAGGCGATGGCCGAGCCGCTGGCTGCCAAGATCACCAAGGCGATCGCAATTCCAACCATAGGGATTGGTGCGTCAGCGGCCTGCGACGGCCAGATCCTCGTCATGGAAGACATGCTTGGCCTGTCGCCGCGCGTCCCCAAGTTCGTCAAGGAATTCGGCGCTGTCGGACAGGCCATCCAATCCGCTATTCGCGGCTACGCGGAAGAGGTCCGGGCCCGCACATTCCCCTCGCCCGAGCATACCTACGCCATGCGCAAAGCCGATCCGGACGACCGTTCGAATGCCGCGGGGGCCACGAAAAAGCCGAAAAAACCAACAAATTAGAGGATCGGGCGTCAAGGGTTATCAGGGGGTTATGCGCGCGGCGCCGCGCTTTTGCTTGCTTCACGACTTGCCTGGGCTATCAATGCGGGCGTTGCCGCGCTAAAGCCCAGTGGCAATCCGCGAATGTTGATGGGCTCAGATTGCGCATAAGCCTGATTTGGGAGGCAGCCTTGGATGCGTGCCGATACCGGTCGTGACGGCCACGAGCCCGGTTGGGAACGCAAGCTCGGTGCTTTTTGCCCAAGGCGACAGGCTGCAATGAGATCGTAAGGTCCGCTTGCATCGAGCGACCTGGCCGGGACGCAAGGAAATATGGCTAACAACGACGACACACTGCTGCGTGAGGTTGAAGAGGAGCTGCGCCGTGAGCGCATGGAACAGCTCTGGAACCGGTATGGCAACATCGTCCTGGCCGCGGCAGCCGCGCTGGTCTTGATGGTCGGCGGCTACAAGTTCTACGAGGCGCGCCAGCTTGCCGCAGCCAATGCCGCCGGTTCGGCCTTCGAGAAGGCTGCCTTCCTGGCCACCGAAAAGAAGACGGAAGAGGCACGCAAGGCCTTCGAGGATCTGGCAAAAACCGCGCCGGGTGGATATGCGGCACTGGCCCGCCTTCGGTTGGCCGGTTTGGCCCTGGATACAGGCGACAAGGCCAAGGCGGCGGCCGAGTATGAAGCCCTGACCAGCAGCTCCGGCACGGACCCGCTGTTGAAATCCTTTGCCAAGTTGCAGGCTACGGCGCTGAAGATTGGGGAAGCTGACTTTACCGAGGTTGAGAATCGGCTCAACGATCTGGTGGGCGAAACGAGCCCGTGGCGGGCCAATGCGCGTGAAATGCTAGCCTTGGCCGCACTCAAGGCGGGCAAGACCGAGGTCGCCCGCAAGGCGTTGGAAGAACTTCTCGCCGATCGTGCAGTGCCAGGCGACATCCGCGAGCGGGCCCAGATGATGCTGTCTGGAATTGTCGCCGCCGATCTGGCCAAGGCATCACAGGCGGGTGCGGCGGCTCCGAATGCGGCTGACGTGGCCAATCCAGTGGCGCCACCGGCCGCGGAGAAGAAATGACAGGGGGACGGCAGCGCATGGGCAGTCTTGTCCGGTTGACCAAACTGCTTGGCGTCATACTCGCAGCTGGCGTCCTGGCCGGTTGCTCCGGTGGCATGCCCAGTCTGCCCAAGGTCACCGATCTCAACCCGTTCAAGGAAAAGCAGACGCCGCTGCCCGGCAAGCGCATCGCAATTCTGCCCGAAGCAGAGAAGATTCCGGGTGAGCTGGCCTCCGGCGACAAGCCGATCGTGCTCGTCAACGAGCACGAGAACGACGCCTGGGCCCAACCCGGCGGCGAGCCGACCAATGCACCAGGTCATCTGGCCCTTGCGGCTGCTGTTCAGAAGAGCTGGAGCGCCGATGCCGGCACCGGCTCTGGCAAGGTCGGTCGCGTGACCGCAAGTCCGATCATTTTTGGCGAAAAGATCTTCACGCTCGATGCCAACGGTACTGTATCCGCCTTCGCGCTGTCGGGTGGCAGCTCCGCTTGGCGCGTGTCGCTGGTGCCCGAGAAGGAGCGGACGTCGGCAGGTAGCTTGTTCTCGCTTGGTGGTGGTTCTTCGGCCAACGGCGGCTACGGCGGTGGGCTTGCCGCCGACAGTGGGCGCATTTACGCGGCCAGCGGCTTTGGCAACGTCGTCGCGCTCGATCCGCAGAATGGCAAGAAGCTTTGGGAACGCAATCTGAGCGTGCCGATCCGCGCCGCGCCCACCGCCAAGGGTGACCGCGTGTTCGTGATCGCCATTGATGGCCGCTTCTATTGCCTCTCCGGAGTCGATGGCTCCGAGCTGTGGACCGCTCGCGGCTTGCCGCAGCAGGCGAGCATCGTCATGAGCGTCAGCCCCGCGGTGGCCGGCGACGTTGTCGTCGTCCCGTATCCGACCGGAGATCTGGTGGCGCTGAAGGTTTCCGACGGCTCGGCTGTATGGTCCGAAAGCCTTTCCAGCTCTCGCCTGTCCTCACAGTTGAACTCGCTGGCGGGCGCTGCGAGGCCGGCGATCGACAACGGAACCGTATTCGCGGTCGGTCACGCCGGACGCATGGTCGCAACGCAAGTCGCCAATGGCGAGCGCCTGTGGTCGCTCAATATCGCCAGTACGCAAACACCGTGGGTCGCTGGCGGCAGCGTGTTCGTGGTCGACACCTCCGGCCAACTGCTGGCGGTGAAGCGCGATCAGGGAACGGTGCAGTGGACCACGCAGCTGCCTGACGACAAGACCTGGGCCGGACCGGTGCTCGCCGGTGGCAAGCTGTGGTTGGTGTCCTCGAAGGGCGCTCTGGTCGGCGTCGACGCCTTGACCGGTCGTGTTGCCTCGCAGCAGAACCTGGGCGACCCGGTATTCGTCGCGCCTGTCGTCGCCAAGCGCCGCATGTTCGTCTTGACCGATTCCGCCAAGCTGATCGCCCTGAACTGACTTGCTCGGCCCGGTGCAGGCGCCGGCAACCGGCGCGGGCTGCGTCATGGGTCCGCCCGCGATCTGAGCGCGGTTGTTCCCAACACGGCCGCTTTCGGGCATAAGCGCGCTCAGCCAATACCAAACCATCCGCGGACCGAGAGCTTCTGCCCGCCCGGCCACGCACCTTTTCGCACCGGGATGGACGTCCGATCCGCCCGCATTGCCGTATTCGAGTCGCCCGACCCATGTCTGCTCCCCCAACCGTTGCCATCGTCGGACGTCCCAACGTCGGCAAGTCCACCCTCTTCAACAGGTTGACGGGACGTCGCAGCGCGCTCGTCTCCGACATGCCCGGCCTGACCCGAGATCGCCGCGAAGGCGCGGCGCAATTGGGCAGCCACGCCGTTCGCCTCGTCGATACGGCAGGACTGGAGGAGGCCCGGCCCGGTTCCATCGCCGCCCGCATGCGCAAGCAATCCGAAGCCGCCATCGCCACCGCGGATCTCGTCCTGTTCGTGATCGACGCGCGTGAAGGTGTGACGGCCGCCGACGAAGCCTTTGCCCGTATCATCCGGGCGTCGGGCAAACCGGTCATCCTGGTGGCCAACAAGGCGGAGGGCCGCGCCGGCGAGAGTGGCTTCTACGATGCATTCGCGCTGGGTTTCGGCGAGCCGGTCGCTATCTCAGCGGAGCATGGCGAGGGCATCGGCGATCTCGTCTTCGATCTGCTCCGCGCCCTCGGCCTTGCGCCAGAGGAAACAACCCGTAAAGGCCGCAAGAAGCGCGACGATGCTGCGCCCGCCAGCGCGGCAGGCTCGGGCGAAGCCGCAGCTGAGGATACAGATGAGCTGCGGCGCACGCAGCCGATCCGCGTCGCCATCGTCGGCCGCCCCAATGTCGGCAAGTCGACACTGGTCAACGCGCTGCTCGAGGACGATCGCATGATCACCGGCCCCGAGCCGGGCCTGACGCGCGACACCATATCGAGCGAACTGACCTGGCAGGGTCGCACGTTTCTGCTGTTCGACACAGCCGGTCTGCGCCGCAAGGCGCGCATCGACGAGCTTGCCGAAAAGCTGTCGGCAAGCGACACCGTCCGCGCGCTCCGCTTTGCCGAGGTCGTGGTGCTGATGGTAGACGCCGAGCACCCCTTCGAGCATCAGGACCTGACCATCGGCGACATGATCACCAGCGAAGGCCGTGCCATCGTCGTCGCCGTAAACAAGTGGGACCTCGTGTCCGAGAAGCAGAAGCTCCTGCGCGAGCTGCGCGAGACGCTCGCCGAGAAGCTGTCGCAGGTATCGGGAGTGACGCTCGTTACGGTGTCGGCACTGGGCGAGCGAGGCCTCGATCGTTTGATGGAAGCGATTGTCGACGCCTACGAAGGGTGGAACCGCCGCGTGTCCACTGCCGATCTCAATCGCTGGCTTCAGGAGGCCTTGGCCCGCCATGCACCGCCCGCTGTCGCCGGCCGCCGCATCCGGCTTCGCTACATGACGCAGGTTTCCACGCGCCCGCCGACGTTCGTTGCCTTCTGCTCTCGCCCCGGTGAGCTGCCGCGCAGCTATTTGCGCTATCTAACCAACAGTCTGCGCGACGCTTTCAAGCTTCCCGGTGTTCCGATCAGGCTCAATCTAAAGAAGGGGGAGAACCCCTATGCGTCTCGGGCAGGCCGCGGAAAATCAAGTCGTTCCTGAGTGTTCCAGGCGTTCATGGCTCGAATGCCGCAGTCGAGGTGAGGTGTCGCACCGCACTAGCCTAGGCCACAATCTATGACTAAGTACCCGCGAGCTTGATCGTGCAGGGGGCTCCCCCTCAAACAACGCAAGGATGAGTATGCCGATGAAGAAGGTAATTCGCGCCGGCCTCGTCGCCGCAATCGCCGCCACGGCAACGTTCGCCGTCGAGACAACCGTGCTGACGTCAGGAGCCATGGCCGAGAAGGGGCCTTACTCGTCTCGCGTCCGCCGCGCCTGCAAGGGCGACTACAATCGCTTCTGTCCCGGCTACTCGCTCTATGGAACCGAATTGCGCCGCTGCATGCAGGCGGCCGGCAAGTCGATCTCAAAGACGTGCATCCGTGCGCTGGTCGATGCAGGCGAAGTGTCCCGCAGCGTCTTGAAGGATTAGAACTGACGCATTGCATTACGCACAATCGAGGGTCGGCTTATCACGCACAAATGTGGGTCCGCCGACCCTCGGTGTTTTCGTGTTCAAAAGTTCATCATGATGCCGGCCCACAGTCTCGCTTCGCATCGTTCCGTTTCTTGGATGCGCGCCCTTCCTTCAAGCCGCACATGCAACTCTAAAAATCGACTTGGTGCGTCAACATATCGGTGGACGAATCACTTAGCATCCGCCCCCGTGGATGAAATTCCATCCACCGGATGGGACTGGCCGGGAGCAGGGCTCCGCGACCAGCCGCGCCGGGTGCGAGCGTCAGGGCTAAAAGGTTGCGCCCTAGATGAAATCAGATGGCGCCGGCACGAACCGGCACCTCATGAGCGGCGGACGAGGGGCTGATGCGGATGAGATCGCCCGAGGGACCGTTTGCCGCCGATCGCACCGGTATTCCCAATTGGCTCGTCCAAGACTGACGTATTCCACTTCTGCAAAGACATGCTCAAGCAGCGACCGGTTTGCCTGGCTGGTCGGGTTGGCGCGTTGCATTGATTTGCCGAAGCTCGGGCCCGGCAGGGCGCGAAGGAATGCATCCACCACGCGAAAATGGAGTGGCCCATGCCAGTGCGCCGTCACCCATGTCTGTACTCAGTACCACGCAGCGCGTTTAAGCGTTTCATCGATGGTCTGAAACTGGATCCCAATTGGTTCATTCTTCTTTGGCGCCTGAAACCTTCGCATCCTCCAAGTAGCATCTGATCCGAGCTTGCCGGCGCCCAAGTGCGATAGCGCTGCCGGCCACGAGGAAAAAAGGCCGGTCCCGCGGGACCGGCCTTCATCATTTCTGGAGTTGCGTTGTTTCAAGCGCTTGTCCGGCACAGCCGCCAGCGCCAAGAGCCGCGCCACTTCTGCCGCGAGACACACGCGGTTAGAGCACTTCGGGAAATCGTGGAATCAAAACTCCATGGCCGGACTTGATCCGGCCATCCAGAAGCACATCGCGAAAAGCCAAGAGCTGCATGGCCGTGTCGAGCACGGCCATGCATGGAAGCGCAATGTTTCCACCGACCTCTGATGCACCTTGTTAGAGCGGCAGCCGCGCCAGCTGGTTGTTGAAGTAGCGGTCGACGGCCTCTGTGATGGAGCCCGCCACCTTGCTGCGCCACGCATTCGAATTGAGCAGCTCCGAATCCTTCCGGTTCGAGACGTAGCCCAGCTCGATCAGAACCGATGGGAATTGTGCCGTCTTGAGCACGCGGAAGGCGGCCTGCTTGTCGGGGTCGTCGCGCATGCCGGTTGTGCCGCTCATCTGCGCCACAACGCTTCTGGCGAAGATGCTGGTCCGCTTTTGCGTGACGTTGACCTCGCGCCGCGCCAGATCGGCAAGAATGCCCTTCACCGCGCTGACGTCGCCGTCGGCGCCGCGCACGGTCTTGACTTCGTCCTTGCTGAGCACGCCGCTGGTATCCTCGCTGGCCGACCGCTTGAGGCTTTCGGCCACGCCGGAACGCAATGTGTAGATGGTAGCGCCGCTGGCCCGCGTCGAGGCGTAATCGGCGTGCACGGCAATGAACAGGCTGGCATTGTGCTTCTCGCCGAACGCGCGCCGCTCATCGAGCTCGACGAACACGTCGGTGTCGCGGGTCATCAGCACCTTGTAGCGTCCGGTCGCGGCGATCTTGTCGCGCAGCACCTTGGCGAAGGCGAGCACCACGTCCTTCTCGATGGTGCCAAACTTGGTGGCGCCCGAGTCGTGGCCGCCATGACCGGGATCGATGACGATGATCGGCTTGAAGGCGCGCGCCGCTCGATGGTCGGGTGCCTCCGCCGGACGCGGCACAGGCGGCTGGAAGCCGAGCTTGGAAGGCGGCACGTCGAGGGCAGCGGTCTTGGCCCCGGCCGACGGCACCGACGCCGGCACGATGTCGAGGGCAAGCTGATAGCCGCTACCGTCAGGTGCCTTGACGAGCTTGTTCTGGTCGATGACGACAGGGTTGGTGACGTCGATGATGACGCGCTGGCGC
The DNA here is from genome assembly GCA_044222395.1 of Hyphomicrobiaceae bacterium. Lineage (GTDB taxonomy): Bacteria > Pseudomonadota > Alphaproteobacteria > Rhizobiales > Hyphomicrobiaceae > JAEUMD01. The sequence goes on along the minus strand of JBGANK010000005.1, from coordinate 29,189 downwards.
CCTGGTGCGGAGACGCCGCCGCGGATCGACTTGATGAGCCCGATCGCCTGCGAACCGCCGATTGATGGCAGATCCATCCGCGCGTCGCCCAATTCGACGATCACGCGGTTCGGATTGGAGAGAGCGAAGACCGTGTAGTCGACGCGCTTGTCGAGGCCGATGACGAACCGTGTTCCCTTGGCCGTGGCAACGACGCTGTCGTCGACTTGGACGCCACTCGATGCGGCGGAAGCCAGTGGACTGGGTGCTGCTTGTGAAGTTGGGGCTGCTGCGAGAGTTTGTGCTGCAACTTGCTGGCCGCCGTGGCCGAGCGCCAAAAGGCATGTAAGAAAAGCAGGCAAATGCGCGCTCTTGCGGCGCGGCAAGACCCTCAAGATTCTCACGTTCGACCCCCGTCTTACGCAACACTGGCCGCTCTCGCGGCGCACGGGAACGATGCACTGAGAAAATGGCCGTTTCCGGTCATTCCTCAGGCGTAGTTAAGGTTATCGCCTTGGAAGGGTAAACGTTTTGCTAATACGCAATTCGCTTTGTTCGCCCAATCGCGGCAGAATGCACCATTGCGCAGGACAATACACTACTCCGCAACTTTGCTATTCCGCCGCCTTTGCAGGCGCAACACGAATCGCGCCCTGCTGCCACCTCTCGACCGCGCCGTCGTCAGCCTCGCGAGCGTCGACCCAGCCGCCGCTGCCATCGGCTCGCGTTTCCTTCTTCCAGAACGGCGCGCGTGTCTTCAGGAAGTCCATCAGGAATGCCGCCGCCTCGAACGCCGCATGTCGGTGCTGCGAGGCGGTCACGACGAGCACGATATTGTCGCCGGGTCGCAGTTCGCCGTGACGGTGGATGATGAGGCTGGCCTGCAGCGGCCAGCGCTGCACGGCTTCCGCTTCGATGCGTTGAAGTTCACCTTCGGTCATACCCGGATAGTGCTCGAGCGTCATCGCAACGATGTCACCACCCTTATCGCCGCCGCGCACGGTGCCCGTGAAAGTCACGATGGCACCGATGTCGGTGCGCCCCTCGGTCAGCCCTTTGACCTCCGCGCCGACGTCGAAATCTTCCGCCTGAACCCGGACCGCCATGCCTCAACCGCCTGTGACTGGAGGGAAGAATGCGATCTCGCGCGCATCCGCAAGGGCGGTACCAGGCTTCACATGGGTCTGGTCGATGGCTGCGCGCACCACCTCCGGCCGCGCGAAGGCGGATTCGTACTCCGGACCGCGTGTCCTCAGCCAGCCGACCAAGTCGGCGACTGTCGCCAGGCCCGCCGGCAGATCGACCATCTCCTCGCCGCGGCCGATCTTCTCGCGCACCCACGCGAAATAGAGCACCCGGACCCGTCTGCCAGCCGTGTTTGCCATGCATGAGCTCCTTGGATCGCAGCTACCGATCAGCCGAAGCGGCCCCGATCCTATTGAGAGATGGCGTGCTTGATGCCCGCTTTCAAATAGTCGTAGCCGGTCCAGAGCGTCAGCATCGCCGCCAGCCACAACAGCGCGATCCCGGCGGTTCCCGCGCCCGGAAGGTATTTCTCGACCGCCGGCCCTGCCAGCAACACCGCCAGCGCCACCATCTGCACCGCTGTCTTCCACTTGGCTAGCATCGACACGCGCACCTTGACATTGAGTTCGGCCAGGAACTCGCGCAGGCCCGACACCAGGATCTCACGACACAGAATGATGATGGCGGCCCAGATTGACAGCTGTCCGATGGTGCCATCGTAAACGAGCATCATCAGCGCCGCGCCGACGAGCAGCTTGTCCGCGATCGGATCGAGCATCGCCCCCAGCGTCGACTGCTGCTCCCAGGCACGCGCCAGATAGCCGTCGAGCCAATCGGTCAAACCGGCCAGTACGAACAGCCCAAAGGCGGACCACCGCGCCACGTCGCCCTTCAGGAAATAGAGGCAGGCAACCAGCGCCGGCACCGCCACAATCCGCCCGTAGGTCAGGATGTTCGGCAGTGTCATCGGCGCGGATCTGGCGGGCGCAACGCTCATGCGCGTGTCCTACACCACCACTCCAATTCGTCAATGGGGCGCTCCCCTGCCTATCGGTAATGGCGACCAAAAGAGGAGCCGAAACCGCGAAGTCGGACGATTGATATCGCACTGCGGCACGGCCAATCCTGGAACGAAATCCGGCGGGTCGGTCTCCGCCCCGAGCCAGCCGGAACCGGCCCTGCTTGCGGCGCCACGGGCTGGCGGCTCAGCCACTCCTGTCGTGGAAGAAGTCATAGATCTTCTGCGCCATTTCGGCGGAAATACCATTGACCTCCTTCAAATCCTCGACACCGGCACGCGATACCGCCTTGGCCGAACCGAAATGCGCCATCAGAGCGCGCTTGCGGGTTGGACCGATACCACCGATCTCGTCGAGCGGATTGGCCGAGATCGACTTGGCACGCTTCGCCCGATGCGTGCCGATGGCGAAGCGATGTGCCTCGTCCCTCAGCCGCTGGACGAAATAGAGCACCGGATCGCGCGGCTCCAGCATCAGCGGGCGGGGGTCGTCGGTGAAGTGGAAATGCTCACGTCCCGCATCGCGATCGGGCCCCTTGGCGACGCCGATGAGGGCGATGTCGACGAGCCCGAGATCCGCGAACACCTGCCGCGCCACCTCCAGCTGCCCCTTGCCGCCGTCGATCAGCACCAGATCTGGCCGATCGGGAAATGCGTCGGTATCAGCGTCCTCCGCGCCGTCCCCCGCGTCATCGAGCTCACCGATTTCGTCCGCCGCGGCTGATGCCTCCGCTGGGCTGTCCCGCCGCAGCGTGCCGAACGCCAGCTGATCACTCGTCCGTGTCGTTTCAGGCGGAGTCACGATCCGCGAAGCGATTTCACCGCGAGCTGGAAGGCCCTCGGCCTCGGGCTGCACCGCGCCACCTTTGCCCCCGGTTGCGGCACCATCGGCGTCATTTCCCATGACGCCATCGTCGTCGATCGCCAGGCGACGGAACCGCCGCGTCAGCACCTCGCGCATCATCGCGTAGTCGTCGCCGGGCGTCAGCGTTTCCGACTTGATGTTGAACTTGCGGTAGGCCTTCTTGATGAAGCCGTCCGCGCCAGCGACGATCATCGCGCCGACGGCGTGGCTGCCCTGGATGTGCGAGTTGTCGAACACCTCGATCCTGCGTGGCCTGCGCTCCAATCCGAAGCGCTCGGCGACGCCGGCTAGCAGCAGCATCTGCGAGGAACTTTCTGCCAGCTTGCGGCCGAGTGCCTCTTTCGCGTTCGTCAGGGCGTGCTCGACGAGCCCGCTCTTGACACCGCGCTGCGGCACGCGGATCTCAATGCGCCGCTCGCTGCGCGTGGTCAGCGCCTCTTCCATGAGCGCCCTGTTCTCGATGTCGTGTGACAGCAGGATCAGCCGCGGTGCCGGCTTGTCATCGTAGAACTGGGCGAGGAAGGAATCGAGCACGGCTTCGACATCGAGCGAGCGATCGGCCTTCGGGAAATAGGCGCGGTTGCCCCAGTTCTGTCCGCTGCGGAAGAAGAACACCTGGATGCACGTCTGTCCGCCCTCCTGGTGGGCGGCGAAGATGTCGGCCTCCTCCACGCCTTCAGGATTGATTGCCTGGTCGGCGGTCACATGCGCCAGAGCGGAGAGCCGGTCGCGGTACTTCGCCGCCCTTTCGAACTCCAGCGTATCGGCAGCTTCATGCATCAGCCGTTGATACAACTCGCGCACGTTCTGGCTTTCGCCTCTGAGGAAGCGCACGGCCTCGTCGACCAGCTTGCCATAGTCCTCGAGTGATATTTCACCCGTGCACGGCGCCGAGCATCGCTTGATCTGGAAAAGCAGGCACGGGCGCGTGCGGCTTTCATAGACGCTGTCCGAGCATGTTCTGAGCAGGAACGCGCGCTGCAGCATGTTGATCGTGCGCGTCACTGCTCCCGCTGACGCGAACGGCCCGAAATAGTCGCCCTTGTGGTTGCGTGCGCCGCGATGCTTCATGATCTCCGGCGCCGCATGATCCCGCGAAATCAGGATATAGGGAAACGACTTGTCATCCCGCAACAGCACGTTGAAGCGTGGCCGGAATCGCTTGATCAGGTTGGCTTCGAGCAGCAGCGCGTCCGCCTCCGTGCGAACCGTCACGAACTCCATGGCGGCGGTCGAAGCGATCATGCGTGCGACGCGATTGGTGTGCCCGCCCATCCGCGCATAGTTGGAGACGCGCGCCTTGAGGCTGCGCGCCTTGCCCACATAGATGACGTCGCCGGCGGTATCGAGCATCCGATAAACGCCGGGCGAGGACGGCAAGTCTTTCAGCACGCGCGCGATGACGGCCGGTCCAGTCGGCTGCGAGCCGGCAGCTTCCGCCTCTAGGTCGTGCTGGGGCGCTTCCGCCGCATTGTCTGGCTGCGGCTCCGGCATCGCGCTGTCGTCTGTTTGCTTTCTCGGCATCGGCGCAGGATTGGGTTTGGGCCGGACCGCGTCAAGAGGCGTGTCTTGCCGGTACGGGCTGCCATCGATGTCGAACCCGCTTCTCGATCTCGACGATGATCAGGAGCAGGATGCCGACGGCGACGATCGCCACGCCATCCCGCAATGCTACCCCGCGCGTCTCGAACAAGGACTGCATGGCGGGCAGGTAGGTGAAGGCGAATTGCAGAACGACGATGCTGCCCACCCCAATCAGCACTGCGGGCGTCCCCTTGAGGCCCTCCAATGTTAACGATCCGCTGTGCAGATACCGCACCGAGAACAGGTAGAAGATCTCCATGACGACAATCGTGTTGACCACGATTGTGCGCGCCTCTGCAATGTCGATGCCGCGCGACCTGGCCCGCCAGAACATGCCGAACGCGCCGGCGATGAACAGCAGCGAGACGAAGGCGACCTGCCAGGCGAGGAGAGGTGTCAGCAGTGATTGCCCTGAAGGTCGCGGGAACCGCTGCATCACATCGGGCTCCGGCGGCTCGAATGCGAGGATCAGGCCGAGTGCCACTGCCGACACCATGTTGATCCAAAGAATCTGCACGGGCGTCACCGGCATCATGAACCCGCCGAGGATTGCCAGCATCACGACGAAGGTCTGGCCGAAGCTCGTCGGCAAGGTCCACGCGATAACTTTCGTCAGGTTGTCATAGACCGTGCGCCCTTCTTTGACCGCGGCGACGATCGAGGCGAAATTGTCGTCCAGAAGCACGATCTGGCTTGCTTCCTTGGCCGCCTCCGTGCCCTTGCGTCCCATGGCGATGCCGACGTCGGCGGTCTTGAGCGCCGGCGCATCGTTCACGCCATCGCCGGTCATGGCGATGATCGCGCCGCCTTCGCGCAGTGCATTGACGAGCTGCAGCTTGTGCTCGGGCGCGGTCCTGGCGAAGACGCTGGTCGACCGCGCCACCTCTGCAAGCTGTGCCGGAGATAGCGCATCGATGTCGCGCCCGGTGACGACAGTGCTGGTGTTGGGAAGCCCGAGATCGCGAGCGATTGCCAGCGCCGTGAGCGCGTGGTCTCCTGTGATCATCTTGGTGGCGATTCCGGCTGTGCGCGCCTCTGCAATGGCGGTTCGGGCCTCATCGCGCGGCGGATCGATCAGCCCGACCAGCCCCGCCAGCACCAGCCCACCGCGGATGTCGTCGAAATCGATCTCGCGCCGGCTTTTCGGCAATGGCTTCAGCGCGAACGCAAGCGTGCGCTCACCCAGTTCGGCGAGCCGCGCAACTTCGCCCTGCCATTTGTCGTGATCGATCGGCACCGACTTGCCCGAGGCGATCTCGCTGACGGCGAGCGCCAGGATGTCTTCCGGAGCGCCCTTGACGAACGCCACCGCGCAGTCGCTTCCGCAAGCCCCTGTGAGTGCGTCGAGGAGTGGCTGCGGAGCTTCACCGGCATCGTGCAAGGTCGCCATGAAACGGTGCGCGGCATCGAATGGAATGACGTCGAGCCTCGGCAGAGAACCGCGCAGGTCGTCGATCGCGCAACCGGCCTTGCCGGCAAGCGCGACCAACGCGCCTTCCATCGGATCGCCGGAGACGCTCCAGCCGCCGTGCCCAGCACTTTTCGCCGAATCTTCCCTCAGCACGGCGTCGTTGCACAGCGTGGCAATCGCGATCAGCGCCGTCAGCGCCGCATCCATGCCGTCTTCGAAATGAGCGGTTCCAACTGCATTCTGAAGCGCGCCGATTGGCGCATAGCCGCTCCCATCCGCCTCGTAGGTATTGCCGGCCGTCACAACGTGGCGCGCGGTCATCTCATTGCACGTCAATGTGCCGGTCTTGTCCGTGCAGATGACCGACACCGAGCCCAGCGTTTCCACTGCCGGCAGTCGTCGCACGATCGCGTTGCGCCGTGACATGCGCTCCACGCCGATCGCCAGCGTGATCGTCATCACCGCGGGCAGTCCCTCGGGGATCGCCGCAACCGCCATGCCGACGACAGCGAGAAAGGCATCGGCGACGGCATAGTCTCGAACCAGCAGCGCGAATGCCAGTGTCGCCGCCGACAGCGCGAGAATGCCGATGCTGAGCTGCCGTGCAAAGTGATCGATCTGGCGGATCAGCGGCGTTGATGCATCCTCGACCTTCTCCAGAAGCGTCGTGATGCGCCCGATCTCTGTGGCGAGCCCCGTCGCCACGACGACGCTGGTTCCTTGGCCCTTCGTCACCAGCGTTCCCGAATAGGCCATGCTGGCGCGTTCGGCGAGCACGCTGTCGGGCAGGTCCGCCTGCGGTCGCTTCTCGACCGGCACGGATTCGCCCGTCAGCGCTGATTCATCGATGGTAAGCCCGCGCGCCGAGATCAGGCGTGCATCCGCTGCGACACGGTCGCCCGCCTCGATCAGCATGATGTCGCCGGGTACAAGCTCGCGCGCGGGTATGCTGAGGCGCTCGCCGTTGCGGATGACCGATGCTGTCGGGCTGATCATGCCGCGGATGGCATGAATAGCGCGCTCGGCCTTGCCTTCCTGTACGAGCCCGAAGATCGCATTGAGGATGATGACGCCGAGGATCACGCTGGTGTCGAGCGCGTGCCCGAGGATCGCCGTGATGGTCGCCGAGCCGAGCAGCACGTAGATCAGCAGGTTGTTGAGCTGGCCCAGAAATCGCGACAGTGCGGAACGCGGCTTCTGTGCCGGCAACTCGTTGGCGCCGAACCGCTGCCGGCGACGTTCCACCTCGTTGTCCGTCAGGCCGGAGCTGCGAGACTTGAGCGCATCGACCGCCTCTCTCGCCGTCAGGGCGTGCCAGGTGCGCGCGATACGCTCGAGCTCGAGCGAGGCGGCAGTTTGTGTCGGCGTTGCGGTATCGTCCTGCATCGTGTTCATGTCCGTCGGCCTGCCATCGAGCAAGGCAGCCAACCTCACGTCACCCGCGCGCAACGCGCGACCGGAGGCATGGCCATGCAATTCGAGAGCCCCTTTGCCACAATATCGCCCACTCGTGTTGAGTTTGTTGCTTGTCTCCATCAGGATTTCCGGGAGGGCGCTCGTTAGCGCCGCACTGTGCTGTGCCCAAGTCAAGGCTGTTCGACGTACTGATCCTATTGAGCATCGGCACCGTTCTGCTCGCCACGGCGCTTGTGCCGTTGGCCGGCGTAGCAGCAGCCGCGCGCGGAAGTACGTCGGCCGCCGCGCACCACAAGACGGTTCAGGGCTTCGAGAAACAGGAGCACGTGCTCGCCTTCATCAATGACTATCGTGACGAGAAACCGAGGAAGCGCGTCACCGACATGGTCCGCGCCATGGGCCGTCTTGGAATGCTGCGCGATCCGGAGGAATGCGGCATCTACATCGGCTTTCTCGCCGGCGTCATCCGCGAAAGCGGAGCGGACGCTGAGAAGTTGATCGCCAGCTTCTTTCCGATGGAGCCCAACGATCAGGTCATCCTCATCAAGGCGATCGCATTCTCCGAGCGCGACGACTGGCGCCAACTCCTGACCAGCTTCATCGAGCGCATGCCGGCCCGTAAGGTGCTGATCGACCGCTACCTCTATCGTGACGGCGCCCGTCTTGACGGCCTCATGACCGAGGCGACCGGCGCCTTCGCAGTCGACGTCTATTGGGGCCTTTATTTCGCCACCGGCGACGCCGGCCCCGCCAAGCGCATCGTTGCGGCACTGGCCTGGACTGCCGATCGCAACAGCGTCGAGAAGCTGACCATCGGCTCGATGGCGAAGTGGACGCTCGCCGCCAATGCCACCCGCGACAAAGCCCTGCGCGACATCATGAAGGCCGAGCTCAACATTCAGCCGCAGACCGTCCGCAAGCCGCTCGCCGAGGTGATCGAGGCCGCCGAAACTTTCGAGACCAAGCGCATCAAGAACGATGCCATGAAGGCGATCGAGGAACTGAAGCTGAAGGGACCGCAGTCCCGCCGCGACACCGCATGGTGGGGTCAGGCTGGCCAGACCGTGCTGGCATTGGGCTGCGTGGCAGCGAGCGCGCTGGGCCAGGCCGAAGTCGGAATCCCCTGCGTCATCGGCGGCGCGCTGTCATCGGCCGCGCTGAAGTACCTTGCCCCGCAGCAATGATGTGACACGCGATTGCGAATTTGGGCCGCTCGTAGACATTGCGAATGTCTCCGCAGGTTCGCGACCTGCAACCAACAGGCATCAGTTCCGCGACGCGATTTTCGGCGCCCGCATGACGATTTGTGGCTGAGGCGGCACTGCCGGTAGCGTGCCAACCGCGCTAAGCATCGTCCGCGCCAAGCCCTGCAGTCCCGCAAGCAGCCCGCGCGGCGTCTCCTCACCGTTCGCAAGCATCTCCGGCCGAACCGCCAACTTGGGCTCCGGCGGCTTGGCTCCTTGATCCTCCTCGCCGCGCCGCCATACAGTGCGCGCAACGCGCTGCGCCCGCGCCCTGCTGGCTGGATCGACCACAGGAACCGCATCTGAGCTGTTGGTTGGTCGAAGCTTTGCTGGGCCTGCTGGACCGTCTGCCGAGTTCAACTGGCTTGCCCGCCAGCCGGCTCTGTTGCCCCGCTCACTGGGCTGCGGCGCCGACGTGCTGCAGAAATCACGGAAGAAGCTGTTGGCGATGGTGGCGATCGACGCGCCGTAGTTGCGGTCGGCTGCCCAGCGACGCGCCAGATCCGAGAACCGGATAGGTCGCCTGAGATTGTGCATCGTCGCCACGATGTCGCCCTGCTTGAGCTGAGTGCGCGGTGCTACTGGTCGCTCGATCGTTTCGCCAGAGTAGGCGACGAGGTGCTGGATCTGCGCCAGCACGCCCGTGCCGACGTCGGGGAATCGATCGCCGGACACGCCGCCGCCGGTCGCGCCGATGCCGGCGAAGTTGTTCTGCCTGGGATTGACGTCGCCGGCCGCTCCGTTGCCGCGGCGGTATGTGAGGAAGTTGGTTTCGAGTGCCATCTGGAAGAAGGCGAAGTCCCAGCGGACCCGCCAAGCCTCGCCATGATGTCGATACCACTTGGCGATGTCGCGATAGCGCGGCTCGACCTGCCCGTTGCGCGTCGCCAGAAACGCCATCAGCCGGTCGGGCGTGACACACGCCGGAACATGGTTCTGGCGATGCATCCTGATTTCGGGCAGCGGCTGTGATGCAGAGGCAGTCGCCGCCGTTCCCGCAGGCAACGCCACCAGCAGCGCTGACACCAGCGCTGCCCGCATCGCGAGCGGGCTTCGCTGCCAGCCGTGTTTGGTGCGCGCATAAGTCTCTTCGGCTAGCTTATCACGCGCCGGCACCGGCAATCGCCTCTGGGAAATCATCGTGAAGGGTCCTCACCACCAGAGCCGCCACGGCCCTCATGCTGTCCATTCCCCCTGTCTTGATGTGAGGCTTTTCGCCTTATGGTTTTGCCAGCGGAGCCTTGCGCTGGGTCGACCGAGGCACGCACTTTGCGTGGCGCCTCGACCGAAGGACGCGGCACGTTGCGCCGCGCTACGTGGCAGGCGAGATCAGCTTTCCGGGCAAAGCTCGAAGGCTTTGGTCAGCGCCTTGCCGGAGTTCTGGAACTCGCCGACCGAGGCGCCGTTCTTCGCGTAGGCAGCGATGTAGGCTTCGACCTCGCGTTGCTCGCGGCCCTCGTTGACGTCGAGCACCGTGTAGTTGGTCTGCTCCGAATCCATGGCCTTGATGATGACCGCCTTCTGCCCGCCATAGCTGGCCTGCCAGACGCGGCACTTGGACTTGGAAGCGGCCGGAGCGGTTGCTGCCGTTGCAGTAGCCGCGGCATTTGCGGCCATCGCTGTCTTCGTCTCGACGGCTGCTGCGGGCTTGCTGGCTTCCGCGGCAGCATCCGTGCTGCCGTTGAGCATGGTGTAGCCGGCAGCTGGTTCAGCGCTCGCAGCAGGCTTCGACTCAGTCATAGCTGGCACCGTCGAGCCGATCGAACCAGCGCCAAGCCCGAGCCGGCTGGGTCCGCTCGACTGGCGCGCATCGGCGATGGCGCGCTCGGCGGTCTTCTTGCCCTTCGGTGCTTCGACGGCCACTTCACCGGCTGGGATCGCCGCAGCTGTATCGACTGTCACACCGCGCTGGCCACGTGCCTCTGCAACCAGTTCGGGATGCGGGTCGGGTGATTTGCAGAACTTCTCGTAGAATGCTTCGCCCACCGCCGCGATGTCGCGCGCATAGCCGCGATCCTTGGGCGACCACTGGCGCGTCAACTGCTCAAACGTCATCGGGCCGCGGATGCCCTTCTGCCACTTCGTCAGAACGCCCCACTCCTGCACCTTGCGGGTGCGCTCGGCGACCGGGTTCTCGACCTTCTCGCCAGAGTACATGACGAGGTGCTGGAGGTGTGCCTTGACGCCGTCGGACAGAGAGTTGAACCGCTCGCCAGGCTCACCGCCTCCCGTCGCTCCAAGGCCGGCGAAATTGAACTGGGAGGGCTTCACGTCGCCGACGAATGTGAGGTTGCCGGTTTCGACCATCATCTGGAAGAACGCATAGTCCCAGCGGATCTTGAGCGCTTCGCCATGGCGCATGTACTCGGTTGCCGTACCTTTGAACTGGCTGTCGATGCGGCCATTGCGCGACTGCGCGAACGCCATCATCCGGCCCGGTGTCGCACACGCGGGTACCGAATTTTCCGAGCTGGTCTTCACTTGTGGAAGGGATGCGGCCGAAGCTTCGGCGGCGAACAGTAAGGTAGCGGCTAGAGCACTCGAAATTACGCGATACATCATCGATATCACCCATCAACCGTCACACAGCGGGCGTGGTGGGTCGCCCGGGTAAACGGTTACGATCGTTAATCGGATAAGGTTAACGCTCGGTTAAGCGGCGCCCCCGCGCCGTATCCATTGGTGACGGACCAATACGGCGCCAGTTGGAGGCCGAAGCGGAGGAATTGTGGCAAACGTAAGCGTTTAAACATCCGCAACCGGAACAAAGCTCTTACAACATGGCCTTCGAATTTTAATAGTAGCGATAGGCCGTTCCGCTTGGGTGCGATGACGGTCGTTGAAGTTTGCGGAGGCGTGTTCAGCCTCAGGTGAGATGCTGTCCGCCATCAAGTGCGATCATCTGTCCCGTCATCGAAGGCGTGGCCAGGATGAAGCGTACCGCCGCACAAATTTCCGCTTCGCTCGGACCCCGGCCCATCAACGTGGAGGCACACTCGGTGGCGAAATCGCTTTCCGATTGGTGGATGGAGCGCAGCACCGGACCAGGTGCGATGGCGTTGACGCGAATGCGCGGGGCAAGCGCTTGCGCCAGCGTGCGCGTCGCCGTCCAAAGCCCAGCCTTCGAAATCGTGTAGGAAAAGAAGTCCGGCTTCAGATTCCACACGCGCTGATCGATGATGTTGATGATGTTGCCCTCGCACGACTTCGGCAGCCGCTCCGCCATCGCCCGCGCAAGAAAGACCGGAGCCTTCAGATTGATGTCGAGGTGGGTGTGCCACGCCTCCCGCGTCAGCGTCTCCAGCGTGTCGTGCTGGAACTCCGAAGCATTGTTGACGAGGCAGCACGGCACGCCGAGCGCCTCCGCGCAAGCCGGCACCAGCGCATCGACATCGGCGGCATTGCCCAGATCTCCGCGGATGGTCGCTGCCTTACCACCGGCCGACTTGATCTTGGCGACCAGATCATCAGCCTCGGCCCGCGAGTTTCGAAAGTGGACACCTACGCACCAGCCGTGCCGCGCGAGGTCGAGCGCGATCGCCCGACCGATGCGTTTGGCAGCACCTGTGATGAGCACAGTACCAGGCTTGTTGAGCATATTGGAGCTGGGCTTGGCGGCAGAAGTCATGGTCATCAGTTCGATGGTCTTCAGTGAGGGTGGAACGGGGCCGGGTGCGCTGGTTGGAGAGGGCATCCAGGTGGTGCGGCGGCGAGTGGCGTGACTTGTCCCACAACTGCGGCTCCTAATCGAGGGGCCAGCCTGCACAACTTCTCGGCAATGCGCGCAAATTGCCAGCAATCGTGGTTTTGAAAATGCCGAACGATTAGGCGGTTCCTGGCTTGGCAGCACTCAAAAACGGTCGAACGTTGCCGGCACGCATCAGCGCCTTGGCAAGCGCCTGACGGACCCTGCAATTTACTTGTCGCAATGCCCCTTTTTCCGCTTCCGTAGGCGTAGCGGGTTGCTGATTCACGGTGGCAACTTTGATGTCGAAGGCGGGTCTTGCGAATTCAAGCGCACAACGACCGGCGGCACCTGATCCGGGGGTTCGAAAGCTATCATGACGACACTGATGAGCAAAACGATTGTGGTTACAGCTATTGCGGCCCTGTCAGCGGCCGCGTTGACCGCTCCGGCAGCAGCAGGCGATCTGTTCGGTCGCCGTGACGGCGGCAGCGTCAAGGATGCTCCCGCTGAAGCGCCCAAGCGCCTCTGCAACTGGACCTTCAACATCGGCGGCACGACCGACTACGTGTTCCGTGGCATCTCGCAGAACCGCGAGGACCCGACCGCGCAGGGCGGTGTCGATGCCACGTGCGGCATGTTCTATGCCGGCGTTTGGGCCTCGGGCGTCGACTTCTATCCCGGCAACAATTTGGCCGGTGACGCCTCGGTCGAGGTTGATCTCTACGCCGGCATCAAGCCGACCTGGGGTCCGCTCACATTCGATTTCGGCGTGATCTACTACTGGTACCCGGGCGCGAACGATCATGGCGCGGCATACCCTGGCATCGGCGAAGTCGACTACGTCGAACTGAAGGGTGGCGTCAGCGGCACCTGGAACAAGTTCACGCTCGGCGGCACATTGTTCTGGTCGCCGGACTACACTGGCGAATTGGGCAACACGGTCACCCTCGAAGGTTCAGCGGGCTATGAGCTTCCGGCGATCGGGCCGTTCACGCCGACGATTTCTGCTCTCATCGGCACGACGCAATTCACCGACTCGGCGACCAGCCATCTCGATTACGTCTACTGGAACGCCGGCATCTCGTTTGCGATCGAAAAGTTCACGTTTGACTTCCGCTATTGGGACACGGACTCCAATGGTACGGACTTCTGCGGCAACGCCGGCCTGTGCGACGAGCGCTTCGTTTTCACGGCTAAGGTCACCCTGCCGTAATCTACAAGTGCGGAGAGGACGGGGAGCCTCGTTTGCTCCCCACGCACTTGCGACCGTGGTCGCATCTGACTAGAGCGATTGAGCTGAGGTGCCGCTTCTTGATGGCGCTGGGGAAGGGGTCAAGCGGGGCCTATCTCTGAGATGCCGCAACAGGCGACCGGAAGGTCGGAGCGACATGCGCTCCGGCCTTTTCTTGTGCGTGCTCGGCGCTTCAAACGGCGGTGGCCGGCGTTATGAGCGGTACGGTCAAGCCGCTGCGAGCTATCTCCAACGGCCCGAAGCCGATCGAGTCGCCGTCGGCCTGACAGGGCATCCAGGCGGGCGCATGAATGATGGCGTGCCTGCAAGTCACGATCTTGACGCCACGCGCCCGTTCGACACGACCTGCCGCCAGCCACAGCAGCTCGGCGAGCCGCCCTGCGCGGGTTTTCGCCGAGAACAGCACGGCGTGCAGCGTGTCGTCGAAAACGGACGCGTCACGCGCAAGCTGGAAGCTGCCGCCGTAGTTGCGTGCGTTGGCAACGATCGCCCATGTTGCCGCGTGCGGCGCTCCATCCAGTTCGACCTTGAATTCGTGCGCCCGGCCCTTGGCCAGCGTTGCCAGCGTCGGCAGTGCGTAGGCCCCACGACCGACCTGTTGCTTGAGCTTCATCGACAGCTTCAGCAGCACTTCGGCATCGAAACCGCAGGCGGCCATCAGCAGAAACGGCGTGCCGTTGGCAGTCATGATGTGCGCCGCGCGTATACCTGCCGTTATGAGGATTTCGGCGAGCTGCGCTGGGTCTCGCGGCAGCCCGATCTCATGGGCGAGTACGTTGCCGGTCCCCGCTGGGATGATGCCTAGCGGTAGCGCGATGTCCTGCTCGATCATTGCCAGCGCAAGCGCGCGGATCGTGCCGTCGCCGCCCGCTGCGACGATGGCGTCGACCTCGAGCGGCTTGGCCAGCAACTCCTGGACCTCGTCGGCCGACTGCGTCTCGGCGATCTTCGCGTCGCATCCGCGGGCCAAGAGCTCGTCTGCGACCCTGCCGACCAGCCGCGCGCTTTTCAGGCCCGCATGCCTGTTTCGGATGACGAGAAGGCGCCGACGCTTGCTGCCGTGCGCTGCGGGCTTCTGAGCCATGCTGCGCCGCCTTTCACGCGCTCGGACCCACGCGCCCTGTTTGTCCGCGATGCCGCAGCAAATGGTCGGCCAGAACCAGTGCCAGCATCGCTTCGCCCACTGGCACGGCGCGAATGCCCACGCACGGGTCGTGCCGCCCCTTGGTGGAGACATCGGTTTCGTGGCCATGCGTGTCGATCGTCCGCCGCGGCGTCAGGATCGAAGAGGTCGGCTTGACGGCGAAGCGGACGACGATCGGCTGTCCCGTCGAGATGCCGCCCAGGATGCCGCCCGCGTTATTGGTGAGGAACTGCGGCCGCCCGTCGTTGCCGATGCGGATCTCGTCGGCGTTCTGTTCACCCGTCAGCTCAGCAGCGGCCATGCCGGCGCCGATCTCCACCGCCTTGACGGCGTTGATGCTCATCATGGCCGAGGCAATGTCCTGGTCGAGCTTGCCGTAGATCGGAGCTCCGAGCCCCGCCGGTACCCCTTCCGCCACCACCTCCACGACAGCGCCGATCGACGAGCCCGCCTTGCGCACGCCGTCGAGATAGGTCTCCCACGTCTTCGCCATGCTCGCATCGGGGGAGAAGAATGAATTGGCATCGACCGCCGCCCAGTCCCACCGCTTGCGATCGATGCGATGCGGCCCGATTTGCACCAGCGCACCACGTATCGTCACGCCCGCGAGAATCTTGCGGGCGATTGCCCCGGCCGCCACCCGCGACGCCGTCTCGCGCGCCGAGGAACGCCCGCCACCGCGATGATCGCGAATGCCGTACTTGGCGATGTAGGTGAAGTCGGCATGGCCGGGGCGGAACTTGTCCTTGATTTCCCCGTAGTCCTTCGACCTCTGGTCCTCGTTGCGGATCATGAGCGAGATCGGCGTGCCGGTGCTGACCTGCCGTCCCTGCGCGTCGGCAAATACCCCGGACAAAATTTCCACGGTGTCCGATTCCCTGCGCTGGGTGACGAATCGCGATCCGCCCGGCTTGCGCCTGTCGAGGTAGGCCTGGATCTCCGCCGCCTCGATCGGGATACCCGGCGGGCAGCCATCCACAACGCAGCCGATGGCAGGCCCGTGGCTCTCGCCCCAGGTGGTGATGCGAAACAGGTGGCCGAAGCTGTTGTGTGACATGCAGGGAGCTGTAAGTCCTGGACTATGTTGAGGCAAGTCGGGCCGGGTGACGCCCGCAACTGCCCGTCGGCAAGTGCATTCTCGCAACCGGCGGGGCACCTGACTGTGTGGTGCAAATCACTCATAGGGTGGCATCCCGGGCTCTGCAAGGCGGCTTCTGGGGGCCAGCCGGGGTGACAGCCATGGGCTGTGCGGATATCAGTCAGATGACCCGGGGTGATTCGGATGCGGGTTACGACGTTGTTTTGATCGGCACGCCATCCCGCCCACGATGTAACTTCAACCGCCTGCCTTGATCCGGACAAATGCCGGGTTGGGCAGCCTGGACGAAGTCACCGGGTCAGTTCGTGCGCGTCAAGTTCTCGTCTCGCATACAAGACAGCGAAAGCTCTCGAGCGGTCTGAGCAACCGCTTTGGAGCGATTTGCCATACTGTGACTGGAAAGAGCCGGAGAGCCGCTACTCCGGCTCTTTCTGCGTCTAGAGCCTGATCGGCTGAGATGGAACCACTTCTGGTTACAGCGAAGGCGTGATTGAGACTCTCAATCAAAGACTTAGAGCAGGCCACAGCGCCTGAAGTGATTCAATCAAGTTCGGACCTGCTCTAGAACATGAAGATCCGCGTGTATCGCTCGCCCCATGCACCAGCGCACGACGCGCCAGCATCAATGCCAGCGTATGACGCCCTGAGCCAGGATCATGATCCGGTCCTGGGGAACCTCGAGCCCGAAGATGTCCTCCTCGGCGATCCCGCCCACCAGCAGGCGGCGCAGCACGCGACTGACCCCGCCGTGTGAAACGACCACGCAGGAGCGCTCCAGTTCCTTGAGCCATGCCTCGACCCGCTGCGACAGCTCGATGTAGTTCTCCCCGCCGCGCGCCCTCCAGTTCATCGGGTCGGCGATCCGCTTGGCCAGCCCCTCCGGGTCGGTCTGGTGCAGTTCGCTGGCAAGCTGGCCCTGCCATCCGCCGTAGTTCAGCTCCATCAGTCGCGGCTCGGTCGCGAACCCATCTGGCTCGAGGCCGAGCGCCGTGCGCACGATCCGCATCGTCTCCAGCGTCCGCTGCAGCGGACTGGCAACGAATGAGGCCGAAGCGATATCGGGCAGGAATTCGCGCAGCGCATCGCCGTTGCGCTGGGCCTGCGCACGACCCTTGTCGTTCATCGGGATGTCGGCTTGGCCCTGATAGCGACGGGTCGCGTTCCAGTCCGTCTCACCGTGTCGAATGAAATAGATCGTCGGGACGCAGGTCACCCGGGCTCGCCCTTGACCACGCTGATGTCTGGCGCGTCCTCGTTCTTCATGCCCTGCACGTGGTAGCCCGAATCGACGTGGTGGATCTCACCCGTCACCCCGCGCGATAGATCCGACAGCAGGTAGAGCCCGGCCCCGCCGACATCCTCGATCGTCACCGTGCGGCGCAGCGGCGAATTGTACTCGTTCCAGCGCAGGATGTAGCGGAAGTCCGAGATACCGGAAGCCGCCAGCGTCTTGATCGGCCCCGCCGAGATCGCATTGACGCGAATGTTGTTCTTGCCCAGGTCGGACGCCAGATAGCGCACGGAGGCTTCCAGCGCGGCCTTGGCGACACCCATGACATTGTAGTGCGGCATCACCTTTTCGGCGCCGTAGTAGGTGAGAGTCAGCAGCGAGCCGCCGTTGCTCATCAGCTTCTCGGCGCGCTGGGCCAGCGCCGTGAACGAGTAGCACGAGATCAGCAGCGACTTCGTGAAGTTGTCTTCGCTCGTATCGACGTAGCGGCCGTCGAGCTCGTTCTTGTCGGCGTAGGCGATGGCGTGCACCAGGAAGTCGAGGCGTCCCCACCTCGTCTTGAGGGTCTCGAACACGGCGTCCATCGACGCCTTGTCGGTCACGTCGCACGGCAGCACGATGTCCGAGCCGATCTCCTTGGCGAGCGGCTCGACGCGCTTTTTCAGCGCGTCACCCTGGTAGGTGAACGCGAGATCAGCGCCCTGTGCCGCGCACGCCTGCGCGATGCCCCAGGCGATCGAACGATTGTTGGCAACGCCCATGATCAGGCCGCGCTTGCCCGCCATCAGCGTGCCGGTGGCAACGCTACCCTGAGCACCGGGTGCATTCATCAGCTCTTGTCCCTTTGCACGTCATTCGGAGACCGCACTTCGGCCGGCATCCTACACAAAAGGGACAGTCGGTCCAGATGCACGCTGTCTCAGCCTTTCGGCGTCCTCATCGGCCGTCGGCGGTATGCAAACCCGCAAGGGTTCCTCGAAAAAACGTCTTTGAAATGAATATGATGGCAGGTCATGGGAAGTTAGCGCCCAATGCCCCGCGCACACCCTATCGATGCGTGCGGACGCTCTCTTGTCCGTCGCCTCGGGCGCCGTGCTGTCGCGCCCTCGGCAAGAGGTGTCACGTCGTGTTTGGGAGGGTAGGTCAGCCCTGCAGCTGCCATTGCCCCGAGGTCAGGCGACAGGCGACGCCCTCGGATCGCTGAGAGTGGCTGCCCGAAGTCAATACGACGATCAGGTGTCGGCACACCTGGCCACTGTCCGACTTGAACGAGGACGTCGGCGTGATCACTCCCGACAGCCGCCCATGGTAGCGGTGCCAGACGTAGGTCGAGCCGTCACCGACCTCGTTGAGGGCCAGTTGCACCGTTTCCAGCGCGGCGATTTCATCGTTGAGGTCGAGCCCGGCCTTGAGGTCTGCATACTTGGGTCGCGACCAGGGTTTTGCCTCGCTGCCCTCGCTTTCAGGACAGGTGCATTGTGATCGGCCAGCATCCTTCTCCGGCTCGCCGGCAACGGCGAAGTCCGGGATCATGAAGATGGCGGCGACGAGGAAGAAGGCAGTCAGGGCCGTGGCGGCCAGCGAAAAGGTAGAAGTATTGGAACGCATCATACTACCACGCGAACAGGAACAACGCAGGACCGATGAGACCCGGCAACAGGACGGGCTCGGTTCCAAGTTTGGCCCGATAGGGTTAATAGGTCCTAAACGTCTGCCTCGCGCGCCGGCCAGCTTTGCGAATATTTGTAGAGCGGTAAATATCGCGGCAACGCTGGTCAGGACAAGCGGCGCCCCGGGTTGACGATGCCTTGGGGCAAGAAAACAGATTGTGAGGATCGCGGCGTGAGTGATTTGAACGATGCAAACGACCCGGCCTATTCCGCGGTGCCGCAGTCGGCCGACTTCGCGGGCGCAGAGGACCCGTTCGCCTTGTTCGCGACCTGGATGAATGAGGCCGAGGCAAGCGAGATCAACGATCCCAACGCCATGGCGCTCGCCACCGTCGATGGAAACGCGATGCCCAACGTGCGCATGGTGCTGCTGAAAGGCATCGACCCGATAGGTGCTGCGAAGCGCGGCTTCGTCTTTTATACGAACCTGCAAAGTGCCAAGGGTCACGAGCTGGCAGCCAATGCCAACGCCGCGCTGCTCTTCCATTGGAAGTCGCTGCGTCGTCAGGTGCGCGTGCGGGGCAATGTCAGCAAAGTGTCGGATGTCGAGGCCGATGACTATTTCCGCTCGCGGGCGCGTCAGTCGCGCATCGGCGCGTGGGCCTCCGATCAGTCGCGTCCACTTGAGAGCCGTTTCGCGCTGGAAAAGAAAGTGGCGATGGTGGCCGCGCGTCACCCGATCGGTGAGATCCCGCGCCCGCCGCATTGGTCAGGCTTCCGCGTCACGCCGCTCGAGATCGAGTTCTGGCACGACCGCCCGTTTCGCCTGCACGACCGCGTCGTCTTCCGCCGCAAGTCGGAAGGCGCTGCCTGGACAAAAACGCGGCTCTATCCTTGAGCGGCACTTGGCGCGAGGTGGTGCCGCTCTTGAAAGTTCGCCTCCATCGGTCCGGCGCCCGATCGGCACTATTTTTTGTCTGATTCTCGGGTATCATCCGCGCCGCGCAGCAGCAGGCATGCTTCATGATCTCGGTTATCGGCAGGAAATCCCCGGCGATGGCGCATGTATTGGCAGATGATCGTCGCGTACTCCAACACTCCGCCGATGCTTTGCCGCACCGCCACCTCAGTGCGAACGACGGCTTCGGGACATTGCAGGTGGTCGCGCGATGACACTGGCTAGGGTCGAAGGAGCCCCCGCGCTGGCCCGCTGGACCGGGCGCATCGCCGCGTTCTCCCTCGTGCTGCTGATATTCGCACTCGTCGGCCATCGCTTTTTCGGCATGGCGACGCCGGTGATGCTCGACCTCCTGAAAGTTGCGTTTGCCGGTGCCATCGGCGCGATCCTGCTCGGACTCATTGCCTCGGTGCAGATTTGGCGCAACGGCGGCCCCGGCTTCGCGCGGGTCGTTACGGCTTTCCTCGTCGGCGGCGGAATGCTCGCTTGGCCGCTGTCGTTTTACCCGGTGATGGCGTCGCTGCCGTCGCTCAACGATGTGACGACCGACACTCAGAACCCACCGGACTTCGACGCATTGGCAAGCTCCAGGGATGCACGCGCCAACGGCGTTGCCTATCGTGGCAAGAAATTCGCAGCACTTCAGGCCCAGGCCTATCCCGATATCGTCCCCCTGCAGGTGAGCCGCTCCTGTGAGGAGACGTTCGATCTGGTCGTCGACGCGGTTCGTCGCCAGAAGATGCGCATCATCCGCGAGACGCCGCCCGGCGAGGATAACCGCCGCCAGGGCAGCGTGGAGGCCGTCGATCGCACCATGATCATCGGTTTTCCCGACGACGTCGCTATTCGCGTCACTGGCGACGATGCGCACGCGCGAGTCGACATCCGTTCTGCCTCCCGTTACGGCCGCCACGACCTCGGTCGCAATGTCCGCCGCGTCCGCGACCTGATGCGCGAAATCGTCGGCCGTCTGGAATCGACAATTCCAGGCGCTGCCGAGAACCGACGCCGTCGCCCGGCCGCCGAAGCGGACCCCGCTAGCGAGCCCAAAGGCGCTGATCGAAAGAAAGCGGCCCCTCGCCGGCAATGATGTCGCGCTCGATCAGGTGCTCGACGTGCGCCATGACCGACAGCAGCGCGGCGGTGTGCAGCTTGGGATCGAGATTGTCGTAGATCATCGCGGCGACGTCGCGCACCGTTTCGCGGCCGTCGCGGATAGCGGCGATGATCGCCTGCTCGCGCCAGCGCCGGTGCAGGAGATAGGCCTTGACCATGCGTTGCGCGTCGTCGATGCGCCCGCCATGCCCCGGCAGATAAAGCCCCTCGCGGCGTTCGAGCAGCAGTTGCAGCGAGGCGAGGTAGTCCGCCATGCGCCCCTCCGGCGGCGCGACAACGGTTGTATTCCAGGCCATCACGTGATCGCCCGAGAAGATGATGTCGCGGCCCTCGAGCGCATAGCAGATGTGGTCGGGCGCGTGCCCCGGCGTATGCAGCGCGGCAAGCGTCCAGTCGGCGCCGATGATCGTGTCGCCGTGTACAAGCTCGATATCGGGAATGAAATCGATGTCGACGAACTCCGTGCCCGATGGACTGCGCTCGATGTTGCCGCGCTGTGCCCCCGTCCGCCGGTAGCCGCACGTGATCGCCCCCGTCTCGCGCTTCAGCGCTTCGGTGTTGTCGACGTGGTCGCGGTGCGTATGCGTGATGAGGATGTGCGTGATCGGCCGCCCGGCCGCGGCTTTGAGGATGTCGCCCAGGTGCTTCTCGTCATCGGGCCCAGGGTCGATAACGGCCAGCTCGGTCGATCCGACGAGATAGGTGTTGGTGCCCTTGAAGGTGAACGGCCCGGGGTTCTCGCACACGAGGCGCATCACGCCCGGCCCGATCCCCGACGGGACGCCGTAGCTGAAGTGCATGTCGGTCTTGAACTTGAGGTCGTTCGCCATCGGCCAAGGTTCAGATATTGCGCGGCCGGAACCGCGGCGCGCGCCTTTCGCGTCCCCTATCAGCCTTTTCCGGCCCGCACCAGCGCCTCGTAATCCTCGAAGCTGATGAGCCCGCCCTCCTGCGCAGCGCGGCCCTGGTCGGCCCCAGGCAGCACCTCCTGAATGGCATCGATCCGCTTCCAGCCGGGCAGCGGCGCCTTACCCTGTTGATCGGGCACGTAGCGGGACGCCTCGATACGGCTCATGCGGTGGATATAGCGAGGGCAGTTGATGAAGATCTGCTCAACCCGTGCCTTGACCGCCAGTTGCGCGCCCGGAAATGCCGCCAACAGCGCTGCGTCCTCCGTGAGTTCGCCCGTCGCCTGCACGCGCAGGCGGTGCGGCGTCTCGAAATCGATGAACAGCATGCCGATGCGCTGGCTCGCCGCGATGTTGCCCATCGACAGGAACATGCCGTTGCCGTCGTAGCTTGGAAACAGCAGCGTCTTGTCGTCGAGCGCCCGCACGAAGCCCTGCGCGCCGCCCTTATAGGAGACGGTCGGCCAGCCATCGGCGTTGACCGACGACAGGAAGAAGAAATCGCGCGATTGGATGAAGCCCTTGTCGTCATCACAGAGCGTGTCGTGGACGATCACCTGCGCGACGGTGTCGGCGAGCGCACGCGTGCCGAACTTGTCCTGCAAGGCGCGCTGTTGTTGGCGATAAAGGGCATCTGGCATGGCGGCGCATCCTTCCCATCAAGTCCCGTCTTCTGTGCGGGCAATTGCCGCAGACGGTAAGGGGCAGGGGAGGCGGAGGCAAGCGCGGCGCGCACGTCACGGTCGGTCTTCGCACCGCCAACAACCGTCTGTGCCGATCCCGAGGCATGAGTGACATGCCCGTGCGGAATCGGCTGTCGAGGGGGGGGGGGCGGCATCGCGTTTTTTCCGAGTGGTTATCTGCAAAATCCGAAAAGTGCAGATAACGCCCTTGTGCGCCACGCCCTGTGCTGTTATCTACAGAATATGGAAACTGTAGATAACGGTATCGCGGTGAGACTGATCCCCCTGAATTTGATGACGCTATATGCAGATTTGCTGCAAGAGGCTGGCAACCTTCCGGACAAGCCCGGATCCATCTCCACAAAGACCGTCAAAAAGCGCAAGTATCTCTACCATACGTACAAAGATGGAGGCGCACGGATCGAGCGATATTTGGGTTCAGCCGACGATCCGGTAGTGCAGGAGCGGACCCGAGCAATAAGAGTGGCATCGGAGCGAGCCAAGGCTCGTCGCAGCACCGTCACCCTTCTCAAGAGTGCTCGCATCGCCGCACCGACGCTTGTGCAAGGGCGGATATTGGAGGTTCTCGCAAATGCCGGTCTGTTTGAGAGGGGTGCGACACTCGTCGGCACTGTCGCGTATCAAACTTATCCTTGCATCCTCGGGGCGCATCTTCCGGCTTCGGCTTTCGCGACGAACGACATTGATGTGTCCGTAGCAGAATTTGTTGCTTCAAATGAAGAAGAAGACATCGAGACAACGCTAAAACGTGCAGACCCCACCTTCACGCCGGTTTGGCATGCGAATGACCACCTGCCGAGGATGTTCCGTTCAAAAAACTTTCAAGTCGAAATGCTGACCAAGTACGGTCGCGGTCGGAAGTCACCAGTCCCAATTGAGAGCTTGGGTTGTGCCGCAGAAGCTCTGTCATTCCAAGAATACGCGTCGGAGGAAACAATCGAGGCCATCGCTCTTTATGGCACTGGGGTACTTGTTCGCGTGCCAAGCCCCATCCGCTTCGCGGTTCACAAGCTTCTTGTAGCTCAAAGACGCAATGCGTCTCAGCTCGCAAAAATGCAGAAGGATCTCAGGCAGGCTCAGGAATTGATCGATGTCCTTCTGCAGACCGATGAGGTTGCCCTTCAGAGCGCCCTGGATGAAGCCAGGGATCGAGGACGAACATGGAAGGCGGCAATCAATGCATCTTTGAAGGAGATAGGTCGGGCAGCGAGACAAGGCCAGTTGCCATTGCCGGCTAGGGCCCGAGACCAGGACGCATGACGATTTCGATTGGAACTTGGAGGAATGACCGTCGGCATGGCTCGTCCAAGTGAATTGTGTAGACGGAGACGGAAACAGCCGTGCGGAATGTTGGTCGGAGCGGGGAGATTCGAACTCCCGACCCCTTGCTCCCGAAGCAAGTGCGCTACCAGGCTGCGCTACGCTCCGCCCGACCGTTTGAGATGGCGCGCGGCATGGGGTGACATGCCCGTTTCATTCGCCACCTGATGCCGCCGCATCCCGCCAACTGAACAGCAAGGACCGCGCCAGCCACCTCGCCCGCCGCCCCGTCACCGGACCGACGAGCAGGCATTCCATGAAATGTTCCACACAATAACGCCGGCGACGGCACCGGCTCAAGGCCGCCCGGCTGAGGCGAGGCGTCCTTATGCCCCAAGCCCGCGCCGCCCGCAACCGGTCTTGCTCACGCCCGCCCATGCCGAACCGACCGGCCGCCGGGCCGCGAAATCCGGGCGCCGGACGAGCTATGCAACTCGAGGCCAGCACCGCTCCCGTGGTCGGCTCGAGCTGCCGCAATCCCATGGCGAGACCTACCGCCAGCCGCCGCCCGGATCGCCGCGCGCCGCGTCATGCAGGCAACGGCGATCGGGATTGCCCGCCGGGGGCCGCTTCATTATGGTGCGCCACGCTTCGCTGGGCCTGGCTCCGGCAAGCGCGCTGTTGGGGCGTAGCCAAGTGGTAAGGCAGCGGATTTTGATTCCGCCATGCGGAGGTTCGAACCCTCCCGCCCCAGCCAGTTTACCGGGCGAAGCCGCCCCGCCCCTCAATCATCGAGTGTCGAAAGATACGCGAGAATGTCGTCGACCTCGCTCGACGAGAACGACTTGAAGATTTCCGCGTCCTCGAGGCTGTCGTGCACGCGCGTCGCCTTCGCGAAAAACTCGAACTGCCGCTTCAAATAAAGGCTGTGCTGGCCGGCAAGCTGCGGGATTGTCCGCTCCCGGTCGCCGTAGCCGTCGCGCCCATGGCATGTCGCGCATTCGCGCGCATAAAGGCGTCGGCCGCGATCCACGTCGCCAGGATAGAGCGCAATGTTGAGCACCGCCTTGCTCTCCTGCAGACGGCTCAAGGCATCGAACGGGGCGCTGGTATCGCCGGCACCGAGCTTGGTGGCGAGTTCGGTCTGCGCGAAGTGCGCCACGATCGTCTTGACGTCCCCTTCCGGTAATTCGCGCTCGGTCGCGTAGGGCAGCATCGGAATGTTGATACGCGTCTTGTCCTTGAAGTGCTGGATCTGACGCGCCAGGTAGACAGGGTCGAGGCCCGCCACACGCGGATAGACGCCGTCGGCTGTGCCCTGGCCCTGCCGTCCATGGCAAGGCGCGCAGGTCTGATTGATCTCCTGCGCATAGTCCTTGTCATAGGCTGCGACAGTCGCCTCGGCGGGCTTGGGCTTTTTCGGCAATTGGTGCGAGATGCCCTTGTGGCAGTCGATGCAGGTCTTGCCTTCCTTGACCGCCGAGCTGTGGCTGCGCGCCGCGAAACGCCCCTGGCCTTCAAACTCCATCACCGCGAAGTTGTGACAGTTGCGGCATTCCTGCGAATCACTTGCCTTCATCGCGCTCCACACGCGCGCCGCGAGTGCCGGCCGCTTGGCCTCGAACTTTTCGGGTGTCGAGATCGAGCCGACCGTCCAGTGGTAGAGCTCTTGCGACGCCTTGATCTTGCGTAAGAGCTTCGCCGTCCAGTCCTTCGGCACATGGCAGTCCGAGCAGATCGCCTGCACGCCCGAAGGATTCGTGAAATGCACAGAGGTCTTGAATTCCTCGTAGACGGTCGAGCGCATCTCATGACAGGAGATGCAGAAGCGCAGCGTGTTGGTCGACTCCATCGCCATGTTGAAGCCGCCCCAGAACACGACGCCCGTGGCGAAAATCGACGATGCGGTCCACAGCGGCGCCTTGGCGCCTGCCCGCCGCAGCCAGCGCACGACACCTGTGAACTTTGCATGCGCAACGCTGATGGCGTGCCGGGCGAGCCTCATCATCTGGAAAGGCTTGCCTTGAGCTTTGCCGCGATGTCCTCGGCCGGAGTCTCATAAGGGAAGCGGCCGATATAGGAGCCGTCGGGGCCCATGTGGAACAGCGCGGCGGTGTGATCCATGGTGTAGAAGCCGTCTCCGCCGCTTCCTGGTACCTTCACGTACTTGACGCGATAGCCCATGGCGACCCTCTCGATCATCGCCTCTGCACCCGTCAGGCCGATGATGCGCTTGTCGAAATGGGACACGTAGGGGGCCAGCACGGCACTCGAATCGCGCGCTGGATCGACCGTGATGAACAGCGGCTGGACCTTGTCGGCATCTGCAGCGAGCAACTCCAGTACGCGCGTCACGGTTAACAGGCTCGTCGGACACACGTCTGGGCAGTGGGTGTAGCCGAAAAACACGAGTAGATGCTTGCCGCGGAAGTCATCGTCCGTGACGGTGCGGCCTTCATGCGACGTAAGTATGAACCGGCTCCCGACAGGCGGCGCTGTTTCGGTATCGCCGGAAATAGCGGCGGTCTCGGTTGTGGTCGACCACGCCGGCACGGCCGAAATTGCAGGCCACAGCGATATCACGATCGCAGCCAAAACACCGGCCACCTTCTGCGCGGGCAACTTCGCGCAAGCGTCCGTTGTAGACATGGCCCGAGTCCTCGTTAATGCAGCGTCATCTTGGCGCGCGAACGCTGCGCCACCCTTAACAATAGTCAAGACAACATGTCCACCGATCGAGCCATTGTGCCGCTGATCGAGATCTGGCGTCTGCGGTGACTGCCGGACCGAGTCCCACGTGCCGCGCCGATCACTTCGTTGATGTCTTCGCGTTCGATGACAGGTGATTGCCGTGGCCTTTCGCAGATGGAGGCGGTGTGATGCAAACACGTTTCAACCGAGCAATTCGATATTCGGCCCTTGCGGGCCTCTTGCTGACCGCGAGCGCAGGCGCTGCCTCGGCGCAGTCGCTTGAAGAAGTGATGAAGGCCCGCGGATTGACGCAAAAGGACGTCCTCGCCGCTGCCAAGACCTATGTTCCGACCGGCAAGCGCGACGATTTCGTCGTCTTCTCCTCTGGCGGCCAGAGCGGGCAGGTCATCGTCTATGGCATCCCCTCGATGCGCATCCTGAAGTACCTCGCGGTGTTCACGCCCGAGCCGTGGCAGGGCTACGGTTTCGACGAGGAATCGAAAGCCGTGCTGGCCCAAGGCCGCATGAACGGCAAGGACATCAACTACGGCGACACGCACCATCCATCGATTTCGGAAACCAACGGCGAGTACGACGGCAAGTACCTGTTCATCAACGACAAGGCCAACCCGCGCCTGGCCGTCATCGATCTTGCCGATTTCGAGACCAAGCAGATCGTCGTCAACCCGATCATGAAGTCCGAGCACGGTGGCGCCTTCGTCACACAGAATACCGAATACATCATCGAAGCCTCGCAATACGCCGGTCCGCTCGAGGACGAGTACGTGCCGATCTCGCAGTTCAACGAGAAATATCGCGGCGCAGTGACCTACTGGAAGTTCAACAAGGAGAAGGGCCGTATCGTCCCCGAGGAGAGCTTCTCCATCGAGCTGCCGCCCTACAGCCAGGACTTGTCGGATGCCGGCAAGGGCCCGAGCCACGGCTTCTCATTCACCAACTCGTTCTGCACCGAGCGCTATGTCGGCGGCATCGAGAAGGGCCGCCCGCCATTCGAGGCTGGTTGCTCGCAGAAGGACACCGACTTCCTGCACATGATCAACTGGCAGAAAGCCGAAGAGCTGGTGAAAGCCGGCAAGGCCAAGAAGATCAACAACCACAACGTCATTCCGCTTGACGTCAGCACTGCCGAAGGCGTCGTCTTCCTCGTGCCGGAGCCCAAGAGCCCGCACGGCGTCGATGTCAGCCCGGATGGCAAGTTCATCATCGTGGCGGGCAAGCTCGACACGCACGCCTCCGTCTACAGCTTCGAGAAGCTGAAGGCGCTGATCGACGCCAAGGACTTCGCCGCCAAGGATCCCTACGGCGTGCCGATCCTCGACCTGAAGAAAACGCTGCACACGCAGGTCCAGGTTGGTCTTGGCCCGCTGCACACGCAGTATGATTCCAAGCCCTGCGTCGTCTACACCTCGATCTACGTCGACAGCCAGGTCACCAAGTGGGACTACTGCGAAGGCAAGGTGCTCGACAAGATCTCGGTGCACTACAACATCGGCCACTTGATGTCGATGGAAGGCGATAGTGTGAAGCCGAAAGGCAAGTATCTCGTCGCCTTGAACAAGCTCGCCATCGATCGCTTCCAGCCGGTCGGCCCTCTGCATCCGCAGAACCACCAGCTGATCGACATCTCCGGCGACAAGATGGAACTGCTGTACGACATGCCGCTGCCGTTGGGCGAGCCGCACTATGCGGTGGCCATCAAGGCCGAAACGCTGAAGCCGCACATCCGCTACAAGTCGGGTTGGGATAGCCGCGCGGACGCCAAGTCTCCGCATGCCGTTCTGGCCGGCCGCGAGCGCGTCGAGAAGAAGGACGACGGCATCCATGTCTATGGCTCGCTGATCCGCTCGCACATCACGCCTGAGATCGTCGAGGTCGAGGAGGGCGAAACAGTCACCTTCCACCTGACCAACCTCGAGCGTGCCCAGGACGAGACGCACGGCTTCGCCATCCGCGGCCATAACATCAACCTCTCGGTCGAGCCCGGTAAGACGGTCTCGGCAACGTTGAAGGCCGACAAGCCCGGCGTCTACCCCTACTACTGCACCGAGTTCTGCTCGGCGCTGCATCTCGAGATGCAGGGCTATCTGCTCGTTCGTCCGAAGGGCATGAAGGTCGAGGAGGCGGCTCTCAAGGAGGGTCAGGCCTACGCGGAAGGCGACTACACCAAGCAGATCAAGACCAACACAGACACGCAGGCGGTTATCGACAGCGTCGTGAAGTTCATCACCGAGCGCAACTTCAAGGACTTCCCGACGGTCGTCTCGCTCGTCGAAGACGCCACCGACCAGCTCAACTTCGCCGCCGACGCCAAGAAGAAGACCGAAGACTTCGCCGGCAAGAAGGACTGGCAGAATGCCACGTTGTGGGCCCAGCAATGGTTCCAGTATCAGGTCAAGGCCGCCGACATCGGCTTGCGCGCCAAGACCTACCTGGAGCAGAACAATGCCAAGGTCGTGAAGTAACCTTTGGCAGATAGGTGGCGACCTTTTGTCGCCACCTTGGCCGAATGACGGGGAGCCGGTGCGTGAGCCGCGCTCCCCGGCATCACAAGTGGGCCATCAAATGGCTCGACAGGAAGAACGCCGCCGACAAATGGCGGGGGCCAAAGATTGATCGTCGGTATATCTTATGATCTGCTAGACTGAATATTGGCCGGTTAACCTGAACCCTAGACGTTATCGAGACACCGCCCGCGATCGGCGGTCGTCCAACAGCAGGTTTCATCGCATGAGAGCGAACAACACCATTCTGCTCGGCGCAACGCTGGCTGCGATTGCAGTACTGGCCCCCCTCCAATCCGCCAGTGCACAACAGCCTGCACCAGCTCCGGCCGCCGCCCCTGCTCCCGCAGCCGCCGCCGCGCCCGCTGCTGTCGACGCGGCCGAAGCCAAGAAGCTTTATCTTCGCCGCTCGTGCATCGCCTGCCACGGCAAGGACGGGCAGAAGGCGATACAGGAATATCCC
>JBGANK010000059.1:0-18535 GCA_044222395.1 Hyphomicrobiaceae bacterium | reverse complement strand
ACACTGTCGCGCACGGTGCTTACCGCGACGACGACGTTCCTGGCGGTTCTGGCGCTCTACCTGTTCGGTACCGAGGTCATCAAGGGCTTCTCGTTCGCGATGCTGTTTGGCATCGTTATCGGCACCTGGTCGTCGATCTTTGTTGCATCCCCGTTCCTGCTGTGGATCGGTGTCAAACGCGACTGGTCGGGTGAAGGCAGCAGTGCGACAGGCGCTGCGGCCAAGGCCTGAGTCTTCGTTTTCGCCGGAGCGCGGGCTGACGACGTTGCGACCAGCGGATCGTCAATTGTCAGTCGTTGGTCGTCTTGCTTGGTGTGAGGTGGCGGAGGCAGTTCGTGACAAGTCTGCAAGGCAGCTATCCCTACCAGGTGCCGATCGATGCCTACGGCAACGGTGGCTTCAGGTTTGCTGATATGAGCCACAAGGGCTCGTTGTTGTGCCTGCCGAGTGGCATCAAGGTTTGGGAAGCAACGTCAACAGAGGGGCTGGTGGTCCGGCATCTCGCCCAGGTGCTGGCTGAAGCAGACCGCATCGACGTGCTGCTGCTGGGGACGGGGCGTGAACACGTCATGCCGGACAAGGCATTGCGGCAGGCGTTCGCAGATGCCGGGGTCGGGCTTGAACCGATGACCACCGGGTCGGCTGCGCGTACCTACAACATCCTGTTGGGAGAGCGCCGCAAGGTTGCCGCGGCGCTTATCGCCGTCGACTGAGGGAGCCGCGATGCAGGGCCTGCTCGAAAGTCCGTGGCGCGCGGCCGGCATCGGAACTGCGTTGGCGCTGGCGGTGATCGTTCCCGCGACGATTGGGACAATGGATGCGCATGGGGCTGGTGCGCTTGTTCTACGCGGCATCCATCTGCTGGCGGCGATGGTGTGGGGCGGCTTCATCGTATTCGTGAATTTCGTGCAACTGAGGGCGTTGAAAGTCGTGTCAGATGCGGAGCGGCCGACTATCGTGCGCCATATTGCGGGACCGTCGGCGCGTGCCTTTACGGCTGCGGCACATGCTACGCTGCTGACCGGTATTCTCCTGCTGGTGCCGCTGGGCGCGGGCTTCATCTATCGGCCGCTGCTGATCGTAGGTGTACTGGGCGGAATCGCCATGTGGGCAATCGTGCAGTTCATCCTCGGCCCGAACGTGGCGCGCCTTACCGGCAAGATTGCCGCCAGCGATGCGGAGAAGGGAGCGGCCCGCGCGGCCATTGGCTTGTGGGCGCGCGTCAATCTCGTGCTGCTCATTCCGGTGTCGCTTGCCATGCTCTATGGCGCGCATACCGGTCTTTGATCGAGCGCGGGCATGGATCAAACGGCTCGCCAGGTGATCATCGAGACGGCGAGGGCGAATGCGCCCGACTACTACATTGCCGCGACACTGGCGCCCCGCAGCGTCCGCGACGATCTCATTGTGCTGGCGGCGTTCGAGGGCGAACTCGACCGGGTTCCGGACCAGTCCAGCGAGCCGATGGTGGCGGAAATCCGCTTGCAATGGTGGCGCGATGTCATTGCGTCGATGCAGCAAGGCGCGCTGTGCGGCCATCCGATTGCCGACGCGCTTGGTGACGTCATCGTGCGCCATCGACTCGACCAGGAACGGCTCATTGAAAGTGTCGATGCCCGGTCCATGCTGGAAGAGGATGCGAGCGTGAAGGCGATGGCAGGCGTGAGCTCCGGGCTGCGCGCGCGAGACTTTAACGCGATGGCGCGCGCGGCCAACGTGCTCGGGGCATTTCCAGGTGCGGAGCACTTCGACGGCCTGGAACAGGCCGGACTGGCACTGTCCTTCGCACGAATGGCATTGGTGACGCGGGCGAGGTTGGCACAGTCGGAGGGTTCCAACAGAGGGGCGAGGCACACTTTGCAGGGGGAAATGCAACTCGCGCGGGATAACCTGGATCAGGCAAGGGCCGCTTCTCGGGCCTGGCCGAGTTCCGTGCGGCTAGCTGCCCTGCCGGTCGCCCTCGTTGAGCCCTATTTGCGCGCTTGTGAAGAGGGTGGTGCGATGCGGCCAAGCTGGGCCGGGAGAGACGCGATCTTGCCACTGACGCGAGTCTGGCGGCTCTGGCGGTGCGCGCGAACCGGCCGCTTTTAACTGCGCGCGCGATCAAGTCGTGGCGAGGCTGCCGCGCCAGAACGGCAAAGTAGGCGTTGATGCCGCCTGGACACCTGAGCAACCTGGGAGCAGGCTCATGAAATTGGCATCGGAGCATGGCTTTTGCGTCAATGGGGCGCTGAGGCTACTTGCGATCGGCCTTGCTGTAGCGGCCGGCACTTCGGTCGCCGGTGCCGGAGGCGTCGCAGAACAGCGCGGTTCTGCGCCGTCCGACGCGATCATCCTGACGCCACTTCCCGATGCGTCGGCGCCGAGCGAGCCGCCAGCTTCGGAGTCTCCGCGCGAACGAGCGCCTGCTGCAGCCGCAGGCGAGCGGCTACCTTCGACGGCGCCGCGCGGGTGGTCGCAGGAGACCATACCGGGCGAAGCATCGCCTGCGAAGGTCCCAAGTGAGCGGTTGCCTGCGGCAGCATCCAGCGAGCGTTCATCCCAGACCGCGCCGCGAGTCAATCCGTCGGACCTCGAACGCATCATCGAAGCGGCCCCGGACTCTTCGCCGACGCCGGTGGAAGCACCGCAACCCGCGCGGAGCGAGCCTCAGTCGGCGCCAGTGCCGTCCTTCCGAGGTTCGCCGCTGGCCCCGAAGATTTCGTGGCGTCTGACGAATCCCTTCAGGTTCTTCAACGATCCGGCGGCGACCGAGGTTCACCGCGCTGCATTCGAGTTGCTGCGTGGACAGGATCGTCGCAACCCGGTCCTGGCCGCCGAGCATGCGCTCGCTGCCAAACACAAGTTCGGTTGGGCAGCGGGCGCACTTTCGGCAGCGTGCTGGAACGACAGCCTCAACAAGCATCAATGCAAGCACCAGCCGGACTATCTCAAGCCGCGCAAGCATAATGTCATCGTCAGTCTTGAGGGCGTCGCGGATGCGGCCGCCGTTGAATGCCAATGGAGCATCGTTCCGCGCGGCGATGGCGCGATCGCGCCTGAGTCTGCGGTGCAGCCGTGCGATACGCCGGTGCTGATCCAGGTGCCCTATCCAAATGGATCGGATGTTTCCGTGTCGCTTGGTGGCGCAGAGCTCGATCGCGCTTCGATCGTGGTTCGCGATCTGCTGATCGTCGGCATGGGCGACAGCTTTGCTTCAGGCGAGGGCAATCCCGATCTTCCCGTGCGGTTCTCGCGCGAACGCGACACCGTCTACGGCGACTCTTCAAAAGAGGAGACGATCGGTGGTTTCCCGGCCCGCGAAGGAGCCTGGAAGCAGATCGGCGACAAGGCCTTCATCAGCGGGAATGCGCGCTGGCTCGACCAGGCGTGCCACCGTTCGCTTTATTCGCACCAATTGCGCGCCGCACTGCAACTTGCGATCGAGCAGCCGCAACGCGCCATCACGTACGTGGGCCTCGCGTGCTCGGGTGCGGAGATCACCGACGGCTTGTTCCTCAGGTACAAGGGCAACGAGTGGGTGCCGAATCCGCCGGCCTTCTCGCAGATCTCGGCGGCCGCGCATGCGCAGTGCGACAAGGCGGCAGCGGAGCCGCAGGATCTGCCGGAGGCCTATCGGATTGGCGGTGCGGTACCCGAACTCGGCGGGCTCGTGCTCCACAAATGCCCGGCCGAACACGCGCGCAAGATCGATCTGGTGTTCCTTTCGATCGGCGGCAACGACATCGGCTTTGCGCGTCTGCTGGCAAATGCGATCCTGGCTGACCAGTCGACGCTGCGCAAGCTGGGCGGCTGGTTTGGCCAAGTCCACGGGCAGACGCAGGCAGCAGAACAAATCGAAGCTCTCGATGAACGCTACAAGGCATTGAACCGCGCGCTGCACAACATCCTGCATATTCCCTGGAACGAGAGCGACAGGATCCTGCTCACTGGCTACCCCGGTCTGGCGTTGCTGGGTGACGGCCGCGAGGTATGTCCGGATGGCACAGCGGGCATGGAGATCGTGTCCGATTTCAAGCTCAGCGCGGTAAAGGCACGGGAAGGCGTTTGGATCTCGGACAAGCTCAATCGCATCATGAAGGATAGCGCGGACCGCAATGGCTGGACGTTCGTCGATCAGCACCGCGCCGCGTTCGTCGACAGGGGCATCTGCGCCGGGTTCACCGACAACGCCTTCTCGATCGCGGATGATCTGCGGCTACCGCGGATGAAGGACGGGAAATGGTACCCCTACAACCCGGCGGACTTTCCGCCCTACGCGCCGCGCCAGCGCTGGTTCCGGACACCCAATGACGCGTTCATGACCGGTAATTTCCACGTGGCGCCGTCGCTGTTGCAGAAGGCCTTGAAGCTGAAGAGCCTGTCGTTCTTCCAGCTGATCTTATCGGCAACCTATTCCGGAGCCTTCCATCCGACCGCCGAAGGCCACGCAGCGATTGCCGATGCGCTGGTCGAGCGGTCGCGCGCGGTGCTGGAGCGCCATGGGCAGGGCGGAAGCAGCGCTGCAGACCGAGCGCAGGCGGCTCGCTAAGCGCCTCATCGCGACATCCAGGGCGCGTTGTCGCGCGCCATGTCGTCCCTTGAAATCGAACGCGGGTCGCGTCACCCTAGAGTGCTATGCGATCCGTTGGAATCGGATCGGCACTCTAGCTTTATGTCTTGTTGCATTTTCTTCGGCGAACCGATTTCCACTTCGCCGGAAAGCGCTCTGGCGGCACGCTCGAGCTTCGGAGGACTTGGATGGCGCAGGATTTGGTGTTGACCGTGATCGCGCGT
Source organism: Hyphomicrobiaceae bacterium (assembly GCA_044222395.1). Classification (GTDB taxonomy): domain Bacteria; phylum Pseudomonadota; class Alphaproteobacteria; order Rhizobiales; family Hyphomicrobiaceae; genus JAEUMD01. Next base: position 13,759 of record JBGANK010000059.1, on the reverse strand, counting down.
GACCGGCCAGGTCTCATCAAGGCGTTGTCGGAATCCATCGACGCTCATGGCGGCAACTGGGTCGACAGCTCGATGGCGCGGCTGGCGGGAGAGTTCGCCGGCATCCTGAGGCTGTCGGTGCCGGACGAGAACGTCACTGCACTAGAGACGGCGCTGGGCAAGCTTGGTGATGCCGGCATCTGGGTGACGATCCGCAGGGGCCACGAGGACGCGATGCATGTCGGCCGTCGCGTGCGGCTGGAAATGACGGGCGTCGATCATCCAGGCATCATTCATGAAATCTCGGCGGTGCTGGCCCGTATGGAGATTTCCATCGACGCGCTGGAGAGCCGCGTATTTGCCGGTTCCATGTCGGGGCAGGCGATGTTCGAAGCGCGCGCCGACATCCTGTTGCCCGAGGGACTCAACGAGGCGGAGCTGCGGCAGACGCTGGAGGACATCACGCACGATCTTATGGTGGAGATCGAGCTGGAAACGGTGCCGCCGGTGGAGGTGTGAGGGAGCGGTTCCCTCACCCCATTCTTCATGGGGAGACGTTGAGGGGGGGGGCGCTTGCGCTGTGTCTTGTAGCCACCTCTCACCAACAAGGGTAGAGCAAGGGTTCAGACCCGCAGGGTCTGACCTATGGCGCTCACCGACCCTCTGCCCGCAAGCGGGGGGAGGGAGCAGCGCTACTCCGCCGCTTCCTTCTGCTCCACTGGCGGGGTCCACCGCAGCTTGGGTTCGCGCGCGGCCTTGGTCTCGTCGAGGCGGCGGCGCGGGGTGAAGCGCGGAGCCGACGTGAATCGCTCCGTTTCGCCCTCCTTGGCGCCGCGGGCGAGGTCGCGCAGGGTGGCGATGAAGTTGTCGAGGCTCTCGCGACTCTCGCTCTCGGTTGGCTCGATCAGCATGGCGCCGTGCACGACGAGCGGGAAGTACATCGTCATGGGGTGGTAGCCCTCGTCGATCATCGCCTTGGCGAAATCGAGCGTGGTGACGCCGGTGTCCTTCAGGAACTTGTCGTCGAACAGCACCTCGTGCATGCACGGCTGGTCGCCGAACGGCTGGCTCATCACATCGCGCAGGCCGGCGCGCACGTAGTTGGCGTTGAGCACGGCATCCTCGCTGGCCGCGCGCATGCCATCCGATCCATGGCTCAGCATGTAGGCAAGTGCGCGCACGAACATGCCCATCTGGCCGTGGAAGGCGGTGAGGCGTCCGAACGGGTCGGCGGCAAGCGATTCGGCTTCCGATAGTGTCTCGACAAGGCGGACGGCGTCTGCCTCGCGGTGGATAAATGGCAACGGCGCGAATTTGGCGAGTCGCTGCGAGAGGACGACGGGACCGGCGCCGGGACCGCCGCCGCCATGCGGGGTCGAGAACGTCTTGTGCAGGTTGATGTGCATGGCGTCGATGCCAAGTTCACCGGGCCGCACCTTGCCGACGATGGCGTTGAAGTTGGCGCCGTCGCAGTAGAAGTAGGCTCCAGCCTCGTGGACGGCTGCGGCTATGTCGACGATCTCAGACTCGAATAGGCCGCAGGTGTTTGGGTTGGTCAGCATGATCGCCGCCACCTCGGGCGACAGCGCGGCGTTCACATCCGCCGCTGCAACGGTGCCGTCCTTCTTCGCCGGTATCGTTTTGACCGAATACCCCATGAACGCGGCGGTCGCCGGGTTGGTGCCGTGTGCGCTTTCAGGAACCAGCACGATGCGGCGTTCGGTGTCGCGCGCGGCGTCATGCGCGGCCTTGATGGCGAGCATGCCGCACAGCTCGCCGTGCGCACCGGCCTTCGGACTCATGGCAACGGCGGGCATCCCCGTCAGCTCCATCAGGTAAGCGCCCAGCATCTCGATGAGCGCGATGGCGCCGGCGACGGTGGACTGTGGCTGCAGCGGATGGATGTCGGCAAAGCCCGGCAGGCGCGCCATCTTCTCGTTGAGGCGCGGGTTGTGCTTCATGGTGCACGAGCCGAGAGGATAAAGCCCCGAGTCGATCGCGTAGTTCATGCGCGACAGACGCACGTAGTGGCGAATGGCTTCAGGCTCGGCCAAACCGGGCAGGCCGATTTCGCGCGTGCGGGCGAGCCTTCCCAGGCGCGGTGAAATCTTCTTCGGCTCGGGCAGGTCGACGCCTGTCTTGTCGAGCCGCCCGCGCTCGAAGATCAGCGGCTGCTCGTGGTTCAGGCCCTTGTGGCCGATGAAAGTAGACGAGGTTGCTGCGCTGCTGGCGGCGGTAGCGCCCGGTTCGGTCGGGCGTCCCTGGCGGTTCATGCTCATGCCAGCACCTCCTTCAGTGTATTGGCGAAGGCCGCGCGGTCCTCGTCGGTGTTGATCTCGGTCGAGGCGACGAGGATGAGATCGTCCAGCTCGTGTCTTTCGGGCTCCAGGCGCGATGCTGGTACGCCGCCCAGGATGCCTTTGGCCGCCAGCTTTTCGATCACCTCAGCTGCGCTCCCCGGCACGCGGATCGCGAATTCGTTGAAGAAGGTGTCGTTGATGACGCTGACGCCCGGAACCTCGGCGAGCATGTCGGCGAGCGCCACGGCGTTGGCGTGATTGACGGCGGCAAGCCGTGTCAGTCCGCGCTCGCCGAGCAATGCCAGGTGGATCGAGAAGGCGAGTGCGCAGAGGCCTGAGTTGGTGCAGATGTTGGAGGTGGCTTTCTCGCGGCGGATGTGCTGCTCGCGCGTCGACAGCGTCAGCACGAAGCCGCGGCGGCCTTCGGCATCGACGGTCTCGCCACACAGGCGGCCGGGCATCTGGCGCACGTGTTTGTGCCGGCAGGCGAATAGGCCGACGTAGGGTCCGCCGAACGAGAGACCGTTGCCGATCGACTGGCCTTCGGCGGCGACGATGTCGGCGCCCATCTCGCCGGGCGATTTCATGGCACCGAGCGCGACGATCTCGGTGACGGCGACGATCAGCAGCGCGCCTTTGGCATGAGCGGCAGCGGCGATGTCGGAGAGGTCGCGGATCGAACCATAAAAGCTCGGGTACTGGACGACGACGCACGAGGTTTCGCCGTCGATAGCGCTGATGATGTCCTCGCGACCGGCCGGGTCGGGATTGAGCGCCGTGACGAGCGCATCGCCGTGGTGGGAGAGCGTGCGGATAACGTCGCGGTATTGCGGATGCAGACCGCCCGACACCAACGCCTTGTGGCGGCGGGTTATGCGATGCGCCATCAGCACGGCTTCTGCGGTCGCGGTCGAGCCGTCGTACATGGAGGCGTTGGCGACCTCCATTCCGGTCAGAAGCGCGACTTGCGTCTGGAACTCGAACAGGACCTGCAGCGTGCCCTGCGAAATTTCGGGCTGGTAGGGCGTGTAGCTGGTCAGGAATTCGGAGCGCTGGATCAAGTGATCGACGGTAGCGGGAACATGGTGGCGATAGGCGCCGGCGCCGCAGAAGAAGGGAACGGAGCCCGCCGAGACGTTCCTTGCCGCGAGCACCGTCAATTCGCGCTCGACCTGCAACTCGCTCTTGGTGCGCGGCAGATCGGGGAGCGCGTGCATGAGTTTCTCGCGAGGCACGGCCGCGAACAGATCGTCGATGGCGGAGACGCCGATGCTCGCCAGCATGTGGCGCCTGTCGGCATCCTCGAGGGGCAGATAGCGCATGGGGCTCCTCAAATCAGAACTGGCGGCGGAGGTTCGATCAGCACCTCGCCGCGCATGGAGTTTGCGACGTAACACTCGTGATGGGAGCGCTCGTGCAGACCGGCGACGTCCTCCGCGGTGGGTTTGATGTCGCCGGAGAAGGTCACGCGCGGGCGCAGCGTCACGCGCGCCATGTAGAACTTGCCTTTGTCGTTCTTGTCGAGCACGCCCACCGCGTCATCCTCGTAGGCGTCGACGCGGAAGCCCGCATTGGCGGCGAAAGCGAGAAAGAACAGCATGTGGCAGGAGGACAGCGCCGCGACAAGGGCTTCCTCGGGATCGACCGCATCGGGTTTCGAAAATGGGATCGGGACCAGCCGTGATGGCGCGGAGGAGCCCGGCACTTCGATGCCGCCGTCGAAACGCCACGTGTGGCCGCGACTGTACTTCTTGTCGAGGAACGGCTGGTCGCCGCGCTGCCAGATGACGGTTGCCGTGTGCTCGGTAGACATGGCGCCTCACCCGTTCTCGGCGACAAAGGCATCGTAGGCAGCGCGATCGAGCAGCGCCTCGGCGGATTTCGCGTCGGCGAGCTTCAGCTTGAAGAACCAGGCCTTGCCTTCGGCGTCCTCGTTGATGAGGGCCGGATTGCCGGCGAGATCCGCGTTGCTTTCGACGACTTCGCCGGCGAGCGGGGCGAAGACATCGCTGGCGGCCTTGACGCTTTCGACCACGGCGATGGCTTCGCCGGCTTTCACTTTGCGGCCTGCTTCCGGCAACTCGACGAAGACGATGTCGCCCAGCTGCTCCTGGGCGTGGCTGGTAATACCGATTGTGGCGATGTCGCCGTCGATGCGGACGTACTCGTGATCCTTGGTGAAGCGCTCCAGTGCCATGCTTGTCAGTCCTTTCTGGCTAGCCTTTGGGAGATGTCCCAAATGCGGGAGGCGGTATTTGGACGTCAACTCGTCTTGCGGTGGAAACGGTGGGTGACGAACGGCAGCGCAACGACCTGGGCCGGCATTTCCTTTCCGCGCACGACGAGTTGGACCGTCGTTCCCGGTTTTGCATGGTCCGGCGGCACGTAGCCCATGGCAATGGGACCATTGACGGACGGGCCGAAGCCGCCGGAGGTGACGATGCCGATCCTGTCGCCCGTTGACGACACGATCTCGGTGCCTTCGCGGGCGGGTGCACGGCCCTCCGGCTTGATGCCGACGCGTTTGCGCTCGGCGCCTTGAAGAAGTTCGCTTTGGATGCGGCTGGCACCGGGGAAGCCACCGTCGGTGCGGCGCCGCTTCTGGATCGACCATTGCAGATTGGCTTCTACTGGCGAGGTGGTCTCGTCGATGTCGTGGCCATAGAGGCAGAGGCCTGCTTCGAGTCGCAGGGAGTCGCGCGCGCCAAGCCCGATCGGCTTCACACGCTCGTCCGATGAGAGCTTGGTCCACAACTGCGCCGCATCGCTTTCGTGCACGGAGATCTCGAAGCCGTCCTCGCCCGTATAGCCGGAGCGCGAGACGTGGGCCTCGATGCCGGCGACCGTCATGCGCGCGCCCTGCATGAACGCGAGCTTGTCGGATGAGACGGCAACGCGCGACAAGACGTCCGCGGCGGCCGGGCCTTGCAGCGCAATCAATGCGCGCGACTTGTTGGGCATCACAATGACGCCCTTGCGGTCGCGTGCGAGGTCCTGCAGCCGCGCCAAGTCGACGGCCTTGCGCGCAGCATTGAGCACGAGGAACAGCACGCCGGGGTCGGTTTCATCGGAGAGCCGCGTCACCATCAGGTCGTCGATGATGCCGCCGCCGTGATTCAGCAGCTGCGTGTAGCGTTGTTGCTCGGGTGCGAGGCCGAGGATGTCGGCGGGGACGAGTTGCTCGAGAAATGCCGCTGCCGTTTCATGGCGCTTGTCGGCAGCTACCACATAGGCCTGGCCCATGTGACTGACATCGAACAGGCCCGCCTTTTCGCGCGTCCACAAATGTTCCTTGAGAACGCCCATCGGATACTGCACTGGCATCTCGTAGCCGGCGAACGGCACCATCTTGGCGCCCGCCGCGATGTGAAGCTCATGGAGCGGCGTGCGGCTCAATTGGCTGCTGTCATCGGAACGAGTTGAATTGCTCATGGCAGGCTCCTCGGGCTTCGACCTCAGACATGCGCAGTCCTGAGGTCGATTTGAAGCCCCCTCTGTCGCGGAACCTGAGAGATTGGACCTGCCGCGTCTTGATCGCGCGGACTTGCGGCCTTGTCCCCTTGGGTGAGCCGGGTGCGGAATACGATGCGCCTAGCTGCTTTCCAGAGTGTGGTGTGACACGCGGTCCTTCTGCCTGAGAGTTTCCGGGGCGGTTGCTCCTTCGGCGCCAGCAGGGCCAAGGTTGCCTACTGGTCTCTCCCACGTGCCGGGAATCGGACGAGGACCAGCATGCGGCGGGTTCTTCGCATGGTCAACTCGGACGATTGGGGGCGAGGCAGAAGGCCACAACGCGCACGGATCGGGGGAGCGCGTGCGAGTTCAGGGCGGCACTGTCTCGTGGGCCGGGCTGTTGGAGGCCGTGGACAACGGCGATAGCATCCCTACAGATGTGCAGAGCTGTGTCATTGATCAGGAGATTGCGGGAGCCGTGACAGCTTCGAATGCGACGGATAGTTCGGTTGCGACGCTGGACCAGCGAAGCGCGCGCGCGGTCGCGTGGCTTTCGGCAGCACCCTTGCGAGCGGCCCTGGCGCTCGTCGCTCTCGTGCTCGCGCTCGATCTGGCGGGGCTCGTACTGCTGCCGCCGCTCGACCGCACCGAAGTGATCTACGCGCAGACCGCCAAACAGATGCTGGAGTCGGACGGGCCGGGCACCTGGACCGCGCCCGCATTCCAGAGCGAGCCCAAGTTCGAGAAGCCGCTGGCGGTTCTATGGTTGCAGGCTTCGAGCGCGAAGGTGACGGGGCAGGTCGACCAGATCCGCGGCTATCGCATTCCTTCGATTTTGGGAACGATCCTGACGGTGCTGCTCACCTATTGGGGGGTGCGGCGATTGCTCGATGCGCGCGTCGCGTTCGTCGGTGCGGCGCTGTTGGCGACGATGCTGGTGATCACCGTGCAGACGACGCTGGCGATGCCCGAAGGCCTGATGCTGGCGGCGACGTGTGCGGTGATGTTCGCGATGGGGCGGGCGTATTTGGCGCGCGAGGTAGGCGATGCAGTTGCAAGCGCCAATGCGTTGGTGTTCTGGACCGCACTCGGGGTGGGAGTCCTTTTCAACGTCATCACCGTGCCGCTGATCGCAATGTTGACGGCACTTGCTTTGATTGCCTGGGATCGCGGCAAGTCTGGCTGGCTGAAGCAGCTCTGGTCGCCGCATGGGTTTGTGCTCTTTATTTTTCTCGTTGCGCTGTGGCCGTTCGTGCTGTGGCTAGCGGGGACGCTCGGATCGGCGGTGGCACAATGGCGGGACGAGGGGCCGCATCTGCTGCTCGGTCCGCAGGAGATGAAATGGCGCGTCGTGCCTGGGCTGTTCGTGGCGTTCCTTTTCTTGGGGATGTTTCCGGTCTGGCTATTCCTTGGTCCGGCGATTGTGACGGCTTGGCGCGAGCGGACCAGGCCAGCGATCCGTTTTCTCATCGCGTGGGTTTTGCCCTATCTGCTGTTCCTGGAACTCTTCACAAAGAAGACGCCGCTCTACATGGTGCAGGCGATGCTGCCGCCGCTTGCCGTGCTGCTCGCGATGTGGGTGATGCGGGAAACTGATCGCGGAGAAGGCGTCGTGACAACTGTGGGGTCCGCGGAGTCCATGAGCTACGATCGCCGATCGTATCGGTTCGGCGCGTTCGGGTGGTTCATTCTTGTGGTTGGCCTCGTCATCGCACTTTGGGTGCTGCCGCTTCTGCTGAAGATTTGGACGTTGCCGCTGGCGCTGCTGCTCGGCTTTGCCACTATCGCTTTCGCCGCCATTGCTACGAAGGCGATGCTGTCCGGGAAACGAATGGCTGCCGCCTTGTCCCTGATAGTGATGGCCGTCGCCTTTAACAACCTCGCGATCCCCGTCACGTTTGCAGGGCTCGGGCCGGTGTGGGTGTCGAGCGAGATCCGCGCGGCAGTGGAACCGTTGAAAGCATGTGGCGCCGCCGATGTTGCCGATGTTATCGTTGCCGGGCACACGGAGCCGAGCGCGGTGTTCGAATTGGGGACGGCAACGAAGCGAGCGGCAAGCGGCAAGGAGGCCGCTCAGGCATTCAAGAGCAAGCCGGGGATTGCTGTGATCTCCGCGTCGCAGAAGCAGCCTTTCGACGCAGACGTGGGGCGAAAGAGCCTGATGTGCGTTGCCGGTTACGACTTCATCAAGTCGTGTTCGCATCGCTTCGAGATCATTGCAGCAATATCGTCGACAGAGGCGGCCATGTGCCTGAAGGGGGTGGAACGCTTCCGCTGCGAGAACGTGCCGGAGACGCCGATTACGGGCAAGATGTGCAAGTAGCCACTCGCGTCCGCCACCACCGTCATGCGGCGAAGGCCGGCACCCACGCAAGTTGCCACGGATGAGCTGATGGATTGATCATTTGCGCGCGCTGCAGACCGCAGCATTTCGCCGCCCGCGTTGAGTGCGCGGAAGATGGCGTTGGTCCCGACCTGCGTCGGGATGACGGCAAAGCTAGAGGCGCCCCTACTCCGCCGCTGCTTTCAGGTGGTTTGCGGCGAGCCACGCGGCGAGATCGCGCAAGGCGCGCTCGGACATCACGCGTTTCTTGGCGAAGCCCTTGTCCTTGCCTTTTAGCCGCTTGCCTTGTGCGTCGACCTTTGGCGCCTCTGCGGGCGGCAGCAGGCCGTAGTTGATGTTCATGGGCTGGAACGAGCGCCGTTTCGACTTCGCCGAAGTGGCAAGGTGTGGAGTGTCCGTATCTGGCAGGGCGGGCAAGGCTTGGGCAGCGGTTGCAGCGTCGTCGATGATGGCGGCGAGCGTCGCATCCGGCGATGCCGCAAGGGATTGCGGACCATTGGGAGCATCATTGGCGCGGGCGTGATTTACAATACTGGTGCCCGCGCCCTCGTCGTCGAAATCATGCACGATGTGGCCGCCGGTGATGTGGGCGACGAGCGCGCCCATCGCCGTTGTCGGTGGTGGCGTGACGGGTGTCCGCCCCAGGCGCTCGGCTGCCGCGAGCCGGCCCGTCACCAGGCCCATCGCGGCGCTTTCGACATATCCCTCGACGCCGGTGATCTGCCCGGCGAAGCGCAGGCGCGGATCAGCCTTCAAGCGCAGCAGCTCGTCGAGCACGACGGGTGAGTTCAGGAACGTGTTGCGATGCAGTCCGCCCAGCCGCGCGAACTGCGCATCGCCCAGTCCTGGGATCATGCGGAAGATGCGCGTCTGCTCGGCGTACTTGAGCTTGGTCTGGAAGCCGACCATGTTCCACAGTGTGCCCAATGCATTGTCCTGGCGAAGCTGGACAACCGCATAGGGACGGGTACCGCCCTTGCGCGGATCGGCCAGTCCCACCGGCTTCATCGGACCGAAACGCAGCGTGTCGCGGCCGCGCTCGGCCATCACCTCGATCGGCAGGCAGCCGTCGAAATAGGGCGTGGAGGCCTCCCACTCCTTGAATTCGGTCTTGTCGCCGGCAAGCAGCGCATCAATGAAGGCCTCGTACTCGTCCTTCGTCATGGGGCAGTTGAGATAGTCGGCGCCGGTGCCGCCCGGCCCCAACTTGTCATAGCGTGACTGCTTCCAGGCGAGTTCGAGATCGACCGAGTCGAAATGGACGATCGGCGCGATGGCGTCGAAGAAGGCGAGACTGTCCTCGCCCGTCAATTTGAGGATCGCGTCGGTCAAGGCAGGCGAAGTGAGCGGCCCTGTGGCGATGATGACGCTCGACCAGTCGGGCGGCGGCAGCCCGGCGATTTCCTCGCGGGCAATGGTGATCAGCGGATCGGCTTCGAGCCGGCGCGTCACCTCGGCCGAGAAGGCATCGCGGTCGACCGCCAGGGCACCGCCGGCCGGCAGCTTGTGAAGGTCGGCGGCCGACATGATGAGCGAGCCCGAGCGGCGCATCTCCTCGTGCAGCAAGCCAACCGCGTTGGTGGTCCACTCGTCGGAGCGGAACGAGTTCGAGCAGACGAGTTCGGCAAGTCCGTCGGTCTTGTGAGCATCCGTGCCGCGGATCGGGCGCATCTCGTGAAGTACCACCGGCACGCCGGCCTGCGCGAGCTGCCACGCGGCCTCGGCGCCGGCGAGGCCGCCGCCCACCACATGCACGGGTTCAATTTTGGGCTTCGTGTTGCTCATTGGACGCGGATTTGCTCTTGTCGTGATCGTAGGCTACTGGAATGCGGGGACCGGCTCAATGCGGGGATTTGATGGCGAATCAAACCGATGTTAAGCGCGGGTGCTCAGCGAGCCGTGGTTTCTGGTCCAGGTAGCACCCCGCGTCCAAATCTACCGTCCTATCCGCCTACGAGGCAGCATGTCCGCGCACAAGATCCTAGGTGGCTTGACGGTCCTTGCCGCAGCGCTGCTGCTGGGTGCGTGCACACATGAGCGTCATGGGCCGACGCTTGGCCACTTCGATGATTTCGGCGTCAAGCGCCCCGAGGGCAATACGGTCTATGTTTGCCATGGCTACGGCTGCAAGTTCCAGACACGTTACCGCTTCACCGACAGCGACATCACCGAGATCAAGGCCGTCATGAAAAAGGCGGCGAAGGACGACAGTCCTGCGGAGGAAAGGCGCGCGGTGGCCTATGCAATCGGCTGGATCGAGCGTCACGTCGGCAAGGTGGTGGGGACGGACAAGGACCGTGCTGGCATGGATTTCGCTGCCTCCGGCGACCCGACGCAGCAGGACTGCGTGGACGAGGCGACGACGACCACGGCCTATCTGCTGGTCCTCCAGCACAATGGGCTGTTGAAGCACCACACTCTCGGCACACCCTTCTCAAAGGATCAGTTGTGGCGTGGGGTGTCGGGGTGGACGCACTGGACGGCCGTGATCGTCGAGAACAAGAGCGGCGTCAGGTATGCCGTCGACAGCTGGATCTATGAGAACGGCGAGAACCCGGCGGTGGTCGAGGCCGACAAGTGGTACATCGAGGATCTGGCGAGCCTGCCCGCCTCGACGCGCTGAGCTCGGCCAAGCACGCGCTATCGGGCGCCTGAATTTCGCGAACTTCGCAGTCAGTATCTGTCTTCTGATCACCGCGGTTGCAGAAATCGCCGGGAATTGTGGGGCGTTGCCGTCAAGGTCGGTGCCTTCACCGGACGCCTATTGACACTGAACGATGATCAATTATAATCGAACGACGTTCAGAAAAGGAGGCTCGCGCCATGTGGATTGCGCGGCGGCAGTTGGCAGAGGACATCGAGCGATGGCGGGCCAACGGCTGGGTGACGGCTGATGGTGTGGCACAGATCCGGCACGACCTGCTGGAGCGGCGGCTCGGGGCCAGTCTGCCGACGGTCCTGGCGATCCTGGGTGTCGTGCTGCTCGGCTTCGCGGCAATGAGCTTCGTGGCGGCCAACTGGCAGGAGATGCCGCGGCTGGCGCGGCTTGGAATCATCTTCGCCGGGTTGGTAGGTGCCTATGCCGCATCGGCGATCCTGTTCGCGCGCAAAATCGATGCTTTTGCGCACGCCGCGATCCTGTTCGGGATCGCTGTGTTCGGCGCGGGGATCATGCTGATCGCGCAGATGTATCACCTCGAAGGCCATCCGCCTGATGCGATCCTGGTATGGGGGCTGGGAGCGCTGCTGGCGGGTGTGCTGTTGCGTTCCAATCCGGCGCTCGCGGCTGCCGCACTGCTGTTTGGAATTTGGAGCGGCTGGGAATCGACTTCAGACATGTTGTACAGGGGCGACTATCCCGGCTGGATCAGCGTGCACTGGCCACTGCTTCCGGCGGCGGGTGTTCTCGCGTTCGGCTTTGCGCTCAATCGCTGGTGGCCCGGCGTACATCTCGTGGGCGCGCTGTTGACGGGCTGGCTCGTCCTGCAAGGCTACCTGTTCCGGGGCATTACCGGACACCTCGTGGTCGTGCATATCGGCATCGCGGTGTTGGCGGCGGCGCTCTACGTCTCCCACTTCGGAAGCGCCGCGGGGGGCCGCAAAGCCGCCCATTCAGATTGGGCCTCATTGGCTGTCGGCTACGGCTTGGTGGCCGCCTATTCGGGTCTGTGGGCGCTGCAATTCTTCAAGCGGGTCGACACCTCGGAGCTGGTTTTGCTCGCCGCGCTGACGATCGGCCTGTTGCTGCTTGTCATCCATCAGGGTCTGCAGCTTGGCTATCGCGGTGCGGTGTGGCTCGGCTACGTAGGCTTCTCAGTGGAGCTCTTGCAACTCTACAGCAAGACCGTTGGCTCGCTGATGGGATCGTCGCTGTTCTTCCTCGTCGCCGGCCTTATGGTGATTTCGCTGGCGGCAATGGCGGCGTGGCTGCACCGCGCGCAGGCACACGCATCGGTGGAGACCGCTTGATGAAGATGCCGACTGAAATGTCTGGTGCGATGAGCCAGTCTGGAATTGGCGCTGCATTCGACTCGTTCGCCGCGCCGCTGTCCCGGTTCCTATCGAAATGGCGGTATGCGCTGATCGCGCTCGTCGCTTTGGCACAGGCGGGTGTGTTGATCCACATGATCGTGGGGCGCGAACGCGTGCTGGCGCATGGCCAGCAGATCGATCTCAAGGTGGTGCCGGTCGATCCGCGCGACTTCTTCCGCGGCGACTACGTGACACTGCGTTATGACATCTCGACGCTGCAGTCGCAGATCGTGGCCGACAAAGTTTCTCGTGGTGACGCCATCCAGGTGCGCCTCATTCGCAAGGATGGTGTCTGGCAGCCTGCTGCGGCGGCGAAATCCGGGCTCAAGGGCAGCGGTCCGGACGAGGTCGTCATCGCCGGTCGCGTGACCTATGTGCAGTCGGAGACTGGGGTTCGCCCCGGCGATGTCAGTGTGGTCTATGTCAGTGTGGTCTACGGTATCGAGAAGTTCTTCGTACCTGAAGGCACAGGACGCGAGATCGAGGACAATGTGCGGCAGAAGGCTGTCATCGCTCATGTCGCCGTCGATGCCAAAGGCGTGGCGGCGCTGAAGGGTCTGACGGTTTCGGGACAGCGATACGACATGCCTCCGCTGTTCTGACTTGCGAGCTAGTCTTTAGCTCAACAAGCAGCTGCAGCGCTTTGGGCTGAAGGGTTGGACACGGATCGAGACGCCATCACAGCGCTGTAGATCCTGATGCACATGCACCGTCGCAATCGATCAGGTGCGGCAATGTTGCTGGTTTGCAGCGATAAGGGCCAATTTGGGCTCGTATTGATCTATTGGGTCGATGACGCGTTTTGAATCAGGCAGCTTCGCGCACAATCAACTGCAATCGCTCGTGGAGGGCCCTCTGCCATGAAACCGAGACTGCACATGCTTGCGGCTGCGGCCGGACTGGCTTTTTCGATCGTTACTCCGTTGGCTGGTGCGCGTGCGGATGATACCGGGCTCGCGCAATCGCTGCATGACGTTCGTCGCGAAGGAATCAAGCTCTGCCAGGTCGATCATTTCCACAACGGCACGAGCGCAGGTGCGGCGAGCAAGAGGGGTGCGATGGCGCAGGCGATCGACTCCTGGCAGAACTTCACTGCGCTGGAGTACGGTACGGACTGGGCGCAGTTCCGTAACGCTGGAAGCAAGACCGCAAGCTGCAAGGCGGGCTCGAGCGGATGGTCGTGCGAGGTGGAGGCACGTCCCTGCAAGGCGCTCGGCAGGCCGATGGGTCGGCGGCGCAGATAAAGCCTGTTCGCCACGGCGCCGCCATTCACGGGTTTCGCAAAGCTGAACTCCCCGCTCGGGAATTTTGTCCCAAGCGGGGAGTTGCGTTTTTTTGGTGTAGTGGCTTCGCCGTTACCGTCCGAGCACGGCGCGGCCCAGGATGCGCCCGAGGATGCGCTGGATGAAACCCCAGCCCCACCTCACCACCAGCAGGCGAATGATCCACGAGATCAAGCCGCGGCTCTGGAATCCGAGCAGTGCGCCCAGCACCGCGCGAATGATGTTGTAGAGCGTGCCGCCGGCAGCGCCGCCCAAGGCGTCCGCCGCAAATGCCGAAGCGGTCACCGGCTTTGCCGTCTTGAGTGTCACCGGAGAGGCCAGCGACGGCCGCCCGGCGCTTTCGGTGCGCTTCTCGCAACCACTCGCCGAAG
>JBGANK010000058.1:0-18662 GCA_044222395.1 Hyphomicrobiaceae bacterium | reverse complement strand
TTGGATCCAGGGCAACAAAGTCTGCATGATCGATGCCTCCGCATCCAACAAGCTTGCCTCTCCAGATGGCGGCAAAAACGGCCAGTTCAAACCGTACGTCGGCGGCGCTCCGGACAAGCCAGTCTCCTCAGATGGCAACAAGAAGCTCCGGCGCTGACAATCTCGTCGAACTGAAGAAAAACGCGGCGAGACTTCTGTCTCGCCGCGTCCGTTGCTGTCATCGTTCCTGTATGACGAAGGGAGCTAAGATTCCGCTTACATCAGGCAGCGCATTCCGCCCATGCCTGGCAGCAGGAAGTCCGCCTTCTGCTTCTGCTCGTCGCTGAGCCCGCCATAGAGCTTGTCGAGCGCGGCCTTCATCTCCTTCATCATGCCAAGACGCGTGTCCATCATCTGCAGACGTGCGCCAAGCCGCGCGAGCGGCGTGTTGGCCTGTTGCATCGATTTCCACATATCCGCCTGACGCTGCTGACGGCCCTCGGCGTGTGACTTCATCGTTGCGACCACACCGTCGAAGGCGGCCTGCTGCGCGTCGGTGATGCCAAGTTCGGCCTTGATGAAGGCCATGCGTCCCGCCATGTGCGGGCCTTCCATCATCGGGCACATGTCGCCCATCATTGGTCCGTGCATCGGTCCACGCGGACCGTAGGGAGGCATCATGTCCGGCGGCGGCATCATCATGTCGGCAGGCGGCTCAGGCGGACGCGACCAGTCGAATTGCTGCTGATCGCCCGACATTCCGCTCATTCCGGACATGCCATCCATGCCCTGCATGCCGCTCATACCCTGCATGCCTTGCATCCCCGACATGCCGCTCATGCCACGCTGACCGGACATGCCGCTCATACCGGACATTCCGCTCATGCCCTTCTGGCCCGACATGCCGCTCATGCCGTCCATGCCCTGCATTCCAGACATGCCGGACATTCCGCCCATGCCGCGCTGACCGGACATGCCGCTCATACCCGACATACCGCTCATGCCCTTCTGGCCTGACATGCCGCTCATGCCGTCCATGCCTTGCATGCCGGACATTCCGCTCATGCCCTTCTGACCGGACATGCCGCTCATACCCGACATACCGCTCATGCCCTTCTGGCCGGACATTCCACTCATGCCGTCCATGCCTTGCATTCCCGACATTCCGCTCATGCCACGCTGGCCGCTCATGCCCGACATGCCGTCCATGCCTTGCATGCCACTCATGCCCGACATGCCGCCCATACCGGCCTGCTCCTGCATCCACGGCGGCATCGGCCGTCCCCACGGACCTGGCCAGCCGGGGCCGGTCGGATAGCCCGGAGGGCCACCTTGATAGGACGGGTAGCCAGGCGGCGGCGGTGGTGGCGGCGGGGCGGCCTGTGCCGCAGGCGGTGCCGCGGCCGGCGCTGCCGGAGCCGCTGCGGTATTGGTCTGTGCGTGACAGACGGACGTGGCCATCACCATGGCGGTGCCGATGGCAAGTGGCCTTATGAGTGCTGCTTTTGATTTCATGGGGCGGGATCCTTCCTGCTTCGGGGGACTTGAAGAAAAACCTGTGACTGTCGGAGGTAGCACATAAAATCGCTCAATCATCGTTCTGACAATGGTACACCGGGACGCGTGCGGCACGCCGTCGCCTCGCGCAACAAGAAAGTTCTGGATGACACCGGCCGATGCCTTGATGCTGCTGCCTCCGCTCCGCTAGCGTCGACCGTGGTAAGGGGCGTCCAGGCGATACAGTTCGCGTTCACGAAGGCAGTCTGCCAGAGCCTGGTGACGATTGGAATTTCAGTTGATCGCGGGGGTTAACCATGACGACGCTGCAGGCTTCGGCACAAAACCAGTTGCGCCAATTTGTTGAACAGATTGAGCGCCTTGAAGAAGAGAAGAAGGCGATCGCCGGCGACATTCGCGACAAGTATGCTGAAGCCAAGACGCTGGGCTTTGACATCAAGGCGCTTCGTCAGATTGTCAGACTTCGCAAGAAATCACAGACCGAGCGCCAGGAAGAGGAAAGCATCCTCGAGGTCTACATGCACGCGCTGGGAATGCTGGCCGAGGCCTCCTCCCGTGGTTCGGCCGACGCCTATATGGCCGCGGAATAGCTGCATCCCGATCCATTGTTTGTACATGAGCAGGCGCAGCGATCACCCGCTGCGCCTCATCTGTTTCATCTCATGAGGTTGGGCGCCCGGTCCCATTCGGCGCTGGGCCGGGGCGCCCCACGGCAGAGGGGGCGAGGCCCGCTCCGCCGCTTGACTTGAGCCGCCACAACTTTTGGCGGCAATCGCCAGTTTGGCGCTTACGCCGTCTTGAAGGCGTAATTTGCTGAAATCGTTGTGATCATAACGCCACCTCTTGAGGTCGCGCCGCGGCCGGACGCCGCCGCCAGGAGCTGAAGCCGCGCTTTTTGTCGATGGCTTTTGCGCGATCGCAAGCCGATCGAATGGAGATCCAAATCGACGGCAATCGCCGTTTCCAAACTTCTCGCACAGTCGGCGGCCATCCCCCAAATAGTCCCCTGCATCACGAATGACGATCTTTTTGTTAGGGGGGGCTGGCCATCAGGTAAAATCTCAAATTCAGCAAAAGACAACGAAAAGAACTGATCAGTCAGCGTTAAACATGAACTGGGCAAAAGGTGGCACGGTCCTTGGATTAGGTGATCAGTACCGCTATCGGCGCTGCGAGGGTGGCGCGCTGGTGGCGGCATATGTGTGCTGTTACCTCAGGGGCAAAGTGTGTCTTACGTAACGTTGAAGCAACTTCGCTATTTCGAAGCGTTGGCGCGTGTCCAGCACTTCGGTAGGGCCGCCGAGCTGTGCTCGGTAACACAACCTGCATTGTCGATGCAGATCCGCGAACTCGAGCAAAATCTGGGATTGGAGCTTGTCGAGCGGACGCGAACCGGCGTGCAGCTGACCGACAAGGGGCGTGACATCGCCCAGCGGGCGGCGCGCATCCTGGGCGACGTGCGCTCGCTCATCGAATACGCACAGCACGCCGATCAGGTGCTGGCCGGCTCGCTCAAGCTCGGTGTGATCCCATCGATCGCGCCTTACCTGCTGCCGCCGCTGCTGCCGTTGCTCAGGGCTTCATACCCGGAATTGGAGCTTTACGTCCGCGAAACGCAGACGGCGAATCTCATTGAGGAGCTCATTTCCGGCAAGATCGACGTCATGCTGCTGGCCTTGCCCGTCGAACACCCCGACTTCGAGGCGCTCGAGCTTTTCGACGATCGTTTCATTCTGGCAATGCCCAAGTCGCGCAAGCTTTCAGGCCGCGTGCGCGCCGACAAGGAGCTGATTGCCGGTGAACGGCTGCTGCTGCTCGAAGAAGGTCATTGCCTGCGCGATCAGGCACTGAGCTACTGCAGCCTGAATCAGGTCGACGCGTTGAACACGTTCGGTGCCTCGAGCCTTTCCACGATCGTCGAGATGGTCGCGGCTGGCTTTGGCATCACGTTGCTTCCCGAGATCAGCTTGACGATCGAGACGCGTGGCCGCGCGCTTGATCTCATGCCGTTCGTCGAGCCCGAACCGCGCCGATCTGTTGGCTTGGTTTGGCGCAAGACGAGCCCGCGTCGGCGTGACTACGTCGAGCTTGGTCAATTGTTGAAGGAAGCCCAGCGTCAAGTAACCGAAAAAAGCGCTGCGATCTCGGCCAAGGCGCCACATGACGACGACAAGCGCAAGCCTTCTAAGTCGGGCAAGTCTGGCAAGACCAAAAGTTGATCTGCCGAACACGCAATGTGCGCCTACCGTCTCACGCCAATGAGGACGGCGCGCGATGCTGTTCCACTCATAACCGCAATGCGCGCATCGTCAATGCGCTAGCAACAGGGTAAAACTCATTCAAGCCCGGTCGTCCTACCAGTCTGGCGCGTTTCGGAATGTGACAAGTTTCAGCGAGCGCTCGTCTTGACGCGGCGGCTGGCAAGGTTAGCACCGTCGTGGCGCTCTTCGAGTGCCGACAAGTCGACCGCGTTGCCTTTGAACTGCTGAGCCCACATCATCGCCACGACCTGTGGTCCCGGGCGCAGACGCAGCGGCAATTGATCATCGTCTTGGCCGAGCATCGCCAAGGTCTGCCCGACATCGGGATGCTGAATCTTCGTCAGCACCGGATCATCGGCTGATGCCGTCTCCGTCAGCAGCGGAGCGACCGGGAATGGGCGATAGGACATCTCGTCGGGATGCTCTTCGTCGAAGGCAGGCGCGTTGGCCCAGCCGCTCGACCAGCCCGAACGCTCTATGTCGGAAATGCTCTTGGGAGCGTCACCGTCGCCGATCGCGTTCGGATCGATCGCAGCAACGCGCGGTGCTTCAGGCGGTGGCGGCGCCTTCGCCACTTGTGGTGCCGGCATTGCGCCGCCCGTCAAGCTCTCTCCGGCAGGACCTGGGCGAGTAGCTGGTGTTGGGGCCTTGACGAGCGAGGGTGCCGGGGCAAAAGCCGCGAGGCTGAAGAGCGAGGCCAGGCGGTTGCGATCCTGGGCCGAAACCATTTTGGGAGGCTCGGGCTTGGCCGGCCGTTGCGCTTCGCGCGGGCTCGCCACCAGCTTGGGAGCCGGCAGCGGCTCCAGCGAGGCCACCTTCTGTTCGCCGGCAACAGGTGGCTTGGCTGCGGTCACAGGAGGCGCGGCACTTACAGCTGGACGATCCTTCGAAGTGGCGGCGGCACCCGCATCGGCAACCATCGTCGCCGACTTGGGCGAATTGCGCAGGTTGAAGAAGGCGGCCACCTGCTGTGCCAGCTCGCCATAGCGGCTGCGCGCGACAGCATGATCTTCGCGCGTCAGCGGACGGCCATCCGAGGGCACATGCTGTGAATTGCCGTCCGGGAACAACAGCGCCAGCTCATAGCGCGGCATGCGTGGCCAGTGCCGAACGCGGCCGGTATCGAGGTGAACGAACGGAACGCCCGAGGTCGGATAATAGCCAACACCGCCGCGCTCGCGCACGAGGCCTGAGTAGCGCAGCTGCTTCAGCGGTACGTCGGGGAAATGGATATCGGCCGCCTGGCCCTGGATGTGGCGGCTGTTCTTGGCCTGTCCGCCACCACCATCGCGCAGCTTCTCGTTCGTCTTCGATGAGCGGAATCCCGAGATCAGGTGGATCGGTGCTTTCGATCCGAGCTCTTGATGCACCGACCAGACCAGGTCGATCAGCTCCGGATCCATCTGCGAAGCTTCGTTGGCGCGCCAGTCGCGCATCATCCAGTCGATCTTCTTCATCGCTTCCGGATCGCGCTTGCCGTTGCGCATGTAGGTGACGGTGAGGTCTTCGTTGGTGTGGATGTTGTGGAACGACAGGGTGCGGGTGTCGCTGCCACGCGCAACCAGCCCGCTGCCGCCGATGCCACCAACGGCAACGGTCGCGGCAAGGCTCGCGAGTAAGACTCGAGCGCTGAGCGGCACCTCTGATTCCCCGTCCCGTGTCACCGTCATCACGCGCGCCGGGCCCTGTTTCCCGGTCGTGGAAGGCGCCACCTTCCTTGTGATGTAACGGCGCAAGACCTGCTTAAGCTTAACCCCAGACCCCTTAAGATTTAAGTAAGCTCTGCAATAGGGGCCAAATTGCGGTATCTAAGAGCTGTTTTCCCGAGCATTTCCGGGCTTGTGCCGGGTAGCAAGGCCAACTCGGAATGGCCCGCTTAACGCTGCCTTCACGCCGGTCGACGTGGGCTCACGAAATATCTCATGCCCGTCAATCGCGGAGGCTCACCGATCTGAGTTGGGACCAAGGCGCTTGCGTGCATTGGGAGGCGAGGACGGTGGCCGATGATCCACGCCCGACATCGAGCCTGATCGTGCAAGTAAAGATGAGGTGGCAAAAGAGCTTGCGCGCCATTGATCCAGGCAAACCCTAGCTGCGCCTGCCAATTCACACCGGCTTACGCGCTGCAGCTAAAGCTGAACTTGGATCAGAACCCGCCAAACAAATTCTGGAAGAAATCGTTGAGCGGTGAACTGCCGTAGCCTGGTGAGCCCGAACTGCTAACGATCTGCGGCTTGACGTATTCGACCGGCAGCAGATGATCGCGGTGGCGCGGGATCTTGTCCCACTGACCGGCGAGTGCCAGCCGGATCCGCTTCTCGTGCTGATAGATATCCTGCCGTGACTGCAGCTCACCGGCTTGGTCGACCCAGGCGGTGAAATAGGTCACGTGCACCGGAATCTTCTTGTCCAGCGTGATGTTGTTGTCCTCCGGGCCGTCGCGCAGCAGCGTGTTGACCTTGTCGGCACTCCATCCCTTGTCTTCGGCCAGGACGATCTCGGCGAGCCGCATCGGATTGCGCACGCGCATGCAGCCGTGACTGAAGGTTCGCGACGACTCGTTGAAGAGATTCTTCGTCGGCGTGTCGTGCATGTAGACCTGGTGCTTGTTCGGGAACAGAAACTTGACGACGCCGAGCACGTTGCTGCCGCCGGGCGGCTGATAGACATGGTAATTGCGGATGTCGGAGCGGCTCCAATCGACCGAATAAGGATCGATGTCGCGGCCGTTGTACTGCAGGCGCAGCCCGCGCCGCTCAAGCGATCCGCCGCGCGCCAGGGCCGGCAGCAGCTCCTTTACCTTGATCGATTCGGGCACCGCCCAGTTGGGGTGCATGACGACGGTTTCCATCGCGTGCGAGAACACCGGAGTCTGCTTGTCGGTCTGCCCCGAGATGATCCGCTCCTCATGGATGACGCGGCCATCCTTGACGACGCGAACGACAAACTCCGGCAGGTTCACCCAGATATGGAACTTGCCCAGGTTCTCAGGCATCCATCGCCATGCTTCCATGTTGGCAATGATGAGACCCTCGTCGACATTTCGCTTGCTGCCGTTGAGCGCAGCACGCGTCCGCCGCCCGACGAAACCATCCTGCTTCATGCCGTTCTCGCGCTGGTAGGCTTTGACCGCAGCCTCGAGATTGGCGTCGTAGATATCTGCATCGGCGGGTGTGCCGTCGGCGGCTGCTTCCGGCAGCTGCGCATCAAGCCGCTTGCGCAGGATCGCAATATCAGGATGCCGCTTGCCGGGCGTCAGCATCGGTCCGTCGGCAGGCATCATCACATGCTGCTCTGTCTTCTCCGACTTGCGCATCTCCATCAGCTTCGCACGCAGCTTAAGGAAACCCTCGTGCTTCGGGTGCAGGCTGGCCAGATAGCCACCGGCATCATCGGTTGACGTCAGCGCTTCGAGGACCTTGACCGGCGACAGCACCGGCGGGTCGCGGTCGAGATAGGAGCTCATCTCGCGTGGTTCGGGAATGCGTCCGCCGCGCGCAAACCGTGCGTACCGGAGCGCGGCGAGCGACAGCCGGGTTTCCGCATCGACAAGCGCCGCCGTCGTAAGTTCACCGGAGAATTCGGCGGGTGGCACGTCGAAGGCGGACGCCTCCAGTCCCCAGTCGTCGGCCCGGCCGATCTCCTCGATCACCGCCTTGGCCTTGGTTGTCAGTCCCTTCTCGTCGATCCAGATCTGCTTGTTGCCGCGCGAGACATAGAATGCCGCCAGCGCCTCGCGGTCGCTGCGATCACCTTCGCTCATGCCGCGTGCCGAAGCCTTGAGCCGCTCGCGCACGCCGATGCCGACGCCTTCCTCGACGCTCAACAGCGATTTGGGCGGGTCCGGCTCCAGGCTGAGCGCGGGTCCGGCCGCGCCAAAGGTGGCGCACATCGCAATCGCGGCGATCCGTAGTCGATGCATTCGCAGCTCCATGATTTGCGCCACGCTAGATGGTGTTCGGGTTTATTTCCAGTCGGGTTGTGGCACGATCAAGTGCGCGCAGGGATCGCAGGCGAAAAAGTGTTGCCCGTTTGCAAAAATTTCGGCCGATCAAGCTGCTCTGGTGCAACGACACGGTTGCATACAACCCAAACACGCCCTTTTTGCGCACGTCGCCGCCGGTCCGCCAACTGCCGACACATCAGTTTTTCGTTCAACCGAGACAATGAGGGCTCAGCGGCAAGGCTGTTCTGCGGCGGCCGACGACGGTGCGGCGCCCGCACGGATCAAACCGGACTTACGGCCACGGCAGCAGCAATTGCCAGGAAAGCCAGAACCGCAAAGCGATAGGGCCGCAAAGTAATGGGGTGCATGCAAGACCTCCCGAATAAGGCGTGACGAGACTGCAGGGCCAGATCGTCTGGTAGACGCAACCCTTCCCATTGGTCGCCGGTCGCGGATGACCGGTTCGAAATCACGGGCCCTCTGATGGGGTGGGCGATGGCCCGCCGCAGGTGCAGCGGGCCACGCGCGGTTCTGTGTGCTGTGGCGGAAGTCGCAGATGCGAGGCAGGCTCTTGCACGCGCTAATTCGTGCGCGGCTCCAGGCCGTACTCCTGCATCTTGCGATAAAGCGTCGAGCGTCCGATCTTCAGACGCTTGGCAACCTCGGTCATGTGACCGCGATAACGCCCAAGCGCCAGCCGGATCATGTCCGCCTCGATCTCGTCGAGCGGGCGAATGTCGCCGTCGGAGGTGACTGCCGGAATGCCCAGCTGTGCCGATCCGTCGGAGGGGCGCACCTCGATCGTGGTGGGAATGCGATCCTCCGCCCCCAGCAGCGCCGGACCGGTATAGGCGGGCGTCCGCGGCAAGGGCGCAGGAGCCGCTGGAATCTCGGCTGTGAAACCTTCCACGTGCGCCGCGATCTGCGGGAACTCGTTGATCGTCAGCTCCGAGCCGTCGGCAAGTACGACTGCGCGAAACACGGCGTTCTCCAGCTGGCGCACGTTGCCCGGCCAGGCATAGGACTCGAGCAATTCTTGTGCTTCTGGCGAAATGCCCGTGATCCGCTTGCCTTCCTCGGCGGCGAACCGCGCCACGAAATGCTGCGCAAGGTCGGCAACGTCGCCGAGTCTGTCCTTCAGCGGCGGCACCCAGATCGGGAACACGTTGAGCCGGTAGTAAAGATCCTCGCGGAACTTGCCTTCCTTGACCAGCTGGATCATGTCGCGGTTGGTTGCCGAGATGAGGCGGAAGTTGACCTTGACCGGCCTTTTCGCGCCGACCGGATCGATTTCGCCTTCCTGCAGCGCGCGCAGCAGCTTGACTTGTGCATCGAGCGGCAATTCACCGACCTCGTCGAGGAACAGCGTGCCGCCGTCGGCTTCCTGGAACCTGCCGATGCGCTTGTCCGTGGCGCCCGTGAAGGAGCCCTTTTCATGGCCGAACAGGATCGACTCCACGAGGTTTTCTGGAATCGCACCGCAATTGACCGTGACGAACGGTTTGCCGGCACGCTCGCTTTCACCCTGGATTGCGCGCGCGATCAGCTCCTTGCCAACGCCCGATTCACCCTCGATCAGAACTGGAATGTTGGAGGCGGCCGCACGCATTCCAAGCGAGATGACGCGATGCATGGCGTCTTCGCGGATGATGAGATCAGCGAAGGTGAGGGTTCCCTCCCGGCGCTTCTTGATGCGCGTGATTTCGCCAGCCAGAGCCTCGATCTTCAAGGCGGAGCGGATCTGCACATCGAGACGTTCCGGGCTCACGGGCTTGACCACGAAATCGACGGCACCCGCGCGCATTGCGTTGATGGCGGCATCGATCGAGCCATGCGCCGTCTGCACGATGACGGGTGGCATTCCAGACCGGCCACTGAGGCGGTCGAGAACCGCCATGCCATCCATTCCGGGCATGACGAGATCGAGCAGGACGAGGGAAATGTTGGAGCGTTCCGGGCCTTCGAGCAGTTCGATGGCGCTCTCGCCGGAACCTAGGGTCTTTGTCTCGAAGCCCATCCGCTTGATGGTTTCCTCGAGAATACGGCGCTGGGCCGGATCGTCATCGACGACGAGAACACGCTTTGCCATGTGGCACTCAACTCTTGGACGCTACAAACTTGATTTGCGTCTGCCCGCCTGTACGTGTTTCGGTATTGGACACGCAGTCAGCAGCTAAGAACGCAATACGGCTGAGACTGCCCGAGTTCGGTAAACAACTGGTTTCCAGAAAGCCCATGTCGGCGCGTTTTTGCACACTGTGTGCAGTTCTGGGATACCAGCCGGCCTCGCTTGCGGGTCATCTTCGGCCGATGAATTGACTTCGATGCCTTGAAAATTGCCAACCCTGCGGCCACAGTGCGCGCGATTCTGAGCACCCGTCGTGCGGCGCTGCAGGCCCCATGGCGAAATGCGGCGATCTGGCGATCGGTAAGCCGTGGCGTGATTTCGGGTTGCTCACGTTCGATGGGCTAAGGCCACCCCCCGGCCGAGGAGGTTCGATGAAAGGCGCGCGCAAGCGGATCAGTCCGGTCGTCAAGGATGTCTCTTCGGGTCCTTCGGGCGAGTTCGAAAGCGTGGTGGCTGGCGCACGCGAGGCCTTGTCGCTCGCCACCAGCGCGCACAGTGCCACCTGGCACATGGATCGTGCCACCCGCTACGATGTCGATCTGCAGCGGGGAAGCCTGGTCTGGTCGTTCGATGACGGCACCAGGGCCGAAGCGCAGATCCAGGTTGTCGGCACCTACAATTCGTGCGACAGGACATTCATGTGGGCGTGGCGTCATCCGTCGATTCCGGCGGATCTGGCAAAGCATGCCAGCGAGGTGCGCCGGCTCGGCGAGGAAATGGGCGAGCCGCGGTTGACGAGCGCGAAGATCGCTGCCAGCGAGGACGAGGCATGGTCGTTTGCGGCGCTCGCCATGCGCCTCGGCAATGCCAGCGGCGCCTATCGCTGCGGCGGCGAGCAGGGTGGACCGCAGGTTTACATGACGTTTGGCAACATCAGCCTGTCGCGCCCGTCGGCAAGCAAAGAACAAGTCGACACGTCCAGCCAGTTGTCGCAGTCGCCGGGGAAAGTGGTGGCGCAAGCCGAGGCTGAAGAGGCTCTGGCACTCGTCAAGGCATGGCGCGCGAAGGTGGTCGTGATCGACAAGGCCTGGGACGCCGAACGCCGGAAACGCAAGCGCACGGGAACAGACGGCGATGACAGCTCGCTCACGGCGCTTGACACTGCGATAGCTGCCAAGATGACCCACTACGACCGCATTTGGCGGCGTGACGACGATTATTGGAAGCCCTGCTCGGTGAGTGGCAACCCCGATGAAGCCCACGACGATCCCGAGAGCTGGAATGTGACGCGGTTGGATGACGGAACCTATCGGGTCGCCTATATGGACATCCTGATCCCCGGCATGGCACGGGAGCGAGCCTACCTCGTGCGACGCTTCAAGGATGGCCTGAGGATTATTGATCATCTGATCGAATGACGGGGCTGCCAGGCTCGATCTTGGCAGGCTCCACCAGCAAAGGACGAGCGAATGACGACTGCCACCGCGCCTGACCTCGGCGTCATGCCAGAATGGGATCTTTCCGATCTTTACAAGTCACCCGATGCACCAGAGGTCACGCGCGATCTTGAGAAGGGGGCGGCGGACGCAAAGGCGCTGAAAGAAAAGTGGTCCGGCAAGCTCGTTGCGCTGGGCGGTGATGGCGCCAGGCTTGCCGAGGCCGTCAAGGCCTACGAGGATCTCTCAGATCTGTTGGGCAAGCTCGGCTCGTATGCCGGCCTTCTTTACGCGGCCAACCAGACCGACCCCGCACGCGCCAAGTTCTACGGCGACACGTCCGAGAAGCTGACCGCCATCTCGTCGGATCTCCTGTTCTTCGAGCTCGAGCTCAACCAGATCGACGACGACAAGCTCGAGGCGGCGCTGCGGCATCCCGCTCTTGCGCGCTACAAGCCCTGGTTCGACGATTTGCGCAAGGAAAAGCCCTATCAGCTCGACGAGAAGCTCGAGCAGCTTTTCCACGAGAAGGGCCAGACCGCGCGCGGCGCCTGGAACCGACTGTTCAACGAGACCATGAGTGGCTTGCGCTTCGATGTTGCGGGCTACGACGAGCCGCTGACGCTCGAGCCGACGCTGAACCTGATGTCCGATCCCAAGCGCGAAAGGCGGCAGGCGGGCGCGGAGGCCCTGGCGAAGGTCTTAAAGGACAATGTGCGACTCTTCACCCTCATCACCAACACGCTGGCCAAGGACAAGGAGATCTCCGACCGCTGGCGCGGCTTCAAGGACGTCGCCGACAGCCGCCACCTCGCCAACCGCGTCGAAGCGCCTGTCGTCGACGCGCTGGTCACGTCCGTGCGCGCGGCCTATCCGCGCCTGTCGCATCGCTATTACGCGATGAAGGCGAAGTGGCTTGGCATGGAAAAGATGGCGCATTGGGACCGCAACGCGCCGCTCCCCGAAAAGCCGGACCGCACGATCACCTGGCCGGAAGCGCAGGAGATGGTGCTCAATGCCTATGCCGGTTTCGCACCCGAGATGGCGTCGATCGCCAAGCCCTTCTTCGACAGGAACTGGATCGACGCGCCCGTGCGTCCAGGAAAGGCGCCGGGCGCATTCTCCGCGTCAACGGTGCCTTCTGTCCACCCCTATGTGATGATGAACTACCTCGGCAAACCGCGCGATGTGATGACGCTCGCGCACGAACTGGGTCATGGCGTGCATCAGGTGCTCGCCGCCAAGCAGGGCCCGCTGCTGGCGCCGACGCCGCTGACGCTGGCCGAGACCGCTTCCGTGTTCGGAGAGATGCTGACCTTCCAGGCGCTGCTGAAGGAGACCAAGGACCCGCGCGAGAAGAAGGCGATGATCGCCGGCAAGGTCGAAGACATGATCAACACGGTCGTGCGCCAGGTCGCGTTCTATACCTTCGAGCGCAAGGTGCACGAGGAGCGCCGCAAGGGCGAATTGACGTCCGACCGCTTGAGCGAGATGTGGCTCGAGGTGCAGAAGGAAAGCCTCGGTCCCGCGATCGAGTTCAAGCCAGGCTACGAGGTGTTCTGGACCTACATCCCGCACTTCATCCATTCACCGTTCTACGTCTACGCCTATGCCTTCGGTGATTGCCT
Organism: Hyphomicrobiaceae bacterium; assembly: GCA_044222395.1. GTDB lineage: Bacteria > Pseudomonadota > Alphaproteobacteria > Rhizobiales > Hyphomicrobiaceae > JAEUMD01. The sequence goes on along the minus strand of JBGANK010000058.1, from coordinate 5,826 downwards.
GGTGAACTCGCTCTATGGGCTCTATCGCGAGGCGCATCCCGGTTTCGTCGAGAAGTATTTCGAGATGCTGAAGGCTGGCGGATCGAAACACCATTCCGAATTGCTCGCCCCCTTCGGCCTCGACGCCCGCGATCCCGAGTTCTGGAACAAGGGCTTGCATGTGCTGGAAGGCATGATCGACGAGCTGGAGCGGATGGAGAGCGTGGGGTGAATGGCGAGTGGTGAGTGGTGAACAGCAAGTAATTCCTTCTCTCCCCCCCGGGGGGAAGGTCGGGGTGAGGGGCTTTTTCGAAAGTGACCGTTTGCCCGCGAAATCCAACCGCCGACGTTTTCTTCCCGCGGCATGCTCGCGGGTTCCATCGTGCAACGGCGGTGACACTTGCGTTCAAGCGTCGCAATCAGAGGAGCGAGCGAAGCGACATGGCGCGTCCATCCGACAGAACCATCCGGCTGCATCGCGTCCTGGCGACCACGCCGGAGAAGATCTACCGCGCCTTCACGGATGCGGACGCGATGGCGCGATGGCTGCCGCCCGATGGCTTCACGGCCAAGGTGCATCACATGGATGCCAAGCTGGGCGGCACGTTCCGCATGTCGTTCACGAACTTCACGACCGGCAACAGCCACGCGTTCGGCGGCGAATATCTCGAACTCACGCCATTCACCCGCATCAGCTACACCGACCGTTTCGATGATCCGGGCCTGCCCGGCGAAATGCGCGTGACAGTCGAGATGAAGGCGGTGTCTTGCGGCACCGAACTCAAGATCGAGCAGAACGGCATCCCCGAAGTGATCCCGCTCGAAGCCTGCTATCTCGGCTGGCAGCAGTCTCTCGCCAGCCTCGCGCGTCTGGTCGAGCCCGACATCAAGGACTGACGGCCCTTGTCGGGCCAGTGGGGCTCAAATGCCCATCCAATCTTTGAGCCGAGCGTTATGCTGGCCTATAACTACGATCAAAATGGTCCTCTTGTGCGAAATGCTCGGGCGAAGGCTCTTCGAGGCCGCAAACAGGGCACCTGTGAATCTCTTCGACGTACTTCGGATGAACTCGATTCTTGAGCATCGGGACCGGCGGGAAATGCGCTCGGTCGAACTCGTCACGGCGATCCACGAAGAGCAGCTGCGCGCCTACGGTGGACCGGCCGGTATTCGCGACAAGGGAATGCTCGAAAGCGCGATCGCACATGCCCCGCACAAATGGGCTTACGGCGAGCGCGACATGGCCACGCTAGCAGCCGCCTACGCGTACGGCATCGCCGAGAATCATCACTTCGTCGACGGCGACAAACGCGCTGCACTGCTGTCGCTCGTCACGTTCCTTGGGTTGAACGACATCGAATTCGTCGCCTCGGAAGCAGAAGACGTCGTGATGATCCTCGGCCTTGCTGCTGGTGACATCGTCGAAGATGGGCTGACGCGCTGGATCAGGGACAACTGGCCGGAGCCCGGCAAATGAAGGCGTCGAACGTGCAAATTCGCCGTCTCAAGCTGAGCGATGTCGACTCCGCCTATCGCGTGATGTGGTCGTCGTGGGTCACGGCCTATACGCCGATCTTCGGTGAAGCAGGAGCAATCGGCTATTTCCGAATGGGCGTGACCCGACTTCCCGTTTTGAAATTATGGTGGGAGGCCCTGGCGCGCTTTCCATCGAACGCGCCGGTCGTCGCCTGCATCGAAGAACGCGTCGTCGGCTTTCTGCATGGCCAATCAGACACGAAGGGCGATCTTCTGGTTTGGATGCTCTACATCGATCCGGCCCATCAGCAGATCGGTATTGGAACGGCGATGCTCCGGCACTTTGCACGACTGCATCCTTGGGCGCGCTCGATACGCCTGGAGGTCCTGTCGAAGAACCTGCCGGCGATACGCTTCTATGAACGCTCAGGCTTCACTGTGACGGGGCGACTCGACCAGGACCCCGACAGCTATTCGACGACCTACATGGAGCGGAAGCTGCCGTTTGAACGGGAAAGGCCGGATGCGCGCGCATCCGGTCTGGTCTTTTCAAATCCGTAGCGCGTCAACGCGTGCCGACGCGATCGCTACATTACGTTGGTTAGCATCTGCTTCAATCGAGCTCGCGCCGCGCCGTCGTCGGCACGAAGCCGTTCTTGCGCGCACGGCTCTTGGCCTCGTCTCCGTCCTCGTCGTCGAGATATTCCACCACCATGACCGACTTGCCCTTGGCCTTTGCCTTCTTCAAGTGGCGCTCGCTCTCGGCCACCTCGCCGTCCGTATTGCGGCGCTTGTCGTGACGGATGCCGTGATAGAGGTCTTCCTTGGCGATGCCGTCGATCGCCTTCGCGTAGCGCTCGTTCTCGACCAGCTCCTCGGCATTCTGCACGATCACCGCCGCATTGTCCTTTTTTGACTTCGCCGTGCGTGAGACTTCCTCGACGAGATCGATCATCTCCTGCTTGGCGCGGCCGCCACGGCCTGCACCTTCATACGTGTCGACGCGGTCGAGGTAGACGCCGTCATACCCCTTGTCGAGGGCTTCCTTGACGCGCTGCTTGACCAGCACCTTCCATTCCGGATCCCAGTACTTGGCGGCATAGTTGCCGGCCCAGCCCTGCGTGCGTCCGGTGGAGAAGCGGCGGCCGCCGTTCTTCATGTAGCCGCGGCCTTCCTCGACCTCGCCAACCGAGCTGTAGGCGAGCACCGCGCGATCGCCGCCGCTGCGCTTCCGCTTGTACTTCTGCGCCGAACCCGCGTGGTCGGGATCGATCACCGCGACGTCGGCATCGGTGCGATTGACGCGCGACGTGTCGCCCTGCAGCTGGTAGGTCCAACTCTTTGCACTCTTGACTTGGTCGGCATCGGCATGTGCGGCATCGGGTGAAGGCGTGAAGAAGAATGCTGAGGTGGCTGCAATTGTAAGCGCGAGCCTTCTCGCGCGACGCTGAACAACGACAGTATGCATTTCCAACTCCAATCCAGGTTGAAGACGCGCCCGCCACGCGCCGAATGCAGATGCAAGCGCACCTGCGATTGCAGGCGCTCTCTAGCAGCAGCTCTTGCGGCTGGAATGTGACTTATCGTTCAGGACATTGCGGCGATGACAGAATGTGACGCACGAGACACGCGACCGCCCGCCGCAGACATTCGTTCAATGTCATCGCCACCGCATTGATCGTGCGTGCGAATTCAAAGAGGACGCGCTTGCGTGACGAAATTCGCGCGAGCGCTTCCTGAAATAGATGGCAAGAAAACGTGAAGCGTTGTGCGTCGGGGCGAAGCGTCGATTGCGTCAGCTTGCGTGCGTTGTCCGGCGCATCTCAGTGCCGCGATCCCAGGCACTCGATCATGTTTGTCATCCCGCGAATGGTGCCACTCCCTACCGTCATCCCGGACCTGGTCCGAGATCCACGCAAGCCGCCGCGCGTGAGACGCGAGTGGTGAAAGCGCGCGCGTGCCGCGCCTGCGATCCTCACAACGCATGTGGAGTTCGCGGCGACTGGCGTAGGCCCCGGCCTTCGCCGGGGTGACGGTAGATTAGAGTTGCGCGCGCTAGCTTCACCCACAACCGTCATCCCGCTGCTCGTCCACGGGATCCGTGCAAGCCGCTGTGCATGTGACGCTGACGGCGGAAGGACGAAGGTGTTGCGCCTGCGATCCTCACAACGCATGTGGAGTTCGCGGCGACTGGCGTAGGCCCCGGCCTTCGCCGGGGTGACGGTAGAGCTGGGATCAACCCGCTTCCCCACCCACGACCGTCATCCCGGACTTGGTCCGGGATCCACGCAAGCCGCAGCGCGTGAGACGCTTGCTGTGACGAGCTGCGCAAGCCGCCGCGCCATCCATTCAACCGAGTGAGAGTCTGCAGCAGCGTGCCTGGGCCCCGGCCTTCGCCCGCGTGACTGCAATGTGCGGCTCCAACTCAAACAATGTAACGATTGTCATCCTCGGCCTTGTGCCCAGGATCCATGGAGCCGCGGGAGCGAGGCCTTCGGTCGATGGCGGGGGTGCAGGGATCGCAGCCGCCTTTTCTGCGCAGAGACCTGGGTCCTCGGGACAAGCCCGAGGATGACACTCCAAGGCTTCTGCCATCGACAATAGCAATACGGAGACCGGATCGAGGGATTTCCGCGTATGCGATGATCACAGGGCAGGAAAAGTCTGCGGCGACGTTGGCGTGCGCGGTCTTGTAGCGGTCCATGAGTTTCCGGCGCTCGTCCTCCTCGCGCTGGATCTCGGCGACGTCGGCCTTCAGGACCGTGAGTATCGCAATGCGGTTGTCAAAGACGGCCTCGGCTAGAACATGACCGTTCTGCTGCTGGGTGAAGACGTTCTGGCGCCATTCGATCTGGCGCTTCAAGGGTTCCAGATGGAAGGTCTGGATAGCGGTCGCGCCAAGCACGAGGATGATGCCGAACAGCTCGGCAAGCTGGTAGGTGCGCAGCGGCATCGTTCCCCCGCGTGTTGTGTCGAAATTGCAAGATGGCGATTGCCAAAATGACGGCGATCCTTCTGTCCATTGCCAAGTGCCCATCCATCTAGGATAGTGCGCTAGCGGAATACCGGCGGACTGGGCGCATCTGCGGGGGGGGCGTATGAAGGATTTTGTCGAGGCTCTTGTTCGAGTCTTGCGGGAGAATTTCGGTATCGAGCTCGACGCCGTACTATCGCCTGCGCTGCTGCTCTGTCTTGCGACCATTACGCTCCTTCCCCCTCTCTTCGCAGCAATCTTGTGGCTGCGGCGGCATCTGGGAGATGCTCGTGCCATATCGAGCGAGATGCACGCAGCCGCGAACATCATCACCACGGAAACGAGAGGCGAGTTGTCACGCCTGCTAGGAGAGTTCGCGACACTGAATGATAATCTCAAGTCGACAGTCAATGAGCGGTTTGATGCGCTACATGGCTTCCTAAAATCAACGATTCAACGAGGTGCGGCCGACGACGAGGATATCGAAAGCGATCAGGTGGTCGGCCAGTCGCGCATGACCCGCGTGAAAATGGCGGAACAAGTACGCAGCACGGTCGTCGAGCGCTGGCTGACTGGTCGCGAGTTTGTAAAATCAGCCACCGATGCGAATTGCTATTCGTTTCACGGTGTAAACGAGCAGGATGAGGTTTTGCGGATCGTTCTGCAGACACCCTATCGTGCGAGTATCGGGCATGACGGGAGATTGCCCTTTACGCTTGAGATATGGGTCGATGGCTATAAGAAGCTCAACTTCGAGTGGGATTCGGAAGGCGGCTACGCATTGCGAGGATACAAGAAGGGTGACTGGTTCGAGGATGTTGCAGGTTGGAACCTAAGAGCTGTTGCGGGTGCTGAAAAAAGACGGCGCACCGCATGACGCAATCGCGACGAAAGCGTGCGCCCTCTACTCCGCCGCGCTTTTCGCCCCATATCCCAGCAGCGCGTTGAGCTTGTGCACGAGGTCGGCGGCGGCCTCGGGAATGTTGGTGCCCGGCCCGAACACGGCTTTGGCGCCGTCGGCATAAAGCTCCTCGTAGTCCGACGGCGGGATGACGCCGCCCACCACGATCATGATGTCGCCGCGGCCTTCCTTCTCCAGTGCGCTCTTCAATTCCGGCACCAGCGTCAGGTGGCCGGCGGCCAGTGACGAAACGCCAATGATATGCACGTCGTTCTCGACCGCCTGGCGCGCTGCTTCCTCGGGCGTCGCGAACAGCGGCCCGATGTCGACGTCGAAGCCGAGGTCGGCAAACGCGGACGCGATCACCTTCTGCCCGCGGTCGTGCCCGTCCTGGCCCCTCTTCGCGACGTGGATGCGGGGCCGCCGTCCTTCCTTCGCTGCGACGGCGGCGGGGCGGGCGCGCCCGGAGGGCCCGGGCTCGCTACCCGGGGCCCTG
>JBGANK010000057.1:0-19005 GCA_044222395.1 Hyphomicrobiaceae bacterium | reverse complement strand
GAGCGAACTCATCGGCAGTCAGATAGCGTTCGCGCTTGACTGCTGCGTATTTCTTCACGCGCCGGCAGGGATTGCTGTTCTCCGGGCGCAACCCAAGTTCCTCGGCCCAGCTCATGAACTTCGACAAGCAGGCCAACGCAAAGTTGGCGCCAGCCTTGGTTCCACTGCGCTCTGCATGGAACCGCGCGACGTCGGCGTGACTGACCTCCTCAATCCGCCGGTGCCCGAAGGTAGGTAGGATATGCAGCTTAAACAACCGCTCGTACTCTTCGCGTGTGCGGGGCTTCAGCTTGGGCCCGTGATGTAACAGGAACAATTCCGCAGCGTCGGCCACGCGAGACCGGTCACGGTCGAGCTTCTTCGCGGCTGAGGGGTCACCTCCATCAGCAATGACTCCGAGAATGGAATGGGCCTCCTTGCGGGCTTTGTCCGGTGTCCAGCCCGCTCCATGGGTGCCGATGGTAATCCACTTGCCCACGCCATCAACGCGTTTGCGCACGAAGTAGACGGGCGCTCCACGTTGCCGACGGACACCGAAACCCACAATGTCGGTGTCACGGACCATGTCGCCCGGCTGAAGAGCGTCGACCACCGTCTTGGAAATGCGTGCGCGCCGGATTGCCATGTCGCCGCCTTGAAATCTGAGGGTCTTGGCCCCGAATCTGTGAGCCCTCTAGCACACAATTAGCACACACTCTGGCGAGAATCCATGTCGGAATGTGGCGTATGCTGTCGAGTCATATGTAGGAAAAACAGCATATTAGAGCAATTATGACGGAGGCTGCGTAACGACAAACACTAACTACGAATCTGGGGGTCAGAGGTTCGAATCCTTTCGGGCGCGCCATTTGCGTACAAAACTGCGAACCCTGGGCATCCCGGGTATCGGGCCGGCTCTTCGCTGAAGGGCTCTTCGCTGAAGTCGGGGGCAGGGTCTATTTTTCAGCCGTTGTGGGACATCTGGTTATCAGGGCTCAGGTAGGGTTTCCACAGGTCAGGCGCGTCCGCGTTGCGCAAAATCGGCGCGAAGCCGTTCCACTGTCGCCACCAGCGCTTGTTTGCCCGGCAATGACCACTCACGCCGAGGTCGAGCGCTCGCCATTCGTCCCGCTGCGCGGCCAACGGTGGATCAGCTCTCCGACGATGCCGCGGCGGAACAGCAGCACGGCGATGACGAAGATCGCGCCCTGGATGACAAGCACCCACTCGCCGAAACCCTTCAGGTAGTTCTGCATCGACACGATGACACCGGCGCCGACCACCGGGCCGAGAATTGTGCCAAGTCCACCGACGAGCGTCATCAGCACCACTTCGCCCGACATGTGCCAGTTGACGTCGGTCAGCGAGGCGAGCTGGAACACGATCGACTTGGTCGACCCGGCCAGCCCCGACAGGCCGGCCGACAGCACGAAGGCGAGCAGCTTGTAGTGGTCGACGCGGTAGCCGAGCGATATGGCGCGCGGCTCGTTCTCGCGGATGGCCTTCAGCACTTGCCCGAACGGCGAATGCACGACCCTGTGCACGAGGAAGAAGCCCAACGCGAAAATCGCCAGCACGACGTAATACAAGTTCATGTCATGCGTTATGTCGATAACGCCGAACAGCGGTCGCCTTGGCACCGCCTGGATGCCGTCCTCACCGCGCGTGAACGGCGCCTGCACGCAGAAGAAGAAGACCATCTGCGCCAAGGCCAGCGTCACCATCGCGAAGTAGATTCCCTGCCGCCGGATGGCGATGTAGCCAACGACGAGCCCCAGCAGCGCCGCCACCAGCGCGCCGGCCAGAATGCCAACCTCGGTCGGCAATCCCCACACCTTCACCAAGTGCGCGGTGACGTACGCCGCCAGCCCGAAGAACATCGCATGTCCGAACGACAGCAGGCCGACATACCCGAGCAGAAGATTGAAGGCGGCCGCGAACAACGCGAAGCACAAGACCTTCATGAGAAACACGGGATAGATGACCGCCGGTGCGACCAGCAGCAAGGCGAATAGCACAGCATAGACGATGCGTTCATCGTTGGCGCGCATCACGAGTTCCCTATTTCGCTGTACCGAACAGGCCGGCTGGCCGGATCATGAGTACGATCGCCATGACGGCGAAGATGACGGTGTTGGACGCCTCCGGATAGAACACCTTGGTGAAGCCTTCGATGATGCCGAGGCCGAACCCGGTGAGGATCGATCCCAGGATCGAGCCCATCCCGCCGATGACGACGACCGCGAACACGACGATGATCAGGTTCGACCCCATCACCGGGCTCACCGAATAGATCGGAGCCGCCAGCACGCCCGCCAGTCCGGCCAGCGCCACGCCGCAGCCGTAGGTTAGCGTGATCATAACCGGCACGTTGACGCCGAAGGCGCGAACGATGTCGGGGTTCTCGGTTGCCGCGCGCAGATACGAACCGAGTTTCGTCTTCTCGATCACGAACCAAGTGCCGAAACAGACCACCAGCGACGCGAGCACGATGAAGCCGCGATACCACGGCAGGAACATGAAACCGAGATTGACGCCTCCGGGAATCGGATTCGAATAAGGCAGGCCGGAAATGCCATATCGCTGGCGGAACAGTCCTTCGATGATGAGCGCCAGCCCGAATGTCAGCAGCAGCCCGTAAAGGTGATCGAGGTGATAGAGCCGCGATAGCAGCAGCCGTTCGATGATGATACCCGTGAGCCCGACGATGATCGGCACCAGTACCAGCGCCCCCCAGAACGGCACGCCGAAATACTCCAGCAGCATCCACGCACCGAACGCCCCCATCATGTACTGCGCGCCGTGCGCGAAGTTGATGACGTTGAGCATGCCGAAGATGACCGCCAGTCCGAGGCTGAGCAGGGCGTAGAAGGCGCCGTTGATGAGCCCGAGCAGCAGCTGCCCGAACAGGACCTGCGGTTGCGTGAAGAGCAGCATCAGCATGATCGGCGTACCTGGTACCCGGGGTTGGTGGACCGCAGCGGGAAGCTCCGGTCCACATTGGGGTCTTACTTCTTGACGAGTGGACACTCGCTCTCGGCGATCGGACGCCACGCCTCGGCGGCAGGGATTGTCGCACGGGTCTTGTAGTAGTCCCACTCGCCCTTGCTCTCCGCTGGCTTCTTCACCTCGAACAGGTACATGTCGTGGATATGCCGGCCATCCTGGCGCACCGAGCCCTTGCCGAACAGCTTGTCGTCGGTCGGCAGCTCTTTCATCTTGGCGACCACCGCAGCACCATCCGCGTCGCTCTTCAACGCGGTGGCGGCTCTGAGATAGTGGATCACCGATGAGTAGACGCCGGCGTGCACCATGGTCGGATACTTGCCGCCGAGCGCCGCCGCATAGTCCTTCGCGAACGCGCGGTTGTTGTCGTTCTGGTCCCAGTACCACGCCTCAGTGAAGATCAGGCCCTGCGCGGTCTTGAGGCCGAGCGCGTGCACGTCGGTGAGGAACACGAGCAGCCCGGCAAGATTCTGGCCGCCCGAAACGATGCCGAACTCGGATGCCTGCTTGATCGCGTTCGTCGTGTCAGCGCCGGCATTGGCGAGGCCAATGATCTTCGCTTGCGAAGCCTGCGCCTGCAGCAGGAACGACGAGAAGTCCTGCGCCGGGAACGGATGGCGCACCGAGCCGAGAACCTTGCCGCCGTTGGCCGTCACCACCGCTGCGGTGTCCTTCTCGAGCGCGTGGCCGAAGGCGTAATCCGCCGTCAGGAAGAACCACGAATCGCCGCCCGTCTTGGTGATCGCCTTGCCGGTGCCGTTGGCGAGCGCCCACGTATCGTACGTCCAGTGGATCGAGTTCGCGGTGCACGCGTTTCCGGTTAGCGCCGAGGAGGCCGCGCCTGAAATCAACGCGACCTTGTTCTTTTCCTTGGCGACATTGACGACCGCAAGCGCAGTTGATGACGTGACGAGATCGACGATGACGTCGACCTTGTCCACGTCGTACCACTGCCGCGCCGTATTTGCGGAAATGTCGGCCTTGTTCTGGTGATCTGCGGAAATCACCTCGGCGTTGACATCTGGATTGTCCTTCTTGAAGTCCTCCACCGCCTTCTTCGCGGCGAACACCGAACCCGCGCCGGACAGGTCGGAATAGGTTCCCGACATGTCGGTCAGGACGCCAATCCTGATGACCCCATCGGTCATATCGGCTTGCGCGGGTGTGGCGGCGAGCGATGCAAACGCCAAACCGGCCGCAATCATCGAGACTCTCATGTACTCCTCCTTGTCGAACCAATCTGTCTATACGCCGAGGTATTCCTCGAGCTTTGCTCTTCTCGTAGCAACTTCGCCGCGCGCGACCATGTCGATCACCCGACCGTGCTCGACGATGTAGTGGCGATCTGCAACCGTAGCTGCGAAATGGAAGTTCTGCTCGACGAGAATCACCGTGTAGCCCTTGGCCTTGATCTTGCGGATGATCTCGCCGATCTGGTGCACGATGACCGGGGCCAGGCCCTCGGTTGGTTCGTCGAGCAAGAACAGCTGCGCGCCGGTCCTCAGGATTCGCGCGATCGCCAGCATCTGTTGCTCGCCGCCCGAAAGCTTCGTGCCCTGGCTCGCCCCGCGCTCCTTCAGTCTCGGAAAAAGCTCGTAGACCTCATCGAGCGTCATGCCGCCTTCGCGCACGACGGGCGGCAACAACAGGTTTTCCGTCACATTGAGGCTGGAGAAGATGGCTCGTTCCTCGGGGCAGTACGCGACTCCAAGCCGAGCGATCCTGTTTGACGCAAGCCCGATCGTCTCGGTGCCGTCATAGACAACAGATCCCCGCCGCGATTGCACGACCCCCATGATCGAGCGCATCGTCGTCGTCTTGCCGACGCCGTTGCGCCCCAGCAGGGTGACGACCTCGCCCTTCGGCACATCGAAGGTCATGCCGTGCAGGATGTGGCTTTCGCCGTAGTGAGCGTGCAAGTCCTTGACCGACAGGATCGGCATCGAGGCGTCATGCATGCTTGGCGCTCCCGACAGGGTCTTTGTCTCCGCCGGTACCCATGTAGGCTTCGATGACTTCGGGGTTGCGCGAGACCTCCGCGTAGGTTCCCTCGGCAAGAAGCTCGCCACGTGCCAGAACCGTGATCCAGTCCGACAGATCGGCGACGACGCCGATGTTGTGCTCCACCATCAGAATGGTGCGGTTCTCGGAAACTTTCTTGATCAGCGCAGCGGCGCGCGCCACGTCCTCCGCGCCCATACCGGCCATCGGCTCATCGAGCAGCAGCATTTCCGGATCAAGCGCGAGCGTCGTTGCGATCTCCAGCGCCCGCTTGCGTCCATAGGAAAGCTCCACGGCATGGTCGTCGGCGCGATCCGCCAGACCGACTTCGTCGAGCAGGGCCAGAGCCTTGTCGTTCAGGGAGTTGAGAGAATTCTGGGAGCGCCAGAAATGGAAGTGCGTTCCCAGCGGACGCTGCAGGGCAATGCGAACGTTTTCCAGCAAGGTGAGATGCGGAAACGTCGCCGATATCTGGAAGCTTCGGCCGATCCCCTTACGCGCAATGTCCGCTGGCGCCGCTTTGGTGATGTCCTCGCCTTTGAACAGGATCTGCCCCGAGGTCGGTTGCAGGAACTTGGTTATCAAATTGAAGCACGTCGTCTTGCCGGCACCATTCGGACCGATCAACGCGTGTATCGTGCCGCGCCGGACTTTCAAATCGAGGTTGTTGACCGCCTTGAAGCCGCTGAACTGCTTGGTCAGCGCACGCGTTTCGATGATGATGTCCGCGCTCGCATTCATGGAGCAGCCCTGCTAGGCGGGTCTTCGCAGCATGAGCGGTTCAAGGCATCAGCTCGAGTACGGCGTCGGGATCGATATGCATCCGGTTCGCTCCGTCCGCCAAGCAATCCGCACTCTAAGCTCCAGCGAACGGCAAGGGCCCCTGCCGCACGCACGCGTTTCCTGCCGGAACAACGAAACAGTTCCCTGGTCATCCGAGGCGGCGTTCCAATGTGTTTCAGTGCTCCAGGCTTGCAACGTGCCTCCCGGACTTGACACAACGTAACGCGAACTCGTGAAGCGGGAAACAGAACCTCAGCGTCATGCTTGAATTTTTTTCCAGTCGTCCTCTTCACTCGACGTCGTGCGTACCTCCGGCCTCTTCGAATGCGATTGCATGACGCTGCTGAAGATGCCTCGAGGCACCTCGGGCGACATATTCGAGATTGCGAATACGGGATCGGAAAGACGACGCAGCGATGTGAGTTGGTCCCGCCTCAGTCGAATGCAAGTGGCATTGCGGCGTTCTAGATTGTCTGGGCAGGCTGGATCGGTCATGAGCATAACCGTCCTGCCGCCGCTTCGATTGTCCTTCCTTCAAGTCAGTGATTGGCCTTCGTAAGGCGCTGATCGGTTTCACCAAAGGTTCGCTTTGTTGGCATCGGTTTGGCGCCCGCGACACTCAATGTTAGAGCAGTATCCGATCAGACGCGATCGCCGACGGCCACCCGCTCACACCCGCAAACGAGTTCACGACAGACCATGACGAACAAGGCCAAATCAAAGACAGGCAAACCCACACCGGGCAAGCCGTCTGCAGGCCGCAAGCCTCCGGCGCCCATCGTCTCGACGGGCTATTGGCTCCTGAAAAGCGAACCGGATGCATTCTCATGGGACATGCTGGTTGCCAAGGGCCGCAAGGGCGAGCCGTGGACCGGCGTTCGCAACTATCAGGCACGCAACTTCATGCGCGCCATGCAGCTGGGCGACCGCTGTTTCTTCTACCACTCGAATGAAGGTCTCGCAGTGGTCGGTATCTGCGAGGTCTCGGCGTTGGCCCACCCCGATCCGACCGACGACACCGGTAGGGGCAGGTGGGAGTGCGTCGACGTGCGCGCCGTAACGCCGATGCCGCGGCCTGTCGCGCTCGTCGACGTCAAGGCCAATCCAAAGCTTGCCACGATGAGCCTCGTCACCTCGTTCCGCCTGTCCGTGCAGCCGGTCACTGCCGCCGAATGGGCCGAGGTCTGCCGCATGGGCGGCTTGTCGGCTAGCGACGCGAAGGGCCCGAAACCATGAACGCAGCGATGTTGTTTGAATGAGACGATTGAGAAGGGACAGCCGATGCTCACCGGTACGTGTCATTGCGGCAGCCTGTCGTGGACGTTCGACGGAATGCCCGAATCGGTAACCGCATGCAACTGCACCTTGTGCCGGCGCTATGGCGTGCTCTGGATCTACGATTTCGAGAGTGAGCGCATCAGGATTGCCGGCCCGTCATCGGTCTACACCCGCAAAGATGCGGCACGTCCCTCACTCGAAATTCATTTCTGCGGTCAATGCGGATGTGTCTTGAGCTGGCGCGGGCTACAGCTCGAGCCCGACGGGCGGCGGCGCATTGCGGTCAATCTTCGGCTGACGGAACCGGGACCAGTGGCTCACCTTCCCATCGATCATTTCGACGGTCTTGTGTCCTTCGATGATCTGCCGCGCGATGATCGCTGCGTATCGCACATGTGGTTCTGAGCCGAGCATGGTCGTGTGATTGGAAGCCCGGAACTTGAGATGAACCGCTCCCATTTCATCCTCGCCAACACCAAGCTGCTCACTCCGCCGCTGGTGCCCGAGATCCGTCTTCACCTGGCAGAAGAGTCGCTGCCGATCTGGCAGAAGACCGAAGAGGAACTGGGCGAGATCAACGTGCCACCGCCCTACTGGGCGTTCGCTTGGGCCGGTGGCCAGGCGCTTGCCCGTTACATCCTCGATAACCCGGATCAGCTGGCGGGTCGCAGCGTGCTCGACCTCGGCGCCGGCTCCGGCCTGCAAGCAATTGCTGCTGCAAAGTCGGGTGCACGGCACGTGCTGGCCGCCGACATCGATCCCCTGGCGCTCGCCGCCTGCACACTCAATTTCGAGCTCAATGCAGTCTCGCTCGCGACCAGCTCCGAGGACTTTCTATCGGGCTCACACATGCCCCGTTTCGACGTCGTGCTGGTTGGCGACTTGTTCTACGAGCGTCAGCTCGCCGACAAGGTGTTGGCCCTGATCGAGCGTGCGCAGGCTGCCGACAGCCTTGTGCTCATTGGCGATCCTCAACGAAACTATTTCCCGCGCGGGCGCTTCCGCGAGGTTGGCCGCTACGAGGTGCCTGTCACGCGCGAACTCGAGGACGCCGAAATCAAGCGAACGGCCGTCTGGATGGCTTGACCTTCCGGCGTCGTGGCGTGAACGGTCTTCGCCGTCTATGCTAGGGGTTCTACGAACCGGTCGCGGAGAGGCATGTCATGGATTTCGCCGGCGTCAACTACGTCGCAATCATGCTGGCCGCCGCGGCGAGCTTTATCTTCGGCGGTCTGTGGTACGGGATGCTTTCCAAGCAGTGGATGGAGGCCGCCGACCTCAAGATCGAGGACATCAAGCCGCCGAACGGTCCGCTGCTCGCCCCCTACATCAACACCTTCTTCGCGGAGCTGATCATGGCCTTCATGCTCGCGGGCGTAATTGGCCACGTGACCGCCGGCCAGTTCACCCTGCCGCGGGCTCTCAGCACCGCCACAATGATCTGGCTCGGCTTCATCATGGCAAGTCTGGTCGTTAACCATTCCTTCCAGGGCGCCAAGAAGGCCCTGACCTTCATCGATGGCGGCCATTGGCTGGGCGCCCTGCTGGTGCAGGCTGCCGTCATTGCCTGGATGGGCCCCCGCCTTTGAGCTGTAGAGACCCGCCGAACCCGCCTTGAAGGGCAGGACAACCCGCAGCTGCATCAGCAGACGGGGGCTGTCGCTCGGGATGTGCCAAACATTCGACCAAGGGGAGGGTTGTGAGGGGGCGCCCGGCCCATATAATGCCGCCAAATCCAAAACCAAATGGGAGGAAATACCATGTCGGAGAAGGTTTACCCGGTACCGGCTGAATGGAAGACACGGGCCTGGGTCGACAACGACAAGTACCTCGCGATGTACGAGCGCTCGGTCAAGGACCCCAACGGGTTCTGGGGCGAGATGGGCAAGCGTCTCGACTGGATCAAGCCCTATACCAAGGTCAAGAACTCGTCGTTTGATGCGCCCAACGTTTCGATCAAGTGGTACGAGGATGGCGTCCTCAACGTCTCCGCCAACTGCATCGATCGCCATTTGGAAAAGCGCGGTGACCAGGTCGCCATCATCTGGGAAGGCGACGATCCCACCCAGGACGAGAAGATCACCTACCGCCAGCTCTATGAGCGCGTGAACAAATTCGCCAACGTGATGAAGGCGCATGGCGTCAAGAAGGGTGACCGCGTTACCATCTACTTGCCGATGATCCCCGAGGCTGCCTACGCCATGCTCGCTTGCGCGCGCATCGGCGCCATCCACTCGATCGTGTTCGGCGGATTCTCTCCCGACAGCTTGCAGAACCGCATCGATGATGCCGATTCCAAGTTCATTATCACGTCCGACGAAGGCCTGCGCGGCGGCAAGCCGGTTCCCTTGAAGAAGAATACGGACGAGGCGCTGAAGAAGTGCAAGGGCGACGAGAAGGTGCTCGTCGTGCGCCGCACCGGCAATCCCGTACCGTGGACTCCGGGCCGCGACTTCTGGCTGCACGAGGAGATCGTCAAAGTACCGGCGGAGTGCCCGCCCGAGCCTATGAACGCGGAAGATCCGCTGTTCATCCTCTACACCTCCGGCTCGACCGGCAAGCCCAAGGGCGTCGTTCACACCACCGGCGGCTATCTCGTTTATGCCTCGCTCACCCACCAGTATGTCTTCGACTATCACGACGGCGACATCTACTGGTGCACGGCCGACGTCGGCTGGGTAACGGGCCACAGCTACATTGTCTACGGGCCGCTCGCCAACGGCGCTACCACGTTGATGTTTGAGGGCATCCCGAACTATCCCACCGCATCACGCTTCTGGCACGTCGTCGACAAGTGGGGCGTCAACACGTTCTATACGGCGCCCACCGCCATCCGCGCGCTGATGGGCGCTGGCGAGGATCTCGTCAAGCGCACCGACCGCTCGTCGCTGCGGCTGCTGGGTTCGGTCGGCGAGCCGATCAACCCGGAGGCTTGGGAGTGGTACTATCACGTCGTCGGCGACAGCCGCTGCCCGATCGTCGACACCTGGTGGCAGACGGAGACCGGCGGTATCCTCATCACGCCGCTGGCTGGCGCGACCGACTTGAAGCCGGGTTCGGCGACGCGCCCGTTCTTCGGCGTTCAGCCGGCGCTTGTCGACGACAAGGGCGCCACGCTGGAAGGTGCAACACAGGGCAACCTGATCCTGAAGGACAGCTGGCCCGGCATGATGCGCACCGTCTACCGCGACCACGAGCGCTTCGTGCAGACCTACTTCTCGACCTACCCAGGCAACTACTTCACTGGTGACGGCTGCCGTCGCGATGCCGACGGTTACTACTGGATCACCGGCCGCGTCGACGACGTCATCAACGTCTCGGGCCATCGCATGGGAACCGCGGAAGTGGAGAGCGCGCTCGTCTCGCACCACGATGTCGCAGAGGCCGCCGTGGTCGGCTACCCGCACGACATCAAGGGCCAGGGCATCTACTGCTACGTGACGCTCAATTCGGGCGTGACGCCAACCGAGGAGCTTCGCAAGGAGCTGGTCAAGCACGTGCGCACCGAGATCGGCCCGATCGCGGCACCCGATCTCATCCAGTTCGCGCCGGGCCTGCCCAAGACCCGCTCCGGCAAGATCATGCGCCGCATCCTGCGCAAGATCGCCGAGGACGACTTCTCCAACCTCGGCGATACCTCGACGCTCGCCGACCCCGCGGTGGTCGACGATCTCGTCAACAACCGCCAGAACAAGAAGGCGGGTTGAGGATCGCGCGCAGCAAAGCAGGCGCTTCCAGACAGCGCCACCTGAGCCAGCGCTGCAAAACGCACACGAACAAGGGCATGGCGGTCGCCATGCCCTTGTTCGCTTACGGGAACCATGCATGCGGCAAGTCCGTCGCCATGCTTTCAGCGACCCACCCCGCCCAAGCCTTAGGTGGCTACCGGCAGCGCACGAACGGCCCGCGATCGAAATGAAAATGATCGTGGTGCGCGGCGTTGAAATCGGGCCCGAGCGCGATGCGGAAATAGCGGCACGCCGACTTGTGTGCCTCTTTCAGGAATTGGCTCTCCGCACCGTTGCCGTTCCAGTCCTTCGACACGCGGATCCGCCGTCCGTCGGCGAGCTGGAAGCTGGCGATGTCGATGGCATTGGCGCGTGCATGCTGGCTCTTGAAGCCGGCAAGCACCTTCGAGCCGATGATGTTGCGGCAGGCGTAGCCGCCCATGTGTTCGATGCGGTTGACGCTGGTGCCCAGCAGTCGCTTGGCCAGAGGCTGGATCTCGTGCTCGATCCAAAGGGCGAGCCCGGCCGCCATCTCGCACGTCAGCGCACCAATGGGCATTGTCGCACCGCCAGCCGAACTCACCCGCACCGCATTCTCCCAGCCACAGCCGTTGTTGACGATGTTGTCCTCGATCGGTCGCGCGGCAATCTGCGGTTCCTTGAGCGTGGCGGCACACAGTGCCGGGTCGCGACGCAACGTGGCCATGCGGAAATCGATGAACCATTGCCCCGGCTCCGCCAGCGAAAGTGGCGGGAACGGGCTCAGTCGCTGCGGTATCAGGCCGAACCATGAGGCGGCAGAGAAGGTGGCCGCAATCACCACGATGAGCAGCAATTTGGAGAATATGCGCGGACGTCGGCGCCGTGGCGTCGTAGTCAAGGCTATCCTCCCCCCTGCGTTTTCGTCAGATGCAACGGGCCCGCGCTCGCCAGTGACGCATTCTGGTCCGACAATATCGAGGCAATACGACAGCAACCGTCGCTATGGCCCCCGGTAAGCCGGCACTCGTCGCTCTAAGAGCGCTGGAAGCTAATCCCGAAGCCGGCGCAATGGAAGCCTCCGACTTGTCTTCATCCAAAACTGTATTGAAACAAAGGTCTGCGCGCCCCGGCGCATTGCTCGCAAGGATTGTCCTGGAGTTGGCCGGTGATACCATGAAGATGGGTCCGGATCGCTCATATGCCGGTCGCACCTGACGCGAAAAGGGCGGTGCTTTCGCACCGCCCTCCGCTGCTGCCAAAGACGTACCAAGCCGCTGCTGAAGGCTCAGTTCGTCAGGCGAAGGTTGTTGATCTGGTCGGCGATCGCCTTGAAGGCGTTCCTCAGATCTTCCGCATTTGCTGCGTCGTAGTAGTTGCGTGCCGATCCGGCGCAATCGAGAAGCGTCTGGGCGGCCTTGTCGCGCTGTGCCCTGTTCGGGATCTCGTCGAGCTTGAAGCCGACCGTGTAGACGGCCACGCCTTTTCCGCGCATGGAATTGCACATTTCGACGGCGAGCTGCTGTGAACGCGTCGCCGCAGGAGAGCTGTCACCGTCGTTGCGGCCGCCGATCGTATTGAAGAGTCCATCGGTCATCAGGATCATGGCCTTCTTGGTCTTCGTGTCTGAATAGTCGACCGCGGAATTGTTGCCCGTGAAGATCGTTTTCCACTCGGGCGAGATCATGTACCACGCCCACTGCGTGCCCAGATGGCCGGCCGTGCTGCCAAAAGCCTCGTAGCCTTCGACGGACCTGCGCAACAGGCTCTTGTCGTCGGTCAGCGGTACGATCTCACCGGACGTGGGACAACGGGCAGTGTTTGGAACACCGGCCGAGCCAGCCGCCTTGAGGTATCGGCCAAGCGCGGGGGCCAGCTCGGTGGCCTGATTGGGGCCCTCGCGTTCGAATGTGCAATTGCCGGGTGGCGCCACGACACCGGTGACCGCGCGTGCATAGGAGCCGGCGTTTACCCCCGAGGAATAGGGTGCGAGCGCGATGCGCACCTTGTTGGGGGTGCCGCCATCGGGCATCAGGATATCGAACAGGTCTTTGCTGGCGAGCTTCAGCGCATCAAGCTTGCCCGGCGAACCCATCGAGCCCGTTATGTCGAGCGCCATCGACAGTTCGATGTCCTTCTGATCGAAGCTGGTCGACGCAGTGACCGGGAAAACGGTCTTGTCGATTCCCAACAGGCGCGTCAGTGTCATTTCGACTTCGACCTCAGCCGAGACCTGGATTGCGCTTGTGGTGCGGTCGATCTGCACGGAGAACTCCCGGATCTTTCCGAACCGTTCTGCCAATTTCATGTTCTGATCGAAGTAGCTTTGGGCCATGGTCTGCACGTCTGCGTCCGACATGCGGCCGTCGAGCAGCGCCTTGCCCGCCGCCAATGCGGCAGAATCCAAAGCCGAGGCGACCCTGCTCCTCTCGTGGTTGATGCGCGAATAGTCGAGCGCGATACCCGCGAACATGGTGAGGCCAACCGCCATCAAACCAAATATGATCGTGACACCACCGCGATCATCTTTGCGGAACGACCGAATGTTTGAGGTAAAGGGCAACGCCATGCTCTGTCTCCGTGCTCGCCGCTTATGCGATGGGCGAGAACAAGCAAGCGCGATGCCTGTCGGTCGGAGCGCCCGTCAGGACCGGCGCGCAACCGCAGGAAGTGGTTGAAAATTCGTGAATTTCTGTGCCGCCGAAACTCGAAATTAAGACTTGCCCGGCGGCCTGCTTTATTCGTTCTAACGCCTAGACCATTGATTTCACGGAATTAAAATTAGTGGCAGCGAACGCTGCGGTGTTAAAAATCCGAGATCAGACCATCTTTCTCCCAATCACCGTATCGGACGGGCTCTGGGCCATTGCGGCCGCCGACCTCTGGCGCACGCCGTGTTCCGTTCTGATCCAAGGCACGCCGCCGCTCCTCCGCCTCCTTGAGCGCGCGGCATGCTTCAGGCGTCAAGTTTTGTGTCACCGATTCGGTGATTGATGATGTGTTGCCCGTCTCACAGGTCGCCGCAGGTGTCTTCGCCCCGTCGCTGGCGCACGTCGCATCTTCGTCGGACATCGCTTCACTCCTCCGCTGCTTCCCGGCTCGCAACTCCAGCCACTGGTTGCCGCGTCGATCACCCACCATATACCATGCCGAATTCCGGTTCTGGCAACTGGCCAGAAGCGTTGGACGTGGGAGCAAGCGGAGCCGCCGCAATGCCGATGAACTACACCAAGACCGCGACGCTGCTGTTCGTGCTGACGGGCATTTTCGTCCTGATGGGCGCCGCCGTCGGCGGGCGCAGCGGCATGGTCATCGCGTTCGTCATGGCCCTGGTCATGAACGTCATCAGCCTCTGGAAATCGGACCAGGTGGTCTTGCGCATGTTCGGCGCCCAAGAGGTCGATAGCAACTCGGCCCCTGAGCTGGTTGAACTGGTGCACGCTCTCGCGCGCCGCGCGGAACTGCCACCGCCGCGCGTCTATGTCATGCAGAACCCGCAGCCCAACGCATTCGCCACCGGTCGCAATCCACAGAACTCCGCTGTCGCGGTTTCTACCGGGCTGCTCGATATTCTGAGCCGTGAAGAACTGTCCGGCGTGGTCGCCCACGAGCTTGCCCACATCAAGAACCGCGACACCCTGACGATGATGGTCGCCGCCACCATCGGCGGCGCCATTTCCATGATGGCGCAGTATCTGCAGTTCGGAATGCTGTTCGGCAGCCGGCGCGAGAACAGCGGCGGCATGGGCTTCGTCGGCGCGCTGATCGCCATGATCGCCGCCCCGTTTGCGGCGATGCTCGTGCAGACCGCCATCTCCCGATCGCGCGAGTACCAGGCTGATCGGATGGGCGCGATGATCGCCGGCAACCCGCTATGGCTGGCCTCCGCGTTGCAAAAGATCGGTGCGCGCGCCAAGACCATAGTCAACCGGCAGGCAGAAGCGGTTCCGGCGGCAGCCCACCTCTTCATCGTCAATCCGCTCACCGGCCGCGGCATCGACAACATGTTCTCGACTCACCCCAACACCGAGAACCGCATCGCCGAACTGCTGAAGCTTGCGCGCGAGATGGGCATCGCCGATGGCAGCGACACGGCCAGTCGCGAATCGGAGGTTTCGAGCAGCGAAGAGGCGAGTCCTTGGTCATCGCGCCCCCGCTCCGCCCAGCCGAAAGGCCCGTGGGGATGAGGTGGATCGGGAACAACGGCGGCCGCGAAGCTCGAACAACAAGTCGGACACACTCGGCGCCGGGCCCCAAGGCCGGCATGAGGCCGCCCCATGCCTGAGAATTCCGATACTCCACGCGGGCGCAAACTGTTTCGTCTCGGTTCGACACAGCTTCGTTCGAAACGTCCAGGTGGCGCCACGCCGCGAGCGTCTGTGGAAGCGGGCGTAACCGGCATCGGCGCGCGCGATCTGGCGCTCGACCTGCTGGTCGACGTCCTCGATCGTCGTCGCCCCTTCGACGATTCCATCGCCACCGCATTCACAAGCGCAAAGGGGCTGGCACTCGATGCGCGCGACCGCGGTCTCGCACGTTTGCTGGCCGCAACCGTCCTGCGCCATAAGGGCGTCATCGAAGGCGTGCTCGCGAGTTTCATGCAAAAGCCCCTGGCTCCGCGCCACGAGGACGTCAGGCGCATCATGCTCGTCGGCGCGGCGCAGATCCTCTATCTCGACACACCACCGCACGCCGCCGTTTCGATTGCCGTCACCCAGTGCCGACGCCATGGCCCCTCGCAGCATCTCTCGAAGCTCGTCAACGCCGTCCTGCGCCGCACATCGCTCGAAGGCCGCGCGTTGTTGGCTCAGTTCGACGATTTCGACGCAACCCTTCCGCAGTGGCTGCGCGACAGTCTGCTCAAGACCTACGGAGCCGCTAGGGCGCGCGACATCGCTGGCGCCTTGCTCACCGAGGCGCCGCTCGATCTGACGGTGAGGGACCATTTCGAAGCGGGCGCATGGGCTGAGCGCCTTGGTGGCGTCGTGCTCGCGACGGGCAGCGTGCGATTGCAGCCCGGCGGACGCATCGAGGATCGCGACGGCTATGCGCAAGGTGCCTGGTGGGTACAGGACACCGCCGCCGCGCTCCCGGCGCGGCTGCTCGGCGACAAGCTCGATGGCCTCCAGGTCGCCGACCTGTGTGCTGCTCCAGGCGGCAAGACCGCACAGCTTGCCGCGTCAGGGGCCAGCGTTACCGCCGTCGAAGTGTCCGCGGCTCGGCTCAAGCGACTTGAACAGAACTTGGCGCGGCTGGCCCTCAAGGCGGATATCGTCGAAGCCGACGTCGGCGCCTGGCAGCCGGGACGTCAGTTCGATGCCGTTCTGCTCGACGCGCCCTGCTCGGCGAGTGGCACGATCCGGCGCCACCCCGACATTCTGCATTCCAAGGACGCAGCCAGTATCGAAGAGCTGGTGCGCATCCAGACGCGCCTGCTCGACAACGCATCGCGCCTGGTGCGTCCGGGCGGCAGGCTCGTCTACTGCACATGCTCGCTGGGCCAGTCGGAAGGCGAAAACCGCATCCAAGGCTTTCTCGCCAAGCACCCCGAATTCGTCCGCGTGCCAATTGAGCCCGGCGAAACCGGCATTGAGGCAGACTGGCTCACCCCCGAAGGTGCGTTGCGGACTTTGCCGACCAGCACGCCGGCGGGCGACCATGAGGGACGCGGCATGGATGGCTTCTTTGCAGCGCGCCTGCAGTGCAAACCCTGATTTCTCGTTTGCACCAAGGCGATTGCGGGCGCGGAGTTGCATCCTGCCCACAGCTTGGCAGGGTCCGCGCCTTGCACACCCAGCAACGGACCGCTAACCCGTTGTGGGGACCGTCGCCCGATCACCGCAGAACCTTCTGCGCGGCCGCGACGGCGATTGGAGAAGACGCCATGGCGCGGCTGACCTTCCAGGAGCGGTTCGAAATCACCGCCATCAGTGCCGAGCGTGCACGCCGCGGCCTGCTCTCGCGCGCCTTGAACTCGCGCACGCTGCGCTGGCGTTATGGCGCGCCCCGTGCCGAGCAGCTCCTCATCGTGCCGCAGGACCTGCGCTCCGCCGACGCGAGCTTCTGGTATGAGATGTGCCATGGCCAATTCGGCCTCGCCGGTTCTCTGGCGCGTCTCGACGACCGCTCGCCCTTCGACATCATCGCGCCGAGCCGCAACTGGACGCTGGCCCTGCATGGTTTCGGCTGGCTGCGCCACTTGAGCGCGGCGGAGGATGTCGACGCTGCGGATGCCGGGCGCCAACTGGCCGTGGAGTGGACCATCCGTCATTCGAAGGGCACGGGTGATGCATGGCGGCCCGAGGTACTGGCGCGTCGCGTCATATCCTGGTTGTCGCATGCCAATCTGCTGCTGGAAGGAGCTGACGAACGAACCTACAACGCGATTTCGTCGAGCCTTGGTGTGCAGCTCGTGCGCCTGTCGTCCGCCTGGCGCGAGGCGCCCGCAGGCCGGCCACGACTGCTGGCGCTGACCGCGCTCGTGCTTGCCGACCTGTGCATCGCCGGTCGCGATCGCAGGCTCCAGGTCGACGTTCCGCTGTTCCTCGAAGAGATCGAGCGCCAGATCCTGCCCGATGGCGGTCACGTCAGCCGTAATCCCAATACCCTTGTCGAATTGCTGCTCGACATTCTGCCGCTGCGCCAGTGTTTCCGCGCACGCGGTCGTGCCCAACCCATCGTCCTCGACGCCTCTATCAATTCCATGCTCGCAATGCTGCGGTTCTTACGCATGGGCGATGGCCTTCTCGCGCGCTTCAACGGTGTCTCGGTTGCCTTGCCTGCGCGTCTGGCCACGGTGCTGGCCTACGCAGACATCGCCTCGCCCGGCGCGGCGCACGCCAGAAGCTCGGCCTACGAGCGATTGGAACGAGGCGACAGCATCCTGGTTGCCGACTGCGGTCCGCCACCGCCCGTCGTCTTGTCGGGAGAGGCGCACGCGGGCTGTTTGTCGTTCGAGTTGAGCTCCGGGTTGGAGATTCTATTTTCCAATGCCGGTGCGCCCGGTGCGGCAAATGCCGATTGGCTGCCGGCAGCGCGTGCCACCGCCAGCCACAATGCTCTGGTTCTGGGCGAGACGTCGTCTTCGCACCTGATCACACATCGCCGCATCGAAGATATTTTGGGCGGGCTTCCGATCCGCGGGCCCAGCGTGGTCGAGCTGGAGGAATTCACCGAGGTCGATGGTACGGTCGGCTTCCAGGCGAGCCATGACGGCTATCTGCGTCGCCATGGCCTGCTGCATCACCGGCGCGTCGCCATGGAGAACAACGGTCGCCGCATCGTCGGCACTGACCGCCTGCATCCCCCGCGCGGCACCTTGCGCCTGAAGCGCGACATACCCTTCGCGATCCATTTCCATCTCCACCCCGGCGTCTTGTGCCGGCGCGGTGACAAGGTGGGTACGGCACTCATCGAAGCCGGCGATCAGCGCTGGCGCATGGCCGTCGAGGGCGCCCGGCTCGGCATCGAGGAGAGCATGTATTTTGCTGATTCCACAGGCCCCGCGCGCCGCTTGCAGATCGTCTTGCGCGGCGCGACTTTCGGCGAAACCGAGGTGCGCTGGGCGCTGATGCGGCAGGATTGACGTTTCAGTACCGGCAACCTCTGCCAGGCCGCGAACACCGTTTTGCAAGTTCCGGCGAGATCGGGCGTGGATTGCGCGGATCGACGCATTCCGGCGCGCGTACGCATGTGCTAACCGCGCCGCAGTCCAGCACCCGGGAGCAAGCCAGATGACATCCGCAATGCCTGCCGCCGCGCCGATGGTTTCGCCCAAGATCCGCCGCGCCCTGATCTCGGTTTCCGACAAGCAGGGATTGATCGAGCTGGCGCGCGCACTTGCCGGCTATGGCATCGAGCTGCTGTCCACCGGCGGCACCGCAAGCGCGATGAAGGCGGCCGGCCTGAAGGTCAAGGACGTCGCCGAGCACACCGGCTTTCCCGAGATGATGGACGGCCGCCTGAAGACGCTGCATCCCAAGGTGCACGGCGGCTTGCTTGCCATCCGCGGCAATGCCGAGCACGACAAGGCTGCCGCCGAGCATGGCATCGGCGCCATCGACCTGCTGATCGTCAACCTCTATCCGTTCGAGGCGACGGTGGCGAAGGGCGCCGGCTATGACGAGTGTGTCGAGAACATCGACATCGGCGGCCCGGCCATGATCCGCGCCGCGGCCAAGAACCATGCGAGCGTGACGGTGATCGTCGACCCGGCCGATTACGACAAACTCCTGGGCGATATGAGGCAGCA
>JBGANK010000056.1:0-19856 GCA_044222395.1 Hyphomicrobiaceae bacterium | reverse complement strand
CAATGAGCCCGCAAGCCATGTTGTGCCGTCGGAACTCTCTTCGCCATATCCAGCAAATCGGAGTTCTTCATGCGCCCACGCCCCTCACATCGCATGAGTTGAAACTTGGATGCGTCCTGGCCCTTGCCGGGATGACGGGCGCGCGTGCGGCGAGCGTCGTATCCCTTCGGGAAGAAAGCGGCGTTGCAATTGCGCTATTCGTCATCCGCATCACACCCCTCCCGCCTGCGCCTAGCGCATCTGGAACGCGCCGGCGTTTTCGTTCGAGGCTGCATCGATGGCGCCGCCGATCGGGCCGAGCAATGCACCGGGCAGGAAGCTGTCACCACGAGGCTCGACGATCACCTTGTAGGTCTGCCCCGCCTTGGCATCGAGCGGTAGCGTCCACGTTCCCGGATACGACCACGCCGAAGCCGCGATCTTGTTCGGCCCGGTCGGCACGTCGAAAATCGCGCTGCCGCCCGCGCCGACCGAGGCCACCTTCTGCCCGTTGAGCTCTATGGTCGCGGGTGCGGCCGCATACATCACCGCGCTCGGCCGCTCGATCATCACCCGCGCCTTGCCCGCCGGAATGGGTGCCGCCGCCAGCGCCGCGGTCTCCTCCGGCGTCGGCCCGCCCGCGCAGCCGCCATTGCCGGTTGCCGCATGGGCGGGCGTGGCAGGAGTTTCGAGATTTCGAGCGTGTGCCGTCGTCTGCATCGGCTGATCATGTCGCTCGGCCAACGATCTGACAACGGTATTGGCTGCACCTATGAAGCGGCAGGCGGCTGTGCATCCCCCCTTTCCGCTTGCGCGTTTACCCTATGTTCGGGTATCTGACGTCAAATGGGACTGATTGCAGCCCTGCCAGGCGCCCAGGACGTCGTCTTGCGCCGTCGGCAGTGAACCGGATCGATGCTTGCCATGTGCACCAAGGTGCGGACATCGATGGCTTTTTCGGCGACCGCAGACGATCTGCCGGGTCTGCAATTGCGGCTGGCCGGTGCCCGCAAGCGTCCAACCCTCCTTCTGCTTACCTGCCCCTGAGCTACCGGCGGTCTGGTTGTTCCAGGCGGGCGTTCAGGGGATCGATTGAACGATGACCGAGGGTTCACAGCCAGCGCGAGATCGCTGCCGGCAAGAAGGCAAGGAAGACCAATATGACTGACAAAACCGTGTCCGCGGCCCCAGGCGGTGCGCAGCAGATCGTGCCGAGCGAGGCCGACCGCGTATTGATTTTCGATACAACGCTGCGCGACGGCGAGCAGTGCCCGGGCGCCACCATGACGTTCGAGGAAAAGCTGGAGGTGGCGGATTGCCTCGATAGCATGGGCGTCGACATCATCGAGGCGGGTTTCCCGATCGCGTCGGAAGGCGACTTCGAGGCGGTGTCGGCGGTTGCCAAGCGGGTCAAGCGTGCCACCGTGGCGGGACTGGCGCGGGCCGGTGAGAAGGACATCGACCGGGCCGGCGAGGCGGTGCGGCATGCCGTGAAGCCGCGCATCCACACCTTCATCTCGACCAGCCCCGTGCACATGAAGTTCAAGCTGCAGAAGAGCGCCGAGCAGGTGCTGGAGCTGGTCTCGCAGCAGTGCGCGCGCGCGCGCAACTGGGTGGAGGACGTGGAATGGTCGGCGGAAGATGCTACGCGCACCGAACATGATTTTCTGTGCCGCTGCGTGGAAGCCGCGATCAAGGCTGGCGCCACCACGATCAACATTCCCGATACGGTCGGCTACACGGTGCCGGAGGAATACTACGCGCTGATCCGGTTGCTGCGCGAGCGGGTGCCCAATTCCGACAAGGCGATCTTCTCGACCCATTGCCACAATGATCTGGGCATGGCGGTCGCCAACTCGCTGGCGGGCGTGAAGGCGGGCGCACGACAGATCGAATGCACCATCAATGGCATCGGCGAGCGCGCGGGCAATGCGGCGCTGGAGGAGATCGTCATGGCGATGAAGACGCGCCACGACGTGATGCCGTTCACGACCGGGATCGAGACGAAGATGCTGGCGCGCGCCTCGCGGCTCGTCTCGGCGGTGACGAACTTCCCGGTGCAGTACAACAAGGCGATCGTCGGCCGGAATGCCTTCGCACACGAGTCGGGTATCCACCAGGATGGCATGCTCAAGCACACGCAGACCTACGAGATCATGACGCCGGAATCAGTGGGTGTCGGCAAGACATCGCTGGTGATGGGCAAGCATTCAGGCCGCAATGCGTTCCGCTCGAAGCTGAAGGAATTGGGCTACGAACTCGGCGACAACCAGTTCGAGGACGCGTTCAACCGTTTCAAGGCGCTGGCCGACCGCAAGAAGCATGTCTACGACGAGGACATCGAGGCGCTGGTCGACGAGGGCATCGCCCACATGCACGACCGCACCAAGGTGGTGGCGCTGACCGTGATTGCCGGCACCATGGGTCCGCAGGCGGCGACCTTGACGCTCGACATCGAGGGCAGTGAGAAGACGGTGCAGGCGACCGGCAACGGGCCGGTCGATGCGACGTTCAATGCGATCAAGCAGCTGTTGCCGCACAACGGCAAGCTGGCGCTCTACCAGGTGCACGCCGTCACCGAGGGCACCGACGCTCAGGCGGAGGTTTCGGTGCGGCTGGAAGAAGACGGCCGGGCGGTGACGGGGCGAGGCGCTGATACCGACACGCTGGTGGCGTCGGCGCGTGCCTATGTTGCCGCAGTCAACAAGCTGATGGTCAAGCGGCAGAAGACGGCCGGGGCGCAGTCGGCAATCTGACGGCGTTCAGTCCGAAGCACTGCTGCGCCTGCTCGGCAAAGATCGGGAAATCGGGGCGCGCCCTGCCATGTTGGATGGAGCGCGCCCGAACCCGCGTTTCCAGGCTGATTTTCCGACCTGCGGCAGTGTCGCGAAGCGCGTGTGACCGGCGGCCGCGTGACGCGGACTTGCGGCAGATCAATAATTGTATTTTGTCGTGTCGAGCATACATCGGCGCCGCCGTTTTCGTTGGCGCACCTGGGGCGAGCGGCTATCATGCTGGTGCGGCGACAAGACTCCCTTTGAGGCGAGGGACTTAGTGGTGAGGATCGTGCCTGATGTGGCGCGGTCTGCATTTGCTGTTTGCCTGTCCTGATGGTGTTGGGCACAACTAGAGCAGGTTCAATCTTGATCGGATCAATTCCACTCTTGTGGCCTGCTCCAGGACTTTGATTGAGAGTCTGATTCACGCCCTCGATGGAACCACCATCGGTTCCATCTCGGACGATCAGGCTCTAGCTGGCGACCGCCGTGATCGCGAGGGGTCGCCTGTATTGCGGTGAGGGGTCGTGCGATCAATGCGTGTTGGCGTCAGCGGTATCTTCTCGGACGATATTGCCATCGACCTGGGCACGGCCAATACGCTCGTGCATGTCGCGGGCCGTGGCGTGATTATCAACGAGCCGTCGGTGGTGGCGGTGCGCAACCGGGATGGCGTGCGCGAGGTGCTGGCCGTCGGGCAGACGGCCAAGCAGATGGTGGGGCGCACGCCCGGCAGCATCGAGACGATCCGGCCGCTCCGCGACGGCGTCATCGCCGATTTCATCGCTACCGAGGAAATGCTGCGCCAGTTCATCAAGCGCACCAAGACCTCGATCGGGTTGTTCCGGCCGCGCATATTGATCTGCGTGCCGGCGGGCGCGACGCCGGTCGAGCGCCGGGTGGTCTACGAGACCGCGGTGTCGGCAGGCGCGCGGCGGGTCTACCTGATCGAGGAGCCGGTGGCGGCCGCGATCGGGGCCGGGCTGCCGATCGACGAACCGAAAGGCTCGATGGTGGTCGACATTGGCGGTGGCACGACGGACGTTGCCGTGCTTTCGCTGGGCGGCGTCGTGCAGGCGCGATCGCTCAGATGCGCGGGCAATGCGATGGACGAGGCGATCATCCGCTACGTGCGCCGCCACCACCAGCTGCTGATCGGCGAGAGCAACGCGGAGCGGATCAAGATAGAAGCCGGGTCTGCATCGCAGAAGATGAATGGACGGCTTGCCGAAATCCACATCCGCGGGCGCGACCTCAGAGAAGGCAAGACGAAGAGCATCGTTCTTGGACCAAGGGATATCGCCGAAGCGCTCGATGAGACGATCGAGAAGATGGCGGAGTTCCTGCAGAGGTCGATCGAGGACCTGCCGCCGGAACTGTCCTCCGACATTTGCGATCGTGGCATCCATCTGACTGGCGGCGGGGCGATGCTCGACAAACTCGATCGCGAGCTGGAGCGGCGGATCGGCATCAAGTTCGTGGTGCCGGAAGAGCCGGCGCAATGCGTGATCAAGGGTTCTGCGATCGTGATCAACCGGCTTGGCGATCGCGAGCATCTGCTGGTGCAGTAGCGGAACCGAGGCACGTGGCCGAAGGGTTGAGCCCCTTGGCAAGGTTTTGGGGGAGGACGGTGCGGTTCAAGTATGACAGTCTAGTTCTGAGCCGCCGCGGGGGCGCGTCGCGCCGCGTGCGCGTTGGCGGACTGTGGCTGGTGCTGGTGCTGACGTCCTTGGGCCTGATGGTGCTGAGCCGGCTCGATCACAGCTATGTGCGATGGGGGCGGGCGATGATCGCCGAGGCCATGGCGCCGGTGCTAGGTGTTGTGCGCGTTCCACTGGAGCCGATGCGCAAGGCCGTCCAGCACGGTGCCGAATACCTCGAATTCGCCGATCGTTTCGAACAGCTCAAGCGCGAGAATGCGGAGCTGGAGTCGTCGAAGTGGCGCGTGCAGGAACTCGAGCGGCAGCTTGCCGACCTTTCAGCACTTGCCCACGTCGCCAAGGAGCCGCAGGTGCCCTTCATCTCGGCACGCGTGATTGCCAGTGCGCCAGGCATGCTCGCGGCAAGCGTCATCATCAGCGCAGGACGCGGCAACCGGGTGCTTTCCGGTCACGCGGTGATCGGCGCTGGCGGCCTGGTGGGCCGGGTGGTCGATGCGCGTGAGACGACGGCGCGCGTGCTGTTGGTGACGGATCCCGTGAGCCGGATTCCGGTAGATATCGGGGCCGGCCATGTGCGCGCGGTTATGATAGGCGACAATGGTCCGCTGCCGCGGCTTGGCCTTCTGCCCGCCGGGGCTTCGATCAAGACCGGAGAGGTGGTGGTGACTTCGGGCGCTGGCGGGTTGTTGCCGCGAGGGTTGCGGGTCGGCGAAGTGGGCGAGATCGACGGACGCCACGTGGTGCGGCTCGCGGCGCGACCCGGCGCGCTCGACTATGTCAGCGTGCTGCTGCACGATACGCCGGAACTGGAACTCAGCGACGGTCCGGGTGCGCGTGCGGTGGGACGGCGCGCGCAATTCAAGGACATGCCGGCGCGGGAGAGCACGCCATGAGGCTCGTCCATTCCGTGGTGCCATCCCTGGTGCTGTTCGTGCTCATCGTGCTCACGGTGTTCCCCTGGGGTGTCACCGGCATCACGCGCCAAGTGCTGCCGCTCCTGCCCGCGTTGGCGATCCTGGCGATGAACCTGCGCCAAGCAAACGCGGTGCCGGTGTGGATGGTCTTTGCCGGAGGTCTCGTGTTCGATGCGATGGCGGGCGAACCGCTGGGCTTCTGGGCGCTGATCTACCTTGCCGTCAATGGCGTCGCGGGAGCTTTGCATCCGAGCCGTTATGCGGGGCGGATCGCCGGTTGGCTGACCGCCGCCGCTGCGCTTTCGGTAGTGGTGGTGCTGGAGTGGGCGCTCGCATCGATCTATGCGCTGCAGGCTACGCCATGGCTGCCGCTGGTGCGCGGGGCGATCGTGGCACTGTTGCTGTTCCCGGTGCTCGATATTGCGCTGACGCCGTTCGTCGCGCGAAGCGATGCGCGCGGCGACGAGTACCTGTTGCGTGGGGGATAGAGCGTGCCGCAGGCGTTCGACAACGAGGAGCGGGAAAGGCGGGCGCTGTTCACGCGCAGAATGGTGGCGGCCGGCATTCTGCAGGTGGCGGGGTTCGGCGTCATCGGCGCGCGGCTGTTCCAACTGCAAGTGACAGGCGAGAGCCGGTACCGGCTGCTGGCGGATTCCAACCGGATCACCACGCAATTGCTAGCGCCGGAGCGCGGGCGCATCCTCGATCGGTTCGGCGAGGTTCTGGTCAGTGGCGAGGAGGCGTTCCGCGCGATCTTCGTGCCGTCGCTGGCGGAAGACGTGGACGGGGTGCTGGAGCTGTTCTCGCGCGTGGTGCCGATCGACGCAGGGAAAGTGGAACGGCTGCGAAGCCGTGTAAAGCGGCAGCGGCCCAACGAGCCGATCATCCTTGCTGAAGACCTCGATTTCGAGCAGGTGGCGCAACTCGGCTTGCTGGCGCCGCGGCTGCCGGGCGTGGAGACGGAGCCGGCGGCGCGAAGGCAGTATCGCAAGGGTCGGATCGCCGGCCACGTGGTTGGCTACGTCGGGCATGTGGAAAGTGTGGCAATCGATGACGATCCGATTCTCGCATTGCCGTGGATGCGTGCGGGCAAGACCGGGCTCGAGCGGGGAATGGAGAAGCGCCTGCGCGGGCGCTCGGGGCGGCTGCGCATGGAAGTCGACGCGCGGGGTCGGATCGTCAGGACCGTCGACCGGAGCGAACCGGTTGCCGGCGAGGACGTGATCACGACGATCGATGTGGTCTTGCAGGCGCGTGTGCAGGAGCGGCTCAGCGCGGAGCGGCGTGCGGCTGTGGTCGTGATGGACGTGGCGAGCGGCGAGGTCGTCGTAATGGCTTCCGAGCCCGATTACGATCCAGGTGCGATCGTCGAAGGGTTGTCTAATGCAGCCTGGCAACAAATGAAGGATGCCGCGGACGATCCGTTCGTCAATCGTGCGATTGCCGGGCAGTATCCGCCCGGTTCGACATTCAAGATGGTGACTGCACTTGCCGCCTTGGAAAGCGGCGTGGTGGTGCCGCGCAAGCGATTCCGCTGCAACGGGCGTTTCCATCTTGCCGGACAGACCTATCGCTGCTGGAACAGGGGCGGGCACGGCTCGCTCGACATGGTCGGGGCGCTGCGCGAAAGCTGCGATGTCTACTTCTACGAGTTGGCGCAGCGGACCGGCATCGATGCGATCGGCAAGATGGCGCACCGGCTTGGGCTCGGCGAGACGTTCGCGTGCGGGCTCGAGCTACAGAAGCCTGGCGTGGTGCCAGGACGTGACTGGAAGATTGGCCGCTTCGGCCGGCGCTGGGTCAATGGTGAGACGATCCTGACCGGTATCGGGCAGGGCTACGTTCTGTCGACGCCACTGCAACTGGCGGTGATGACGGCGCGGATCGCCTGCGGTCGAGCCATCATGCCGACGCTGGTGCGTGCGCATGGCTCGGGCGGAGGCGGGGGAGATCTGGTCAAGGCGAGACTGCAGACGATTACCGAGGTGGCGGCGAAGGATCTGCAGATCGCGCCGGAATCGCTCGACGTGGTGCGCCGGGGCATGTTCGCGTGTGTCAATGACGAAGGCGGAACCGGCTCTCGCGCGCAACTGGAAGGCAGCACTGTCAGGGTTGCCGGCAAGACCGGGACGTCGCAGGTGATACGAGCCGCAGCGGCGCGTCGCAACGATTCATCGGGCTGGGAGCAGCAGGACCACGCGCTGTTCGTCGCCTACGCTCCGGCCGAGCGGCCCCGCTATGCGATTGCAACCGTGATCGAGCATGGAGGCAGTGGTGGTGTGGCGGCCGCCGTCGTTGCGCGCGACATCCTGGCCATGGTGCTGGAGCGCGATCCGACCGGTCGGAAAGGTGACGACACGCCGGGCAACACGGATGCCGCGGTACCGCGGCGCGAACAAGGCGCAGACGCGCAACGTGGATGAGGAGTGCGATGGACCACGTACCTGCGCTGGGCTGGAGCCGACCGCTGTCACTGGCCGAGAAGCTGTGGCGGATCGATTGGCTGGCCGTGGTGGTGATGACGCTCATCGCGGGCATCGGCACGGCGACGCTCTACTCGGTCGCGGGTGGTTCCTTTGTGCCGCTGGCTGAGCGTCATGCGGTGCGATTCCTGATCGGGTGCATGATCGTCGTTGCGATGGCGCTGGTGCGTCCCCGCATCTTCATGCACGCCTCCTATCCAGCGTACGTCGGGGCGCTGCTGTTGCTGACACTGGTGCCGGTGATGGGGTCTGAGGCGCTGGGTGCCCGGCGGTGGCTGACCTTCTCGTGGGTCTCGGTGCAGCCATCGGAGCTGATGAAGGTAACCCTGGTCGCGGCGCTGGCGCGTTATTATCACTGGCTGCCGCCAGAGCGGGTATCGCAGCCGGCGTGGGTGGCGATTCCGCTGGTCCTGATCGCCTTTCCGGTGATGTTGACTCTGAAGCAACCTGATCTCGGCACGGCGTTCCTGTTCGTGCTGATCGGGCTTGCGATGATGTTCTTCGCCGGCGTGTCGTGGCTCTACTTCGTTGGCGGCGGCGCGATCGCCTATCTCGTGCTGCCGTTCGTCTGGGATGGCCTGCACGGTTACCAGCGAAAGCGGATCGAGACGTTCCTTGATCCCGATACGGATCCGCTGGGTGCGGGCTACCACATCTCGCAATCGAAGATCGCGTTGGGCTCGGGCGGCATCGAGGGCAAGGGCTTCATGCAAGGCACGCAGAGCCGGCTCGAGTTCCTGCCAGAAAGGCACACCGACTTTGCTTTCACTATGTTCGGTGAGGAATGGGGGTTCGTCGGCTCGATTGGTCTTCTGGCGCTCTACGCGGTGCTCATTGGCCTCATCGTGCGTATGGCGTTAAATTCGCAGAGCCAGTTCGGACGGCTCGTTGCTGCGGGACTGGCGATGACGCTCTTCACCTACGTTTTCATCAATGTCTCCATGGTGACCGGGCTGGTGCCGGTGGTCGGGGTGCCGCTGCCGCTGATGTCCTATGGCGGGTCGGCCATGCTCAGCTTGATGGTGGCGCTCGGCCTTGCCATGTCGCCGCATGTGCACGGCCGCAAGCAGCCGAGGCGCGAGGAGATCGGGCCGTGGTGGTGAGGGGTGGCTGGGTGTGAGAGCGTCGCTGGTTTGCGGCAGGTCCACATTCCGGGCATGGGAAATTGCCGTGGTGGAACATTCTGCGGTGGCGCGGGCGGCGGTTCTGGGCGGTCTTGATCGGCGCCCTATTGCGGGGCTAAACGGGGCTGGACAGGGGCAGGGTTTGGTGCTATCCGAACCGCCTCGGGGCCTTATGGCCCCGTTGCCGTCCTCAATGCCTTTTGGATGTCCAGGCCCGGATTTTCGGGGCATCCGGCGAGGAAGGATTTCCGGCTTGCCGGACACGGGTGATTAGCTCAGTTGGTAGAGCAGCTGACTCTTAATCAGCGGGTCGAAGGTTCGAATCCTTCATCACCCACCAGTTTTTCAAAGACTTAGTCGAATCCTGCAACCGCTCTCAAGGCGCTTGCGGGAGTTTTGCGGGAGTCTATTCCTATTTTGCCCCGAAGCACGACCAATTCTGGTCTTGCTCCGTTCCGCTCGGTGACCAGTTCTGCTGCTTCCAACAGCCTCGATAGCTCAGACGCAGAGTAGTGTGTTGTGATCCGACCCGAGCGATGGCCGAGCAGATCCTGGCGGTCCTCGAAGCTCACGCCGGCCGCCCTCAGGCGACGGCCGAAAGTATGCTTCAAGTCGTGAACGCGGACCTGGGGCAGCCCTGCCCGGATCCGAGCCCGCTTCCAGCCGGCAGTCATCATCCGCGTGATTGGCTTGCCCTCGTACGTGAAGACATGCGTACGATCGATGCCGCGTCTCGCATTGACGACCGAGGCTGCGACGGCGTTGAGCACGACGAGACGCTCGCCACCGTTCTTTACGCGATCGCCGGGGATGATGAAGACGTTGGTTCCAAGCTCGGGCACCTTCACTTCCCAGTCCCAACGCAGTTGGCAGACCTCCTGATCACGGCAGCCGGTGTTCACGGCGAACAGCGCCATCTGGGCAAGATAATCGGGCAGTTCGCGGAACAGGGCGTTCTGCTCATCCCAGCTCAGTGGGTAGGGCTGTCGCTTCTGGGTGTCCGGCAACATCTTGATCTTCGGCGGCGCCTGCAGCCACGTCAGGCCATGCACGTCCACCCACTCCGACGCCGACAGGTTCAGGATGCGCCTGACGACCTTCAGACCGTGATTGATGGTACCGGCGGCCCGTCCCTCAGAACGCCGCGAAGCGATCCAAGGCTGAAGGGTGCCGAGGTGGATCCTGTCGATCGAGACCGATCCGATCCAAGGCATGAGAGCCTTCAGGTGCATGACGTCATCGTCGATGCTCCGCTTGTGCTGGTTCTCCAGCACAAACTTCGCCGCGGCTTGCTCAAAGGTCCGCGCCGGCCTGACGCCGTAGACTTGGGCTTGCCGCGTCTCTTCCATCACTCGCGCGAGGTGTCGCTCCGCTTCTTGAATGTCAGCTGTTCCAGTGCTCTGGCAAACTCGCCGCCTGCCGATTCGTTTGTCGATATGCCAGAGCCCGCCCCTTGAGATGAGGCCGGGTACTCGTTTGCGTCCCATGTGATTGCTCCTTTCCGTGCGGGACGCCCGTTGCGCAACTTATAGTCCTCAAACCATGCGTCGAGTTCAAGGCGATCGAAGCCGACGCCCTGCTTACCGATGGGCACCTCAGTGAGGAATGGCCGGACCTCGGCGTTGAACCTGTTGCGGTCCATGCCGAGGTAGCGCGGTGCATTCCGGAAACGAATGATCCGTGGGGCAATGTCCGGCGCCGGACGCGGCGGATGGTGGTCGCTCATGACACTGGCTCTGGTGCCAGGATCTTCACCCGTGGTGGACGTCCGGGCTTGTGTTTGACGGCAACGAGACCTGCGACTTCGAGCGAGGCGAGCGCGCGGTACATTGCGTTTCGGTCGAGGCCGAAGCGATAGCTGGCGATACTGCTCGGCGGGGTCGTCGAAGACCGCGTCAGCCCGCCCGCGCGCCAAAAGGCGACGCCCACATGGGACCACTCTCCGGGCAGCTGTGCAGACTGCTCCAGCCAAATCAGGGGCACGTGGCGGTTGAGAATTACCTGCCCCTGGCGCGGCTGCGTAGGCCCTTCAAAAAGTCGATTGGATCGTCTCAAACGCCCGCGAAACCAGGCCGAGTCAATCAGCGCCATCCGGTCGATTCCTCGGAGATACACGAATAAGGGATGGTACGTGGACTCATGGATGCACAGCGCGGGCGAGCAGTTGGCTTCCGCGAGGGGCGCTGAACCGCCAGCAGCGCCTCGATCGCCTGCCAAACGGCGGCGCAGCAGCAACTGGCCGGCTTTTCGCCGGTAGCAGAGATTGTCGGGCATGATGAACTCCTGTTTCTGGCGCACTTCCGCGTTGTCGCCAGTATGCCGACTCAAGGCGTTTTGGGGGATCGAGGTATCGCGGTGCGTGCCGTGCGGTCGGGTGCACGGACGTGTAGTCCGGACTGTCTTCACCGGCGATTTTCTGCACCGGCGGCGCAACGCGGCTCGTCTTCGTCCTGCTTTCCGGAGCCGTCCGTCACCGCGAATGCGGGCGGCTCCGGGAGGTGGGGCGTGCTTGCCTTCTGGTGAGTCTGGATACTTGCAGTTTGCGAGCTCCGGTGGCGCGTGTGCGTCCAGGCTCACCCCGTCCGCTGGATCGTTGTCCGGCCGAACGATCGAAACCCGAAGGCGGAGACGCCGCCATCAAGGCAGGGCGGCTTCGCGGCGCGGCCAGTGGCTGTCGCGCCGGAGAGCGTGACCTAGTGTTCCGACACTGACACTTGGTTCCCTGCCGGTCACCTGCATGTCAGCCCGGAACCCTAGCCTCTCCTAGTTTGTGTTCTGGATTCACAACCGCTTGACGACCTCCGCCCGAGAATCAAGCGTTTGATCCAGAACACTAGGCCCCTTCGGCCGAGGGGCGGCCCCAAGGGGCTTGAAACGTGACCGTCGCCACTTTGGCAGAGAAAAAATGAAACCAGGAGAAATTCACGCCCGAATTGGGGGGGAGTCAAAAAACAGGAAGGCATTCAATGCGCTGCCGCCGGTTATCGCACGACCAAAAAATCGCACACACAATATAACTCAATGATTCCAATGAGATAAAAAGCCAGCGCGCAGCGCCTTTTATCCTGATGTAGCTAATCGGACGTTCCCTATACGCAAACCACACACTGAAGTGCACGGGAATACGCGTCGGAAATTCTCTCAATTGAAACGCGCTATTTCGTTTTGCTGTAAGCGTGGCCTGGTCGCACACTTGCGCTGTGCAACGGTGATCCAGATTTTGTGGTGTGATCATTCGCGATGGATTCCACCATGCCGGCCAAGACGCGAGACAACCCGTACCGCATTGCATTTTGGACACGCCATGTGGCGGCGTGGATGCGCAGCCCGTTCAATCAACGTGAATATTGTGAACGTCACGGTCTCTCTCGAACGATGATGTCGAAGTGGCGGGTTTGGCTGCGCGAAGACCGCGAGCGCGAGGAGCGCATCGCGCTGATGCGCAAACGGCGGCGCGGGCGGATAAGCACTAGGACTAAGGCCATAAGTCCTAGTGCTAGTGTCATGGCAGAGCGGCTGGAGCAAGAACTCGACGCGCAGCTCGTGCGGCGCCGGCGCCGGTTCACCGATGACGAGAAGCGCCACATTCTCGGTTTGGCGGACGTTCCCGGTGCCTCTTTCCACGCGGTGGCACAGGCCTACGATCTGGCGCCGAGCTTGCTCTTCCGTTGGCGCAGGGAGCTCGGAGGCGGGGCCGATCGGCCGTTCAGCGGATTTGCGGAGGTGTCGGTCGTGGGCAATGTCGTGCCGGATTCTCCGTCGGCCGCTGGCGAGATCACATCGCCGGCGCCGCCGCATGAGATGCAGAGGGGCGGCATGGAGATCGCTTTGGCGGACGGCAAGCGTGTCCGCGTCGAACCGGGTGCCGATCCGGAGGCGGTGCGGCGGCTCGTGCTGATGCTCGAGGGGGTCGCGCCATGATGCTCGTGCCTTCTGGGGTCAAGATCCACCTTGCACTTGGCTACACGGATATGCGGCGCGGCTTCGACGGTCTCGCCATGCTGGTCCAAGAGCATCTGAAACAGGACCCGTTCTCGGGGCAGTTGTTCGTGTTCCGCGGGCGGCGTGCCGATCTGATCAAGATCCTGTACTGGGACGGCAGTGGACTCTGCTTGTTCTCGAAGCGGCTCGAGCAAGGTCAGTTTTCTTGGCCGGCAATGCAGGCGCCGGGACAAGCGGTCCAACTCAATCGGACACAGCTCGGCATGTTGCTCGAGGGAGTGAACTGGCGGATGCCGGAGCGGCGCTGGAGACCGCAGCGCGCGGGGTGAGAGTCCGCTCGGCCACAGCCGAATAAAACCACATGGAATTGACCGCGAACAGATTCATCGAATCGGTACCGACGCGTAGTGTGTGGGCATGCGCATCGATCTCGATGACCTGCCGACCGACCCGGAGCTGCTGCAGCGGCTGGTCCGTGATCTCGTCGCGGACAAGGAGAGCCGTGACGGCGAGATCGAAAAGCTGAAGTTGATCGTCAAGCAACTGCAGCGCCAGCAGTTCGGCCGCAGGTCCGAGAAACTCGATCCCGATCAACTGGCGCTCGGTCTTGAAGATGTCGAAGGGGACATCGGCCGGAGCCAGGAGAAGCACACGCAGGCGAGGCCGGTGCGTACCAAGCCGGACCGGTACGACGCGCCATCTCGCGGCGCGCTGCCGGAGCATCTGCCGCGCCACGACGTCACGATCGATATGAGTGCGTGCGCGTGCCCGTCTTGCGGCGGCGTGCTGCACGCAGCCGGCGAGACGACGAGTGAGATGCTCGATTGGATTCCGGCGTCGCTGCGTGTGGTGCGCATTCGCCGACCGAAGTATGGATGCCGGGGATGCGGGGCGATCCATCAGGCGCCTGCTCCGGAACGCACGATCGCCAAAGGACTCGCGACGCCAGCGCTGCACGCGCACGTGCTGATCGCCAAGTACTGCGATCACACCCCGCTCTACCGGCAGTCGCAAATCTTTGCACGCATGGGCGTGTCGCTCGATCGCTCGACGCTGGCCGGCTGGGTCGGAGGCGCCTGCTGGTGGCTCGAGGCGCTGCAAGAGCGGATCGCGTCGCACATTCTGTCGTCGTCGAAGCTCTTCGCAGACGACACGCCGGTCCCGGTGCTCGATCCCGGCCGCGGGCGCACCAAGACCGGCCGCTTGTGGGTCTACGTGCGCGACGACCGGCCGTGGCTGGGGCCAGATCCACCAGCGGCGCTTTACCGCTTCAGCCCTGATCGCAAGGGTGAGCGCCCGGCCGCGCATCTGGACGGCTTTGCCGGCGTGCTCCAGGTGGATGGATATCAGGGCTTCGAGCGCCTGACCGCCGACGGTGCGATCGTGCTTGCGGCCTGCTGGGCGCACACGCGGCGGAAGTTCTACGACGTGTTCGAGGCGACGCGGTCACCGATCGCGGCTGAGGCGCTGGAGCGCATCGGCAAGCTCTACGAGATCGAAGCCGCGATCCGCGCCGAGCCCGCCGATCTGCGCAAGCTGGTCCGCCAGGCGCAATCGCGCGCGCTCGTCGAGGCGATGAAGCGCTGGCTCGAACAGGAGCTTGGGCGCGTTCCCGGGCGGAGCAAGTTGGCTGAGGCAATCCGCTATGCGTTGAACCGATGGGGCGCACTTACTCGCTTTATCGATGACGGCCGCATCGAGCTCGATACCAATCCTGTCGAGCGCGCGATCAGGCCAGTCGCGCTCGGCCGCAAGAACCATCTGTTCGCCGGCAGCGACGGCGGCGGCGCGCGTTGGGCGACGGTCTCGACACTCGTGGAAACCTGCAAGCTGAACGGCGCGGAACCCTACGCCTATCTCCGAGATGTGATCAAACGGATGGTCAATGGACACCCCGCGAGCAAGCTCGACGAGCTTCTGCCGTGGAACTGGAAACCGGCTGCCGTCAACGGCTAATCCAGTGCATTCAAGCCACGCTTACGTTTTGCCTCCATTGCGCGGTCTTGAAGTACGTCTTTCCGCGGTCATGGGACCGGCGGCACCGGCATCCTCAACGCCGAGTTCCAATTCGGGCCAAACGTCTGGAACCTACAGCACTACGTCAATGAGCTTCTGCGCCTCGATCTGGGTGGCGCGCTTCAAAAGCGCAAGCACGTCCACCGGCAGCCGGGCATCGAGGCGGGTGGTGGTGTTAGAAGTGCTGCTCATGGCAACAATATCTGGTAAATCACCCTAACGAACGAGGATGGCGCGCCCTGCCCTCACCTCTCCTTGAAGGCCCGAGCGAATTGGTCCTCCAGCGGCTTCATCAGATAGGATAGCGCGCTGCGATCCGTCGTCTTGATCTGCACTTCAACCGGCATGCCGGCAACAAGCTTTTGTCCGCTCAATTTGCGTAGTTCGCTTGGAGGGACCTCGATCCGCGCCAGGTAGTAGGCGGTATTAGATTGTGTTTCGACGATCAGATCCGGTGCGACGCGCTCAACTGTTCCAATCAACTCAGGGGTCGTGCGATGATCGAACGCCGTGAAACGGAGAAAGGCGGTGTGGCCGGCTGCGACCTGGGCGATGTTCTGCTGTGCGACGCGAGAGTCTATGACCAATCTTGCTTCATGAGGCACAATCATCATGATGGGCTCGCCGGCATTCACAACGCCACCGACGGTGTGAACACCGAGTTGGTGCACTGTACCGGCCTGCGGTGAAAGGATGTCTATGCGCTGCAGCTGATCCATGGCAGCCGTTCGTCGTTCGATGAGTTCGGCTTCCTTGTTCTGTGCATCGCGCAACTCCTTGACGATCTCGCTTCTGAACTCGTGATCCCGCTGGAGGATCTGAAGTTCTATCTCTGAGATTCGTCCCTTCGCTTGCGCAATCTGAGCCGCGAGTTGACCACGCTCGGCAATGAGCCGTGACAGATCCCGACGGGTTGTCGTCATCCTGTTGGTCGTCACAAGTCCCTTGTCCTCGAGTTTTTCCAAACCCTTGAGATCGGATTCAACCAGTCTGGACTCGAGCGATTTGCCTTCGAGCTGCTTCTCCAGACCCTCGATCTCTTGGGTGAATTGGGCAATTCGCTCCTGTAGCTGCGACTTCTGACTGATGTGGCCTGAACGGCGATCTTCGAATAGCGCGCGCTCACCTTCCACTATGGCCTTGATCTCGGCTTCGTTGGTACGGTCCTTCAGGCGCTCGGGAATTTCTGGGAACTCCGCCCCGCTCTGCTCTGCCTTTAGACGGACCTGCCTTATCGCAAGTTCATCGAGGTTCTTTGCCACGATCATGAGATTTGACCGAGCAACCGTATCATCGAGGCGAACCAGCAAGTCGCCGGCCGACACGCGATCACCGTCCTTGACTCTGATCTGGCCAACGATGCCGCCCGTCGGATGCTGCACCTTCTTAATGTTGCCTTCGACGACAACGGTTCCAGATGCCAACACCGCTCCGGCAAGATTGAACGTAGCCGCCCAACCGCCAACTCCGACGAACAGAATTGCAGTGGCCGCAAACGCCGCGATGGCATAAGGGCCGATCCGGTCGGATGGTCCATCGACCTTTGTCCGTCTTCCCAGAATACCCACTTGGCTGCCTCCGATTCGTCAGCTGTGACTTGCGGCCTTCGGACCTGGCAAATGCCCGGCCAAATCTATTCGGTTCGCGCCGCCTTGCCGGTCCGCATTGGCGGGTCGCAGTACCTGTTTCAAGACTTCGTCTTTGGGACCAAAGGCGGTCACCATGCCATTCGCCATCGCCATCAGCAGATCGACACTGACCAGTGCCGAAGGGCGATGGGCAATAACCACTACGATCCCCTTGCGATCACGCACAGACTTGATTGCCGCGGCAAGCGCTGCATCGCCGGCCGCATCCAGATTTGAATTGGGCTCATCGAGAACGACCAGGAAGGGATCGCCAAACAGCGCACGCGCCAAGGCGACCCGCTGGCGCTGTCCTGCCGAAAGTCGAACACCACCTTCACCGATCTGCGTGTTGTAGCCGTCAGGCAGCGCGAGGATCATGTCATGGCATCCGGCAAGTCGTGCGGCGCCGATCACTGCCTCGCTGTCAGTTTGGCGCGACATGCGAGAGATGTTCTCGAAGACTGTGCCTGCGAAAAGCTCGACGTCCTGCGGCAGATAGCCAATGTCGCGGCCGAGCGCGCTTGCCGGAAACTGATCGAGCGAAGCTCCGTCGAGCCTTACCGTGCCGCCGGCTTTGGGAGGTTTCCAGACACCGACCAGCGCTCTCGCCAAGGTCGACTTCCCCGAAGCGCTTGGGCCAATGATTCCAAGTCCGTCGCCTGCCTTCAGTTGCAAGCCAACGCCGCGGAGAATGGGAACCGACATGCCTGGGGCAGCAAGCGTCAAGCCTGCAACCGAAAGGCTTTCGATGGGGCGCGGCAAGTCGATCCGTGCGTCGGCGAGTGGCAGGGTGTCGAACAACGATTTGAGGCGACCATAACTCTGGCGCGCGGCGACAAATCCGCGCCAATGCTGGATCGCCAGGTCTATCGGAGCCAAGGCACGCCCGAGCGCGATCGTTCCCGCAATGATCCCTCCCGATGAGATTTCTCCGTTGATCGCGAAATAGGCCCCGAGCCCAAGCATGCCCGACTGCAGAACCGTTCGTGCTACCTTCGAAACCGTCCCGATCCCGCTCGTCGCATCCGAAGCGCGCAGTTGATCGCGTAGATGCGCTTCTGTCAGCTTGAGCCAGTTCTCTTCGACCCGCTCCGTCATCCCCATCGCTTGAATTGCCTCGGCATTGCGACGCGCCTGCTCTGCGAAATTCATGCGCACACCGCCGCTGGCAATCGCTGCGCGCATCGGCTTGGATGTTCGCACCTCAGTCAGCACTGCTGTCGTCAGGAGGATCGCCGCTGCTGCCAGGGAGTAGATCGCCAGAACGGGATGCAGCACATAGATGAGAATCAGAAAGACAGGCAGCCATGGAATGTCGAAGAAGGTCGTCGGTCCGAGGCCCGACAAA
The DNA here is from genome assembly GCA_044222395.1 of Hyphomicrobiaceae bacterium. Taxonomy (GTDB): domain Bacteria; phylum Pseudomonadota; class Alphaproteobacteria; order Rhizobiales; family Hyphomicrobiaceae; genus JAEUMD01. The sequence goes on along the minus strand of JBGANK010000056.1, from coordinate 1,984 downwards.
AAATTGCGGATCTGGTCCATGTCCCGGATCGGCTGCAAACCGCCGGCATCGACTTTTGCAGAAAGGGGCAGCAGGAGGACTGCGTGCAGTATCCTACTGCGCAGCGCGCGATCTATCTTCAGGCCGATGCGGGACAGGAGCCGCGTGCGAATGAGATCAAACACGCCATAGAAAAGATAGAGCAGCACGAGAACAACGGTAAGACCGATCAGAGTTGGCACGCTGTGCGATGCGAGCACGCGATCATAGACTTGCAGCATGTAGAGCGAGCCGGTCAGCGCCAACAGGTTGACGAGCCCGGACATCAGTCCGATGACAAAGAATCCGAGCTTGTATTTGCGCATCGCGACCGCCAACCGGAACGGTCGCGAAGTTTGCTCATCCATATACTGTCAGTTCCGGTCCAGTGGGTGGGTCCATCCCGGCCGACCAGCCGGGATGGTTACGTCGTGAGTTCCGCGGCCGCGAGTCTAGGCAGCAAACCGGAAGTTGTCCGCGCCGAGATCCGCAATCTGCGTATTCTTGAGGGTCAAGGTATCCGACCCGAATGTCAGAACCACATCCGTTTCGACTTGCGCAGCGTGGCTGAGCACGTCGGCCATGGTTTGGATACCGGAGATCGAGATCTCGATCACATCCACATAGGGCTGTCCGGTTGCCGCGCCACCTTGTGCCGTGAAGTCGGCGATCGTGTCATTTCCGTAGCCGACCTGGAAAACAAAAGTGTCGGCGAATGTCGCATCGCCACCGATCAGCCAGTCGTCACCCGTGCCGCCATCCAATCGATCCGCGCCTAATCGCCCATCAAGCGTATCGTTTCCTTCCAGCCCTGAGAGGAGATCATCAAAGTCTCCGCTCGCGATCGAGTTGTCTTCAGAGTTGCCAACGCCTGTGAAGTTTTGGGAGCCCACGTAGAGGAGGTTCTCGACATTGCTGGCAAGCACATAGCTCGACATGCTGACTTGGACTTCGTCCACGCCACCGCCGACAGCTTCGATCACCATGTCGCCGATCGAGTCGACGATGTAGTAATCGTTGCCCGCGCCGCCATCCAGGATATCATTTCCGGCGCGCCCATCCAGGATGTCATTGCCAAGACCACCGTAGAGCGCGTCGTTGGAGCTGCCGCCCCGGAGGTTGTTGTCGAGGCTGTTACCGGTTCCGGTGAAGCTGCCCGTGCCCGTAAACCTCAGCCGCTCGACAGCGCTCGCTTCCGAGAGAGAATATGTATTCAGGCTGGTGTAGATCAGGTCGCGCGTCCCCTCTCCCGAAAGCTCGATAACGACGTCACCGTTCGAGTCGACGATATAGATGTCGTTGCCGGTCCCGCCCGACATTTCATCGCTTCCAACGCCGCCGTCGAGCCAATCATCCCCGGCGCCTCCGACCAACGTGTCGTCGCCTTCGTCGCCGTAGAGCGTGTCAATGCCAGCATCTCCGTTCAGCACGTCGTTGCCCGCATTGCCGTAAAGCCAGTCATCGGCTGCACCGCCCGAGATGACGTTGTCGATCTCGTTGCCCACGCCGACAAATGATCCGGTCCCAACAAACGTCAGGCGCTCAACGTTATTGCCAACACCGAGCCAATACGTACCCAGCGTTGTTCGAATCTCATCAGCAGTACCTTCATCGAGATATTCGTTAACAACATCGAGATCGCTGTCGACGTAGTAGATGTCGCTGCCCGTTCCGCCTCGGAGGAAGTCATTGCCTTCACCGCCGTCCAGGACATCGTCGCCGCCCTCGCCAATAAGGGTGTCGTTGCCGAGGCCCCCGCTCAGGACATCATTGCCCGAGCCGCCCAATATGAAGTTGTCGAACTCATTTCCGGTTCCAGAGAAGTCGCCTGCACCGTCGAACAGCAATCGCTCGACTTCGCTGCCCATCGCAAGGGTATAGGCATTGATGCGGGCAAGCACCTCGTCGTTATACCCTTGGCCAATCTGTTCGATGACCTCGTCTGCGGCATTGTCGACGATATATG
>JBGANK010000055.1:0-20097 GCA_044222395.1 Hyphomicrobiaceae bacterium | reverse complement strand
TGGAGAAGGACATCATCGCGCGACGTGTCCGGCAAATGGAAGGCGAAGGCGTGCGCTTCCACTGCAATGCGCATGTCGGCAAGGACATCGCGGTTGCCGACCTGGAAGCCAAGCACGACGCGCTGCTGCTGACAGGCGGCTCAGAGCATCCGTTCGACTTCTTCGCCAACGCGCCCGGGCGCGATCTCGACGGCATCCATTACGCGATGGACTTCCTGCCGCAGCAGAACCGGCGCGTTGCCGGCGAGAAGCTGGCGCAGGGCACGCACGAGATCTCGGCCAAGGACAAACACGTCATCGTCATCGGCGGCGGCGACACCGGCTCGGACTGCATCGGCACGTCATTCCGCCAGGGTGCGAAGTCCGTCACGCAGTTGGAGATCATGCCCAAGCCGCCGGTCAAGGAGAACAAGGCGACGAACTGGCCGCACTGGCCGCTGAAGCTCCGGATCTCATCGAGCCAGGCGGAAGGTGCCACGACCGAGTATCAGATCTCGACGACCGGTTTCGAAGGCACGGACGGCAAGATCAAGAAGCTCAAATACGTGCGCGTCGACGACAAGCTGAAGCCGGTGCCGGGCAGCGAGGGTGCGCTCGATGCCGACCTCGTGCTGCTGGCGATGGGCTTTGCCGGACCGATCGAGAGCGACGTCGTCAAGGAACTGTCGCTGCCGGTCGTCCCGCGCGGGCGGTTCAAGGGCATCGACGGCGATGATGTGAGCTATCGCGTGCCCGGACGCGACAAGGTCTTCGTTGCTGGCGACATGCGCCGCGGCCAGTCGCTCGTGGTGTGGGCGATCCGCGAAGGGCGCCAGGCTGCGCACGCCATCGACAAGGCGTTGATGGGAACGACGCTGCTGCCGCGGTAGTTAGCGCGGTTTGAATTGGAAGGCAGCTTGCAGCACGGTTGCCAGATGACCGTTCCCTACCGCTTCGGCTTGACTGCCGGGGGGGGCGCTGCTGCGGGAGGACGTGGAGGAACCGCCGGGGCCGCCGGGGCCGCATTCGGCTCCACCTTATTCTCTTCGACCGCTTCAGGCTTGGCCGGCTCCGGCAATGGCCAGGAGTTGTCATCAGCCCTGCCAGGACGCGATGCAATACGCTCGCCTTTGACGAGAACGCGGAAATAGGGCGCTTGTGCCGGCGAAATCTTGCGGCGCGCGCTGGCACCCTGATCACCCGCGGGCGTGATCGAACTCATGACGGTGATGCCACCGGGGATCTGGTCGATCACCTGATCGCCCATCTGGGAGGCCTGCTCGGTACTTTCGCGCCGAGTGACGAGTGCCAAGACCGCGGCTGGAATTGCCGGTCTCAATAGCTCGATCGCAACGACCTGCTCGCGACCATCTGTTCCTGCCGTCTTCAGGTTGATCTTGCCGGTATCGGCAGGCTGATCGCCGCCGGACGTTCCGGGTGACGAGGCCGCAGCGGAATTGCTCGTGCTGGTCTGCGCGTTCCAGCCGGCGCCGGCATTCGGAGACTTTGCGGCTTCCTTGACCGGATTGATCAGCGCCTGCTCGGCCTCGCTGCCCGCCAGTGGAATGGTCCGCTCGTTCTTGGCTTGCGTGAGGTCGCGCTTCAGCTCCTTCTCGACGAAGTGGGCAAGCTTCTGATAGCCCGCGTCGGTCATGTGCATGCCGTCCGCATCGCGCAGCAGGCTGTTCTTGCCAGCAAGATCGGGGCCGTAGGGGCTGTACTCGCCCTGCTCGTCGGCGAAGCTCTGGTAGACATCGATATAGCGGACACCCGCGAGATACGTGCGCTCGCGATAGACGTCGTTCTGGACCTGTACAGCTTCGTTCATTTCCGGGCGCCGCATGATCGGCAAGCCGACCCAGTAGACGGCAACGCCCGCCGATTTCAGATTTCGCAAGAGTTCGTCGATGCGCTGCGTGAATACGGTGCGCCACTCGGGCGTGCCGACCGGATGGCGACGACCGTCGGGCGTGCGGTAGGACCAGCGGTCCATGATGCCGAACATGACGACGACGATGTTGGGCTTGTCGCGCGCCGCGGCCTCGGCAATCTGCTTCAACTCTTCGATCGAATTGGCTCGCGCCAGTCCCGACAGCCGAGCCACCTTCTTTTCGACGTCGAGGCGGGGATCGCTGGCAAGCGCTTCATTGAGTGCGCCAAGGATGCCTTCGCCCAGCTCATCGCCGATGACGCGGAGCTTGTAGCGCTCGCCGCCGGGAAAGGGCGTGATGTAGCTGTCGCCGGTGGATTCGTTGGCGGCCTGGGCGTGGACGATGCTGGCTGACGCAGCAAACAAACCGAACGCAACGACCGCGCCGGCCAGGACAGCAAGCGATCTCGAGCAACCAGCTATCGTGCGGCGTGCGGTCATAGTGTCGTCCGAAGGCGCTCCGGAATCAGCGGTTGGAACCTGCTGGCGCCTTATACCTCCAAAATGCGGCCAATGTCGCCTTGATGGAAACTTTCCAAAGCGGCCGAAGGTGATACCCACCAAAGAAGGACGCTCAGCGCCGATTGAGATGCTGCAGAACCGCCTCGGTTGGCCAGCAGTCGACCCTGAGCCCGTTCTTCTTCTGGTACTGGCCAACCTCGCGGCGGGTGCCCGAGCCGATGAAGCCGTCGATCTTCTCGATCGGGTGGCCGGCTTTCTGAAGTCCCTGCTGAATGCCGCGGACCAGTTGCGTCTTCTGCTGGCCGATTTGCTGCCAGGAGGTGACGAAGTCGCCACCGCCGGCAATCCGGTCGGCGAGATTGCCGACGAACGTTGCGTAGAGATCGGACGTGTTGTAGCGGCGAATTACCTGGAAGTTCTCCAGCACCAGGAACGACGGGCCGTAGGCGCCGGCCGGTGACATCAGGTAGGCCTGATCGTTCATGATCTCCGGCGGGAAGCTGCGGCCGGCAACGCGCTTGAAGCCCTGAGCGACCCAATCCTTGAGCGGGCGGCTGCCGGGAGGCCCCTCGAGCGCGCAGTCGGAGGACGGTGGGATGACGATCTCATAGCCCCACTTGCGGCCCCTCACCCAACCCTTCGCCTCCAGCTGGCGGGCTGCCGAAGCCAAGGCATCGGGGACCGAGTCGAACAGGTCGACCCTGCCGTCCTTATCGTGGTCGCGCGCGTGCTGGTAGTACTCGGACGGAAGGAACTGCGTCTGGCCGATGGCGCCGGCCCATGATGCACGCATCTTGGCGCGCGGGATGCCGTCCTGAAGCATCTTTAGCGCGAGCACGAACTCCTTGCGGAACTGGTCCTTGCGGCGACCGATGAAGGCCTGAGTGGCGAGCACGCGGATGGCGTCATGCGGCAGCTTGTAGGTGCCGAAAACGGTCTCACGCCCCCAGATCGCCAGAACCGAGTAGCGGTCGACGCCATAGGTCTGCTCGATCTTATCGAGGGCTGCCTTGTGCTTGGCGGCGAGTTCCTTTCCCTGTAGTGCCAGATTTCCCAAGGTCGAGGAATTCAGATAATCGCCTGGTGCGCGCGTGAACTCGGCTTGGCCCTTGGACGTCGGCTGCGCGCCGCCGGGCAGGATGAGATCTGGTAGCGTCAAATCCACTTCCAGGCCCTTGGTCGCCGCATCGAAGGTGGCGCGGCTGACGCCTGCGGCCTGCGCCTCGGGCCACACGCCATCGAGCCAGTTGGCGAAGTTTGCTTCGGCACGAACTGCGGAGGCAAGCGCAAGCAGGGTGCCAAGTGCCAATAGTGCAGAGGCAATGAGGCTGACGCGGACGCGAATTGTCGAACGATCATGTGCCGGTCGCGTGCCAGACCGCATTACCGCCGCAACCATGGACCTGTGCACGTGCTCCTCCCTCGCGCCCATATTCCGCATCAGCCCCGCCCTTTGCAGGTCGAGTGGCGGACATGCCGGTCCCGAGACCGGCTGCGGCCATGTCCTCGGCAAGCTTAAAGGCGAGAATTTGGCCGGCCCTAGATATAAGCTGGGGAGGGTATGATCAGGAGGCCGCGCGTTTCAATGCGGCAAGCTTGTCTTCCCATGCCAAAGCATGGGCGACGATCAGGTCGAGATCGTCGAGTTCGGGCGACCAGCCCAGGTGCCGGCGGATCTTGTCCGAACCGGCAACGATGGCGGCGGGATCACCGGCACGGCGCGGTGCCATGCGCACGGCAAAATCGACGCCAGAGGCGCGCTTGACCGCGTCGATCACCTGAAGGACGGAATAGCCGCGCGAATAGCCGCAGTTGAAAATATCGGAGGTGCCGCCGCGGCGCAGGTAGGACAGCGCCGCCATGTGGGCGCGGGCAAGATCGCGGACGTGGATATAGTCGCGCACGCAGGTGCCGTCGTCCGTGGCGTAGTCGGTGCCGAAAACTTCCATATGGCTGCGCTGGCCAAGTGCGGTCTCGCAGGCCACCTTGATCAAGTGTGTGGCGCGCGGCGTCGACTGGCCGGAGCGGCCCTTGGGATCGGCACCGGCGACGTTGAAGTAGCGCAGCGCCACGTAGCGCAGGTCGTGCGCGCGGCCGGTATCGGCCAGCATGATCTCCGTCATCAGCTTGGAGGAACCGTAGGGCGACATCGGTGCCGGAGCGGCGTCCTCGAAGACGGGATTTTCTTTCGGGTTGCCGTAGACTGCGGCGGTGGACGAGAAGATGAAGTGCTTGACGCCGGTGGCGACCGCCACTTCCATCAGGGCCCGCGATTTGACGGTGTTGTTGTTGTAGTAGCCGAGAGGATCTGAGACGGAGTCGGGCACGACGATCGAGCCGGCGAAGTGGATGATCGCATCAATGCCATGCTTGCGGACCAGCGCCCGCGCCAGCTCCTGATCGCCTATATCGCCGACGACCAGCTCGGCCCTCGGGTCGACGGCCCAGCGAAAGCCGGTCGACAGGTTGTCGAGCACAACGACCTTCTCGCCCGCGTCGCAAAGCTCGAGCACCATGTGGCTGCCGATGTAGCCGGCGCCACCCGTTACCAAAACCGCCATAATTCCTGACCCCACATGCGTCTTTCCGTAACCACAGTGTAGCAGATCAACCGTGCGCGTCCTCAGCCCTGCCCGCAGAACATGGTTTCGAAATGACTAATGCGAGTTTCCGAATCGGAATCGCGCGGGCCGGCAAGCCGCTTTAACATCTTTGAACCTGCACTTGGGTTAGAAGAGACCATGGTAAACCTTGTGACGGCGGCCGCCCGAGTTTAAACGGACGCATCCTGATCCATCCATCTTCCCAGCAGATCCAATGTCGAAGCACAAGACCACAATTCGCAAAGCCGTTTTCCCTGTTGCCGGTCTTGGAACCCGATTCCTGCCAGCGACAAAGGCCATGCCCAAGGAAATGCTGACTGTCGTCGACCGTCCGGTGATCCAGCACGTCGTCGACGAGGCGCGGGAAGCGGGCATCGAGCATTTCATCTTCGTGACAGGACGCAACAAGGGTGTCATCGAGGATCACTTCGACAGCCAGTTCGAGCTCGAACGGACGCTTGCCGAACGAGGCAAGAACCGCGAACTGGAGATGATCACGCGCGACCTGCCCGGCGCCGGGCAGACGAGCTTCACGCGCCAGCAGACGCCGCTCGGGCTCGGCCACGCAGTATGGTGCGCACGCGACATCGTCGGCCACGAGCCGTTCGCGCTGTTGCTGCCCGACATGCTGCATCACGCCGAGACACCGTGTCTTGCCGACATGATGAAGGCCTATGCAAACGTCGGCGGCAATGTCATCTCGGTTTCGCCGGTGCCGCACGACCAGACGCACCTTTACGGCATCGTCGGGCTGAAGCAAGGCAAGCAGAAGGTGTCGGAAATCACGGAGATGGTGGAGAAGCCCTTGCGCGGGACGGCGCCATCCAACATGCACATCTCCGGCCGCTACATCCTGCAGCCCGAGATCTTCGATATCCTGGTCAATCAGGAGTCCGGATCGGGCGGCGAGATCCAGCTCACCGACGCCATGATCACGCTGATGAAGAAGAAGAAGCAGCCGTTCCATGCGGTCCGCTTCGACGGGCACATCTACGATTGCGGATCGAAGATCGGGTTCTTGATGGCGAATGTCACCTATGCGCTGGCGCGCGACGACCTCGGGCCGTCATTCAAGAGCGAGCTGAAGAAGATTCTGTGAGGCGCGTATACGAGCCGCTCAGCGGCGCACGCGCATGCCGACGTGGAATTCGTCGGACGTGTAGTCGCCCGCGGGGGCCGAGGTCTCGAAGATCGTGTGGCGATAGCGGCCGAACAGGACGGCCTCGCGGGAGAGGAAGTATTCGGCGCCCAGGTCGGCATTCCATTCGCTCTCCTCGATGGGCACGCCTTCGTAATCCCGCTTCGAATAGGTGAGGCCGGCCGTGCCGATCAGGTGGCGGCGGAAGGCGTGGCGGGCCTCGACGCCCAGCGAACGCGTGAAAACACCGCCTGAATCAACCGTTGTGGTTTCGGCAATGTCCGAGCGCGCGTTGAAGGCAAGCGTCGTCAATTCGCTCATGCGCCAAGCCAGGTTGGCGTCGAGGAGAATGCCATCGATCTGCCGCAAGCGCGTATCGTCCGGCGTCTGCGTTCCATAGCCAAGTGCGATCTCGCCGCGCAGGATCTGGCCGGTATTGCCGAATGAGACACCGGCGCGGTAGCGCTCGCCTTTGGAGTCGCGACTGATGCCGTCCGACTGGGCGAGGACCGAATAGTCGCGCTGGTTGGCGCCGACCTCGACGAAGCCAGTCAGTGTCGGCTTGAACTCCCAGCTGGCACGCACCGCGCCATCAAGAGATGTGTAGTTGCGATCCTCATTGCTTTGTACGACGCCGCCGACGCTGACATCGGAATAGGTGTAGTCGCCGAACGTGCCGCGCAGCTGCAGCGACAGCCGGTTGAAGCGGTGATTGAACGTCATGCCGACGCGGTCATTGGTCAGGCTGGCACGGTCACCGGCGCGGTTCGCGTCGATAGCGGAGCGGCTCTCCTGCGAATAATCGCGCGCAACGAACGCCTGCAGGTTCGTGCGCCGCGTGACATCGACACGGCCGCGTGCCTCGAGCTGATAGGCGCGGTCGTTCTCGCTGTCCTGATCGGAGAAGAAGCTGAGCGTGGAAGCGGCGCGGAACTCGAGAGCATGGCGGTGCCAGTCCGAGACCAAGCGGCCCGAGGGCTTGAAGTCGAGGGCAGCATCGGACTGCGCGCTTGGCGAGCGGAGCACGTTCGAATACCAGCTGCTGCCCAACTCCGCTTCGGGGAACAGCACGAACGAGCCGATCCTGACGCCAACCGGGTCATAGGGTTCGAAGCGGTAGAGGCGGCGCGTGCGCCGGTCCTCCAGCGGCTGCAAGTCCTCGATCTGAAAGTGCAGCGGATCGTGACCGGCCGCGGGCTGCTCGAATACGGCGATGTCCTCGGGCGGCCGCGTATCGTAGGCCAGCGGGTCGATACCGTCGCGTGCGGTTTCCGGCTCCTGCTGCTGGACCACGCCATCAACTGGTGCCTGCGGCTCTGAAGGCCAGGATAGATCGCCATCGCGGACGACAGGGCGAAGGCCGTCGGATGTGCCAGCGGCAGCGGCGTTACGATTGAACGGGTCGAGGGCCCTATCACCGTCGATGTCGGCGTTAGAAGCGGCCGGATTGCCGGTGCCGTCATCGTTCAACAAAGGAGCCGCATCGGCCTCACCCTCGGCTGCGGCCGCGCCTTGCGCAGACGGCGCTGCGGCCTGATTTGGTGAGGATTGCGCTGCTGCCGGACTTGAACCTGCCGCGGCGCCCGCCATGACCACGGCAACCGTCGCGGCCGATAAAACGGTCCGCATCCTGTGGGTTTTGGCAGTGGGCGGCAAGGGTGGCGTCCTCTCGGGCCGGCGCGATTGCGGACGGGAAACGCACACTTTGGGTATTTCGACCCTAGAAAGTTCCGGTTAATGAGCCTTTAAGCCCGGGCCAGATCGTCTTCTTGCGGTACCAGAGTCGTGCGGGGAGCCCATAAGCGCTGCAGGTTGTAGTAGCTTTGCACGACGTGCTGGGGCGGCTAGGCTCGCCCATGCGAATCGGGCCGGCTGGTGCGGGTCGCACGACGGCGATACCTGCGGAAGGTTTCGTGGGGCGGTCGCAACCGGATGGCCCGATGGGTCTTACGGCCAATATTGAAGGGCAATCGCGAGGGATCATGACCGCTGCTCGAGCACACATCACTGGTCCTGCTAATGGCTCTGAAGAAGCCGCGCATCCTGCCGTCAGCTCGGCGATGCGGACGCTTTCGACCGAGGCGACGGGACTCGAGCAACTGCGCACTGCGATCGCCACTGATCTGGCGGATGCGTTCCAGGGTGCCGTCACTCTGATCAAGAATGCGCGCGGGCGCGTGATCGTCACCGGCGTCGGCAAGAGCGGGCATGTCGGCCAGAAGATCGCCGCAACCTTTGCCTCGACCGGCACTCCGGCGTTCTTCGTCCACCCGACGGAAGCCTCGCACGGCGATCTGGGCATGATCACGCCGGAGGATGTGCTGGTGGTGCTGTCGTGGTCGGGTGAGACCGTCGAGCTGAAGAACATCCTTACCTATTCGCGGCGTTTCGCGGTGCCGCTGATTGCCGTCACGTCACGCCGCGAATCGGCGCTCGGCAGCAATGCGGATGTCGTGCTGGAACTGCCGCGCGCCAACGAAGCATGTCCGCATGGGCTTGCTCCGACGACGTCGACGACCATGCAGCTCGCGCTCGGCGACTGCCTGGCGATCGCGCTGCTCGAAGCCAAAGGATTCACGGCGCACGATTTCCGCGAATTCCATCCCGGCGGGTCGCTGGGCGCCAGCTTGAAGCATGTCAGCGATCTCATGCATTCGGGCGACAGCCTGCCACTGGCGCGGCCGGACGACCTCATGGATGCCGCGCTCGTCGTCATGACCACCAAGGCGCTCGGCTGCCTCGGCATCGTCGGCGCAGACGGACGGCTGGCCGGGATCATCACCGACGGCGACTTGCGTCGACACATGGGCCCCGACCTGGTGACGCGCACGGCGGGCGAGATCATGACGCGCAATCCGAAAACCACGAGCCCGGAGACGCTCGCTTCGGCAGCGCTCGAGACGATGAACGCTTCGCGCATCACGGCGCTGTTCGTCGTCAAGGAGGGCCGCCCGGTCGGGGTCGTGCACGTACACGATTTCCTGCGCGCGGGAGTCGTTTGAGGACGTCGCCGGATTCAATCGTCGCGCGGCTCGACAGCCTTTACAATCAACATGGTGCCGCGCGCGGCGACGACGCGGACCTTCACACCTTTCTGAAGATCGGGACCCTCAACGATCCACCAGCTGTCGCCGAGGCGGATACGGCCGCGGCCCGCCTCGATCGGCTGTTCCAGGACTGCCGTGCGGCCGACGTGGCGCTGACCACGATCGTTGAGAGATGGCTCCTCGCATTGCTCGCGCGTGATGCGGTAAAGCCAGATGTCGGTGAGGTAGTCGAGCACGATCAGGGCGATGCCGCCGGCGAGCCACCAGCCGCCGCCGGGCGTGCCGCGGATCAGCATGGCGAAGCCAAAGACGCCGAGGATCCCGCCAGCGATCGGCAAGATCATGCTGATCGTCGCGATCAGCCACAGCAGTTCGTCGGCGGGTTTGCGCACGAACCTATACCAGCGACCACAAATTCAGACCCAACGCCTCCATGGCCGGGCTTGATCCGGCCATGACGACAGTGGAATGGTGTGACCAGTCAAAACTAACTGGCGGCCATATTAGTCGTCCGCATCGAGGCGCTCCACGACAAGGGCGGTGCCATCGACGCCTACCACCTTGACCTTGGAACCTGCGGGCACGTCCTCGCCTTCCGCGTGCCAGATCGTATCGCCAGCGCGGACCTTACCGCGGCCCTGTTTGATCGCTTCGGTGACGGTCAACGTGCGGCCGATGTACTGGGCACCGCGGACGTTCAAATCCGGCTCGTCACTGCGCGCTATGGAGGGATGAGCGAAGCGGCGCGCGAGGAAGACCGTGGCAACCGCGACGAGTGCGAACACGATCAATTGCCACTGCCAGGCGAGGCCGGTGGCCAGCGCGATGATGCCGACGACGATGGCGGCCAGTCCGAACCACAGGAAATGTACACCCGGGATCATGGTCTCCAGGACGAGCATGACAACGGCAATGATGAACCAGTTCCACGGTCCAAGATTGTAGAGGAATTCGGACAGCGAAGTCATTTTCGGCCTCCAGATCCCAGTGTTCCCATTTTGACGCCTGATACCAACTGGTGTGCCGGCGGATCAGCCCGGTCTGCAGTAAGGTGCCTTCGTTTCACGCTATCAGGTCCACAACACTTGCCGAACCGCGCCGATGCATCAAGCGTTCGAACCCGGACGCGAAATTCCACAGCTGCATTGTCGGAAGACAGCCGCGGCCAGTGAGGGTATCGCAACCGCCTTAAGAAACGACCAGCATCCGGAGCGCGCGCCCCGGACGCCGTGTTGGTTGCTTGCCGCGTGCGCGGAATCTTCATCAGACCCGCGGCACATTGACGGTGCCGCCGGCAGCGCCGGCCTTGCTGCCAAATGCCTCGCCCGTAATCTGGGCCAGGCCGGCCAGTGAGCCGATCACCGAGGAGGCCTCGAGTGGCATCATGATGATCTTCTGGTTGGGAGCCTTGGCGAGCGATTCGAGCGCCTTCACGTAGTTGTTGGCGACGAAGTAGTTGATGGCCTGGACGTTGCCGCCGGCGATCGCCTCCGACACCATGCGCGTTGCGGCGGCCTCGGCTTCGGCTGCGCGCTCACGTGCCTCGGCATCGCGGAAGGCGGCTTCCTTGCGGCCTTCGGCCTCCAGCACCGCGGACTGCTTCTTGCCTTCCGCTTCGAGAATGGCCGCCTGCCGTTCGCCCTCGGCCTCGAGGATCTGCGCGCGCTTCTCGCGCTCCGCCTTCATCTGGCGGGCCATCGCGTCGACGAGATCACGTGGCGGAGCGATGTCCTTGATCTCGATGCGGGTCACCTTGACGCCCCAGGATTCGGTTGCTGCATCGACGACCTCGAGCAGCTTGGCGTTGATGTGATCGCGATTGGAGAGCAGCTCGTCGAGGTCCATCGAGCCCATGACGGTACGAATGTTGGTCATCGTCAGGTTGACGATGGAGTGCTCGAGCATGTCGACCTCGTAGGCCGCGCGTGCTGCATTGAGCACCTGGAAGAAGTTGACGCCGTCGACGCGCACCATGGCGTTGTCGCGGGTGATGACGTCCTGGCTCGGAATGTCGATCACCTGCTCCTTCATGTTCATGCGATAGCCGACGCGCTCAACCACCGGAATGAGGAAGGCGAGGCCGGGCTGCAGCGTGCGCGTATAGCGGCCGAAGTTCTCGACCGTGTAGTTGTAGCCCTGCGGCACGACCTTGACCGTCGACCACAGCGTCGCGATGACGAGCAGGATCAGCAACAGGCCGACCACCTCGAAGCCGCCAAGAAGATTATTCATCGGAGTCATCTCCCGTCAAAAAATGGACTCGCCGAATCGCGAGGTGTGCATTTTCGAGTCAAATATCGACAAATCCGAAACATTAGGTTAACGAATTGTTGCCATTTGATGAAAAACGGAATGGCGTGCTTGCGGTCTTTTTTTCGAGCATTTGGCCGAGTATTTTCCAATTGCTGACTTTTCGATCTGCGCATTGCCCGACAATGCCGCTGCAAAACGAATGCAGCGGATTGAAATAAGCCCACCTCGCGACCAGCGAGATTGTTCGGAACATGGCTATGGCGCGGGCGTTTTCAAGAGCCCGGGCGGCAGCGATATTCTTTGCATGCGATTTTGTCGGGCACCCAGTTTCTTTTCAAATCCAGCCGTTTAGCTCGCGACGAACGACAGCCTCGATCACGTCCAGACCCTTTTCGCTATCGTTGAGTGCCGGCAAATACGCAAACTTACTGCCGCCGTTGTGCATGAAAATCTCGCGATTTTCGCCGTCCAGTTCTTCGAGCGTTTCCAGGCAGTCGGCAGAAAAGCCGGGCGCAACGAGGACGATATTCCTGACGCCTTCCTTTGCCAGGCGCTCGACCGTCTCGTCGGTATAGGGCTGCAGCCAGGGATCATTGCCGAAACGCGACTGGAATGTCGTCAGCCATTTTTCGGGCGAAATGCCCATTCGCTCGCGAAGCAATCGAGACGTTTTCTGGCACTGACAATGGTATGGATCGCCTTGTTGCAGATACTTCTGCGGCATGCCGTGAAACGTGGCGATGATCTTGTCGGGGGCGAAGTCGAGTTTGGCCAGGTCCCGCTCCATCGCGCTCGCCACCGCCTCGATGTAGACGGGGTCCTCGAAGTAGGCTGGCGCAACACGGACGCTGGGCTGCCAGCGCATCTTCATCAGGGCGCGAAAGGCCTCGTCGCAGGCGGTCGCCGAGGTTGCCGCGGCATATTGCGGATAGAGCGGCAGCAGCAGGATTCGATCGCAGCCCTGATCCATGAGCCATTTGATCCGGCTTTCGGTGGAGGGATTGGCGTAGCGCATCGCCCAGTCGACGACGATGCGCGAACCACCGCCGAGCCGCGCGGTGAGCTTCTCGGCCTGCGACCGCGTAATGGTCTTCAGCGGGCCTTCGTTCTTCTCCTTGTTCCAGATCGTATCGTAGTCACGGCCCTTCTTGGACGGCCGGACCGTAAGGATGATCAGGTTGAGGATCGGCCACCATTTCCATTTGGGCTCCTCGATGACGCGCGCATCGGAGAGGAATTGCTTCAGGTATCGCCGCATCGGCCAGTAGCTGGTGGCGTCGGGTGTGCCGAGATTGAGCAGAAGCACACCGATGCGGCCGTGGGCGACGCGGGGATGATCAGCTGGCCAGTGCATCCGGTCGGGTGAGGCTTGGCCGGTTGGCATCTCCATCATCATTCCTCCTTCGAAAGTTTGTTCGGTGCGGCAGCATCATAGTCGATCTGCCAGACCTGATCGACAAGCCAGGGCGGGCCATTTGTGATGCACGACACACGCCGTCGCTCCCATGCGGCTGGTGAGCGCAGCAGGTTCGGCGGCGATGCTCAAAATCTTCAGATCAAGTCTTCGCGGCACTCTTGCGGCGGCTGCGGCGAAGCAAGACGTTTGCTACGTGCGGCTTCGGCGTGGCGTGTTTGCTGGCTCGCGCACGCTTGCGTGTGGCGGTCTTCACAGGTGCCGCGCCATTCCCCGATGACGGCTTGGCAGGTCGTACCCCTGCCCGCTTTGCTGGCGGCATCGGCTTTCGCTTCGGCCGCACCGGCGAGGCCGCGGCTTTCTTGGGAGACTTGGAAAGGCTGGCGGCGTTGGGAGTATTGCGAGTGTGCGTCGCAGAACTCGCCGCCTTGGCTGCGTCAAGCGTACGTCGTCGCTTCTTGGCAAGCTTGCGTGCTGCCTTTGCTGCGTTCCAATAGGAATCGATGCGCGCAACGAAACCTTTCGGCTTTTCAGCAAACAGCGCTGCAGCCTTGGCCCGCAACTCCTCACGGATCTCCTGCTGGCGGGCCTGCGCCAATTGAATGAGGCCACCAACGCCATCAGCTTCTGCAGCGGACGGGCGCTGCGATCGCGCGCGCGAAATCAGCATGAAGAGATCGTGGTCGGCACCGAGCAGATCGGACATCTCGCGCGCCAGCGCGATGCGTGCAGCAAACAGATCGGGCCATGCGCGCTCCAGCAGCAGCATGTGCCGCCAATGCGCCTGCACCGCCTTGCGCCATTCGTGGAAGCTCTCGTCGCGATTGCTTTCGTAGGCGTCCTTCATGCCGAGGCGGCCGGCACGGTAGCTGCGTTGCAGACCACGGCGGACGATTGCGAACGAATTGGAATGCAGCTCGAGCCGGTCGACCGCCTTGGATGCGCGGCCCAACGCTGCAATCACTTCGGCGACGCGGCGCTTCCTGGCGGAAGGGCTGGCATTCGACGGCTTGTTCAAGCCAGAAGGCTTGCGAGCCTGACGTTGGACGTGGCCGATTATCTCGAGGGCTACAGCGCGGGTCCTGCCGGTGGCGCGCTTGGCGAGCTCGCTTGCGGTCTGCACCAGGATCGCCTCATCCCTCAATTCCGAAAGCATCCGTGCAATGGTCGCATAGCGCTCGTTCTCCCGCTTGTAGTCGGCGGTTGACAGGCCGGGCCGCAGCAGCTTCAGCAGGGCGCGCACGCGCTTCATCGACTTGCGCGTCTCGTGGATCGCCGCGTCGACGTCCTTGCCCGAATGCAGGAGCTTCACCGCATTGTCGATCTGCTCGTGAACGATGCGGCGCCAACCAGCGTCAACCGGCTCGTCAAATTTCAACTGAAATGACATAGCGGCTCCTCAAACCACCTACAGCATTGCCAACGCGCGGTGCCAAAGCCCAGAGTTTTGGATTCACGAACGCTTGCCGACCTTCGCCCGGATCCTATCATTCGATCCAGAACACTAGCTTTAGCTTGTGTCACATTCCATTCTGCATTTGGGCGAGCAGGGTTGGTTAACGCCGCGGCCGCGCCCGGTACTGGTGCGCCCAGTTCAGCCAATGCGAGATGCGGGCTTTCGGATCTGGCGCAGTCATGAAATCAGTGATGACGGCGAGGCTGTCGGCGCCCGCCGCGACGACACCGGTTGCACGCTCAGGCGTGATGCCGCCGATGGCGACAAGGGGAATGGTGCCGATCCGACGCTTCCAGGCCGAGATGCGATCGAGCCCCTGCGGTGCCCATTTCATGGCCTTCAGCTTGGTCTCGTAGATCGGTCCCAACGCGACATAGTCGGGGGCGGCGGCGAGCGCGCGTTCCAGTTCGTCCTCGGAGTGCGTCGAGATGCCGAGCCTTGCTCCGGCGCGCTTGATGGCGGCGATGTCGGCTGTCGCCAGATCCTCCTGGCCGAGATGGATGTAGTCACAGCCGAGCTCGATGGCCTGTTGCCAGTAGTCGTTGACGATGAGCTGGCAGTCGTGCGCGACACACACGTCATGGGCGTGGGCGATCTGCCGCAGGACCTCAGCCTGGCTCGCATCCTTCAAGCGCAACTGCACGGTGCGGACACCCAACGGAACGATGCGCTCGATCCAGGCGCTATCGGGCAGGATCGGATAGAAGACGTCGAGTGCGGGCGGGCTGGCTGGAGTACTCATGGCTTGCTTGGCGACGCGCCGATGTCGAAGAACGGCGTGCCAGCAACAGGTGTCGATGGCGAGGCCATCTCGCGCGGTTCCATCAATCCGGATTCGAAAGCCGCGCGGCCCGCTTCGAGCGCCTTGGCGAAGGCTTCCGCCATACGCACCGGATCGCCAGCCTTGGCCACAGCTGTATTCAAGAGCACCGCGTCGTAGCCCATCTCCATGGCTTCGGCGGCGTGCGAAGGTGCACCAATGCCGGCGTCGACGACCAGCGGCAGGTCGGGAAAGTAGTTGCGCATGGTCTTGAGTGCATAGCGGTTGTTGAGGCCGAGGCCGGTGCCGATCGGCGCACCCCATGGCATCAGCACCTCGCAGCCCGCGGCCACCAAACGCTCCGCCGCGCCGAGGTCCTCTGTCGTGTAGGGGAACACCTTGAATCCGCGCCTGTTCAATTCGGTGGCCGCCTCGACCAGACCGAACAGGTCTGGCTGAAGCGTATCGTCGTTGGCGATCACTTCGAGCTTGATCCAGTCGGTGTCGAGAAGTTCGCGCGCCATTTCCGCTGTGGTGATTGCTTCCTTGGCGGAACGGCAACCGGCGGTGTTGGGCAGCAGGTGAACGCCCAGCGCCTTGACCAGCTCGAGGAACCGCTCGCCGGTCTTGCCGCGGGCGGCCTCGCGGCGCAGCGACACCGTGACGATGCCTGCCTTGGACGCTCGCACGGCCTCGCTCATCACCTGGGGCGACGGATAAAGCGCGGTGCCGAGCAAGAGGCGCGAAGCTAGCTCCACGCCATAGAAGGTGAGCGGGCGGAGCTTTGGGGCCGATGTCAAATGCGCTGTCATGGGGGGAATGTAGCGGGGTTGGCCGGCGATTTACAGGACTGGGTTTTGTAAGGCGTCTGGCGTCATCCCCCCTGCCGCGCCGACAGGATCTCGATGCGGTCACCGGCCTTGACGGGCGTTGTCGCGCGCGCGCGCTCAGGTACGAAGTCGCCGTTCAATGCCGTCGCCACCTTTTGTCCGCCATAGCCGAGTTGCGTCAGCACATCGGCGAGTGTCGCGGCACTCACGGCGTGCGGCTCGGCATTGACGTGGATGGCGATCGCCGCCGGTACGCTCGCGTCTGGCGGGATGGCGCGTGTGGTGGGGGCGTTCACGGGCTGCATCCTCGTTGCTGGCGGGCACGACTTTGTTGAAGGGTTTCGGCGACCGCGATGCAAGGGCAAATCCCGGCCGAAATCCACAATCTGGATCGGTGGCCGATCGCGCCGGGCAGGCCCCATTATCATCTGGCGGCTCGCGGCCACTTTGGGAAGGCCCGATGGCTCAAGGTGCTCCGACATTCGGAACTGGCCACCTGCTGGCGTCTCTAGGGTTCCGACTCCGACGCCTGGTTCCCAAGCGTCTCTTCCGGAACCCTAGCCGATCTTTTGTTTGTGTTCTGGATTCACAATCGCTTGGCGACTTCCGCCGGGACTCAAGCGATTGATCCAGAACACTAGCGTTGGTTGTGGAGCTGCTTTCTAGCCTACCTCGCCGCCCGGATCTTAGGCGCGCGCACGTCTTTCACCCCAAATTTCCGTCGGCCCCGCCCGCGGTCCCGAAAAAATATATTGAACGTCGTTCAGTCTTGGGTTATATAGATCATTGAACGATGTTTAGAAACAGAGGAATCAGGTCATGTCGTGGAAATCAATCATCTTTGCCGTGAAGGCTAAGCTCTATGCCGCCAAATCGCGATTCGGCGAATGGCTGCTCGGACCGGTTGCGCGGGCAAGCCCGTTGGTGGCTGACGCAGACGCCTGCCTGATCGGGCTTTACCCGCGCCCGCTGCGCGCCGCCGCGAACCGCAAGAGCCATTCTTTAACCGCGATCCGGCTATCAGTTGCCGGTTGATCGAGCCACTAATCCCTTGGGGCCCGAGGCGCCCTCGTCGCGCGCCGCTGATCTCCGAAATTGCGAGGATTATCCGATGTCCGCCTCCCTGATGCGCTCGCGCAGGTTCGCGCCGATTTTCTGGACGCAATTCCTGTCGGCGCTGTCCGACAACTTCGTCAAGAACGCGCTCGTCATGCTGATCATGTTCCAGATCGGTGGCACGGCCGGCGCACAGCTGGTGGCGCTGGCGGGCGGCGTTTTCATCCTGCCGTTCTTTATTCTGTCCGGGCTCGGCGGCGAGTTGGCCGACCGCCACGACAAGGCGTTGATGGCGCGGTGGTTGAAGCTCGCGGAGATCCCGGTGGCGGGAATTGCCGCGATTGGCTTTGTCATGCACTCGGTGCCTTTACTGTTCGTGGCACTCGCCCTGTTCGGCGTGATCGGTGCGCTGTTCTCGCCCATCAAGTACGGCATCCTGCCCGTGCACCTGGAGATACGCGAGCTGCCGGCCGGTAACGCTCTGGTCGAAGGCGCGACCTTCATGGCGATCCTGATCGGCACGATCGCCGGCGGCGTTGCCATCAGCAATGGCGTTGCCGGAACTCCTGTCGTCGCCGTCGTGCTGACGCTGTCGATCCTTTGCTACCTGGCGTCGCGATTCATTCCGCTGACCGGCGAGGCGGCGCCGCAGCTTGAGATCACGAGGAACCCCATCCAATCGACCATGCACCTGCTGCGCGACCTCAAGCAGGACCGCCGCATCTGGATCGGCGCGATGATCACGTCGTGGTTCTGGCTGGTCGGCACTGCCGCCATGTCGCTGCTGCCAACTATGATGAAGGATCTTGTCGGCGGCCAACAGAGCGTCATCACGCTTGGCCTCGTTGTGTTCACGGTTGGCATCGCAGTGGGCTCGGGCCTAGCTGCGCGCGCCAGCAAGCTGCGTCCCAACCTGGCACTGGTGCCGCTCGGCGCATTCCTGATGGGCGTGTTCTCGCTCGACCTCGGCTGGGCGGCTTCGGGGATCACCACGGCCGACGAGCCGATCAACTGGTCGTCCTTCCTGCTGACGCCGACTGGCCTTCGACTTGCCATCGATCTGTTCGGTCTCGCGGTTGCCGGCGGCCTGTTCATCGTGCCCTCGTTCGCGGCCGTGCAGGCGTGGGCGCCGGTCGACCGCCGCGCGCGTGTCATCGCCGGTGTCAACGTTCTCAACGCCGCGTTCATGACCGGCATCGCGGTGCTGCTGATGGGATTGCAGCAGATGGGTGTCGGCGTATCGGGCGAATTCCTGATCCTCGCGGTTGGCAACCTCGTCGCCATGGCGCTCGTCATGCGCGCCTGGGGCGCGGAGGGCCTCAGGGATCTGCTGCTGTTTCTCTATCAGCTGTTCCTCGATGTTAAGATCGAAGGCCGCGAGAACCTGCCCAAGGAAGGCGAGAAGGGCATCATCGCACCCAATCACGTCAGCTTGCTCGACGCCGGCCTCATGTATGCGCTGCTGCCCTCTCACGCGGGCTTCGCCATCGACACCGGCATGGCGCAGAAGTGGTGGGTGAAGCCGTTCCTGAAGCTCGCCAAGGCGTGGTCGATCGATCCGACCCGCCCGCTCGGCACGCGATCACTCATCAATCATGTCAAGAACGGCGAGACGCTGGTCATCTTCCCGGAAGGCCGCCTCACCGTGACGGGCGGGCTGATGAAGGTCTACGACGGCACCGCCATGATCGCCGACAAGGCCGATGCGCCGATCATTCCGGTGCGCATCGATGGCCTCGAGCGCTCGAAGTTCGGCTATCTCAACAGCTATCAGACCAAGAAGGCGTGGTTTCCGAAGACGCGTGTGACGATCCTGCCGCCGATCAAGCTCGACGTCGATGCAGAACTCAAGGGCCGCAACCGCCGCCAGGCCGCCGGTGCGCGTCTGCAGGACATCATGGTGGAAGCGGCGGTGAAGACCGCGCCGATCCATCAGACGCTGTTTGCGGCGCTGGTGCTCGCCAAGCGCGAGCGCGACACCGGCAAGCCCGCGGTGGAAGACCCGATGGGCACAAAGCTCTCATACAAGAAGCTGATCCTGGGTGCGCAGGTTCTCGGCCGCAAGCTGAAGCCGCTCTCCAAGGAGGGAGAAAACGTCGGCGTGATGCTGCCCAACTCGGCCGGAGCCGCGGTGACGTTCTTCGCGCTGCAGTCGACCGGCCGGGTGCCGGCGATGCTCAACTTCACAGCGGGTGCGCAATCGATTGCTTCGGCTTGCCGCGCAGCGGAAGTCAAAGTGATCCTGACATCGCGCGCGTTCATCGAGAAGGCACGACTGGCCGAGGTCGCCGCCAAGCTCGAGCAGACAGCGCGCATCGTCTACCTGGAGGACGTCAAGGCCTCGATCGGCGTTGCCGACAAGATTGCCGGGCTCGTGCAGGGATCTCGGTCGCAGGTGCAGCGCAAGGCGTCTGATCCCGCCGCGATCCTGTTTACCTCGGGCAGCGAAGGCACGCCCAAGGGAGTCGTGCTGTCGCATACCAACATCCTTGCCAATGCCATGCAGTCGCTGACTCGCGTTTCGGTCAACGGCCAGGACAAGGTGTTCAACGTGTTGCCCGTGTTCCACTCGTTCGGGCTGACGGCGGGTCTCGTGATGCCGCTGGTGGCCGGCGTGCCGGTCTATCTCTATCCCTCGCCGCTGCACTATCGCATCGTGCCGGAGCTGGTGTACGGCTCGAACTCGACGATCCTGTTCGGCACCGATACGTTCCTCAACGGCTATGCGCGTGCCGCGCACCCCTACGACTTCGCGCGCGTGCGGCTGATCCTGGCGGGTGCGGAAGCGGTGAAGGAGCGCACGCGCCAGATCTACATGGAAAAGTTCGGCGTGCGCATTCTGGAAGGCTACGGCGTGACGGAGACCGCACCCGTGCTTGCCATCAACACGCCACTTGCCAACAAGTCCGGAACGGTCGGCCGCCTGTCGCCGCTGATGGAGGCGCGGCTCGAGCCCGTGCCGGGCATCGAGGAAGGCGGACGCCTCTACGTGCGCGGTCCCAACGTCATGCTCGGCTACCTGTTGGACGAAAATCCAGGACGGCTGGTACCACCCGAGTCGATTTACGGCGAAGGCTGGTATGACACCGGCGACATCGTAGAGATTGACGACGACGGATTCGTAACGATCAAAGGCCGCGCCAAGCGCTTCGCGAAAATTGCCGGCGAA
>JBGANK010000054.1:0-20858 GCA_044222395.1 Hyphomicrobiaceae bacterium | reverse complement strand
GCCGTCGAGCCGTTGAACTCCAGTGCCGCGCACGGAGCCTTTTTGCTCGTCGCTCTTTTTCGGCAGCGTCGATGCGGGCAGACTTGGAACGGGGTCTTGATGCTGACCCCACGCTTTGGCCACCGAGAAAGCTCACGCAATGCCCTACTTGCAGCTGGACACAACCGGTCACTACTCCGCGGAAGACAAGAAGCGCCTCGCGGCGGCGATGTGCGAAACCTACGCGCGCATGATGTCGGTCGATATCCGACGGATCAGCGTCGCCATCCGCGAGCTGGGTCACGGCGGGCTGTGGCGGATTGCCGAAGCAGGCGGCGCGCCGCAACCGGCATCGGTGTTGATGCTCGACATTCGCAGGGGACGGCCGGCCGAGCTGAGGATGGCGGTGGCGAAGGCCCTGTGCGGCCATTGCGTCGACATTCTCGGGCTTTCGGAGGATCGCCTCAACGTCGAATTCACTCAGCATTCCGGCGACGAGATGTATCATCCGACGCTGGGGGGCTTCAGTCCGGAGTGGGAGGCGGGGGAGAGTTGATTTCTGCACTCGCATCCGGCTCCGCTCGCGATTGCAATTGAATGCTATGGGCTGATGAATTGCTACTGACCCACACCGATCGCTTTTTACCGCCGCAATACCATTGACACCGTTTAATTCGATATTTATAGAATTATCGAAGTAATGTGTCTCTGGGCACCGCTCGTGCAGCGATGCCGATTCTGAGACTGACGCTCAAAGCCTTTCGATCAGGTGCCCAGCATGTCGGATGACACCATCGCCCGTTTGGCAGACATGCTCGCTGCGCTGGGCACGGAAACGCGCCTCAGGATCATGCGCCTGTTGCTCGCGGCACATCCGCAGGGGCTGGTCGTCAGCGAGATCAGCGCCGAACTCAACGTGCCGGCATCGACCCTGTCGCACCATCTCGACAAGCTGAAGAACGAGGGCCTCGTCGCCGTCCGGCGCGAAGGCACATACCTGCGTTACACGGCCAACACCGACGCGCTGCAGGAGATCCTCCGCTTCCTCTATGCGGAGTGCTGCAGTCGCAACAAGGCCATTAGTCCCAAAGCCATAACCTGTTGCTGAGGAGACCCGCCATGGGCGAGACAACGATCAAGGACACCGTGCGCGAGATCTATGGCGAGGCGGCACGTCGCGTCGTCAGCGGGGTTGGCAACGGCTGCTGTGGGGCGTCCCCTGCATTGGATGGATGCGACCCGATCACGTCCGATCTCTACGATGCGCTCGAGAAGGGCCAATTGCCAGATGCTGCGGTCGCCGCTTCGTTGGGTTGTGGCAATCCCACCGCGCTGGCGGAACTCAAGGCCGGAGAGGTCGTGCTCGATCTGGGCTCGGGAGGCGGCATCGACGTGCTGCTGTCGGCGCGGCGGGTGGGGCCGTCCGGCAAAGCCTACGGCCTCGACATGACCGATGAGATGCTGTCGCTTGCGCGTGAGAACCAGCGCAAGTCAGGTCTTACCAACGTCGAATTCCTGAAGGGCGAGATCGAGAGCATCCCGCTGCCAAACAACTCGGTCGATGTCATCATATCCAATTGCGTGGTCAATCTGTCGGGCGACAAGGACAAGGTGATCGCGGAGGCCTTCCGCGTGTTGAAGCCGGGCGGCCGGTTCGCCGTTTCCGACGTGGTGACGCGCGGCGCAATTCCGGACGATATTCGCAAGGACGTGCTCTTGTGGGTCGGATGCATTGCCGGCGCGCTTGATGAGCGCGAGTTCCGCAACAAGCTGGCGGCGGCCGGTTTCGAGGCGATCGGCATCGAGCCGACGCGGATCTACAAGGTCGATGACGCGCGCGAGTTCCTGGTCGGCAAAGGGCTCGATGTAAATAGGCTTGCAAGCGAGGTCGATGGCAAGTTCATGAGCGCCTTCGTGCGCGCGAAGAAGCCGATGGCCGGCGGCTCCTGCTGCGGTCCATCGTGCTGCGGAGCCTAGTGCAGGTTCAATCTGAATTGAATGGCGCTGGCGGCGGCGGCGGCGGCCGGTTCTTCAGTCATTGCTTGAGAGTGTCAATCACGCCTTCGCCGGCACCTTGAGTGGTTCCCGCTCAGACCATCATTCGCCGTCGCACCCCCTACTTCCACTCCACCTTCAGAACCTCGAAGGAGCGGGAGCCCTTGGGGGTCGTGACCTCGGCGCTGTCGCCTTTGGCCTTGCCGATCAGCGCGCGGGCGATCGGCGAGGAGATGGAGATCTTGCCTTCCTTGAGGTTCGCCTCCAGGTCGCCAACGATCTGATATTTCACCTTCTCATCGGTATCCTCGTCGACCAGCGTCACCGTGGCGCCGAACTTGACGGTACTGCCGGACAGCGACTTGGTATCGACGACGTCGGCGCGCGAGAGCTTGTCTTCAAGGTCGGCGACCTTGGCCTCGTTGAGGCCCTGCGCTTCCTTGGCGGAATGATACTCGGCGTTCTCGGAGAGGTCGCCATGGGCGCGCGCCTCGGCAATCGCCTGGATGATCCGCGGGCGCTCTTCCGATTTGAGACGGTGCAGTTCGGCCTCCAACCGGTTGTACCCCTCGATGGTCATCGGAACCCGTTCCATGGACATCGCTAACGTCTCCCAGATGGCCCTGCCGACAACAGGAACCGCTTCAGTGGTCATGCTCATGTGAGGCGCTCCCCCCGGACTGCAACGCGGGGGAGCCAGAGGGTCATGACTGGACAATCATGATATGCGGCTTGTGTACGTCTGCAACGGCGCAACCTCAAGATTTCCGGCCTTCAGGGCCCGAATTGCGCGCGTAACGGCCGCCGCACCGGCGAGCGTTGTATAGTACGGGATATGATGAAGCAAGGCGGTGCGCCGAATGTCCTTGCTGTCGGCCAGGGCCTTGGCCCCTTCGGTGGTGTTGAAGACGAGCTGTACCTCGCCGTTCTTCATGATGTCGACGATGTGCGGCCGGCCCTCCAAAACCTTGTTGACGACGCCGCACTGAACACCGTTCGAATTGAGGTGGCGGGCGGTGCCGCGGGTGGCGATGACCGTGAACCCCATCTGCTGCAGCTCGCGGACTGGCGGGACGATGCGGTCCTTGTCCTTCTCCTTGACCGAGACGAACACGGTGCCGGTCATCGGCATCGCCTGACCGGCGCCGATCTGGCTCTTGCCGAAGGCCATGGCGAAATCGCTATCGATGCCCATCACCTCGCCGGTGGAGCGCATCTCCGGGCCCAGGATCGGATCGACTCCGGGGAAGCGCGCGAACGGGAAGACCGCCTCCTTGACCGCGATATGGGTGAGCTTGACGGGTTTCAGCGCGAAGCTCGCAAGGCTCTCGCCGGCCATAATGCGCGACGCGATGGCGGCGACCGGCTTGCCGATCACCTTGGCGACGAACGGCACCGTGCGGGAGGCGCGAGGGTTGACCTCGAGGATGTAGACGACGCCGTCCTTGATGGCGAACTGCACGTTCATGAGGCCGACGACATTGAGCGCCAGGGCGAGCGCATGGGCCTGCCGCTCCAACTCGCGGATCAGCGGATCGGTGAGCGAGTAGGGCGGCAAGGCGCAGGCACTGTCGCCGGAGTGGATGCCGGCTTCCTCGATGTGCTCCATGATGCCGGCGATGAAGACGTCCTTGCCATCCGACAGCACGTCGACATCGACCTCGACGGCATCGGTAAGATAACTGTCGATCAGCAGCGGCCGCTTGGCGGAGACAACGAGTTCGGAGGGACGGTCGAGCGTCGCGGACAGGCGGGCGATGTAGCGGTCGATCTCGGTGCTGTCGTGCAGGATCTCCATGGCGCGGCCGCCAAGCACGAACGACGGCCTGATGACGACCGGATAGCCGACACCGTCGGCGACGGCGCGATGGCCTCCTCGCGCGAGCGGGCGATGCCGTTTGCGGGCTGTTTCAGTTTCAGCTTCGTCACCAGCGCCGCGAAGCGCTCACGATCTTCGGCCAGGTCGATCGCGTCGGGCGAGGTGCCGAGGATCGGAACGCCGGCCTGCTCCAGCGGCTCGGCGAGTTTCAGTGGCGTCTGACCGCCGAACTGAACGATGACGCCCTTGAGATGGCCATTGTGCTGCTCGGCCGAAATGATCTCCAGCACGTCCTCGGCGGTCAGCGGCTCGAAGTAGAGCCGGTCGGACGTATCGTAATCGGTGGAGACGGTCTCGGGATTGCAGTTGACCATGATCGTCTCGAAGCCGGCCTTGGTCAGCGCGAAACAGGCGTGGCAGCAGCAATAGTCGAACTCGATGCCCTGGCCGATGCGGTTGGGGCCGCCGCCCAGGATGATGACTTTGTTGCGATCGGAGGGGCTTGCTTCGGATTGCGGTGGGCCGGCAAGGCCGGTCTCGTAGGTCGAGTACATGTAGGCGGTGGGCGAAGCGAACTCCGCAGCACAGGTGTCGATGCGCTTGAAAACGGGCCGGACGGCGAGTGCATGGCGGCGTTCGCGCACCTCTGCTTCCGTCTTGCCGGAAAGCTTGGCGAGGCGGGCGTCGGAGAAGCCCATCGCCTTCAGTGCGCGCATGTTGGTGGCGTCGCCGGGCAGGCCATGGGCGATGACGCGTGCCTCCCAGTCGATGATCTCCTGCAGGCGGGCGAGGAACCAGGGGTCGATCTTGCAATAGGCGTGGATCTGTTCGTGATCGACGCCGAGCCGCATGACTTGTGCGACTTTGAGCAGGCGGTCGGGAGCCGGCCGAGCGATTGCCGCGCGTATTACGTTCTTGTCGTCACCCTGGCCGAGACCTTCCAATTGCATATCATCGAGGCCGGTGAGTCCGGTCTCCATCGAGCGCAGAGCCTTCTGCACGCTTTCGGCAAACGTACGGCCGATCGCCATCACCTCGCCAACCGACTTCATGGCGGTTGTGAGCGTCGGATCGGCGCCGGCGAACTTCTCGAAGGCGAAGCGCGGGATCTTGGTGACGACGTAGTCGATGGTCGGCTCGAACGAAGCCGGCGTGGCTCCGCCGGTGATGTCGTTTTCCAGTTCATCGAGCGTGTAGCCGACGGCGAGACGCGCGGCGACCTTGGCAATAGGAAAGCCGGTGGCCTTCGATGCCAATGCCGATGAGCGCGAGACGCGCGGGTTCATCTCGATGACGACGAGGCGGCCGGTGTCGGGGTTGACGGCGAACTGGACGTTGGAGCCGCCGGTCTCCACGCCGATCTCGCGCAGCACCGCGATGGAGGCGTCGCGCATGACCTGGTATTCCTTATCGGTCAAGGTCAGCGCGGGTGCCACGGTGATCGAGTCGCCGGTATGCACGCCCATCGGATCGACGTTCTCGATGGAGCAGACGATGATGCAGTTGTCCGCCTTGTCGCGGACCACCTCCATCTCGTACTCCTTCCAGCCGAGCAGGCTCTCGTCGATAAGGATCTGGCCGACCGGCGAGGCGTCGAGCCCGGAGCGCACAATCTGCTCGAACTCCTCGCGGTTATAGGCAACGCCGCCGCCGGTGCCGCCCAACGTGAAGGCCGGGCGGATGATGGCCGGCAAGCCAACCTTGTCGAGCTGGCGAATGGCCTCGATGAAACCGGCCTCGCGGTCGTAGCGGACGATGCGGCCTTGCTGATCGCGGATGGCGGGCGAGGAAGCAATGGCGGCGCGCGGGCTTTCCAGCCCGATGCGGTCCATGGCCTCGCGGAACAGCTTGCGGTCTTCCGCCTTGTCGATGGCGGCAGCATTGGCGCCGATCAGCTCGACACCAAATTGCTCGAGCGTGCCGTCGCGATCGAGCGCGAGCGCGGTGTTGAGCGCGGTCTGGCCGCCCATGGTCGGCAGCACGACGAGCTTGTCGCCGGGGCGCTCGGTGCGCTCCCTGGCGATGATCTTGGCAACGACCTCAGGCGTGATCGGCTCGACGTAGGTGGCGTCGGCGATCTCCGGATCGGTCATGATGGTGGCCGGATTGGAGTTGACGAGGATGATCCGATAACCCTCGGCTTTCAACGCTTTGCAAGCCTGGGTGCCGGAATAGTCGAACTCGCAGGCTTGGCCGATGACGATCGGCCCCGCGCCAATGATGAGGATGGATTTGATGTCTGTTCTTTTCGGCATGTCGGGGCCGTGTCTTAGAGGCTTCGGGCGGCTTTGGCTATAGGGCGCGGCGGCGCCGGGTGCACGAGCCTGGAAAAAGGGCACCGGAAAGGTCCAGACCGGCGCAGCCGCGCCACGTTCAAGCCGCCTTGCGCGCGGCGGGCCAGGGATCGCGCCATGCTGGGAGTTGCAGCATTCCGTCATGCCAGCGGCGGATCTCGGGGTAGTCCGCCAGCGGCAACTTCGCCTCGGCGGCCGTCGGAAGGAACGAGGCGACGGCAAAGTCTGCGACTGTCAGCCCTTCGCCAACGAGATGGCTGCGACCTTCAAGGTGATCTTCCAGCACTTGGGCGAAGACGTGGAAGAACTGCGTCGCGTCGGCCACCTCGGCAGCGTTCGGTTTGCCCATTCCGAGCGCCTGCTTGACAAAGTTCTCCCAAAGCAGGCGTCCGGCGTGGCGCGAGAAGTGGGCGGTGTCCCATTGCAACCACCGAATGACGTCGATCTGCTGTGTCGGGTCAGACGGCCAAAGGTCCGAGCCCGCCTTCTGTGCCAGATAGATCATGATGGCGTGGGATTCCCACAAGTGCACCTTACCGTCGACAAGGGTCGGGACGCGTCCATTAGGGTTGATCGCAAGGTAATCGGGCGACTTCTGTTCGCCCTTCATCAAATCAACTCTCACGTACTCGACAGGTATGTCGAGGTGGCGAGCGACGGCGCAGGGTTTACGCGGATTGGGGGTCTCGAAATAGTAGAGTTGCATCAGCCGATCCTCCGTTGCTGAGGTGGGAACGGTCGGAGCCTGCCGGCCGGCATAATATGTTCAAGAACATATTCTCGATGCTGCTAGGGTTTCATAATGCACGCAGAGAAGGGAGCGAGAAATGCCTTACGCCGCCGATCACGCCGCACAAACGCGGCAACGAATCGTCGAGAGCGCCCGCCGACTGTTCAACAGAAAGGGACTGACGGAAGTCTCGATCGAAGAGATCATGCAGGGCGCCGGGCTCACGCGCGGCGGGTTCTATCATCACTTCCGGACGAAGGACGAGCTTTACGTCGAGGCGATCACGCACGTGACGCGCTGCAAGCTGAAGGAGCGACCTGGCGCCGGCAGCATGGATATGAGCGCTCCGCCCGACAGGCTGATGCGGCAGTTGATTGAGGCCTACCTATCGAAGGAGCACCTTCAGGAGAGGGAGGGCCACTGCCCTCTGGTGGCGCTACCGTCCGACGTGGCACGATCGAGCGAGGCCGTTCGCGGTGCCTATCAGGAAGTGCTGTTGACGATGGCCGGGCTGTTCGAGCGCGGCCTCAGTGACACGAACGATCCGCGCAACAGGGCGTTCGCCCTTGCAGCGCTCTGCGTCGGTGGCATGACGCTGGCGCGAACTGTCGCTGACGAGCCGCTGGCACAGGAGATCCGCAGCGCTGTGCTCGACGTGGCGCTCGATTTGGCCGCAAGCGAGACGCCTCTACTCCGAAAAGTTGCGAGTGCGCGTTGAGATCGAAACGGCAACTGCAATGCCCGAGCATGTTCCGTGACTATTGCGCGGGAGCGGGCGGCTCGATCTTTATATCCTGGGGATAGGAATAATCCTGCTTGAAGAACGGTCGATCGAGCTTCTCCTTGACGGCCACGATCGAACGGGCTGGTAGGCCTGTGACAGGATCGATATAGACCATGCGGACGGGCTGGTCGGGCGGTGCCGTCTTGTCCTTCATCGCCTCGTAGGCGAGCAGCTTACGGCCGTCGAGTTCGACGTGGCCAAGGCAATCGAAGATCGGCTGTTCGCCTGGACCCTTGACGACCGTTTTCTCCATTTCCTCGGCCAACGACAACGCATCCTCCATTGGCAGTTCCTTCCAGCCGGAGCCGCCCGACACCCAGGCGCGCTTACCGACGAGGATGGTCTCGGTGGCCGCCGGGTCGATCACCGCCTTGACGGTCTGATGCATGCGGTCGGGGAGAAGATAGTCGACCGTCATCTTGATCGGGCCGCGCTCGTTGACCATCGAAGTGACGAGGCGGAAGGCACTCGACTGCCGCTGCTTGGCGAATGCGTCCGCCACCTCCTGTTTGCAGTCGGCATGCGCGGCCGAAGCAAGTGCAATCATGGCAATCAAGGCCAGGCTGGTTCTAGCGTTGCGCATGATATGAAACTCCGTGAGCGCGGTGCGTGACTATGGCTTGGGTGTTACGTCGCGACCACCGACCGGCGCCTCGATGACGATGTCGGTCGGATACGTGTAGCGTCCGTCGAAGACGGGCGGCTCGGCTCCGTCTATACGGGCGACGACATTGGCGGCGGGCAGACCGCTCGCCTCGTCGATGTAGATGGTGCGGGCGAGCTGCGGCGCGTTGGCATCGGCAGCAGGTGACTCGGCTGGCTGGTCGGCACGGTAGGCAAGATACTCCTGGTCGCCGAGCTTCACTTTCCCCATGCACGTGAACGCTGCGGTGATGGGAGGCGGATTCACCAGCGTGTCGCGCACATGCGAAATGATCGACTGGGCGAACTGCGGCTGCAATTCCTCCCAGCCGCCACCCATGGTGCCCCAGGCCCAGCGCTGGATGGCGATCGTTTCTACCGGAGCAGGATGCCCCGGCGCCTCGACCTTCTGATGCATGCGATCGGGCGGCAGATAGTCGATCTGCATGCGCGTCGCCCCCTCCTCGCCCGACATCTGGGCGGCGAAGCGATAGCCCTTGGAAGCGCGCTGCTTGTCGAATGCGGCTTGGACGGCATCGCGGCATGCGGCATCGTCGGCGCGGGCAGTGACGGGCTGGAAGAGCAGCGCCGCCAGCAGCATGAGCATCGTTACGTTTCTTGGCATCCGGTGGGTCAATCCGTCTTGTTTGCGGGTGTTATGACAGGATCGCTTGTCGCGGCGAAAGAATTCGCGAGGCATGGTCACCGGCGCTCCGGTTCGGGCGATTTGGCGCCATCGCCTGGCGGTGGTGCGGACGGTGTTCCTGCGGGAGCCTGATCCGACTTCTTATGGGCCTTCATCGCCTCCATCTGGCGGCGCATCTCCTCACAGGGCTCGGCGCGCGGATGGCGGGGCGTGAAGACCACGAAATCGGCAATCTCGGCGGCGTCGCCGTCGGCGAGGTGGTAAGCCTTGGGCTCGTTCTCGCCGGCCGTGACCTCGATATGCTGGACGATGGCGATGTCCTGTCGGGCGATGCCGCGGCGCAGGAGATACCACGGCACGCCGCGATCCGACCGCACGTGACCGTTGCCAGCGATGAGCACCGCTCCCTTGGTGTCGGAAACGAGCATGGCATCGGCCATGCGCGCGTCGCGCAGCCGCTGCACCAGGCTCATGTTGGGGATCGCCGGCTCGGGCAACATCCCGCAATGGCTCTCCTTGATCTCCTCGGCCAGATCGGCTGCGAGCGGGTCGGCGAGCGGCTGGTCGAGGGTCAGGCGCTTGACCTCCTCGGCCGGCAGCGAGGCGAGCCCTTGCTTCGACATGTTGCGGTTTTCCGCGCGCGGCGGGTTGGCCGGCGTCACTACCAGGTTCGCATCGATCGCCGCCTCGATGATCGGCTTGTAGACGGCGAAGGTTTGCCAGCCGAGCTTGTCCCAATTGGTGATGCGCCCGAAATCGTCCGCCGTGCGGCTGCGGCGGACGCGAGCGCTGCGACCGTAGAACTTGTCGAGCAGCGGACGTTCGTCGGCGGTGAGCATCTCCATGGCGATGACATCGATCTGCGGCGCGCCTTCGACGAGACGAGCCCCGCGCAGTTTCGAAATGGTGCGGATCGCCCAGGCCTGCAGACGGTGATGATCGGCGTTGTCGTGGACCTCGCCGAGCAGGACGAAACGCGCCCTGGCGAGCGCGGTGCCGTACTCCTGTGCCGTGACGAAATCGCCCTTGGCGCGCGACCAGATGCGACCGTTGAGCGGATGCTGCCTCAGCTCAGGGGCCTGCCAGTCGGTCGGCATGGCGGGCACCTTGCGGTTGTCGGCGCGCGCGGCCTGCGGTGCCGATACGCCGAACAAGAGTGAGGCCAGCGCCAGCAAGAGAGCGAGGGCGACAGAGGCGGGGACGCGCCATGAACGGCAGGCGACACGGTGTGCTTCGCGGGCTTTCGCGAGCCGGACTCTCTTCAGTTGCATTGCGACCGATCCGATCTCATGACATCAGCGCTCATCTTTGGCAGGTCTGCCCTGGGCGGCACGCATCAGGTTGGCGAAGCGGCGGAACAGGTAGTGGCTGTCCTGCGGACCGGGTGATGCTTCCGGATGGTGCTGGACAGAGAAGACCGGCCGGCCCTTCGCCTGGATGCCGCAATTGGTGCCGTCGAACAGCGACACGTGCGTTTCCTCGACATCGGCTGGCAGCGTGTCGCGATCAACCGTGAAGCCATGGTTCATGGAAACGATCTCCACCTTGTTGGTGGTGTGATCCTTGACCGGGTGGTTGGCGCCATGATGGCCCTGATGCATCTTCTTGGTCTTGCCGCCGAGCGCCAGCGCCAGCATCTGGTGGCCAAGGCAGATGCCGAACACCGGCAGGCCGCTGGCGACGAGCTTTTGGATCTCGGGCACGGCGTACTTCCCAGTGGCGGCCGGATCGCCCGGGCCGTTGGAGAGGAAGATGCCGTCCGGCTTGCGCGCCAGCACGTCCTCCGCCGAAGTCGTCGCTGGCACCACCGTCACCTTGCAGCCGGTCGAGGCGAGACAGCGCAGGATGTTGCGCTTCAAGCCGAAGTCGAGGGCGACGACTTGGAACTCGGGATCGGCGAGCCGGCCGTATCCCTTGCCCCACTCCCAGCGCGTTTCGTCCCATGTGTAGGATTGTCCACAGGTGACTTCAGGAACGAGATCGAGGCCGACGAGACCGGGCCACGCCTTGGCCTCTGCCTTGAGCCTATCGAGGTCGAATTTGCCTGATGGCTCGTGTGCGATGACGGCGTTGGGCATGCCCTTCTCGCGGATCAGCGCGGTCAACGCCCGGGTGTCGATGCCGGAAATCGTGATGATGCCGCGTGCCTTCAGCCACTGATCGAAGTGCTCGGCGTTGCGGTAGTTGGAAGGCTCGGTAATGTCGGCGCGCAGAACGGCGCCGCGAACGCCCGAGCGCGCGGCAAGGTTCGACGTTTCGGTGTCCTCGGAATTGGTGCCGATGTTGCCGACGTGGGGAAACGTGAATGTGACGATCTGGGCGGTGTAGGACGGATCGGTCAGGATCTCCTGGTAGCCGGTCATGGCGGTGTTGAAGCAGATCTCGCCCACGGCGTGTCCGGTGGCGCCGAGCCCCCTGCCCTCGATCACGGTGCCGTCGGCCAGCACCAGGCGCGCGGTCGTCACCACCTCCGACCAGGGCGGAGGTGCGGCTCGGTTAGCGTTTATGGTCATCTTCGCTCCGGTTGGGGCTTCGAGCGGTTGCGGCGAACGCCGTCCTGCCATGTAGGGGCACGGCCGAGCGCAATCGGCGCGGACCCTAGAAGAACCGGCCTTGACGGTCAATCTCGGGGCGGATTGGATCGGGCATCTGATCCCTGGCTGTTGAAGCTTCGGCGCGAGACGACTAAACCAGACGGCCAGTCGCAGGGGCATCCCCTCGTATGACGTCGGATTAATCAACAAGGAGGCCGCTTTTCATGCGCGAACGCATTCAGGCCGCGATGAAAGAGGCGATGAAGTCGGGAAACAAGCGTCGCCTGTCGACGCTGAGGCTGGTGACGGCCGCCATCAAGGACCGTGATATCGCCGCTCGCGTCGACGAAAAGGGGCGGTCAACCGGCAGGGATCGCGTCGAGGACAGCGATATCCTGGCGCTTCTGCAGAAGATGATCAAACAGCGCCGGGAATCGGTCGAGATCTATACCCAAGGCGGCCGGCAGGAACTGGCCGACCAGGAGGCGGCCGAGATCGCCATCATCGAGGAGTTCCTGCCCCAGCAAATGGGAGACGACGACATCCGAACGGCGGCCAAGGCGGTGGTCAAGGAACTCGGCGCCGCGGGTCTCAAGGACATGGGCCGGGTGATGGCAGCTCTGAAGCAGAAATACACCGGCCAGATGGACTTCGCGAAGGCCAGCGCCTTGGTCAAAGAGGCGCTGAAGTAGAAGCGACCCAGTTCGGCAATCTGGCATTTCGGCAGTTCGCAGTGTGTCGCGGACTGAGACCGCAGAAAGAAAAAATAAACCGTAAGCTGTTAGCTTTGCGGCGCCGGTAGCCCAGGCCGGAGCCGTGAGATGAACAAATACATCATTGCCTTGCTGTCGCCCGGCGGCCGCATCAACCGCTACGGTTTCATCGTCCTTTATTTGCCGGTGCTTGGCGCATTGGCGTGGCTGCATTCCATTCTGTGCACGGTCACGGGTGACGACTACCACGTTTGGCGGCTCGCCGCCTATTTCGCGCTCTTGTGGAGCCAGTATTGTCTGGTGTCCCGCCGCTTTCAGGATAACGGCATCTCAGGTCTGCTGTTTCTTCCAATCTACATCGTCATTGCCGGCGCATTTCTGGCCGAGATCGATCCAAGCATCCTCAACAGCTTTGGCGACGAACAGACTTGGCTGGGTTACGCGGATATGACGCGCGATATCGCCAAGGGCGTTTTCGGCGCGATGTGGATCTATTTTTTGATCTCATCGGGTGAGAGTGACTACAACGGCTATGGAGCACCGTTCGACCACGTGACGTCGCGGAAGCTGGAGATTGATCCAGAGCTGGTCAGGCGGATGAAAGAAGGCGGCAGCCGCCACAACAGCCTTCAAGACTATGGCCGCTCACCGCAAGACATAGCCAATACGCCAAAGCTGGGCTTCAACAAACCTTCGCGAAAGTCCGGTTTCGGCCAGCGATAACGTAGCGAGTGCCCGAAATCCTGTGCATTTCGTGAGCTAACGGATAGAGGGACGGCAAGCCCCGTGGTAGGTTGCAGCGCCAATTTGGCGCTCTCAGATCAAATCGTCAGATCACAACCGGCGGGCCTTCAGTTTCGCGATGCCTCCCCCCTTCCAGTCCATGACGCTTACCGAGTTCACCCGTGCGGTCGGGGACTTCAACTGGACTCGGCCTGTGTTTCGCGTCGACATGCACCACACCTGGCATCCCGCACACGCCGACTGGAAGGGCGCCGAAAGCGTTCAAGGCATGTGGAACTACCACACCTGCGATCGCTGCTTTGAAGACATCGCCCAGCACGTTTCAATTGCGCCAGATGGCACGATCTGGAGCGGACGCGACTGGAACAAGACGCCGGCGAGCGTCGGCTGCAACATGAATGGCGGCGCCTTCATGTTCGAGACGGTTGGCAATTTCGATAAGGGCTTCGACCGGCTCGAAGGCGCGCAACGCGAGGCCGTTGTCGGGGTGATCGATGTGGTGCAACGGCATTTCAAGCTGCCGGTGCAAGCGTTGCTGTTCCATCGCGACGTACCGCAAACGGTAAAGACGTGTCCGGGATCCTCAATCGACAAATTCGACATCCTGGCTGCAGTGGCGGCGCGGCGGCGCGCGGCTGCTGCTATCGCATGACTGCGAGACCGAGGCTCCAGGTTTTCGCCGGAAGCTTCGCCAGTAGCACCAGTATCGCAAGCACGATGCCAAATCCGATGATGGCTTCCACGGTCCCATTCTGGGTGCGGCCGACGCCGAACACGCGCGTCACAGCGCGACCGATCGAGTAGAAGAACCAGCCAAACAGCCATTGCGCAAAGTCAGAAACAAGGTCCAGCACGGCCCGGCTCCAAGGTTGTGGCTCCATGCAAGTTGGACGCGGGGTGACTGCCAAAGGTTCACCCGGGCCGGCAGTCGCGTGGCACGCCTGTGGAAATCGGGTACGAGCGCAAATGAGAACATGATGTGAACCGTGACGCTCGGCGAATCGCGTAACCCTGGCCATGTGGGGACGAGGTGGATTTGCTGCGCCTGGGCCCTGCGATCACGACGAACTTGCGACGAACTTGCAGGGTATCGGAATCGATCGGCCGTCATGCGCTTTTCCCCCCAGATCCTCGACGAGATCCGCGCGCGACTGCCGGTCAGCGCGGTCGTTGCGCGCAAGGTGGCCTTGAAGAAGAAGGGCCGCGAATTCGTCGGCCTATCGCCGTTCAAGTCGGAGAAGACGCCGTCGTTCTTCGTCAACGACCAGAAGGGCTTCTATCACTGCTTCGCGTCGGGTGAGCACGGCGACATCTTCAAGTTCGTGATGGTGACGGAAGGCCTGACGTTTCCCGAGGCGGTGGAGCGGCTGGCAGAGGAAGCCGGGGTTGTCTTGCCGGCTCGTACCGAGCCGACGCAGGTCGAGGCGGAGCGCGAGGACGAACGCCAGCGGCTTTACCGCCTGCTCAATTCATCGGCCGAGTTCTTCCGGGCCGCATTGAAGCGGCCCGAAGGAGAGGCGGCGCGGCGCTATCTCGCCAAGCGTGGGCTTGCCGCGGCGACCATCGAGAGCTTCGGGCTTGGCTTTGCACCCAACTCGCGCAACGCGCTGAAAGAGCATCTGACGCGTGAAGGGTTCAGCGCCGCCGACATGGCGCGCTCGGGGATGCTGATTTCGGGCGACGACATTCCGGTGCCCTATGACCGGTTCCGCAATCGCGTGATGTTCCCGATCGCAGACCTCAAGGGCCGGGTGATCGCGTTCGGCGGCCGTGCGCTCGATGCGGATGCGCCGGCGAAGTATCTCAATTCGCCTGAGACGCCGCTCTTCCACAAAGGCCATGTCTTGTACAACGCCGCCCGAGCGCGGCCGGTCGCCCACGACAAGGAGCGCATCATCGCGGTCGAGGGCTACATGGACGTTGTGGCGCTCGCCGAAGCGGGATTTGGCGAGGCCGTGGCGCCGCTGGGCACCGCACTCACCGAGGATCAGGTCAAGCTGATGTGGCGGATGGTGCCCGAGCCGATCCTCTGCTTCGATGGCGATAGCGCCGGCCGCAAGGCCGCCTTCCGCGCAATCGACACAGTGCTGCCGCACCTCAAGCCCGGCGTGTCGGTCACCTTCGCGTTCCTGCCCGACGGGCTCGACCCCGACGACCTGATCCGCCAGCAGGGTGCCGGGGCGATGGAGGCGGTGCTGAAACAGGCCCGGCCGCTGGCCGACGTGCTGTTCGAGAGGGAATGGGGCGGCGGCTCGTGGACCACCCCGGAACGCCGGGCCCGTCTGGAGCAACAGATCCGGGCGCTCATCAGCCAGATTGGCGATCCGGGCGTGCGGGGGCACTACGAGCGCGACATGCGCCAGCGGCTGTTCGCGGCGTGGGGCGGCGGCGGCGGTGCGTTTGGCGCAAAACGGGGAACGCCGGCTGTGCCGGGGCGCCCGTCCGGCGCCGGGCAGCAGAGCAGCGGATTTCCCGTCGGCAGCGGTGGGCGGACCCCGGCGCGGCTCTCGCGCGGCTCTAGTTCCTATAGCTTGGCCAGTAGCTTAGGCGTATCCCCCACGAGCAGTCTGAAGGCAAGCGCGCTGGTCGCCGGGGAAGGCGCAGCGGCACCCTACCGGGAAGCCCTGCTGATGGCGACGCTGCTCAATCACCCCTGGCTGATCGAGCAGGAGGCGGAGGTGCTCGATCGCCTCACTTTGACATCAGAGCAGCTCAAAAAGCTCAAGGAAGCGCTGCTGGCGGCACTTGCCCTCGATATTCCACTTGACAGGCTTCAACTGCGCTCCCAATTGGACGATTTGGGCGTTGGCCGGGCCGTAACCCTGGTCGAACGCACCCTCACGCACCGTAGCGACAGGTTTGCAGATCCCGACGCCGACAAGTCCGAAGTGGAGGCTGGCTGGCGCCACGCGCTGGCAATGCATGAACGGCACGTCGATCTGCAACGCTCTCTCAAGGCGGCGGAGCGGGAGTGGGAAGATGACGGCAACGAGGCCGCGCTGGCCAGAATTTGCGAAATCCAGCGCCAGATTCAGCGTGTCAACAGCCTTGGGGGGCTCGATGGCGGTGGCGATGACCACTGACGGGAGCAGGCGAACGGCGAAGTTGCGTCAACACCCCACGAATGCAGATCAGCGAGCGGGCTACGAGCGGCGCCACCGCGCCCCGAAGCAAGCGATGAATTCCTGTTAACCGGAAGCGAGCGACATGGCGAACGCAAAGACCGAGGAAAAGACGACGACCGCCCCGGAGCAGGGCGAGCGCGACAGCCCGCTTCTCGATCTGTCGGATTCTTCCGTCAAGAAATTCATCAAGATGGCCAAGGCGCGAGGCTACGTCACTCTTGATGAGCTCAACGCCGTGATGCCCTCCGACGAGGTCACGTCGGACCAGATCGAGGACGTCTATGCGATGCTCTCCGACATGGGCATCAACGTCGTGGAGACCGAGGAGAGCGACGAGCCGGCGGAAGAGACCGAGGAGTTCGGCGGCGGCGAGGACGAGGAAGAGAACCGCGCGCTCACCACGCAGTCGATGCCCACCACCACCACGACCCGCGCAGAGCCGACCGAGCGCACAGACGATCCCGTCCGCATGTACCTGCGCGAGATGGGCTCGGTCGAACTGTTGTCGCGCGAGGGCGAGATCGCGATTGCCAAGCGCATCGAAGCCGGACGCGAGGCGATGATTGCCGGCTTGTGCGAAAGCCCCCTCACCTTCCAGGCCATCATCATCTGGCGCGACGAGCTCAACGACGGCAAGATCCTGCTGCGCGACATCATCGACCTGGAAGCGACTTACGAGGGCCCCGACGCCAAGGAAGCCGTTGGCGAAGGTGGCGACGGTATGGACGGTGCGGATGCATCCTCCGGTGAGGCGCAGGGCGAAGATGGCGAGAAGCCCGAAGGCGAGGACGAGGACGACTTCGAGAACTCGATGTCGCTGGCCGCCATGGAGGCGGAGCTCAAGCCCAAGGTGCTGGAGACCTTCGACCGCATCGCCTCGACCTACAAGAAGCTCAGAAAGCAGCAGGACAAGAAGCTCGAGCAGCAGGTCGCCGGCGAGACCGGCTCGCGCCAGCAGCAGCGCGCCTACGACAAGCTGCGCGAGGAGATCATCGTCGACGTCAAGAGCCTGTCGCTCAACAACAACCGTATCGAAAGCCTGGTCGAGCAGCTTTATGCCATCAACAAGAAGCTGGTCGGGCTGGAGGGTCGACTGATGCGGCTGGCAGAGAGCTGCGGCGTGCCGCGCCCCGCCTTCATCCAGGAATACTACGGCAACGAACTCGACCAGACGTGGCTCGATCGCGTGTCGGGTGCCACCAAGAAGTGGTCTGCGTTCGTGAAGTCGGAACGCAACCAGATCGAGAAGATCCGCAACGATATCCACGAGCTTGCAAGTGCCACGGGCCTTGAGATCTCGGAGTATCGCCGCATCGTCAAGGCGGTGCAGAAGGGCGAGCGGGAAGCGCGCCAGGCAAAGAAGGAGATGGTCGAAGCCAACCTGCGCCTCGTCATCTCGATCGCCAAGAAATACACCAACCGTGGGCTGCAGTTCCTCGATCTCATCCAGGAAGGCAACATCGGCCTGATGAAGGCGGTCGACAAGTTCGAGTACCGCCGCGGCTACAAGTTCTCGACCTACGCGACGTGGTGGATCCGGCAAGCGATCACGCGCTCGATCGCGGATCAGGCGCGCACCATCCGCATCCCCGTGCACATGATCGAAACGATCAACAAGATCGTGCGTACCTCGCGGCAGATGCTGCATGAGATCGGCCGCGAACCTACCCCCGAGGAACTCGCCGAAAAGCTCGCCATGCCGCTCGAGAAAGTGCGCAAGGTGCTGAAGATCGCCAAAGAGCCGATCTCGCTCGAGACGCCGATCGGCGACGAAGAAGATTCGCATCTGGGCGACTTCATCGAGGACCGCAATGCGGTGCTGCCCATCGATGCGGCGATCCAGTCCAACTTGCGCGAGACGACGACGCGGGTGCTGGCGTCGCTGACGCCGCGCGAGGAGCGTGTCCTGCGCATGCGCTTCGGCATCGGCATGAACACCGACCACACCTTGGAAGAGGTCGGTCAACAGTTCTCGGTGACGCGCGAGCGCATCCGCCAGATCGAGGCCAAGGCGCTGCGCAAGCTGAAGCACCCGAGCCGGTCGAGGAAGCTACGCTCGTTCCTCGACAACTGACAGAGAACAGCGCGATGCCGACGATTTCGTCTTTCTACGGCATTGCCATCCGCACGTACTATGTCGATCATCCACGTGTCACTTCCGTGTCGGGTGCGCGGGACATGAAGCCAGTGTGAGCATCGAGACCGGCGAGATCATTGCCGGCGATCTGCCGAGAAAGGCTGCCCGCATTGTTCGGGAACGGGCGCTTGCGCATCAGGCGGAGCCTCTCGACAATTGGAACAGATGCAGGGCCGCACAACAGCTCTTTCGCATTCCGGGAGCTGACGCATGATCAAGGTCATCAAGATCACGCCCATCGAAGGCAAGCTGATGGCGCTCGTCTTCTCGGACGGCACACGCGGAACTGTGGACTGCACGAGCATCCTGGGCAGCGAAGGTCCAATGATTGCCCCACTGAGGGATGCCAGCTTCTTTTCGAAAGTCTTCCTCGACAATGGTGCCCCGACGTGGCCCAGCGGCTTCGACTTGGCACGCTGGGCGGTGCACAAGGATCTGAAAGACAGAGGCCTGTTGATCGCTGCCGGCGCCGATGCTGCCGAGTGAGAGCGCGAGTGCATCCGCCAGATCGAGGCCAAGGCGCTGCGCAAGCTCAATCACCCGAGCCGGATCCGCAAGCTGCGCTCGTTGCTCGACGATCGAGCTGCTTAACAGCTTCAAGGACGTCGAAGTCCGCCGATCCGGGTGGCCCTATTCTTTTTCCACCTTCAGGAAGACGTTGCTCATGGATTGTCACACCCCATAAGCAAAGTTGCTCGCAATCGCGGCAACTCTGCAACAGTTTCCAGGCGGTTGAGTTGGTAGACGCCGTTCCAATGGGTCCGGCACTCACTCTTGACCATTTTGCAGACGATGATCCCGATATGATAGACAGTCGCTGCCACATTAGTTGGGAGTTGGGGTATGCAAACTGGTGCGAGCCGCGCGACCCAGGCCGTCAGACCTGCGTTGCGTTATCGCGATACAGAAAGGGCCGTTGCTTGGCTTGGTGAAGCTCTTGGCTTCGAGATCCTGCAGGTCAAGAAGGACGAGAACGGGCACATCGTCTATGCCGAATTGGCCTTCGGCGAGAGTGTCGTCGTTCTGGGTTCGGTGTCAGACGGCTGGCTTGGCGGGGTGTTGCGGCAGCCAGACGAGCTCGCAGGCGCGGCCACCCAGATCTGTGCCCTCCTCGTAGAGGACGCTGCAGCGTCGTTCGCACGAGCAACCGCCGCCAATGCAAAGATCATAGATGGGATGGCCAGCTACGATGGCCGAGGTGCCAGCTTCACGTGTCGGGATCCAGAAGGACACATCTGGCACGTAGCGACGAATCCGGCACAATTTTCTGCTTCGCCGGCATCGGGCTCCGGCACGCATCTCCCGGTTTCTCAGAACGCAGGACGCACAGCAGTTCCCGCCGGGACCGCAAGAAAAGTGCGCGCATTCGCCCTCGCAACAGCGGCGGCCATCGCCGGGACTGTCTTTGGAGCCTATTTCCTGACGCACGATGTCAGCGTAAGTGCAGACAAGCTCGCCAAGTTGCAAGGTGATTTGGCGGCGTTCGCCGACCAGGTCAAGCAAGAGCGGTCGTCGAGAGTTTCCGCAGAGAGGTCTGCAGAGGAGGTGCGCGAGCAGTTGAGGAAGGCACAAGAGGCGCGTCAGGCCGCTGAACGTTCGGCCGAGGAGGCCCGACTCCGATTGGACACGCAAGACGCGGATCGAACTGCGACCAGTGGCAAGTTCGAAGATATCCAGCAACAGCTCGAAATAGAGAGAGAGGCGCGCTCCAGGCTCGAGCGCCTCAACGAGGAGCAGAGCGCCAGGCTGGACAAGGAAACCGCCGCGCATCATCCAAACCGGCAGGAGCTTGAAGCCGCCCGGTCGGCGCTGGCGAAAGCGCACGAAGACTCATTGGCCGCCAAGCAGTCGGGTGAGGCTCTGACCGCGAAGCTTGCAGCCGAGGTATCGGCACACGCTACAACGCGGAGCAAGCTTGAAGCCGCGCAAGCCGATCTTGCCAACGTGAAGAACACTCTTGGCGGATTGAATAGCGATAGTCAGTCCAAGGTTGTCGAATTGAAGTCCGCGACGACCACGCTTGCTGCGGCGCGCAGCGATCTTGAAGGTCTGAAGGGTGAACTCGAGCGGGAGAGAGCAGTTCGGCGGTCGGTCGAGGAGAGGCTTGAAACATTGAATAAGGAGCTGCGTTCCCAGCAGCGGGCCGCCCGGGAGCGGGATGCCTTGCTGAACAACGCGAAGGAGGAGCTGGCAAAGGCTTCGCAACCGGACGGTCCGACAGCCAGAAGCGAGGGTGGCACGCAGCGCATATCGGAGAGGAGAACTGGAGCGCGCCCGCCAAGAACCATATCCCGGAATTCCGATTCATCGGATGCGACACCGGAGTCGACATCGAAGCCGAACGTCTCCGATATGGATGCTGCCCGTTCACCAACGCGGCGACAAGTGCTCTCGATGCAAAAGGAGCTGAAGCGGGTGGGCTGCCTGGACGGTCCGGTGACCGGAAACTGGGACGGCAAGTCCGGACGCGCCTTGAACAAGTTCATTGATCAAAGCAATCACAATTATCCTGAGCGCGTTCCGGC
Organism: Hyphomicrobiaceae bacterium; assembly: GCA_044222395.1. Lineage (GTDB taxonomy): Bacteria > Pseudomonadota > Alphaproteobacteria > Rhizobiales > Hyphomicrobiaceae > JAEUMD01. The sequence goes on along the minus strand of JBGANK010000054.1, from coordinate 191 downwards.
GGGGGACTTGATTTCAACGCTGCGGGCAGCGCAAGGCACGGTGTGCCCTTAGGGCTTGTTCGCTTTTGATGGAATCGCGATCGCCCTCTGTCAACTTGGCTTGAGCATGCTTTTCACGGCTCGACCGCCCACACTTCAGCTCAACAGCCTGCTAGTGGCCCTTATGTCGCGTCTAAGTCGTCAACGGTTCC
>JBGANK010000053.1:0-20899 GCA_044222395.1 Hyphomicrobiaceae bacterium | reverse complement strand
CGAAACGCTAACCAGCCGTTCCGCAAACTTCGGCCCGCCCCGCGTCTGACCGGCTGAAATTTCGATTTGCGATCGGGAGCCGCGGTTACGCCGCGAATTTTCGTTCTCCGGCGCCGTCAGAAACGCGATTCCTTCTCCCCCTGGGAAAGGGTCAGGGTGAGGGGGAGTTCCTCGAACTGTCGTCGTGTTGCTTACTCCCTCACCGTCGCGAAGCCGACGATTTCGCACACGACCCGCGAACCGGCCGCGCCTGCCTCTCCCCGAGGGGAGAGGCGAGCCGTCGCACCGCATATGCCTCGCCCTGAAATGGACTGCCTCGGCCTGCGTCTCCCTCCACTCACCGCGATGTGGCGTGTCCTGGCGGCTCGACCTTGCAGATGAGCCCGTTGGTCGGGCTGCCCGGAATGATGGTCGATGCGCCGAACAGCGCGATCAATAGGCCGATCACCGCGCGCGCCGTCCCGCGCGCCTCCATCGACGCCAACGTCGTCACCCCCAGCGCCGTCACGAACACCGGGATCACGGTGGCAAGCCCGAACCCCGCCATGAAGATGACGCCGCCCACCACTGAGCCGGTCAGCATCGCCGTGAACAGCGCCGCATAGACCATCGGGCACGGGATGACGCCCCACGTGAGCCCCGCCACATACGGGCCGAGCGGCGACGCCCTCAAAGGTGAAAGCAACCGCGCCAGCGCCGCCGAGATGCGCGCCACCGCGCGATCGACCCGCGACGGCAGCGGTAACAGCCCGGCGAACGTCAGCCCGAGCCAGATCAACACCACCGCGCCCACCCATTGCAGCAGACGGAACGCGCCGGCGCGGTCGAAGGCGCCATAGAGCTCCGCTCCCGCATAGCCCAGCACCGCGCCCGCCAGCAGATAGGACGTCACCCGGCCCGCCTGCGCCAGCGCCAGGATGCTCACGCGATCGCCCGCGGTCTTCGGCTCGAACATCAGCGTCAGGCTCGTTGCGATCCCGCCGCACATGCCGGCGCAATGCAGGGTCGAGGCGAAGCCCAGCACCATGCCGCCGACAAAGCTGAATTCCGATACCGCCATGCTGCTGCGAGAGCCCTTGTGGTGCGCGACCAAAAGACGAAGCACGGACGCCGCGAGCGCGTCTCGATTTAGACCGGCAGCTTGAGCACACACGGTTGCCCCCGCGCAAGCCTTGCGGGCGACGCAAGCGGGCCTGCGCGCCGATGTCGCCGGCCCTGCAGGCAGCGTCAGCCAACCATTTGCTGAAGGATCAATGCGGATGCGCACCGGGCCGGTGGTCGTGCACCCAGTGCCGGAAATTCTCAGACGCCGCCCACGCGTTGCGCACCGCCACCAGGAACGCCGGCACCACCGCGATCGCCATGATCTTCTTCCACTCGATGCCGCCCGCGGTGGTGAAATAGGAAAGCCCCTCGCGCCAGATCTGGGAAACGACACCCGTCTCCCAGATCGTACCGGCATGCAACCCCGCCTGCGCCAGCGTGCCGACGATATGGATGAGCATCCAGCCCCATGCGAAGAACGCCGCCAGATGATGCATCAGATGCACGATGAAAGCCGCGATGCGAATCGGCCATTTGAGATGATGCGCAATGGACCGGATGATGTGGCGCATGGATTGAAACCTCCCGCTGCTGTCCGCCGTGCCTAGAGCGGTTCAGAAACTCGCGAAAATCACTCCATGGCCGTGCTTGAAACGGCCATCCAGGATCAATGCATTCAGCGCCGCGTTCAGGATGGCCGGATCAAGTCCACACATGACGTGATAGGAGGCGGTGTTGCCATTAATTTCTGAAGAATTCCAGTTCAACCGAGAGACGCGCAGCACGAGCTGCAACAACCTGTCCTCAACAAAAAAGAGCCGCCCGGTGTTGAGCCGGACGGCAGGGGGAGGAGACAGCAGGAGAGGAAACAGCAGAAGTGGAAACGCAACAAAGTGAAGTGGCATCATAGGTCGCCGAGACGCCTTGATCAGACGTGCTCGACGTAGTTCTTCAACTCGAACAGGCGGCTGCGATAGGCGCGCTTGAGGCAGCCGACATTGGCGCCGCAGGCATCGCGCTCGGCAATCCAGTCGCGCTGCGCTTCGCGCACCCGGCGCGTCTGCTCGAAATAGCCCGCGCGGGTAAGGGCACGCCGGTACCAGCTGTCGAGCCGCTCATCGAGCGCGCCGATGCGCCGGTCGCGGCAGATGGTCCGCTCGGCGGCATTCATGTCCTCGAAGTTCATGCAGCTGAAGGAGGCGGACGAAGCGCGGCCCTGCAGGGCGGAAAGTGCGGCGGCAAAAGCGATGGCGGCGATGATGGGTTTCAGCGGCAATGTCATTACAGGGGCTCCGGGGCTGATCGCGGGCGTTCGACTCATTCATTCAATGTGACGACGATGCCCGCCGACCCCTGAACGCCTTCTGATATGGCCGTTCATCTTGAATTCACATTCGCAGCCGTGCCGGCAGCACCTTAGCGACCGCTTTCGGTGCCCTCCTCGGCAGCCCATCATTTCGCAATGGATGCGGCTAAGGCCCAGCACCACTTGAGATTTGCCTCGCGGTGCCGCATCGCCGGGACGCCTGCCGTCGGCTGTGCTCAGCCGTCCGCACCATCATGAAGACCCGCCAAATGTTCAGTGAGAAAACTTTCAGGATCGCTGGTAAATTCGCGCATCATGCGGAAATGTTCGGTATCCTCGAGCCGCACCACAGCTGGCCTGCATTCAAGCCCTGGTGAAAGCACACACGGCGCAGCCGCCCTCGATATAACCGCCGCCGTCTGTCGCGCTCACCACCGCCACCGGCGAACCGCACGCGTGGCACAGCTTGAAGGCCGACTGCTGGAGCCCATGGCCCACCGCGACACGGCTGTCGAACACGTAGCAGGCGCCGCGCCACAGGCTGTCCTCCTCCGGCACCTCCTCCAGGTATTTCAGGATGCCGCCCTTCAAGTGGTAGACCTCCTCGACGCCAAGAGCCTTGACGTAGGCCGTCGCCTTCTCGCAGCGGATGCCGCCGGTGCAGAACATGGCGATGCGGCGCGGCCTCTCGCCCTGCTGAAGCCGCTCTTGCATCCAGCCGGGGAATTCGCGGAAGCTGCGCGTGCCTGGATCTTCCGCGCGCGCGAACGTGCCGATTCCCACCTCGTAGGCGTTGCGCGTATCGATGACGAGCGTGTCGGGATCGCCAATGAGCGCGTTCCAGTCGCCGGGCGCCACGTAAGTGCCGACCGAATGCAGGGGGTCGATTCCCTCGACGCCCATGGTGACGATCTCCCGCTTGAGCCGCACCTTCATGCGGCCGAACGGCATCTCGCCTGCCGCGGAGAACTTGATGTCGATGTCGTCGAGCTCGGGAATCGCGCGAATCGCCGTCACCAGCGAATCGATGCCGGACCGCGCCCCCGCGATCGTTCCATTGATTCCCTCCGCCGCCAGCAGCAGCGTTCCCCTGACGCCGTTCGCCTGGGCAACCTCCAAGAGTCGCTCGCGGTGCGATGCGAATCCCGGCCATCGCGCGAAGCGATAGAGCGCGGCCACAGAAATTTTTCGATCGTCGACCATTGCATCGTCCATCGCGGCTTTCGCTTAGCTTCCCTGATCAGGAACGGCAAGCGGGGCGCCGAATCGTCTCGCCTCACCACACCCGACAACGCGCGTTTAGCCGCGAAATCACGCGGCTTTCTTCGCATTTGCATGGTCGAGCACAGCGCGCGCCTGCCCCTGTGCAAAGCTTCCTTGGGATCGCTCCGCGTCGCCCCTCGACATGTTGCATTCCTGCCCCATTAACACATACGACACACTCCAAACCTTGACCCATCTTTCCCTCAAAGCCGAATCGCATAATCGTCCGAAAGCGTTGCAGATAACTGCAGTCCAATATGGAGAACAGGACAATGGCAGCAGCAAAGAAAGCCGCAGCGAAGAAGGCTCCGGCGAAGAAGGCCGCAGCGAAGAAGCCGGCCGCGAAGAAGAAGAAGTAAGCTTCTTACCTTCGTTTCTTTCGGCACTGACCCTACAGATGTCGAAGCGTCGGGCACCCCTCGGGTGCCCGAACTGCTTTTGGGACCACTTCGCCGCGAACCCCGCAGCCCCACATCCGGCCCGGCCAGCCTTTACCACCTGTTCGGGTAGCCACGATAACGCGTGGCCCCGCCGCCCCCGATCTGCTATTGCAGCGGCGCAATCGGCAGCCCCGCCGCCATAGCCCATGCCGGCCCCCAGCCCCTGAAGCACTAAGACGGAGATCGTTCGATGAGCCGCGCCGACACACAAGCCCTGATCAAGAGCTACTATGAAGCCTTCAATCGCGGCGACAGCAAGGGAATGCTGGCTTTCCTCACCGACGACGTCATCCACGACGTCAACCAGGGCGAGCGGCGCGTCGGCATCGACAAATTCAAGGCCTTCAACGCGCGCATGGACCACCACTACAAGGAGCGGCTCGAAGGCATCACCATCATGGTCAACGACGACGGCTCGCGGGCTTCCGCCGAGTTCAACGTGCACGGCACCTATCTCAACACCGATTCCGGCCTGCCCGAGGCCAAGGGCCAGACTTATGTGCTCCCCGCCGGTACGTTCTTCGCCATCCGCGACGGCAAGATCGCCCGCGTGACCACCTATTACAACCTGACCGACTGGATCACTCAGGTGGCAGGCTGATCCTTGATAACCTATATCGGTTTCATGCCGTGACCGCTCCCCGCCGGCTCGCCCAACCGAACTGTTGAGGATGCCCGCCATGCTCGTGTCGATGCTCAAAGGCAAATTGCATCGCGTCACCGTGACCGAGTGCGACCTTCATTACGAGGGCTCGATCGCGATCGACCAGAAGCTGATCGAGGCCGCCGGGCTGCTCATCAACGAACGCGTCGAGATCTACAATATCGACAACGGCGAGCGGTTCGCCACCTACGTCATCCTCGGCGAGAAGGGCTCCGGCGTCATCGGCCTCAACGGCGCGGCGGCCCGCAAGGCGTGCGTCGGCGACAAGCTCATCATCTGCGCCTACGCCCACATGAGCCTCGAGGAAGCCAAGGCCTTCGAGCCCAAGGTCGTCGTTGTCGGCAAGAAGAACAAGATCGAGAAAATCCACTCATGAAGCTTGATGTGGCTTCCCTCACGGGCAATGCGATCAAGGCCGTGCTGCCGGATCTGGCGCGCCTGCGCATGACCGTGTTCCGCGATTGGCCCTACCTCTACGACGGTTCGCTCGACTACGAGGAGCAGTATCTGGCGACGTTTGCCGCCGCACCCGGTGCCGTCTGCGTCGTTGCCCGCGATGGCAATGCAATCGTCGGCGCCTCGACCGGCCTGCCGATGATCCACGCCGACGAGGAGTTCAAGGACCCGTTCGCTGCTGCCGGCCATGACATCCGCGAGGTCTTCTACTGCGGCGAGAGTGTGCTGTTGCCCACTCACCGTGGCGGCGGCATCGGCCACGCCTTCTTCGATCACCGTGAGGCGCAGGCACGCAGGCTCGGCGGCTTCAAATACTCGACGTTCTGCCGCGTCGTCCGCCCCGACTATCACCCGCTGAAGCCCAAGGACTACCGCCCCCTCGACATGTTCTGGAAGAAGCGCGGCTACGAACCCGTTCCGGGCCTCGTCGCACACTTCGATTGGAAGGACATCGGCGAGCCCGGGGAGACGACCAAGACGCTGCAGTTCTGGATGCGGGAGCTGTGATGGCTGACAACGGCATTGTGAAGGTCGCGGCTGCCCAGTATCCCATTGACGCCCTGCCGAGCCTCCAGGCCTGGCGCGACAAGATTGCCCGCTGGGTCAAGGACGGTGCCGAAACCGGCGCGCAGCTGCTGGTCTTTCCCGAATACGGATCGATCGAACAGGCCCATGCCCTCGGCGAAAAGGTCTATGCCGACCTCGACGCCACCCTCGCGGCAATCGCCGATATGGCGGATGAGCGCATCGCTGTCCATGCCGACCTGGCACGCAAGCACAACGTCCACATCCTGGTCGGCAGCGGCCCCAGGCGACGCCAGGATGGCCATTACGTCAATGCGGCCCAGCTTGTGACACCCTCGGGCGCGACGGGCGAGCAGGAGAAGTTGATCCTCACCCCCTTCGAGCGCAATTGGAGGATGGCCGCCGGGGCCGCCATCAACGTATTCGATACGGACGTTGGAAAGATCGCCATCCTGATCTGCTACGATAGCGAGTTCCCCTACCTTGCGCGTGCAGCCGCCGCGGCAGGCGCCGAGATCCTGCTGGTGCCGCAATGCACCGAGCGCATCTCGGGCAACTATCGCGTCCGCACCGGCGCCATGGCCCGCGCGCTCGAGAACCAGATAGCCGCCGTCACCAGCCCGACCATCGGCGACGCGGTGTGGTCGGCGGCCGTCGACTACAACACAGGTGCGGCAGGCATCTTCGTACCCGCGGAGCATGGCGTCTCCGATACGGGCGCGCTGGCCGAGGGCAAGATCAACGCTCCGGGCTGGATTTCGGCCACCATCAATCTCGGCCACCTGCGCGACCTGCGCAGCGGCGGCGAAATGCGCAACTTCGTCGACTGGCTGGAGCAGCCGGGCGCGCGCGGGGTCGAGCAGCTGGCTCACGCCAACCTCATCAAGCTTGCCTGAACGAATACGGCCCGCGCTCTTGCGAGGCGGGCCGCGTGCTCGATCTCCCTGCCGCCTACTTCGACAGTCTGAGGTCCGACAGGCTCTTGCCGATCGATTGGAACGCATCGACCAGTTCAGTCGTTGTCGAAGCATTGTAGGCGTAGGGCGGCTTGGACGCACATTGCTTGAGCAGGTTCATCGTCGTCGCGTCATTGACGTTGAACAGCACGGTATAAACCTCGATGTTCTGCGCCTTGGCAAGTTCGCACGCCCTCAACATGCGCGCATTGATGTGATCACGGAATCCGGCATACGTCGCAGGCTCGATGCGATAGTCGTAAAGGTACGAATAGGACGACCACTCCGATCCGATCGTTCCGTCGAGCGACGGATTGAGGTTGTTGACGCCGTCGGTCATCACAACCATCACCTTCTTCACGCTGGGATCGCTCGAACCTTCGGTGAAAGGAGGTGCCGGCGAAAGCACACGCATGCCCCAGGCAACGCCTTCAGCGGTGTTGGTGCCCGACCCATGCCAGTGCGACATGCTATCGATGCGGTTGACGACGCTGCTCTTGGTATCGGTAAGCGGCAGCAGCGGATCGGGGCAGGCCTTGTTAGGGCCGAGAGTGTCGGGTCCAACTTCGTCGACAAGCACCGAACCGGCGCCAGCGGGATACTTGAACAGATTGCGGTGCAGCCAGCCGACCCACGGATCGTCGAACTTGGGCGCAGCAGCGAGCCGCAGGTCCAATCTGTCGGGAATGAAGTTGTTGACGGTATCGAACGCTTCGCCGGATGCAGCGATGCTGGCGGGATCCGGTGTATCGGGCCAGAACCACGGCACGAACAGCGTGTTCACGTCGTTCGGATCGGGCGCTTCATCCGAAACGTCGCGATCGGCCCAAGTCGAACGCGTCATCACGCAGCCCTTCCACGCGACTCCAAGCTGGTTGAACAGGCTGAAGAAGTTCACTTGCGGGTTATAGAACCAGCAGTCGGGAGCAAAATTGTACCCAGGAGGCACGTCGGCAGCCGTCGCGGCCTTTGCCTCGGAAATCCCGAGCAGCGACTTGACGACGCTCGCAAAGCTCTTGGACACCTTGTCGCCGAGCGAGCCGAACTGACCTGAACCCGGCCCGCTGCTGCCTCCGCCACCACCGCCCGGCGCATAGACGCATCCCAGTTCATAACCGGCCCAATGCCATCCCAACCCTCTGCCCGATAGGTCGGATTGCCCGTTCACATCCATCCAAGCCATCTGCATGGCGCCATTGCCGATGTTGACGGCGCCGGCATAGGGCACCACAGCCATCTTCAGCTTGTTGGACGTACCCGACGCGCCAAACAGCGCCTCGACCAGATCCTTGGCTCCCTGTTTGAGGTCGGGCATCGCGTTTTCCATGGAACCGGTCACGTCGAGAACCAGCGCAACCTCGAGGTCCGCACTTCCATGGACGGATTCCGATTGCACCACGAGATCGATACTCGGAAACCCGACAACGGCACTGAACGGAGTTGGCACAGTTGCCGTAAGCTCGACCTTGAAGCCCTCGCCGGTCGGAGTTGCCTGAACTGATTTCAACGCAACTCCGGTCATGTTCGTGGAATTAGCCTTGGCAAACGCCTCCGCCGCAGCTTTGGCCGAGTTTTGGGCCGCTGTGCCCGACGTACGTGCCGCCAGCGCAGCCGCATCCGCCGCACCCTGCAAGTGGCTGCGCACTGACATCACGCGCGTATAATCGATCGCTATTGCAACGCCGACGATCAAAGGCAGGATAAGCAACGCTGACATCGAGGAGATACCGCCCCGCCGATCCGCCATCAGGCATCGACCGGCGTTCTCAAGACGCGAGCGTGCGTCGCGATAGAATGAATTTCGAACGGACATCCTGCCACTCCTCGGAATTGTGCAGCAGGTTGACCGAAGTCAGACTAATAATCGCCTAAAGCATTTGGTGAAACTCATCCGAAATATCTATACGCATTCGGCTGTTTGCAAATCTTCTTAACAATGCGTTTTGAAGTTTTGCTAATAAACTCTTTACGCCACCAGAACGTCAAGTGTGCAAGCAAATCTCTCTGTCGCGCCGGCCGACGCCGATTCTCGATTCGCATCCGGACAGCCACATGCGACTTACTTCAGCGCGAAGGTCACGTTGACCCGCGCCGTCACGTCCTGGCTGCCTTCCGCAATCGGCACGCTTTCCGCCATCGCCGCCCGCGCCATCACCACCCCCCTGGGTGCGACGTGGACCGCCTCCTCGCTGATCACCAGCACCTCGCCCAAAGTTACACCCGCCGCCGCTGCATAAAGCTCGGCACGCTTGCGGGCATTGGCAATGGCATCCTTGCGCGCGGCATCCATCAGCGTGCTCGCGTTGGCAATGTCGAACGTCAGCCCGCCAATCTGGTTGGCCCCCAGCGCAACAATCTGATCGAGCAGCTTGCCGAGCTTGCTCAAGTCACGCACGGCAACATGCACATCGTTGCTGACACGATAGCCATCGATGCGCGGCGGTCGCCCATCTCGCTCATGCTGATAGCGAGGCGCCACATTGAACGAAGTCGTCTGGATGTCCTCGGCCGCGATCCCCGCGCTCTTGAGCCCGGCGAACAGCTTCTCCATCGCGGCCGAATTGGCAGTGAGTGCTGCCTCGGCCGTCGCAGCCTCGGTCACCACGCCGCTCGATATGCGCGCCATGTCGGGCTTCGACGTAACGCGCCCCTCGCCCGAAACGGTCATGTGTCGCACCAGTGGACCCTGCGCCGGCTGGCTCATGCCTGCCCCCTGTGCCAATGCCCGATCGGGCCCCAACAATGTGAGCCCCGCGCCACCAAAGCCCACCACCATGAAGGCTACACCGACTAGGGCTCCACGACGCCACATGTGAATTTCTCCAGATGGTGTGAGCGGATTGGAACTAACCGAGCTTGCGACTGCGCGCCAGCCAAGCCCGCTGCCAAATAGAACGGGATCGCGGTGGAACTACGGCACCTTCGCGCGTTCTCCTGTCCGGCGATATCTGGTATAGAGGCGCCCGCCCGGATCGCTTGAGCCGGCCGGGGCCCGTAGCTCAATGGTTAGAGCTGGCGGCTCATAACCGTCTGGTTGCAGGTTCGAATCCTGCCGGGCCCACCAACTTTCCACTCTCCGCGAATCGCGTGCACACGTCCCTGCCAGGTGAAGCCTGGTTCCATCTGCGCCAAGGATCAGCTGTCCGCCTCGATCACCGCCACCCGCTCGCCGGAACGCGCCGCCTTCAAGGCCCGCACATCATCGAGCGCGGTCGCCCAGATGTTGCAAGGGCTCGCCAGGCGGATCTCGCTGCCACGAGAGATCGGCGTCGGCCCGAAGCCGATCGCGATCGCATTGCCATCGGGCCAGAACGCAATCTCGCCGGCCTTGACGACCTCGCGCGCATCCCGTTCGCGGTCGGCCGAAAGCGGCGTACTGAAATAGACCTCCTCGCCCCACGTCTGCGCGCTCGAATAGATCGGCAGCGCCCTCCAGATGCGGTCGGCCGTCTCGGTCTCGAGCAGCCGCGCGCGGATCGCAACCTCGCCGACCCTGATCAGGATGTCCCGCATATCACCTCCCTGCATTACACCCATACCCACACTCGTGTTGCATCAGCTTCGATTCTGCACCAGCTCCCCCTGAAGTCGCGACAGCGACACCTTCGCCCCCACACGCACGCCTGTAAGTGCCCCGACATCATCGAGCGCGCGACCGATGATGTTGACAGGATTTGGCATGCGCATTTCGCCCGCCCGCGAGATCGGTGTCGGCCCGAACGGAATGATCACCCGCTGCTCCTCGCACCAGAAGCAGATGTCGCCCAAACGGGCCAGCACGCGCGCCGTCCTGTCGCGTCCTGCCGCCACCGGCAGCTCGAAGTGGACCGCTTTGCCCCACGGCTCGGCCGCGCTGAAGAGCGGCAACGCATCCCAGATCAGCCCTGCTGTGGCCGTCGCGGCTAGTTCGGCGCGGATCTTGATCCCGCCGGCATCGATCATGACGAAGCGCGGACCGGACACGGCGCCATCGCATCTGACACGACGGGCATTGGCCGGCAACGGCAAGTTTCTCAGGATATCGGTCGGCATGACCCATCAGCGCACAAAACAAAGCGGGCGCCAAGGTGGCGCCCGCTTTGTTGAACTCTTGGCCTGATCCGCGACTAGCTCGGCGCCGGGCCGAACACGACCACCGCATTGAGGCCGCCGAACGCGAACGAGTTCGACATCGTGTAGCGGACCTTCATCGCGCGGCCCTCGTTGGGCACGTAGTCGAGATCGCACTTGGGGTCGGGCTCGGTATAGCCAATGGTCGGCGGCACCCACCCGTCATTGATCGCCTTGATGCACACGCCCGCCTCGACACCGCCACCGGCACCCAACAGGTGGCCGTGCATCGATTTGGTCGACGAGATCGCAAGCTTGCGGGCGTAGTCGCCGAACACGTCCTTGATGGCATTGGTCTCGTTGACGTCGTTCAGAGCCGTCGCCGTTCCGTGCGCGTTGAGGTAATCGATCTCGGAGGGATCAAGGCCGGCATCATCGAGCGCGAACTGCATCGCCGAACGCGGCCCGTCGATGTCCGGATTGACCATGTCCTTGCTGTCCGACGACATGCCAAAGCCCAGCAACTCCGCCAGGATCTTGGCGCCGCGCCGCTTGGCGTGCTCATACTCCTCCAGCACCAGGATGCCGGCACCTTCGCCCAGCACCGTGCCGTTGCGCTTCTTCGAGAACGGGAAGCAGCCGTCCGGCGACAGCACCCGCATCGCCTGCCAGGTGCGCATCGAGCCGTATGTGAGCACGGCTTCGGAGGCGCCGGCGACGCCGACGTCGACAAGGCCGTTGCGGATGTAGTCGTAGGCAAGCCCGATCGCGTGCGTGGCCGTCGAGCAGGCCGAGCATGTGGCGAACGTCGGCCCCTTGATGCCGTACTCGATGCCGACGTGCGCGGACGCGGACGAGCCGATGATCCTGAGCAGCGTCAGCGGATTGGTGGCGCGCTTGTTGAGGATGAAGAGATCCCGGTAGGCCTGCTCGACGGTCGAATATCCGCCCGCACCCGAGCCGATGATGCAGCACGACCGATAAGGGTTGTTGTAGGGCGTGGGCAGCCCGGACATCGTCCAGGCTTCATCAGCCGCACGACCCGCGAACCACGAGTAGCGCTCGCCGTACTGGATCTTCTTGCTCTTGACGTGCTTGGCAGGCTCGAAGCCTTTGATCTCGCCGGCGATGTGGATGTACAGGTCTTCGAGATTGAAGTTCTCGATGCGGCTGACGCCACACTTGCCCTGTTTCATCGACGCCCAGGTCTCGTTGCTGTCGAGACCGATCGGCGTGACCATGCCGAGACCGGTCACGACGACACGGCGCAAGCCGTCCGCTCTTTTCATGTCGCTACGCTCTACGATCGACGCGGCACAAGCGCCGCTGGGATTCAATGCTTAACAGGGCTCATCGCAGCCACAACCGCTGATGCTCCCGACGTCCTTACATCAGGCTTTCGCAGCCCCCGCCGATGCCGGACCAGCTGCGACAAGCGCCTTCACACGATCGACGACCGAGCCGACCGTTTTGAAATCCTCGACATCTTCGTTGGCATTGTAGGGGATTTCGATCTGGAAGGAGTCCTCGATGTCGAACACTATCATCGCCAGATCCAAGGACTCGATCTTCAAGTCGGTCAGAGGCGTCGACAAGGCGATATCGTCACGCGGCTCTTTCATGTGCTTTTTGAGGATCTCGATGATCTTGGTGGCGACTTCGTCCATCTTGCTCTCCTATCCGCGTACCGCGGGCATCGCGGACCCTGTTACTCTTTTCCTACTAGGCACCTGCTGGTGTGCACACAAGCTGGGGCCGTGCTTATACTTAAACGATAGGTCCGTCCAGCGCGGGCACCCCCGGGAATTCTGGTGACGACTACGAAGCAAGCTCCATGCCGCTTCGATCAAACATCGGCACAGCCTCTAAACATTGTTTGGAGACAGCACCATAAGCGGAGGCTCTCCTAGCCGAAACAGCTGAAAAAGTGTTCAATGGTACGCAAGTAGCATGCGCGGCTAGGGTCACCTTGAGACTGAGCAAACACGAGCCAAGATTACAACGGCTGGCAAGGCCCGCCCACCCGGATGCGACCAATGAGGGGAGGTAAACAATGACGGCCACCAGGGCGCCGGCGGCTCCGGATCTCAATCTCAATCCGCGCTGGCTCAGGTCTTATCCAAAGAATATCGAGTGGCGGCAAACATTTACACCTGCTCCGCTATATGCGCTTCTGGACCAGTCCGTATCGCGCTTCCCCACCAAGCCCGCGACAAATTTTCTGGGCAAGACTTTGACATACACCGACATCGCCCAGCTGGTCGACCGCGCGGCCGCGGGCCTGCAACGCCTGGGCGTCCGCAAGGGCACTAAGGTCGGCCTGTTCCTGCCCAATTCCCCGACCTTCATCATTTACTATTTTGCGATCCTCAAGGCCGGCGGCATCGTCGTCAATTACAACCCGCTTTACACGGTCGATGAACTCAGCTTCCAGGTTCGGGACAGTGACACCGAGATCATGGTGACACTCGACCTCAAGCTGCTGTTCGATAAGGTTGAGGCACTTCTCGCCAGCGGCGTTCTGAAACAGGCGATCGTTGCCTCTTTCTCAGGGCTCCTGCCTGGCGCCAAATCGGTGCTGTTCCGCCTTTTCAAGGGCAAGGAAATCGCCCACCCGGCCAATTCACCCATGCGCGACAAGATCCGGCTGGAGGGCCAGATCCTGACCGATCACGGCCAGCCGATGCCGGTTCCGATCGATCCCGTCAACGACATCGCCGTCCTTCAATATACGGGCGGCACCACCGGCACGCCGAAGGGCGCCATGCTCACCCACGCCAACGCCTACATCAATGTGCTGCAGGTGTTGAGCTGGGCACCTGATCTCATCGACGGCGGCGAAAAGGTGATGGGTGTGCTGCCCTTCTTCCACGTCTTTGCGATGACCGTCGTGATGAACTTCGGCGTCGCCAAGGGGGCCGAGATCGTCATCATGCCGCGCTTCGTCTTGAATGACGCCTTGAAGCTGATCAACCAGTTGAAGCCCACCGTGATGCCGGCTGTACCGACGCTGTTCAACGCCATCATGAACCACCCCAAGATCAAGAGCTTTGACCTGTCCTCGCTCAAGTTCTGTCTGTCGGGCGGCGCTCCGCTGCCGATCGAGGTGAAGCAGAAGTTCGAGGCGCTGACCGGCTGCAATGTGGTCGAAGGCTACGGGCTATCGGAAACCTCACCAGTCGCCACCTGCAATCCGATCGGCGGCAAGGTGAAGCCCGGATCGATCGGCATCCCGCTGCCGGCGACGATTCTGTCGCTGCGAGATCTCGACGATCCCTCCAAGGAGGTCCCGCACGGCGAGAAGGGCGAGGTCTGCATCGCTGGACCCCAGGTCATGAAGGGCTACTGGAAAAAACCAGAGGAAACCGCCAACGTCTTCACGCCCGACGGTTTCCTGCGCACCGGCGACGTCGCCCGCATGGACGACGACGGCTTCTTCGCCATCGAGGACCGTATCAAGGACCTCATCATCTGCTCGGGCTACAACGTCTACCCGCGCCAGATCGAGGAGCGCATCTACGAACATCCCGCCGTCGAGGAGGTGACCGTCATCGGCATCGCCGACGAGTATCGCGGCGAGGCCCCCAAAGCCTTCATCAAGCTCAAGTCCGGGGCAAAAGCCACCGCCGACGACATCATGAAGCACCTCGCCAAATCCTTGTCCAAGCTCGAGCTGCCCGAAGAGATCGAATTCCGTGACGCGCTCCCCAAGACCATGATTGGGAAGCTTTCCAAGAAGGAGCTCAAGCAGGAGGAGGCTGAGCGCGCGGCAGCCAAGCGCAAGGCAGGATGATCCAGATGAAGAATGACGACCCCACCACTGAGCAGGATGCGGACGGCTCCCCGGGCACATCGGAAGAGACATTCACGATCGGCCAGCTCGCCGAGGAGTTTGAGATCACCACGCGCGCGATCCGCTTCTATGAATCGCGCGGCCTCATTCAGCCCCGCCGTGAAGGCACCAACCGCATCTATTCGCGCCGCGATCGCGGCCGCCTGATCCTCATCCTGCGGGGGAAGAACCTTGGCTTTACGCTCGAGGACATCGCCGAATACCTGGCACTCTACGACATTGACGCAACCCAGCGCACGCAAACCGAAATGCTGCTCGGCAAGGTCGAAGCGTCAATCGCTGACTTGAACCGCAAGAAGGCCGACCTCGCCCGCACCTTGAGCGACTTGAAGGATCTGCGCGCCAAGTGCGTCGACTTTCTGAAGCAAGGCGACAAGAGTTGAGCGAACGCCCGCGACCACGAGTTCAGACCTACTCGTAGGTCTGCCCGCACCAGAGAAAGTCGATTGCCTCTTCCCACGTGACCACGTCGATGTTGCGGATCGGATGCTCGAACGCGCTCGCTGGAGCTGAGCCTATCGACCCATCCTCTTTCAGATAGGCGACGTCTCCTGGTACGAGTTTGCGGCCGGTATCGTCACCAGGCTGCCAGCCACCGAAAGTCCCTGCCGCTGCGCATTCGAGAAAGCCGGACACGCTCGTATTGTACCAGATGCTTCCGCTGGGCGCCGCGATGCCAAAAAACGCCTGATCTAGCGTACCTGCTTCGCGCATCTCACTGAGATCTGCGATCTGGCGCGCAATCAAAGCCTGCCAGTCTTCATAGCTCGTGCCCCCGGGATTGGGCTCGCCCACATTGGCCGGCATTGCCGCCTTTGGCTCTGTCTCAGCAGCGAGCGAGGCCCGAAGAAGCGAGAAGAACGTCGCGAGCGGCATGCCAGGCGCTGCGGCGAAGGGCGCAGCCTGTGCGCTGAGGCAACGAAGATAGGTTTCGAGACTGCGCGGATTGTCCCTACTGGACTGCACCAATTCGGCAATCGATAGATAGAGATCGCGATTGGTTCTCATCTAACGCGCTGCCTCTGGCCGCCAGGGTAGGCTCGATCACCGGTAAAGGTCGGCCCGCGTCGGCGGCAATGGTGGCGGACGCTTCGCCGTCTTCGAGCAAAGTGTCTGGAACAGCCGCGCCGAGCCGCGCTCGAAGGCGATCGCGCAGCCGGCGAGATAGGCGATATAGATGCGGTATTTCGCTTCGCCAACGAGTGCGATGGCTTCGTCCTGGCGCGCCATCAACCGCTCGCACCAAAGTTGGCACGTGCGCGCATAGTGCATGCGCCAGCCCTCGACATCGTGCACCTCGAAGCCGGCGATCTCCATTTCCGCAACCGTGTGCCCGATGTCGTCGAGCGCCCCACCGGGAAAGATGTATTTGGCAAGTGCGCGCTGCTCCGGCCGCAACCGCTCCGGCACGAACCGCTTGCGCCGCTTTCCCTTCCGCGAGATGGCGTGGTTGAGGAACAAGCCCTCCTCGGCCAGCAGCGATCGCATCTTCTTCATGTAGGCCGGAATGTTCGCAAGCCCGATGTGCTCGTACATGCCGACCGACGCGATCTTGTCGAACGTACCCTGAAGCGCCGAATAGTCGGTCAGCTCGAACGTCACGCGATCCGACAGCCCAAGTCGCTCCGCTTTCTCGCGCGCCAGCTCGAGTTGCTCCTGCGACAGCGTGATGCCGTGCGCCTTCACGCCATAGTTCTGCGCGGCGTGGCAGACGAGTCCGCCCCAGCCGGAGCCGATGTCCAGGAACCTCTCGCCCGGCTTCAGTCTCAGCTTGCGGCACACCATGTCGAGCTTGTTCTTCTGCGCTTGCGCCAGGTCCTGCTGCCAGTCGTGGAAATAGGCGCACGAGTAGACCATCTCCTCGCATAAGAAGAGCTTGTAGAAGTCGTTCGACAGATCGTAGTGGAAGGAGATGTAGTCCTTGTTGTCGCCCTTCTGCCGGCGCGCACCGACGATGTCGCCCTCGAAACCGCCCTGTGTTCGTGGCGGCTCTCCCGCCGCGAACAGGAACGGAGTGAGACGGCGCGCCAGCCGCAACGCCTCGCGTCCGCGGATCTTCACCGACCGCCCGCGCTGGTTGATCTGCCGGCCAAGATCGATGAGCGACCCGCCCGCAATGTCGAGCCGCTTGTCGATGTAGTGGCCAATGATGGTATCGAGTGTCGGCTTGCGCAGGGACGAGGCGATCACGCCCGGGTCCTTGATGACGATTTCCAGCGGACCAGCAGCGCGCGCGCCGAGCGGAATGCGCGAGCCGTCCCACAGCCGCACGAAGGCATCCAGATCGAGCGCCCCGGCAAGCTCGCCGACCAGCGCCTTGACCGCCGCGATCTTCTTGTCATCTGCCATGCTTGATTGAAGTCCTGCTCTCGTCGCGCCGCGCAACTGCGGCAAGGAGTGAGTTGGCTTAGATGCACCACAATGTGGCCGCGGCACGATCTCCCTGATGGCGGCACGCCACGCCCGCAAACGCTTTGCGCGAGACCTTTCATTGCCGGCAAGCGAAGGATTGCCGACGCGGACGAGGAAAACCTCACGCCGCTTTGCGCATCTCGCCGGCCTTGGCGCTCTCCATGATGGCGGCGACACCCATGCCGCCCGCCGTGCAGATCGAAATGAGACCGCGCCCGCCATGCTCGGCCAGCAGCTCGGCGAGGTTGGCAACGATGCGCGCGCCCGTCGCCGCGAACGGATGTCCGAATGCGATCGAAGATCCCTTGACGTTGAGCTTGGCGCGGTCGATCGAGCCCATCGGCTCCGAGCGGCCAAGCCGCGTGCGGCAGTATTCTGGATCCTCCCAAGCCTTCAGCGTCGCCAACACCTGTGCCGCGAACGCCTCGTGGATCTCGTAGAAGTCGAAATCCTGAAGCCTGAGATTGGCGCGCTTCAGCATCTCCGATACGGCCACTGTCGGCGCCATCAACAGCCCCTCGCCTGCCACAAAATCATTGGCCGCCGTCTGCGAATAGGTGAGGTAGGCCTTGACCGGCAGCCCACGCGCCGCCGCCCAAGCTTCCGAAGCCAGCAGCACGGCCGCTGCGCCATCGGTCAGCGGCGTCGAATTGCCGGCCGTCATCGTGCCCTTGGCCGACTTGTCGAACGACGTCTTGAGCGACGCCAGCTTCTCCACTGACACATCCCCGCGTACGTTGTTGTCGCGATAGACGCCCGCGCACGGCACCAGCAGACGATCCATCCATCCCGAGCGATAGGCTTCCGCCGCCTTCTTGTGGCTTTCGAAGGCGAGCTGGTCCTGGTCCTCGCGCGACACCTGCCATTCCTTGGCCATCAGCTCGCAATGCTGCCCCATGCCGAGCCCGGTGCGCGGCTCGGACGTCTGCGGCGGCATCGGCGCCAGCTCAGCGGGCGACATGCCCTTGAACACCTTGAGCTTGTCGAGCGTCGATTTCTTCTGCCCGAGCTCGGCGAGCCGCCGCGCGAACTTCTTGGTGAAAACGATCGGCGGATCGGACGTGGTATCCGAGCCCACTGCGATGGCGCACTCGATCTGTCCCGTGGCGATCTTGCCCGCCGACGCCATCGCCGCCTGCAGGCTGGTGCCGCACGCCTGCATCATGGTGATGCCCGGTGTCGAGGTCGCGAGCTTCGTGCCGAGCAACACCTCGCGCGCCAGGTTCCAGTCCTTCGAATGCGTGACGACCGCGCCGCCGACCACCTCGTCGATATGAGCGCCTTCAAGATGATAGCGCTCGACCAGGCCATTGAGCGCGCACGTCATCATCTCCAGGTTCGACAGATCGGCATAAAGCGTGTTGGAGCGGCAGAAGGGGATGCGGGTGCCGCCGATCACGGCGACGCGGCGAAGTGCTTCGGTCATGTGGTCTCTCCAGGTGCCTGCTGGCGAAGACGCCGCGCGGCGTTGGCATTTGAATGAACCTCAGGATCGCCTGGCCGTCTGCCAGCGACCCGATTGAGAAATCGTGATGCTACTCGGCCGCCGCACGGTGCTCGCTGCCCGGGGTCCGTCCGCCGAGCGATTTCTTGTAGTGCAATGGACCGCCACGGAAGGGAGCAAAGCCGGTGCCGAAGATCACGCCGGCATCGACCAGATCTGCGTTGGCGACCACGCCTTCATCGAGCGCCTTCTGCGCTTCCGTGATCAGCGGCTCGACCAATTCACGCCCGAGCTTGTCCAACTCGCCCTCGCCATAGGTTTCGAGCTTCTTTTCCGCCTTGCCGTCCTTCCACACGTAGAAGCCTTCGCCCGACTTCTTGCCGAGCCGCCCCGAGCTGACCAGCCGCTCCAGGCGCCCGCCACTGCCCTCCGAGGCGAGTCCGAGGATCTTGCCGACGTGTGCACAAACGTCGAGGCCGACCGTATCGGCAAGCTCGACCGGTCCCATCGGCATGCCGAACGCACGCGCCGCCTCGTCGATCTTCTGCATGTCCTCGCCCTTGTCGACGCGCGCGAGCGCCGTCATCATGTAGGGAGCGAGCACGCGATTGACGAGGAAGCCCGGGACGCTCTTGGCAATGAGCGGGAATTTGCCGATCGCGGTGACGAACGCGCAGCCTTTGTCGACGTCGGCATCGTTGGATTGCGCGCCGCGTATCACCTCCACCAATGGCATCTGCGCCACCGGATTGAAGAAGTGGATGCCGATCAGCCGTGACGGGTTGGCCATCTCCTTGGCAATGTCCTCGATCATCAGCGAGGACGTGTTGGAGGCGAGCACCGCATCGGGCTTGGCCTTGGATTCCACGTCCTTGAACAGCTTCTGCTTGATGTCGAGCCTCTCGACGATCGCCTCGATGATGACGTCAGCCTGCCTGATGCCGTTTCCTTCCGGATCGGCAATGAGCCGCGCGCCGGCCGCGTCCCGGAGCGCCTTGGTCTTGAACTTCTTGGCGAACAGCCGGCCCTGCGCCTTGATGCCTTTGGCGATGACATCGGCGGACAGATCCTGCAGCGTCACCTCCATGCCCGAAGTCACGCACCACCCCGCGATGTCGGCACCCATCGTGCCCGCACCGATCACGTGCACGCGGATCGGCTTCCAGGTGAGCCCCTTGGGCGTCTGCGCCTTCAAGAGCTCCGACAGACGGAACACGCGCCGCAGGTTGCGCGAGGTATCCGACACCATCAGCGGCGCGAACATGCGCGTCTCGTGCGCCTTCATCGCCTCGAAGCTTCCGCCGTGTCGCTCGAACAGGTCGATCAGCCGGAATGGCGCCGGATAGTGTGCTTCCCGCGCCTTCTTGCGCGTCTCCTCGCGCATCTTGCCGGCGATGAAGCTGCGCGCCGGCCACTTTGCCAGCATCGCCTTGGTCTGCGGTGCCGGCTCCGACTTCTTCTTCGACTGCACCGCGCGCCGCGCCGCCCAGCGCAAGGCGCCGCGGCTGTCGACGAGCTGGTCGATGAGGCCCATGCGCTTTGCCGAAGAAGCCGAGATCATGCGCCCGGTCAGCATCGCCTCCATCGCCGACAGCGGTCCCGCCTGCCGGATCGAGCGCGCCGTGCCGTTGAAGCCGGGGAAAATGCCGAGCTTGACCTCGGGGAAGCCGACCTTGGTGGAATCATCCCGCGTGGCGATCCTGTAGTGGCAGGCGAGGATCAGTTCCAGACCGCCACCCACACACACGCCATGGATCGCCGCCACCACCGGCACCGGCATCTTCTCGATGCGGTCGAGCATCGCATTGACCGGCGCGATCGCATCGACGACCGCCGGCTCCGTCGTCATCTGCTCGAATTCGCGAATGTCGGCTCCGACGATGAAACCCTTCTCCTTGCCTGAAACGAGGACGAGCCCGGCGATCTCACCGGTCCTGGCGCCTTCCTCGACGCGGCCGACGATCCGCATCAGCTCTTCCAGCGGCCGCCGCCCGAGCGAATTGGCGCTCTCGCCCTCGCGGTCGAACGTCGCCCATGCGATCCCCTCCAGATCCAACGTCAGCCGCCAGTCCTTGAGATCGCCCAACAGCACGGACTCTTTCATCACCATCACTCCCTATCGCCTCATTCCGCGGCGAACGAATTGACCGCACCGGAGTTGTGACCGACGCGCACGAAATTCGGCTTGACCTCCGCCGGATCGAAATGATCGACGGCGATCACCCGCGCAACCAGCCGCTCGACCTCGCGCAGCTGATTGGCCTCGATCTCAGAGATCACGCCCTTGCCGACGGCATCGGCGAACCAGTCGATTCCGTGGTACCGGCGCACTATGCCCTCGCGGATCGCCTTTTCCAATTTCTTCTCGGCCGGCAGCGCGTCGATGACCTTTTGCAGCGTCACTTCCAGCAGGCCGGTCGGGTCGTTGACGTCACGCGAGACGAAAATATCCCGCGTCAGCCGGTCTCGCGCCTCGCCAGGCTCCA
>JBGANK010000052.1:0-21681 GCA_044222395.1 Hyphomicrobiaceae bacterium | reverse complement strand
TCCGTCCCATGTCGGCCTGAAGGTCGACCCACGGGCATCCGCGCGCCCCTGTGGGTCGGGCTTCAGCCCGACGCTTACGCCGCGCCCTCGCGACGCCCCGGTATCTGCGCGCCGCCCGCGACGAACAGGTTTTCGCCCGTGACGTCGGCCAGGTGTTCGCGATCGCTCTGGAAGACAGCAACGGCGGCGCCAAGGTTGCACCCAACATCTATCTCGGCGCGACTTCGATGTTCGGCCTGCACATCGTCAAGCCCGACAGCAACGGCGACGGTAATCCCGACCGCACCAAGAGGGGTGCCGCCGGCGCCACCTGGATGCCCGGCATGTTCGCCGAGGACAAGGGCGGTTCGCCTGGCGCCATCTGGCGGGTCGACGGCACCACCGGCGAGGTCAAGCTGTTCGCTACCATTCCCGGCAATTCCGGCGCGGGTATCGGCGACATCGTCTACGACAAGGCGTCGAAACAGTTGTTCGTGTCGGATCTCGACACCGGCCTCATTCATCGCCTCGATGCCAATGGCCAGCTGATCGACACGTTCGATCACGGCGTCAGTGGCCGTCCTGCCAAGGGGCTCGCCGCTGTCAATGACGATGGCTCGAAGGCCGACATCACCTCGCCCGGCTTCGATGTCGAGAAGCCCGAGACCTGGGGCTACACGCAAAAGGAACGGCGCGTGCATGGCATGGCCGTGCGCGAAGGCCGGCTCTACTACGCGGTCGACCGCCAGGTCTGGTCGATCGGCATCGCACAGGACGGGCATCTGGCGAGTGATGCGCGTTGGGAGCTCGATGTCGCCACCACGGCAGCTGATACACAGCTTTCCGACATGCTGTTCGACGGCGAAGGCCGCATGTTTGTCGCCGAACGCGCGGGCCAGCGCGGCAGCTACGATTTTTCGCTTTATGCCGAAGCCGAGAAGGCCGAAGTGAAGCGCTATAGCCTCGAAACTCCTGACGACCCGGCAACGCCGAGCCGCTGGGTCGAGGTCGCCGAAACCTACGCCATCGGCCTGCCGCCCGAGCATCGCCATTCCAATGGCGGTATCGCACTCGGCTTTCCCTATGATGAAACCGGGACGATGAAGATCGGCTCGTGCGGGCAGTTCCTGTGGACCACGGGCGAGCGTCTGCGCGCGGGCGAGTTCGCGCAAGGTGATGCGGAAGGCGATCCGGCGGCGAACGCGGACGTGCACGGCCTGCAAGGCAATCCGGTTGGTCTGGTGCGGCCGCAGAACGTGCCGCCGATGACCAGCTATTTCACCGACTACGACAGCTTCTTTGGCGATGCCGAGAAGGCCGGTCACATCGGTGACGTCGAGATCTGGCAGCCGTGCGATGGCGCACCGGGCGTGCAGACGTTAGGTGAGCTTCCTCCCGGGTGGGTGCCTCCGGGCGATGAAATTCCGCCAGGATTCCCACCCGAGTTCCCGCCGCCTGAAGTTCCCTATCAAGCCAACCTCGAACTCAGGAAGCGCGCCAATCCGAAGTCGTGCTGGTCGATCGGATCCAACTGGCTTTGCCGGTATCAGGTTCGAGTTCGCAACACGGGACCTGACAACTACTTCGGCCACATACTGGTGCGCGACTTCTTCCCGGCCAATCCTGCCGGGCTCGATACGGCGTTCCAGCCGCAGCCGCCGTGGGCGTGCTGGCATGTCGGCGGCAATCCGGCCAACACGCGCTGCTGGCGTCCCAACACATTCCTGGCGCCCGGCCAGTCGGTGTTCCTCAACGTGTGGGCCAAGATTCCCAAGAACCCGCTGCGCTGCCGTCTCACCAACGTCGCCGAGATCGAATGGGCACCAGGTGGTTCGCAATGGAATAGCGATCCCAACGACGACATCGACAGCGCCACGGCGATTATCCCCGATCCGCGCTGCGATCAGAAGCCCAGACGCTCCAATCTGAAGCTGGAGAAGAAGGCGGAGTTCTGCAGGATCGTGGGTAACAGTGTTCTCTGCCGCTATCACGTAAGCGTCGAGAACACCGGTCCCGACAACTTCCTCGGGCCGATTTCAGTGCGTGACCAGCTGCCCGCAGGCGTGGTCTTCGCCGGCGCACCGCTGGTGAACTGGAACTGCGGCAGCGTCGGTGGCAACACTTTCGAGTGCACCCACAAGAATCCGGCCAACGTGTTCCTGGGTCCGACCGACAAGGTGCATCTGTGGGTGTTTGCGGCACTGCCGATCGCGGACGCCAAGCAGCACGATTGCAAGCTGCGCAATCGTGCCTGGATCACAAACCCGCTCGGTGCACCGCAGAACACGGATGCTGGCGACGACAGCGACAGCGCGACGGCTGACATGCCGCCTGAGCTGTGCCGCGAACAGCGCACGAATCTGAAGATCGAAAAGAGCCCCTTCAACGAGGCGTGCTACGGCAACGATCTCGGCGGCGCCAGCTGCAGCTACATCATCCGCGTGACGCTGACCAGCCCTGGACCATTCAACGGAGCGATCCACGTGCGTGACACTGCCCCTCCTGGAGCGGTGATCATTCCGGGACCTGGCACGCATCCATGGGGCTGCGATCCGCAGGTGGGCAATACGCGGTTGTGCAAGCTCGCAAACGTGGCGTTGCCCAATGCCGGCTCGTTCACAGAGTTCCGCGTCGAACTGTCGTTCAGCCAGAATGCGGCTCGTCAGAACGAATGCCGCTCTCGCAACGAGGCGGAGATCGTGTTGCCGGTCGGCGCACCCAAGAACACCAACGCGGGTGACGATCAGGATGATGCGGTCATGAACATGCCGAGCAACATCTGCAGACAGCCGCCTCCCGAGCCGCAGCAGTGCCCGCCCGGCTACGTATTCGACGACGGTCAGTGCGTGCCTAAGAACACGCAATGCCCAAGTGGCTGGTCGCGCACGCCGATCAAGGACAAGTGCTGCCCACCCGGCGAGCGCTGGAACGGACGCACCTGCAGCGAGCGGCCGATCGAGCCCCCGGGCATCATAGATCCGATCCCGCCCGTGATTCCGCCGGTCGTCGACTTCTGCCCCGGCGACATGCAGCAGGTCAGCTCGTTGCGCGCTCACTACCTGCGACACCAGGGTTGGACGGTCGTGCGGATCAGGCATCTGTGGTGCGTAAGACCGCCGGTCGAGACTCCTTGCCCGCCAGGCTTCGAACAGGTGCCGCAGTCGCGCGTGCCCTATCTGCGCCACAAGGGCTGGGTGATCTTCGAAGGGCGTCACGGCAAGTGGTGCGGCAAGCCAGGCCGCGAGCCGCCGGCCAAGGAATGCCCGGAAGGCACCTACGGCAAGTACCCGGACTGCAACCGGCGTCCGCCTGAGCAGTCTTGCGAGAGCCGGGGCATGGTCGGCAATTGGCCCAACTGCAGGCCGGTCGATCGGTGCGATGCTGCCTGCGAGTGCAAGAAATCGGGCGGTCGCTGGAGTGATGGCAGATGCCAGCATGGCGTCAGCTGCTGGGACGGTTCGAAGGCGCCGAGCCAGCGCCAGTGCCCGCCGCGCACGCACAAGTGCTGGAACGGCCAGCTGCTGCCTGCCGGCAAGTCCTGCCCGCCACAGCAGTCGTGCGAAGACAAGGGCATGGTCGGCAAGTGGCCGAACTGCCGCCGCAAGGAGCCACAGACGCACAAGTGCTGGAATGGTCAGGTGCTGCCGGCCGGCCGACCGTGCCCGCCACGGCGCGAGCGTTGCGGACCAGGCTTCACCGGCGTCAAGCCGAACTGCACACCGATCCGCAAGGCTTGCCCGCGTGGCACGGTTGGCAAGTACCAGCCGCACTGCAAGGAGATCCGGAAGCGGCCGGATGGTCCGAAGAGAGGTGGACCGCAGCGGCCAGGTTCGAGGATCAACTTGCGCTGAGACGACAAAGTGCAAGTGGGCGGTCAGCATCGCCCAGAACATAGGAGAAAGCCGAAGGGCCGGGAGACGTTCTCCCGGCTCTTTTGTTCTGAGCAAGTTTTCACGCCGAACCGCGACACACACTCATCTTGACGATGTATCGAGCGGCTGCCGGCGGTGGCTACCAACACGCGGCTCAGCGCTGATCGGAACTGCCGAGCCGTCGTTCCATCCATTGCGCGTAGCGCGACATGCCAAAGCAAAACACCCAGAAGACGAAGGCGGCGAATACGTATCCGGTCATCGGTGTTGAGGGCGAGAACCAGGTGGAGTCCGAGGAAATCGCCTGCTGGACAATGCCCAGCAGGTCGAACAGGCCGATGATGAGAACGAGGCTGGTATCCTTGAAGAGCGCGATGAAGGAATTGACGATGCCCGGGATGACGAGCTTCAAGGCCTGGGGAAGCACGACGAGCGCCATCTTCCTGGAGTATGACAGGCCAAGCGCATCGGCGGCCTCGTACTGGCCGCGCGGTATCGCCTGCAGGCCGCCGCGGATCACCTCGGCGAGGTAGGCGCCTTCGAACAAGGCGACACCGATGAGAGCGCGCAGCAGCTTGTCGAAGGTGACGCCGCCGGGCAGGAACAGCGGCAGCATGACGGATGCCATGAAAAGCATGGTGATGAGCGGCACACCGCGCACGAATTCGATGAAACCTATCGACGCGTAGCGCACCATCGGCAACTGCGACCGGCGACCAAGTGCAAGCAGAACGGCTATCGGAAACGAAGCGACGATGCCGACGACGGCGACGACGAGCGTGACCAGCAGCCCGCCCCATTTGTCGGTGTCGACGATCTCAAGGCCGAATACACCGCCGGTAAGCAGGTAGAACGCAATCACCGGAAAGACGGCGAGCAGGAAAATCGCGAACCAGCCCTTGCGTGGAATGCCGGGGATCATCAGCCCAGCGAGGCCCGCCGCACCGAGCAGCATCGTCAGGTTGGCGCGCCAGCGCTCGGGCTCGGGATAGCGGCCGTAGATGAACTGGTCGAGCTTGGCGGTGATAAAGGGCCAGCAGGCGCCGGTGCCCGGCTTCGCGCACGCACTGCCGTCGCTGCCGGTGAAGACCGCGCGCACGATCGCCCAATCGAATATCGCGTAGGCGAGCTTCCAGGTGATCCAGGCGCCGACGAGAGTGAGGGCGATGTTGAGCGGCGATGAGAAGAGGTTTTTCTGCGCCCAGGCGACGGGTCCTGGAAGACCGGGAGCGCGGCGCGGCAGTTGCGATGCGCGGCGCTGTCCCAAACGATCCTCGTTCACCGTTGTCATGACTACCGCTCCACCAGCGCCATGCGGGCGTTGAACCAGTTCATGAACAGTGAGGTCACGAGCGAGATGGCGAGATAGACCGACATCGTAATGAAGATTGCCTCGATCGCCTGGTTGGTCTGATTGAGCACCGTTCCAGCGAAGACGTGGACGAGATCGGGATAGCCGATGGCGACGGCGAGCGAGGAGTTCTTGGTGAGGTTCAGGTATTGATTGGTGAGCGGTGGAATTATGATGCGCATGGCCTGCGGAATGATGACGAGACGCATCGCATGTGTCGGGGACAGGCCGAGTGCTGCGGCGGCTTCCTTCTGGCCCTTGGGGACGCCGAGAATTCCGGCGCGGACGATCTCGGCGATGAAGGCGGCGGTGTAGAGCGAAAGGCCGGTGGTCAACGCCACCAGTTCCGGCAGCAGCGACAAGCCGCCCGTCACATTGAATCGGCCGAGTTTCGGCACGTCGAAGCGGACCGGCATTCCTGCCAGAAGGAACGCAATCGCCGGCAGGCCAATGACGAGTGCCGCGCCGACCCAGACGGTCGGGAAGGTCCGGCCGGTGGCGAGCCGTCGGCGAAACGACCACCAGCCCAGGAGCGGCACCGCGAGGATCGCCAACGCCAATGCGGTGACGACCCAGCCGATACCCGGCTGCCAGATCGGCATCGGCACCGTCAACCCGCGCACGTTGAGATAACTCGAAAACGGCAAGGCGATACTGTCGCGCGGCAATGGCAGTGTCTTCAACACCGCGAAGTAGATGGCAAACAGCATCAGCAAGGGTGGGATGTTGCGCAGGATCTCGACATAGACGCCGGCTAGCCGCGCGATGAGCCAATTGGAAGACAGCCGCGCGATGCCAACGACAAAGCCGATGATCGTCGCGATAAGAATGCCGAGCCCGGCGACCAGCAGAGTGTTGAGCAGGCCGACCCAGAAGGCGCGGCCATAGCTGGAGACGTTGGAATACTCGATCAGCGACTGTGAGATGTCGAAACCGGCGGTGCGGCCGAGGAAATCGAAGCCTGACGCGATGTGCTGCTTTTCGAGGTTGGTGATGGTATTCGAGATGATCGCGACAGCGAACGCGACGAGCCCGGCGACCAGCGCTATCTGGAAGACAATGCCGCGCGCGGCGGGATCATATAGAAGATCGACGAGGCGGCCACGCCACGACGTGCCGGACACGTTGTCTTGCCCCAGCGCCATATGCGAACTCCGGCCCCGTCAGCGGATCGGCGGAGCGTACTGCAATCCGCCGTCCCGCCACAATGCATTCTGGCCGCGCGAGATCTTGAGACGCGATCCCGCGCCGACGTTGCGCTCGAAGGTTTCGCCATAGTTGCCGACAGCCTTGATCGCCTGATAGGCCCAATCGTTGTCGAGGCCGATGCCCTTGCCGTAGTCACCCTCCTTGCCGAGCAGCCGCTTGATTTCCGGATTGGGAGACTCGAGCATCTGGTCGAGGTTTGCCGTGGTTACGCCAAGCTCCTCGGCGTTGATGAGGGCAAACAACATCCAACGCACGATGTTGCTCCACTGCGCGTCGCCCTGGCGGACGGCCGGACCCAGCGGCTCCTTGGAAATTACATCAGGCAACACGATGTGATCCTCCGGCTTGGCGAGCGTCAGGCGGATCGAATAGAGCTGCGAGGCATCGGAGGTGAAGACATCACAACGGCCGGCTGCGTAGGCGGCGATAGTCTCGGGCAGCTTCTCGAACACGACAGGCTTGTATGTCATGCCAGCCTGGCGGAAGAAGTCGGCGACGTTGAGCTCATTGGTGGTGCCCGTCTGGACGCAGATACTGGCGTCGGCCAACTCCTTCGCCGACTTGACGCCAAGTGCCTTGGTCACGAGGAATCCCTGGCCGTCGTAATAGTTGACACCGACGAAGTTCATGCCCGCTGACGTGTCGCGGCTCATGGTCCATGTCGTGTTGCGGGAGAGCAGATCGACCTCGCCCGACTGAAGCGCGGTGAAGCGTTCCTTCGCGGTGAGCGGCACATACTTGACCTTGGTTGCGTCCTTGAAAACCGCAGCAGAGATAGCTCGGCACAGGTCGACGTCGAGGCCAGCCCAATTGCCCTTCTCATCTGGCGCACTGAAGCCTGCAATGCCGGTATTCACGCCGCATGACAGCTCGCCTCTGTCCCTCACTTTCTGCAGCGTGCCCTGCGCGATCGCGGGAGTCGCGGCGAGGCATGCGAGCAGAGCTGTTGCGATACCTCCATTCAGAAGAGCTTTCATCGTGTCCTCACTTCATTCAATTCATACGAGTGTCGACTCTTGAGACCTAAATGCACAATGCCAGCATCGTGCGGAGTTCAGCAACACAGTTGAGACATGTCGTACATTGCCAATAAGCGAGACATTCATCCACACAAGCGCAACAAGGCTCAGTGGGCGAGGATCTGTGCGAGGAAAAGCCGTGTTCTTTCCGAGCGTGGGCTGGAGAAGAACTCCTTGGGCGGCGCCTGCTCGACGATCTCACCCTGATCCATGAAAATCACCCGGTCGGCGATGGCGCGCGCAAAGCCCATCTCGTGTGTGACGACAAGCATCGTCATGCCCTGCCCGGCCAGCTCGCTCATCACGTCGAGCACCTCCTTCACCATTTCCGGATCGAGCGCGGAGGTCGGCTCGTCGAACAGCATGATGCGCGGATTCATGCACAATGCGCGGGCAATGGCGACGCGCTGCTGCTGACCGCCGGAGAGTTGGCCCGGATACTTCATTGCCTGATCGGGAATGCGCACGCGCTCCAGGTAGCGCATGGCGATTTCCTCCGCATCGCGGCGCGGCATCCCGCGCACCCACTGTGGCGCCAGGCACAGGTTGTCGAGCACGGTCAGATGCGGGAACAGGTTGAACGACTGGAAGACCATGCCGACTTCGGAGCGGATCTTCTCGATGCGGCGAATGTCGCTCGTCAGTTCCTCGCCCTCGACGAAGATCTGGCCAGACTGGTGCTCCTCGAGCCGATTGATGCAGCGGATGAGCGTCGACTTGCCCGAGCCGGAAGGGCCGCAGATGACGATCCGCTCGCCGCGCGACACATGCAGATCAATGTCACGCAGGACGTGGAATGCGCCGAACCACTTGTTGACCCGCGACAGCCGGATGGCCGCTTCGGCGCCTTTGCCATCGTTGTCGGCCATGCGTATCGCACCGGTGGATTCGGCCATGATCTCCCAAATGAGCTTAGTGCCGCCGCCAAACACACATCTGATGCACCAGGCAATCGTGCAGAGCAGCCAGGAACCGAATTCGTCAACGCATCTCAGATCACTTGGCGACTGAACATGCTCAATCAGAGTGCAAATGTCGGTCGGACGCGAGTATGGCAGAGGCTCCAACAGGGTGCAATCTTGCTACCGCCACGAATTTCAGGGCTGCAGCGAGCGGCCGAGGAAGGCGAGCTCAGATCCATTCCATTGGAAGACATGCACGAAGTCGAAGCCGTTGCGCCGATAGAAGGAGACATTGCGCAGGTGCGCACCAGTGACGACGTGCACGCCCGGCAAGCCGGCGCGCGCGACATCCGCTACGAATCTCTCGATCAGCAGGCTGCCCAGGCCTCTACCGCGCGTGTCACTCCGCAAGTTGATATGAAGATGGGCAGGGAAGCGACGCGTCACATCGGCCAGCAAATGGAAATAGCCGACGTCATCGTAGCGATCGGTCTGTGTCGGGTCCTCATGCGCCCCGATGACATAGCCGGCAAGGGCTTCGGGCGTCGCATCTGCTCCCAGAAACACGAGGTGCGCCAGATGTGGTGTCATATCGAGGTACCGGCCTAGCCAGCGTGTACGAAACGCCCTACGCACCTCGGCCGATGCAAATGTCTTGGTGTTGCTCGCATCGAAGAAGATGGCGTCGAGCGCGGGTACGAGGAGGTGCCGTTGCGGAACTTCGCTCCAGCGCAGAAACGTCGGATGATCTTCGCACTGCATGATACACCCGGGGTTTGGCTGCGCGGCTCGCACAAGGCAGAAGGGCCGGCTGAGCCGACCCTTCGCTTGGTTCTTCATATCGATGTTTCGTAACCGGTGGCCCGCACGACTGCAACAGGAGCGCGTGCGGTAACAGGACTGGGATTACCAGTAGGACCGGTCGACGCACCGATTATAGCGGCGCCACCAGTAGCTGCTGCCGGTGCGCCACGCCTTGCGCTTCAGCCAGTGGCAATCGCCGTAGCCGTAGCCGTAATCGCCATAGTACAGCGGGGCTGCGAAGTAGACGCCGCCCCAGCCGCGGTGGCGCCTGTGGTGGTGATGGCCGCCACGGTAGCCGCGTCCGACGAACGCAGGTCCACCGCCGAGCCGGAGCCCGCCGCCGCGGATTGCACCGCCAGCGTGATGGCCACCGTGATGCCCGCCCCTGCGGACTTGCGTCACAAGGCCTGAGCCGGCGGGGGTCATCGACTTGGCGCCCGGCGCCGCGGGTGCAGCTGCCGACGGCATCGCCGAACTAAAAAGAATGAACCCGGCTGAAGCGACCGCCAGGCATGCTGATTTCAGCATATCGCTCTCCTTCTGTTTCGGGTCGGCCTCAGCTTCAGGACTTGTCGCCACACCTTCCCGGTTGGTGGTGCTAGGCTAACGTGCGAACACGACAACAAGTTGGCACTTCACAAAAACTTCATCTCCCGGCCTGGAAATACTTATGCTGACAAGGATCAACGCAATTGCGCGGACCGGCACCAAATTCCGCGTGTTTGTGAGCCTGTCAACGCAGGCCGTTGGCGACGATCAATCTCTCGCGAAAGTCGGGTGGCAAATCGGCAGGAAGGTCGCGCGCCGAAATCCTGACACCAGACTCGGCGGCTGGAGCGGGCTCTGCAGGAGTGTACAGCGTGCGACCTAGCAGAGTTTGGATGTTGGCATCGGCTCTGCGCTCGTTGCCGACCAATGATGGCGTGGACTTCGCGCGAATGAGCGGAACTTGCGCTCCGCCGTAGTTGCGGCTGAATGGCTCGGTGGGATCATCGGGTATGCGCATCGTGCGCATAAGGGGTGGGGTCTGCGCTGGCAGCCCGTCGTCCTCCATCTCCACCTTATGCTCAGTGAGGACAACTTGGACCTGCGATGCAGGCGGGGCAGCGACCCGCGCGTCGGCGGTCGGTGCGTGGTCCTGGCGGCCGCCGCATCCGGCGACCATGAGTGCCAAGGTCAATGCGAGGGATAGCGAGGAATCCGTCAGGAGACGGTCGCCAGCGCGCACGGCGCGGGCACGCAAACGAAACATGAGATACGCCTTTCAACAAACGCAACTGACAGAACTCGGTCGTCGATTTGTTGAACCACAGAAGCGGTTAACGCCCGGCTAACGCGTGTGCCTTTTCGAACGCCGGCTGCCACTGACCTTGCTCGACGAGGCGGCTTGGTCCACCGGCGGCACAACAGGCAACTGATGTGCGCGCCTGGCGCGTTGATTGGCGCGACGTGTTTCACGCAATCGGGAGGTCCGCGTGACACACGAAACCGCGATCGCGATGAAGTGCCCTTGCATCGGGGCTCGATCGATCAAATCGCGCGTGAGAATGCGGTCGCGACGCTCATTGAAGCGGGATCCGATCACGCGCCGCAGTGGCGTCTTTGAAGTTGCGCGATCGGTTGTTCATTTCAAATGCGAGCCATCCGCGGCTAATTTCAAATCACCGAACGGGCCGGAAATGCAAAACCTTCCCGGGATGAAATAAAACGCTCACTGCATTGAAATGCAAAACCCTTCGAAATGGAGATCGACCCATGAAGTACGCACTTCTTTCCGCAATGCTCGCCGTCGTCGTCGCAACGACCGGTTCATTCGCCGCCAACGCCGCGCATCAGGCTTCCAGCGATTGCACATCCGATCAGACGACTTGTGATTTCATCCGCCAGTTGATCAAGCAGGGCGGCTGAGGCCTGCACGAGAATACCCAACCTATGGCCCCAGCGGGTCGTTGGCTGCGCATTTCACCAGCTTCGAATCACTTGCCCCGATCCCGGGGTTCAAAACATTCAAGACAGGACCAATTGCAATGAAAGCCTTCATAGCCGTCGCATTCACCAGCCTCATGCTGTTTGGCGCCAGCGGCATCGCCAATGCCGATTCCCTGCTCAAGGATCTCGCCCGCACGGGTTCGATCGTCACCACGCACGGCATTTACGGACGCTAGATCAATTCCAGCCTTGGTCTCATCGATCTGGTTCCAGTCGGCGAGGAAACGCGGAACTGCGGAAGCAGCGCCGCGTTTCATTCACGCGTTGGCTTCGCGCGTCACATGGTTTGGAGCCGAGCGAAGGCGTTCGATGGAAGACGG
Organism: Hyphomicrobiaceae bacterium; assembly: GCA_044222395.1. Lineage (GTDB taxonomy): Bacteria > Pseudomonadota > Alphaproteobacteria > Rhizobiales > Hyphomicrobiaceae > JAEUMD01. The sequence goes on along the minus strand of JBGANK010000052.1, from coordinate 10,236 downwards.
AATGCTCTATTTGGATCTGACAGTATGCAAAGCCTGCTCTCCCCCTTGGCAGCAATCGCGGGCAGCGGCTGACAATTCATTGATTTCACATTGCAAACTATAATTTTTTCGGAATCACTGGCAAACTGCGGTGGTTGGTGCCGCGCATACGCACTGTTCCAGTCAGCCACTCGATCTCGCAACGACACGAGGGTTCGCATGGCAAGTGATGACTTCCAATCCATGCTTCGGGGCTACAGCCTAACGACGGCGGAGATCCTCTACCGCCTGCCTGATTATCCGGCGCTGCTGCAAAGCTACATCTGGCAGGACTACGACCTGCATCCGCGCTTCCCGCGCTTGAAGAGCTTTCTGGATTTCTGGGAGGCGAACCTCGAAGGCCCGCTTTACAAGGTCACCGTGAACCACTGCCAGCTGCTCAAGCCCGCAGACGTCAGACTGCTCAGTGCGCAGTTCGCGTTGAACTAGTGTTCCGACTCCGACGCTTGGTTCCTTAGCGTCTCCGCCGGAACCCTAGCCAATTTTTGTTTGTGTTCTGGATTCACAATCGCTTGACGACTTCTGCCGGGACTCAAGCGATTGATCCAGAACACTAGCACGTTTGTCTCGGGTCCGGGCGAATGGAAGGTGGCTCGGGTTCTGGCTCATGAAGGTGCTGTTTCGTCGTCCATTGCGAAAAACCGGCCGCCGCTCCAGACCCCGGCACGATGATCGTTGGCGTTCAGCATCAATTCGGCGAGATCAAAGGTGATCGCGCGCGTCAGCAGTGCTTCCAGGCGGCCACGCACGAGAACGTAAGGCTTCATGCCGCCGCCAATCGCGGTTTCGAAGCGCAAGGGATGCTCGGTTCCGACACGGACGACGTCATCGAGATTGGTGCGGATCACCAGGGTCTGCTCGCGCCCCTCGCCCAGCACCTCCAAGTCGACACCGAGAAACGGCGCGTCCTCGACGGTCACATCGACCTTTTCCACAGGTGTCACCAGATAATGGCGGCCATCGGCGTCGCGCCTGAGCACGCTGGCGAACAGCTTTACCAGCGCCGGCCGCTGAATGGGGCTCTTTCGATAGTGCCAGACGCCGTCGCGCGTGATTTCCAGGCCGATGTCGCCGCAATAGGGCGGATTCCAGCGCTCGACGGGCGGCAAGCCCCTGCCCGTCGCGCTGTCCAGCTCCTGCTCCAGCCGGCTGAGCTGTGAAGCCGAGACCGGGCTAGACGTTCGGCCCTGAGTTGCATCAGCGAGTTGGGATTCCGGAGTGCTGGCCGGCGCCGCTTCGGGCGCGGATCCTCCTTGCAATTTTCCTTGTGTCATCGCGACTTGTCCTGCTCCGCCGCTAAACTAGGCGTGTTACGTAACGTTCACTTGACCGCAGCTGCCACAGCCTTAATCGTCCCGCTACCTTATTATCACCGTGTTGCCGCGCTGATCGTTCTTAGGCATCCGAACTGGGCTATAGTCGCTAGATGAGCACACTCAAACAGACCGACGACAACATCGTTGCACGCATCGAGGCCGCCGCCGAGCACATGCAGCGCGCTCACAAGGCCGCAGGTGCCGTCATTTTCGGCCAGGACGAGGTGATCTCGCGGGCACTCATCACGATCCTGTCGGGCGGCCACGCGCTGCTGATCGGCGTGCCGGGCTTGGCGAAGACGCTGCTGGTCGAGACGCTGGGCACGGTGCTCGGGCTCGATGCGAAGCGAATCCAGTTCACTCCGGACCTGATGCCCTCCGACATCATCGGCTCGGAGGTGCTCGAGGATGCGCCCGGCCAGCGACGTTCCTTCCGCTTCATCAAGGGGCCGATCTTCACGCAGCTCTTGATGGCCGACGAGATCAACCGTGCCAGCCCGAAGACGCAGTCGGCGCTGCTGCAGGCGATGCAGGAGCACCACGTCACGGTGGCGGGTCAGCGGCATGACGTGCCAACACCGTTCCACGTGCTGGCGACGCAGAATCCGCTGGAGCAGGAAGGCACCTACCCGCTGCCGGAAGCACAGCTCGACCGCTTCCTTTTACAGATCGACGTTTCCTATCCCGACATGGCGGCCGAACGGCGCATGCTGTATGCGACGACGGGCGGCGACGAACGCAAGGTGGAGAACGTGCTCACCGCCACGGAGCTGATGGCAACGCAGCGGCTGGTGCGCCAGATCCCGGTTTCCGACAAGGTGGTCGAGGCGATCCTCTCTCTGGTGCGCTCGGCGCGGCCCGACACCGGCGCCAACGAGCTGACGGACCGCTACGTCGCCTGGGGTCCGGGACCGCGCGCCAGCCAGGCCCTGATGCTTGCAGTCAGGGCGCGGGCGCTGCTCGATGGCCGCCTCGCGCCATCGATCGATGACGTGGTCGCGCTGGCAGATCCGGTGCTGAAACACCGCATGGCGCTTTCATTCGCGGCGCGCGCGGAAGGGCAGGACCTGTCCAGCATCATCGCGAAGCTGAGCGAGGCTCTGGAGTAGCTTCGAATATGGCGGCAGCCAGTACGAGCGGGAAGGCCGGCGGGCGAGACAGCCAGCGTCGTCTTGGAGCGGACGTGTTCGCCCAGGAGATGGAGGCGCACCAGCTTGCCGACCGTTTGCCGGATCTGCTGATCGATGCGCAGCGCATCGCCGCCACTGTCGCGCACGGAATCCATGGGCGACGGCGGGCCGGTCCCGGTGAAACCTTCTGGCAGTTCCGGCAATTGCAGGCGACCGATGATGCGCAGCTGATCGACTGGCGCCGCTCGGCGAGTTCGGACCACCTCTATGTGCGCGAACGCGAGTGGGAGGCGGCTCACACCATCTGGCTGTGGCCGGACCTGTCGCCCTCGATGGGATTCCGCAGCCATCTTGCTCCCGTCTCCAAGGAAGCGCGCGCCATCGTGCTGACGCTCGCAGCGGCCGAGCTCTTGGTGCGGGGCGGCGAGCGCGTTGCGCTACTTGGGCTGACGCAGCCGACGGCGAGCCGGCGTGCGACGGTCAAGCTGGCTGAAGCGATCGCGCAACATGGCGATGAGCCAGCGTTGTCGGGCTCGCTGCCGCCAGCTGCGCGGATCTCGCGGTTCTCCGGCACAATCCTCTTCTCCGATTTTCTCGACCCCCTGCCGCAGATCCAGGAACGGCTCGAGGCGCTGGCAGGCAACGGGGTCAACGGCCACATGGTGCAGATTCTCGATCCCGCCGAGGAGACGCTGCCCTATGACGGGCGCACGGAATTCCTGGCCCCTGAAGGCGGTGCACGCTGGGTCGCGGATCGCGCCGAGAGCCTGCGGTCGGAGTATCGCACGCGCCTGGAGGCACACCGCACAGGACTTGCCGAGATCGCGCACCGGCTCGGCTGGACGTTCCTCGTGCATCACACCGACCGGTCTGCCTCCGAGCCGTTGCTGACGCTGATCATGCGACTGAGCGCAGGCGGTTATCGCTGGCAGGGCAGCGCGACGACGACGCCCAAGCCGAGCGCAGCGGCTGATCAAGCCGCAGGAGGCCGCTCATGAGTTTCGGCGCTCTGGCGTTTCTCAATCCGTGGCTGCTGGCGGGGCTGCTGTCGCTGCCGCTGATCTACCTCTTGCTGCGCACGGTGCCGCCGCGCCCGAAGCAGGTGGCGTTTCCGCCGACCCGCATCCTGGTCGGGATCGATAACCGCGAGAAGACGCCGGCCAAGACACCGTGGTGGCTGCTGCTGATCCGGTTGCTGGCGGCTGCCCTCGTCATTCTCGCGCTGGCCGAGCCGGTGCTCAATCCGACGCGCCAGGACACGCTTGCCGGGTCCGGCCCCGTCGCCATCGTGATCGACAACGGCTGGGCAGGCGCGACGCACTGGAGCGAGCGGCAGGCGATGGCCCAGCGCATGATCGATACGGCGGAGGCGCAGGGACGGCCGGTCATCATCGCCGCGACTGCCAGCCAATCGAAGGCATTCTCCATGCGCATCGAAGCGCCATCCAACGCACGCTCGAGCCTGGCCGCGTTGCAGCCCGTTCCATTTGCTCCGCGCCGCGGCGCTGCGCTCGATGCGCTGGCTGCTGCACTCGAAAAGGCAAGCGGGGGTACGAGTGTCGTGTGGCTGTCGGATGGCCTCGTCCACGAAGGCAATGGCGAGCCGGACGGCGGCGCCTTCGTCAAGCGGATGGAAGCGCTTGCCAATGGCGGCTCGTTGTCGGTCATCGCCGATGCGCCGGGAGAAGAGCCGCTGGGTCTGGCGGCGCGCTCGGGTCAGGGCGGACGCCTCGAAGCGCGCGTGCTACGCGCGGAGGGACCGCAGCGCTCCGGCCAGATCCATGCTTTTTCGGCGCGCGGAGAGCGCCTCGGCGAAACAACATTCAACCTTGCGGGCGGAGAGACGGAAATCACAGCGGTGTTCGACATGCCGCTAGAGTTGCGCAACCAGGTGACGCGACTGGAGATCGCCGCGGAGCGCGCGGCGGGTGCGGTGTCCCTCATCGATGCGAGTGCGCGCTGGCACCGCGTCGGCCTCATCTCCGGCGAGAGCCAGGAGCAGGCGCAGCCATTGCTCGCGCCACACTACTACATCGAGAAGGCACTGGCCCCCTACTCCGAGCTGGTCATTGCCAAGGATGCCAATCTGGCCGCCAATATCGAAACCATTCTCTCGCAAAACGCCACCGTGCTGATGCTCGCCGATATCGGCACGCTTTCAGGCGACACCGCGCTCGACGTGCAGACGTGGATCGAGAACGGCGGCGTGCTGGTTCGCTTTGCAGGACCGCGTTTGGAAAAGGGTGGCGACCAGCTCATGCCTGTGCCGCTCAGAATGGGCGGGCGGACGCTGGGCGGTGCTCTGTCATGGTCGACGCCGCAGAAGCTTGCGGCGTTCGAAGATCAAAGCCCGTTTGCCGGATTGACCGTGCCAGCCGACGTCTCGGTAAGCCGCCAGGTGCTGGCGGACCCGGCACGGATCGGACCGGAGGTGGCGGTTTGGGCGAGGCTCGCGGACGGCACGCCGCTCGTTACCGCGCGGCGCATCGGCAACGGCCAGATCGTGCTGTTCCATGTCACCGCCAATTCGGACTGGTCGAACCTGCCGATGTCGGGACTGTTCGTCGACATGCTGCGCCGGATCTCGACCATGGGGCGGATCAGCAAGGCGCCGGTCAGATCGGGCGGTGTGCTGACGACGGGTGATGCTCCGGCTGGTGCGGCCGGCGCGCGGGGCGGTCCCGAGGTGCTGGCTCCGCTGATGACACTCGACGGTTTTGGAACCTTGAGCGGGCCGCCGCCGACGGCACAGGCGGTGCCGGCCGCGATGTTTTCGAAGTTGGTGCCGAGCCTCGATCATCCGCCGGGACTTTATGGTCCACAGACGGCCCCGCGTGCGCTCAATGTGCTCGACGAGAAGGCGAAACTGGCGCCACTGCCGGCGCTTCCTGCTGGTGCGCGCAGGCTGGGCTATGAATCGAAATCCGCCTACCAGCTGAAGCCGTGGCTGCTTGGCGCTGCGTTGGCCCTGATCTTCGCCGACATCCTGGCGGTGATCCTGCTCAGCATGGGCGGGCTTGGTGCACTGCTGCGGCGCCCGTCGCACGCGGTCATCGCGCTTGTCGCGGCCTCGTTGTCAATCATCATAGGCATGAGCGGTTCTGCGGGTCTCGCGAACGCACAGTCCGCCAAGAGCTCGGGCGCCGATCAGGCGGCGGTTGCAAGCGCGCTCAAGGCAACGAGCAAGGTGACGTTCGGGTATGTCACTTCGGGCGACGCCAACATCGACGACGTCAGCCGGCTCGGCCTCAGCGGACTTGGCCGCCTGTTGGAAGCGCGCACGGCAGTGGCGCCGGGCGAGCCGCTGGCGGTCAACATCACCGACGACGAGATCGCCTTCTTTCCGGTGCTCTACTGGCCGGTGCCCGAGCACGCCAAGCCACTCGCTCAGGCAACGTTGGCCAAGATCGACGCCTATATGAAGCAGGGCGGGATGATCATTTTCGATACGCGCGATTTCGGCTCGGGGCGGCCGGCAAGTCTGCAGGGCGCTGGAGGAGATACACCGCTGCAGCGCATCCTCGGTGGTCTCGACCTGCCACGCCTGGAGCCCGTTCCTGATGGCCATGTGCTGACCAAATCGTTCTACCTCTTGCGCTCGTTCCCGGGCCGCTGGGATGGCGGCACGATGTGGGTCGAAGCTTCGACGGCGCAGAACGCCGAGGACAGCCGGCAAGCCCGTCGCGCCGATGGCGTCACCTCGATCGTCATCACGTCGAATGATCTCGCTTCCGCATGGGCGCTCGATGACAGGGGCCGGCCACTTTATCCCGTCGTGCCTGGCGGCGAGACGCAGCGCGAGCTGGCGTTCCGCACTGGCGTCAACCTCGTCATGCATGCGTTGACCGGCAACTACAAGGCCGACCAGGTGCATGTGCCGGCGCTGCTCGAACGGCTCGGGCAATAGGATGGGGCGATGAGCAACTGGTCGATCGACTTCGCACCGCTGCTGCCGGGCCCGTTCTTCATCGGCGCCGCCGTGCTGGCCATTGCGCTGGTGGCGCTGCTGCTGTGGCGGCGGTCGCGCGGTGCAATGCTTCGGGCCTTGTCGATTGCCGCGCTGCTTGCGGCCCTTGCCAATCCTACGTTGCGCGAGGAGGAGCGCGAGAGCCTCGCCAACATCGCACTGGTGCTGATTGACGAAAGCACGAGCCAAACGCTGGCCGAGCGCCCAAGCCAGGCGCAGGCGATCAAGGCCGACCTTGAACGCAAGCTCAAGGACATCAGGAACCTCGAGGTCAAGTGGGTGACGGCGGCACGGCCGGTCGATGGCGCAACTTCGGGCACGCAACTGTTTGCCGAGCTCAACCGCGCGCTTGCCAATACGCCGCCGGATCGCCTGGCCGGTGTCATCATGATCACCGACGGGCAGGTGCACGATGTGCCGGCGGCGGCTTCGGCGCTCGGGTTCGATGCGCCCGTGCACGCGCTGCTGACCGGCGAGCCTGACGAGTTCGACCGGCGCATCGAGATCCTGCAGTCGCCGCGCTATGGCATCGTAGGACAGAAGCGCGAAGTCGAATTCGCCGTGCGCGAGACCGGCAAGCAGGGGCGCGCCGGCGAAGCCGTGACGCTGACGGTGCGGCGCGAGGGCAAGCCTGACGAAACCGTCAGCACGGTCATCGGCCGGACTACCAAGGTCGAGATGCCATTCCCGCATGCAGGCCAGAACATTCTCGAGTTGGAGCTGGGAACCGCGGAGGGCGAACTCACTCCGGCCAACAACCGCGTGGTGGTGGCGGCCGAGGGCGTGCGCGAGAACTTGCGCGTGCTGCTCGTGTCGGGAGAGCCGCACGCGGGCGAGCGCACCTGGCGCAACCTTTTGAAGTCGGATGCCGCCGTCGATCTCGTCCACTTCACCATTCTGCGGCCGCCGGAGAAGCAGGACGGCACACCGATCAACCAGCTGTCGCTGATCGCGTTCCCGACGCGCGAACTGTTCTCGGAAAAGATCAACGAGTTCGATCTCATCATCTTCGACCGCTACCAGCATCGCGGCATCCTGCAGATGATCTACTACGACAACATCGCCCGCTACGTGGAGGATCACGGCGGTGCGGTGCTGGTCGCGGCGGGCGACGACTATGCCGGCAAGTATTCCTTGCAGCGCACGCCATTGGGGCCGGTGCTGCCGGGCGTGCCGACCGGGCGCGTTATCGAGCAGCCGTTCAAGGCGGCGATCACGCCGCAGGGCGAGAAGCATCCGGTGAGCCGCGGACTTCCCGGCGCGCCGATCCAGGTCGCATCGGCCGATCCAAAGGCCGAGCCATCGTGGGGGCGCTGGTTCCGGCAGGTCGAGGTGAAGCCGGAGCGCGGCACGACCGTCATGAAGGGGGCGCAGGATGCGCCGCTCCTGATCCTCGACCGCAAGGGCAAGGGCCGCGTCGCGTTGCTGACCTCCGACCAGGCCTGGCTGTGGGCGCGCGGCTATGACGGCGGCGGGCCGCACACCGATATGCTGCGCCGGCTGGCGCACTGGCTGATGAAGGAGCCGGACCTGGAAGAGGAGCGCCTCATCGCATCGGCCCGCGGACTGAAGCTGACCATCGAGCGGCGGACAATGGAAGAAAGCGTTCCGCCCGTGAGCGTGCGCAATCCGCAGGGCAAGACACAGGAAGTGGCGCTCGAGAAGGTGGCGCCGGGCCTGTTCCGCGCGACGCAGGACGTGGAACGCCCCGGCCTCTACAAGGCGACACAGGGCGAGTTGTCAGCGATCGCGCATGCGGGCGTGGAGGACGTGCGCGAGATGAGCGAAGTGACGGCCACAGACGCCAAGCTCGAGCCGCTCGTTGCGCAGACCGGCGGCGGCGTCATCTTCACCCGGCACGCGGGGCTGTTCGGCAAGGGATCGGCGACCGACGTGACGGTGCCGCGGATCGCGATGATGACGTCGGCACGGGTGATGGCGGGTAACGGCTGGATCGGGCTCAAGGATCGCGCCGCCTATGTCACCCGCGGCGTCAAGCTGTCGCCGATGTTCACCGGCTTCGTCGCGCTCGCCGCGCTGCTCGCCTTCCTGGCGCTCGCCTGGTGGCGGGAGGGTAGATAGCAACGCAATCACCCGCGGGGCACGGACATGTCCACTTACAATCTGGCCATCTTGTCGGCTGTCGGCATTTGGCTTCTCGGCATCTATATCGCGATCCGAAACTACGAACGCGTCTACGACGAGATACCGGAACACTTCCGGATTGGTTGCGCAACACCGCTGGACCTGTTCTTGGGCCATTTCCCGGGCAAGTATGTGAATTGCCGCTGCAAGAGCCTGAAGTGGGCCTATCGAGGCGTCGTCTTTGCCAGATCCATCCTGCCGTTTCCGGCATTCGCGGTGACGTTATGGGTCTCTTGGCTTTTCAACCGAGCGGCGACTTGAATCAGCGCGCGCCCGGATGTTGCGCTGCAAAAAATAACCTTAGTGGCCATGTGACCGGCCAATGAGGCTTGTCGAGGCGTCTCGCAAGGTGGAAAGTGTGGCCTCGCACATAGAACCGGGAGAAGCGCCATGGCGAGCACGCGGCCAGTTGGTGTCATCGGCCTCGACAAGATCGGGCGCGCGCTGGCGCGACGGCTGGCAGCCAAGGGCATGCGCGTCGAAGCCTATGACATGAAGTCGGATATGCGGCGCGCATTCGCCGAGGGGCAGCCTGCGGCTCATGTTGCTGAAAGCCTGACCGATCTTGGCGTTTCCTGTGACATGGTCGTCTCGACTCTCGTCGACGCCAGCGCACTGCGCGCGGCCGCGGTCGGCGATCATGACCGGCCAGGATTCGCGCTGGCGATGCGGCCTGGCTCGATCATCATCCATTTCGGCGGCGGCCCTTACCGCGACATCGTGCGCATGACCGGGCAACTGGGAACGGGTGGCGTCGGCTTGATCGACGCGCTTGCGTGCGCGGATGCGAACCCCGAAGACAGTTGCCCCATGGACATGCTGGTCGGCGGATACGGCGAGTTCATCGACCGTGCGCGTCCGGTGCTCGATGCGCTCGGCTCGTTCGCGCGCGTCGGCGACACGGGCACGGCGACGGGTCTTTCCGCGCTCAGAGGCTATGTGCGTGCCGCCCGCCTGATCGCCTTGAGCGAGGCGATGCTGATCGGCCGCCACGCCGGCATCAGTGCCGATACTCTGGCGCGCGTGTTCGATGGTCCGGTGGCCGCCGGCCCGTCGTGCCGCTCGCTGCTCGATGCGGGGGCCACGCTTCTGCATTCGCACGACCTCGGCACGACATGCAGCTCGGTCACCGATGCAGTCGCCTTCTCGGAGCGAATCGGGGTCAGCGGCGAATGCGTTGCGTTCGCGCGTGACATGCTGGCTGACGCAATGAGCGGCGAGAACGGCGGCGATGAAAGCACGCTGCTGCGCCACTTCGCGGCGATCGCCTCCGCCGACATGTGAGCGCACCCGCGCCTCTCGCAGCAGCAACAGTTGCATATGCGTCGACGGCGCCGCCAGGCAGCATGGTCTTGCCTGCACACGCGAATTCTGTTGACTAGGAAGGCTTACAGTGACCGCGCATTTGCACGCAGCCCGCGACTCGCGTGACCGTGCGGCTATGCACCGGTACAGCATAAGTCGAGTTGGTTCCCACACCAGGCTCAATCCAAGTTGGATCGATTTAACGCTGTAACCTGCTCTCAGTTTCTGTTCGAAAGACCAATTCAGGACCTGGCTGAAACCCGGAGGGGTTTCATTTCAGGCGAGAGACTTCTTGTTGCGCGTGCCGGACCCGACATTATGAAGCGGAACACCT
>JBGANK010000051.1:280-22173 GCA_044222395.1 Hyphomicrobiaceae bacterium | reverse complement strand
GGGAATTCCCTCGGGGACTTACATTGCCAGCATCACGGACACCTCCCACGTGGTGCTGTCGCTCGCGCCCCTCGTGAGCGGAACCACCAACCTCACCTACGCCGGCACCGCCAGCAGCATCCGCGCAGCCGGACCGAGGTGCGCGCAGCGCCAGATAGTTCGGCAAGTCGCCCGGCGGACGCCCGATTACCCCTGAATAAGCCCCTCAACACGGGCCCGCCTGCGTGACCGACCGCTTCCCGGCGACATCAAAGAGCCGGTCCATCTCTACGCCTGTCTCGGCAAAGCGCTGCACGGTCACAGACGCGGCATTGATCGGCACCGCGCCGCCCGATACGGCCAGAGCCGCGAACCATTGCCGCTGAGACGCATCAGCCGGCAGCGCCAGGTCGACTACGGCGAATTGAGCGCCTTCCAGGAAGCTCTCTGGCGACGCCACGCCATCGGCGTCCCCGCTATGCCTGCTGCCGCGAGCCAGAACTCCCGCTGCCGAAAGCACCCGCCCGATACCGCAGCCAAGCGCCTTCGCCACCGCTTCGAGCCGCACCCACGCCTGCAAGACAGACGCAGCCGCATCGCCAGCCGGCACCGTCGCTTCGCCCGCCAGCGGACCCAACCGCCGGCCCGCCTCGATCAGAACCGCCCGTCGCGCTTCGCTGAGCCGCAACTCGCGTCGCGCTTCCAGATCGATGCCGACAGCCTCGTTCGCGCTGCCCAGCGCGATCAGCGCGCGCCCGTTTGCGTGCGAAATGCTGAACGACACGTCAGCCTCGTCAAGCACAGGCTTGCCCGCAACCAATCGCCGGAATGGGACGCGGTCATACGTGCCCGCACCAACCCGCGCCGCAATAAGACCGCGCAAGGCGATCGTGGTGAGCCGCCGCTGCTGTCGCATGTCGTCAGCCTTGAGCGAACCGATGCGATCGAGATCATCGCTGGAAAGTCGTGGCCTACGCGCTTCCTCAGCTTCAAGCGCCGCAGCCGACCGCTCGAGCTCGATCAGCCACACCTCGACCAAAGGTCATCTCCCATTGAGACGTTCAAGCCGCCGCTGGTCACGTAGACATCAACCTGCCGCGCGCATCGCCCTCTTCGACTTGGCCGTAACCGCCGTGTCCGCCGCCGTTGCTGCATCGACGCCCTTGAGAATGTCGCGGCATGCTTCGAGCTCCGCGATCGCGTCTGAAATAGAGCGAATTCGACCCGCGCCAGCGGCCTGCCCCATGACATCCTTGCTCGTTGCCGCGTTGCCGCTCTCGCGCGTACCTTGGTCGGCACGCCTCCGCGTGGCCGCCCCATCCTCTGACCCGCGTTGTGACTGAGCGGCGCGCTTGCCCTCCGGTACCAGTCCCGCACGTGCGGCCGCTCCTTCCGCCTTGGCCATCACCTCCACGCCGACGCGCTTGACCGCATCGATGCCGCGCTCACGCAAGATCCGCTGCACACCCTTGATGGTGTAGCCCTCCGCATGCAGCAGATGCCGGATGCCACGCAGCAGCTCGACGTCGGCAGGCCGGTAATAGCGCCGCCCGCCACCGCGTTTCATCGGCTTGATCTGTGGGAACTTGATCTCCCAGAACCTCAGCACATGCTTGTGCAATTCCAGTTCGTCGGCCACCTCGCTGATGGTCCGGAATGCTTCTGCCGCTTTCGCCATTGCCGCCCTCTTGCACTACGACTTGATTTCGAATGCTCTCCCAGTTCCCGCAATTTCCATTCCCGCCCTGACCTTGCCGAGACGCGCCACCGCAAGCCGCGCCTCGCGCAGTGCCAGGATCCCCAACTCTTCCCGCAAACTGTAACCGCCACCGTGCAAAGTCGACGACCTTCATCAAGCCATGCCGTGCCATACCTCTGCCTCGGCAAGGCGTTCGATCAGCACACTGGGTTGGCCTTCAATCGTTGGATGATAACCCCCCGGCGCCGACCGACTTTTTTATCCCGTCCGAAGGACCATGCCACGGCCCCCCGTCGACCGGCAAATGGCCCGTGGACACATTGTACAATCAAATGTTGCATAGCGCTCTTGGTATCAACAGCCGAGCGTGTGGACTTCGCGCATCAGTTGCGCTTCGAAAGGCCGTCGTTGATCCGGTCCTTCATGATGTTGGAGGCCCGGAAAACCAGCACGCGCCTGGGCGTAATGGGCACTTCTTTGCCTGTTTTGGGATTACGCCCGACGCGCTCACCCTTCTGGCGTATGCCAAATGATCCAAACGAGGATAATTTAACATGCTCCCCGCGCGACAGCGTGGTGGAGATTTCACCCAGAACCAGTTCAACCAGCTCCTGGGATTCATTGCGGGGAAGCCCCACCTTGCGCACCAAGGCTTCCGCCAGATCGGCGCGCGTCAACGTTTTGCCACTCATTCTGGTCCGCTCGCTCCCAATCACTTTTTTTGCATAATTTGGGACATGCTACCGGCGAGCGCGGCGCTGGTCAATCGCGGAAACGCTCAACCGACTGAAATCTATGCATTAATCTAGAGCTTTGTGGGATTTGGCGCCGGCTGCGCCCGGTGCTTGCCCTGAACACCGGCCGTTTACCACCGCGCCAGCACGGCACCCCACGTGAATCCGCCGCCCATCGCCTCCATCAGCACAAGGCTGCCCTCCTTGATGCGGTGATCCTCGAACGCCTGATTGAGTGCCAGCGGGATGGAAGCAGCCGACGTATTGCCGTGCTTGTTGAGGGTCACGACGATCTTGTCCGGCCCGACGTTGAGCTTCTTGGCAATGCCGTCGAGAATGCGCTTGTTGGCCTGATGCGGAACATAAAGATCGATTTCATCGGCCGCGTAGCCCGTCGCCACCAATGTTTCTTCGATCACGCCGGAAATCTTCTGCACCGCATGCCGGAACACCTCGCGTCCATTCATGCGCAAGTGGCCGGTCGTCTTCGTCGAGCCGGGACCTCCATCCACATAGAGCAGATCCCCATAGCGGCCATCCGAACGGATGCGCGAATAGAGGATGCCGCGGTCATCACGCGAGCCGTGCGTCGGTTGCGCTTCGAGCACAACTGCACCCGCACCATCGCCAAACAACACGCACGTACCGCGATCGCTCCAGTCGACGATCCGCGAGAAGGCTTCCGCTCCGACCACAAGCGCACGCACGAACTGGCCCGTGCGCAGCAGGCTGTCGGCAATTGACAGCGCATAGACGAAGCCCGAACAGACGGCTTGTATGTCGAAGGCAGCGCCGCGTGTGATACCGAGGCCTGCCTGGATTCTCACCGCTGTCGCTGGAAATGTTCGGTCGGGAGTGGCTGTGGCACAGATCACCAGATCGATGTCGAGCGGGTCTATACCCGAGCGCACCAGTGCCTGCTTGCAGGCCGCGATGCCCATGTCCGACGTCAACTCATCGTCACTGGCAATGTGGCGCGAATGGATGCCGGAGCGCTCGACAATCCATTCGTCCGTCGTGTCGACGATCTTGGCAATATCTGCATTCGTCATCACGCGCCGGGGCACATAGGCGCCAACTCCGCGAATGACCGATCGATTGACTGCAACCACACTCATCTCGCTTTCTGGGGATTCCGAAAAGTGCCGGGCAAGCTACCCCGCGCCTCCGCCAAGACCCATTCTCCCTTCGTCGGCTTCGCCTGCTGGCGTCAAGCCGCATCCCAAATTGCCGCCCGTCCCCCTCTAAGCCCGCCCGCAACTGCCGCTGCACCGAACCGTCGATCAAGGTGCACTAAAACCGCAAATCCTCAGCCCTTGCCGCTCCTGTCGCTCTCAGCGTCGAGCGCCAGGTGGAACCTGTCGAGATCAGCCCGCAGCCGCGGCACGAGCCCGCTTTCCGCCATTTCGTAGCCGAGATCGACCGCGCTGGCGAAACCCAATGCATCCGTGCCGCCGTGACTCTTGATCGCAATGCCGTTGAGCCCGAGGAACGTGCCGCCATTGACCCGCCGCGGGTCCATCTTGTGCTTCAACACCTTGAAGCCGCCGCTCGCCAGCAGCGCGCCGAGCCGCGACAGCCAAGTACGAGTCATGGCATCCTTCAGGTATTGTCCGACCTGCCGCGCCGTGCCTTCCGCGGTCTTCAGCGCGATATTGCCGGCAAAGCCCTCGACCACGACCACATCGACCACGCCCTGGCCGATCTGATCTCCTTCCACGAAGCCCTTGTAGGTTAGCGGCAGCTCGGTGTCCTTGAGCCAGGCGTGCGCCTGCTTCACCTCTTCCGCGCCCTTGATCTCCTCGACGCCGACATTGAGCAGCCCGACCGTCGGCCGCTCGATATGAAACAGCGCCCGCGCCATCGCCGCACCCATCATCGCGAAATCGCCGAGCTGCCGCGCCGTGGCGCCGATATTGGCGCCCACGTCGAGCACGATGCATTCCGCCGTCACCGTCGGCCACAGCGCTGCGATGCCCGGCCGCTCGATTCCAGGAACCGGCCGCAGGATCAGCTTCGACATGGCCATCAGCGCGCCGGTGTTGCCTGCCGACACCGCGACATCGGCCTCGCCGTTCTTCACGGCCTCGAGCGGCAGCCACATGCTCGAGCCCTTGCCGCGTCGAAGGGCCTGGCTCGGCTTGTCGTCCATCGCGACGACGACATCGGTCGGCAGGACGCGGCTGCGCGCCTTGAGGCGCGGATGCCGTTCCAGCTCCGCTTCGATCAGATCCTGCCGCCCGGCGATCAGGAAGCTCAAATTGGGATGACGTTCGAGCGAAATCGCAGCGCCACCAACCACCACGGGTGGCCCGTGATCGCCTCCCATGCCGTCAAGCGCTATCGTTTTCGGCTGCTGCATTTCGTTGCGACGCCTCGAAGAGAACCAATGCTCAAATTGAGGCCCGCCTGGCCGCCCCGCCCTACGCTCAGAAACGGCCCGGAAGATAACCTTTTGCCCGTGCTAGACAACCGCTTTCTTGGCGGATTTGCACGGCCGCGACAGGCGGTCGCCCGCCTCCAGACCGCCGCCGCCGGCACATCCGATCACGTCTCACCCTTGAGCCGCCGCAACACCGAAAAGGGTGTGTTCTCGGCTTCTTCCCCAGCGCTCGGCTCGGTCCAGGAGAACGCCACATCGGCCGCCCGCGGATAAGGGTCGAGCGCAGTCGCCAGCTGCTCATAGACGACCCGTCCCACATCGATCATCCCGTCCCCGATCGCCTCGGGCAATTCGTAGGAGAGGGCGTCCCTCTCCTGCTCGCCAATTTCGCCGGGCGCATCCACGATCATGTCTTGTGGCCAGAACTCTTCCGCAAGCTCCTCGCGAACCTTCGCCGCAACCGGTTCCAGCGTCACGATGCAGGACTGGGTCAGCGATGCCCTCAACTCGCCGGTCAAGCGAAAGCGGCCGCCACCGATCAGCACCACACGATAATCCGCCTCGAGCGCATCACACGCCGGCAGCTCCAGCAACCGAGCGATTTCAGCACGCTCCTGATCGCATGCGGTGCGGCTCACTTGCAGTCCGCGTTCGGGAATATCGGTGACGCGATGTTTCCACGATGGCAGCACATCTGTGACCCCGCCACGATCGCTCGACTTCGTCATTGCAACCATCCTTGCCCGGCCAGTACCGCCTGCAACTCACTGCGGGATAGTATCTCGCGCTGGCGCAGCACATGTCCTGCGAGGGGCAAGAGCTGCCTTCCCTGTTCAACACCAGCCGAGCTGTCGACCTCGCCTGCACCGCCTTCACTCTTGGTCGCAACTCGGTCACCGCTGCTACGGATGAACCGGCCCACGGCCGTTGCCAGCGCCGCCTCATTGCCGGACGACAAGACCGGCCGATAGACGCTCGCGCGCTCGTAGAACCCCGCCGCCGCGCGCTTCACCTTCTTTGGCACCGACAAATCGCCCACGCCCATCTCGCGCATGTTGTCGTCCATGTCGGTGACGAACGCCTCCAAAGTCAGCCGGCTGATCTCCTCGCCCGCCGCACCCTCCGGTTTCAGTCGTTCGAGCGCCACCACCAGCATCAGAACGATCATTTCGTAACGCCCGGTGAGAGTGTCTGGAACGCCATACTCCCGATACAATCGGGGCTGCCGCGCCGCGGTCACGACGGCGCCATAAAGCTCCTTTGCTTTACGCGCGTTAGCGCCGCGCGCTCTGTACCAGTTCAGCATCTTGCGTTCGCTTGAGCAGGCAACCGCCGAAAGCCCATTTCGGGGCCGAATTGCGGGGAGAACCGGTCTAGCGCGTTGCATGTGCTCTTGTCTCGGGCTAATCGGCGCAAGCAGTCGCATTTGCCCCGCGATTCCCGACCGGGGACCGCGGCCTCGGGCAAGGCACCGCAAACAGCCGTGGCCCGCCAGCTTGCCGTCATGATGGCGTCAGGGAACCGCATGACGAGAGCGAAGCGCAACGTAACCGCCGGGGCGACAACAAGCGCTTTGCTGCGCGAAACGGGTGGGCACCTGAACGGAGGGAGCCGCGCAATGATGGCAAGACGCAACACCGCCAAAGCTTTGGTGGCCGGCATCTGCGCGTTGACCTTTGCCACGACTGTCGCCGGCTGCACTGGCCAGATCGTCAAGCACGGACATCAGTTCCGCGAATCCGACATCCAACAGATCACGCCGGGCATGTCGCAGGAGCAGGTCAAGCTTCAACTGGGCACACCCGCCACAACCGCCACCATCAACAACGGTCAGGCCTATTACTACATCTCCTCGACGATGACCCAGGCAGCCTTCCTCAAGGAGAAGGAAGTCGACCGGCAGGTGCTCGCTGTCTATTTCAATCCGATGGGAAGCGTCGACAAGGTCGCCAACTACGGCATGAAGGACGGCAAAGTTTTTGATTCCATCTCCCGCACGACGCCGGCTCCTGGCGGCAAGGACGACGGCATCTTGAAGCAGCTGTTCCGCAACCTCGGCACGCGCCAGCTCTACGGCGAGTGACAGGGGCCGACGCGCCAAGCCTCAACTCAGCAGCGGCACGCGCGTGTGCTCTCGACGCCGGCCGACGGTCATCTGCCGTCGTCCACCGGCCGTGCGCGCAATGCAGGCGAACCCGCGCACCACTGCGTTGACCTTGCCGATTAACCCTAACAATCACTTACTCGGAAAGCGCACCTGCGCAACGGCATCCGGACGAGCGCTCTGGCATCACGCCTGCACCGGCGAGCATGATTGCAATCCGGGAATTGCGCCATGACCGCCGCTCAGCTCTGCCTCGCCTTGTTGTTCCTCACCGTCGTCCTGCTCTTGTTTGCGCAATTCAACCGTCGCACCGACACGGCACGGATCGCCGGCCTGCTCGCCGTATTGACCATCCTCGGCGCCGATTACTTCTTCATCAAGGCAACGCCGACCGGTGGCCATTGGACGCCTGAGGCGGTTGCCGCTTCCCCGCGCCACGCCCCGCCACAGCGCGCAGCCTTGGGCGGCAATTCGGCACGACAGTCGCAAGCAAGCGAGCGCACAGGCGCACCCCATTCCCAGGCTTCTCTTTCAGTGGACGGCACCGGCAATGGCGACAAGGACGACTCCCCGGAAGCCTCGCCCCAAGGCACTGCAGGCAACGCCGGCAGCGCCGCTTCGCTGGCACTAGGTGCAATGGGCCGCTCGCTCGGCCAGATGCTGAAGAGCGGAATGCGCGCCAATCCAGCGCACGACAGGCTGTCGGACGTTAAGGTGTTCAAGGATTGCCCGGCATGTCCTGAGATGGTGCGCGTCGTCGCCGGCACCCAGTCCGTCGGCGCCGGAACCGATGATCCCTTGGCACAACCGTCCGAACGTCCTCAGCGCACATTCAAGGTGTGGCCCGGCTATGCCATCTCGCGCACCGAGATAACGCTCGAGCAATTGCAGCGCGCAGGCATCACGCCGCCCATCGATAGCGCCTGTCCCCTGACGGCACGAGGTCGCCCGGACGCTGCCGCCGCCTGCATCACCGCCGCCGAGATGATCCGCTATGTGGATTGGCTGAACCGGCTGACCGGCCGCCGCTACCGACTGCCGAGTGCCGACGAATGGGAATATGCGGCCCGCACCAGTGGCGAGACGGGCGAGGCGAATGGAGCCCTGCACATGTCCGGCGGCCTCGCCGAGATGGTCGCTGACTGCTGGCCCGCCAGCACACCTGCAACCTATGTCTTGAGCGCCACGACAAGATTGGCGACACCGGCAGGCTGCTCACACCGTGTCATCAAGGATGGTGCCGACGGCGAGGACGTTCGCTGGCAGCGCCCCTCTGCGCGCCGTGCCTTCGAGCAGCAAGCCCGCTCGCCACGCATCGGCTTCCGCGTCATGCGCCCGTTCGACCTGACCGCAAAGAAGGGGTTATAGAGTTTGATCGCCTGAGATGGAAACACTTGTGGATCCAGAGAAGGCGTGAATCAGACTCTCGCTCAATGACATAGTGCAGGCTACAGAGGCTAAGGCGATTTAATCAAGATGAGCCTGGGCTAGAGTCCGAGCAGCGAGAGCAGGCCGCTGCCGCTGCTGGTGCCGGTGTTTGGCGGCGCCTTGAATTCCGACATCGCGCTCGCAACCTCCATGTAGAGTCGCGACAGCCATTGCGGCTGGCTCTGATCGACGCTCGGAAGCCCCTTGTTGCGCAGGTCGGTCGGCGCGATGACGATCTTGATGTTCCCCACTCCGATCGTGGCGGCGAGTAAGAACAGTTCTTCCGCCACCTCGTCACCCATCGCAAGGCATCCCGCTGAGGATCTCTTGCCGTGGATCATGATGTCACCGCCAAGATCCCTGCGGCCATCCTTGGCCGCCATCTTGCGATCGAACTCGTTGGGGTAGTTGACCCGCATCGACACGTGATAGCGGCTGTTGGGGTTCAAGAACGCAATACCATAGATGCCTTCGGGCACCTGTTTGTCACCCTTGCGCAGTTTCGGCCCCGAACCACCGCTCGCGGCGAGCACCGGATACCGGTGCACGAAGGTCCAAGCACCACCCTTCTGCCGCGCAAACAATTCCAGTGTCTTTTCGTCCTTGATCGCAACGAGCGCGATCTCTGCAGGCGGCCATGCGGCCTTCGCGCCCTTGAATTTAGCTGCAATCCGCTCGCTGGCTGCTGGTCCGAATTGCGCAAGTCGTGCGTTGATCGCGCGGTCACGATATACCTGATGCGCGCCCCCGAGCGCACTCGAGCCAATGCCCGAAAGCGGCGGTGTGACCGTCACGCTCCCCCCAGGCCCAGGCGCGGCGCGGGTTCTTGTCAGCCAGCTTTCCCGGTTCTGCTCCGGGCTTTCTTCCTGGCCTTCGTCCTCGGTGACAACCGAGGACCAGTCTTCTTCCGAAGGCTGCATCAGATAGGGTGCAGCGTCGGGCGGCAGGAACGTCAAGCGCAAGGCGCGCGGATCGGCGGCAGGCAGATCGGAATGCGGATCGAGCACCGCCGGATCGAGCGGAGACGCTGCCGCCGGATTTGGGTTCGCAAGCGTTGACGGGCTCGCATTCGCGAGCGGTTCAGACTTCGTTTCGGGAAGGCTTCCAGTACTTGTCGGAGCAGCCGGCGGCGACAACGTCGGCTCGATCGCGGCGAGTGATGACCGCAACTCGACTGGCCGTGACTGATCGCCAGCCGGCAAGCTATCGAGCGCAAACATGGCAGCTGCAGAAGTTGCTGCGCCAACAATCACGACTGTGATCAGAGCTGCCCGTTCACTGAGTCTCATGCCATCCCACGTCGATGCTGTTGCAAGGTGTGCAACGTGGACAACATGACTGATTCGTGTCGCTGGTTGGACCGACGCAAAAAAGAATCAAGTTGTTTTCAACGCAATCCGTCGAGCAGCTCCGCCAAATTGCAGCTTATCCTCCGTTGATTGATTGAAGCTCGGCCTTCGCTATCGATGCAGCCTGCGACAGCCCGCCGCGTTTCTGCCCTGAGCACGACTTAACGATCAGTCGTCGCCAATCTCTTATCGCGTGGAATGCACCGATGCGCCTTCGTCAAGTCATCAAACGCACCGCCGCATTCGCCTTGATCGCGCTTGCTGCAGTAGGCGCTTACGAAGCCTTTGCGGTATGGCGCGCTGAAGCGCGCACGCATGAAATCCTCGCTGCCTACAAGGCGAAGCCGCAGCCGGTCCCTCTGTCGCAACTGACTGCGCAGCAGAAGACGATCCTTCTCTCTGTCGAGGATCCAGGCTTCTATCAGCACAACGGCGTCGACTTCGCTTCGCCAGGCCAAGGCATGACGACCATCACACAAGCTCTCGTAAAGTTTCTCTATTTCGAGAGGTTCCGCGCCGGCTTTGCGAAGATCGAGCAGAGCCTGATCGCCCGCTACGTGCTGAACCGACATTTGCCAAAGGACGAACAACTCGCCCTCTTCATCAACCACGCTTATCTCGGCGAAAGGGACGGCAAGGTCGTGCGAGGCTTCGCCACCGCCGCCGAAGCATACTTCGGCAAATCTTTCGCACAGCTCAGCGAGGCAGAATACGTGGGCCTTGTCGGAATGCTGATCAGCCCCGACGCATTGCGTCCAGACAAGCACCCCCAGGCCTACGCCGAGCGCCTCGCTCGGATCAGAAGCTTGCTCGACGGCAAGTGCCACCCGACCGGTGTTTTCGACCCATTCTATGAAGCGTGCTCGTCGCGCTCATAGACGGCGCACTCGATTTCGTTCTGAGATTCGCACGTCCAGAATGCAACCATTTGGAGAATTTCCGCGTGAGGTACGCCTCTGACAAGCGCACCAAGCATCAGACGTTGCCTCTGCGCCTCACACGTCCTGCATATTGTGAGGCGCCCGGCCTGCCCCCAAAATTCCGCCATGAATCCTTTTCACCAACTCATTGCACTAAGATTTGGGGGAAAGCCGATGTTCAAGAAGCCGGTCTGGCTGTTTTTGTGTGCATTGTTCCTGGTCGTGTCGGTGGTGCCTTCGAGCCGGGCTGCTTCGGCCCACCGGATTGATGCGGATGTCCGGGAAACGCTCGATATTTTCTTCCACGAGATCCGCGGCGCCCGCGAGGCGGCCAGGAAGTCCGTCGGCATTCTCGTCTTCCCATCGGTGATCAAGGCGGGCTTCGGCTTCGGCGGCGAGTACGGCGAAGGCGCGCTTCTGGTCCGCGGCGGCACCGTCGGCTACTACAACAACGTGTCCGCCTCCTTCGGCTTCCAGCTTGGCGCCCAGGCACGATCCATCATCATCATGTTCATGACGGATTCGGCATTGCGACAGTTCCAGCGCACCGCCGGCTGGAAGGTCGGGGTCGATGCCTCTGTCGCCGTCGTCACCGTCGGCGTCGGCGGTTCGATCGACACCAATAAGCTGACCAGTCCGGTCATCGGCTTCATCTTCGATCAGAAGGGCCTGATGTATAACCTGACGCTCGAAGGCTCGAAGATTTCGCGCATCGATCGCTGAGGAAAGGGCGGCTGCTCACGCCGCCTTTCGCGCCTTGCCCGCTACGTCGGCCAATTCACCGACGAACGCGCGCACGCCCTTGAGGCGCATCTCGGGCAGGTCCCAGTCCGCCTTGAAGACGAGACGGTGATCGGTCTGCAGCTTGACGAGCCCGCGCGAGGCCTGCATCAGCTGCACCAGCCCCTCAGGATTGGCAAACGTGTTCTTGCGGAACGCGATCACCGCACCCTTCGGCCCGGCATCGACCTTGGCGACGCCAGCCGCGCGGCACAGCCCCTTGATCTCCATCACGTCGAGCAGATGCTTGACCTCCTCGGGCATCTCACCGAAGCGGTCGACGAGCTCCGCCGCGAATGCGTCGATGTCATCGCGTGCTTCCAGTCCCGACAGACGGCGATAAAGACCGAGCCGCAGCTGCAGGTCGGTGACGTAGCTCTCTGGAATGAGGATCGACGTCCCCAGCGAGATTTCCGGCGTCCACTGCTCCTGCCCTTCGCCGAGATCGCCGCCCTTCATCGCCGCAACCGTCTCCTCCAGCATCGACTGGTAGAGCTCGAAGCCGACCTCGCGGATATGGCCAGACTGCTCCTGCCCGAGCAGGTTGCCGGCGCCGCGGATGTCGAGATCATGACTCGCCAGTGAGAACCCGGCACCAAGCGTATCGAGCGAATGCAGGACCTTGAGCCGCTTTTCCGCGCCCTCGGTCAGCACCTGGTTCGCCGGAGTCGTGAAATAGGCATAGGCCCGCACCTTCGAGCGGCCGACACGCCCTCGCAATTGATAAAGCTGCGCGAGACCGAACATGTCGGCGCGATGAACGATGAGCGTGTTGGCGTTGGGAACGTCGAGGCCGGACTCGACGATCGCCGTCGACAACAGCACGTCGTACTGGCCCTCGTAGAACGCCGTCATGATGTCTTCCAGCTCGGTCGGCGTCAGCTGGCCATGCGCGCGCGCCGTCTTCAGCTCGGGAACCGCCTCCGCCAGGAAGGTTGCGACGTCATCGAGATCGACGATCCGTGGCACCACGTAGAACGACTGGCCACCGCGGTAGCGCTCACGCCTCAGAGCCTCGCGCACGATCACCGGATCGAATGGCGAGATGTAGGTACGCACCGCGAGCCGGTCGACCGGCGGTGTCGTGATCAGCGACAGCTCGCGCACGCCCGTCAGCGCCAGCTGCAGCGTGCGCGGGATTGGCGTCGCCGACAACGTCAGCACGTGAACGTCCTCGCGCAGCTTCTTCAGCCGCTCCTTGTGTACGACGCCGAAATGCTGCTCCTCGTCGATGACGATGAGCCCGAGCCGCGCGAACTGGATCTGCTTGCCGAGCAACGCGTGCGTGCCGATGACGATGTCGATGGCGCCGTTCTTGAGCCCCTCCTTGACATCGGCAAGTTCCTTTGAGCCGACCAGACGCGACGCCTGCGCGATCCGCACCGGCAGCCCGTGGAAGCGCTCGGCAAATGTCTTGTAGTGCTGCCGCGCCAGTAGGGTTGTCGGCACCACCACCGCAACCTGCAGGCCGTTCATGGCCGCGACGAACGCCGCCCGCAGGGCCACCTCCGTTTTGCCGAAACCGACGTCCCCGCACACCAGCCGGTCCATCGGCCGCCCGGCATTGAGATCTTCCAGCACCGCCTCGATGCTGGCCGCCTGGTCCTCCGTTTCGTCATAGGGAAAACGCGCGACGAATTCGTCGAAGGCCCCCGTCGGTGCCGCGATCGCCGGCGCTTCCTTCAGCTGCCGCATGGCCGCGATCTTGATCAGCTCCGCTGCGATCTCCCGCAGCCGCTTTTTCATGCGCGCCTTGCGCGACTGCCAGGCGACCCCGCCGAGCTTGTCGAGCTGCGCATTGCCGTCATCTGTTCCGTAGCGCGACAGCAGCTCGATGTTCTCCACTGGCAGGAACAGCTTGTCGCCGCCGTGATAGGTGATTTCGAGGCAGTCGTGCGGCGCTCCCAGCGCCGTGATCGTCTTCAGCCCTGCGAACCGGCCGATGCCGTGATCGGCATGCACGACGAGGTCGCCCACCGAAAGGCTGGTGGCCTCGGTCAACACATCTGCCGCTCGCTTCGCCCGCCGGCGCGGACGCACCAGTCGATCGCCCAGGATGTCCTGCTCGGCGATCAGCGCCACGTCCGGCGTCTCGAAACCCTGCTCGATGCCGACCACAGCGAGCGCCGTCACACCGCCCGGCAGATCCTTCACCTGGTCGAAGTTCTCGACCTTGCGCATCTCCTTGAGGCCGTGATCGGCAAGCAGCGTCGTCAGCCGCTCGCGCGCACCCGGCGTCCATGCCGCAATGACGACACGCCGCTTGGCTGAAAGCAGCTGGCCGATATGAGACACGACGGCATCGAACAGATTGACATCGCCCGATTGCCGCTCGGGCGCGAACGAGCGCCCCGCGCGTCCAGACCACGAGCGCACATTCGAAGCATCGGGCTCCTCGAACGGCGTCAGCCTGTAGATCGAATGGTTCGAAAGCGCGTCCCTCCACGCGCCACCGTCCAGATACATCTGGTCGGGCGGCACCGGCTTATAGGGCGCCGCGCCGAATGTTTCGGACTCGCGCGCCTCGATACGGGCCTCGTAGTGCTCGGCGATGAGGTCGAATCGCTGTCTGATCGCCTCCTCGGCCAGATGATCGAAGCTCACCGCCACACCGGGCAGATAGTCGAGCAGCGTCTCCAGCGTGTCATGGAACAGCGGCAGCCAGTGCTCCTGTCCCGGATACCGTTGCCCCGCACTGATCGACTCGTAAAGCGGGTCGTCCCCCGTCGCGCCGCCGAACAATTCCACATAGCGGCGCCGGAACAGCGCCGTGGCTTCCTCGCCGAACGCCACTTCCGACATCGGCATCAGCACCAGCTTCTGCACCGGCTTCAGCGTGCGCTGCGTTTCCGCATCGAACGTCTTGATGCTCTCCAGCGTATCGCCGAAGAAATCGAGCCGCACTGGATTGGAGCGTGCCGGCGGATATAGATCGAGGATGCCGCCACGCACCGCAAATTCGCCCGGCTCCATCACCGTGCCGGTGCGCAGATAGCCGCTGAGTTGCAGCCGCTCTGTGAGCCGCTTCATGTCGATGCGCTGGCCCGGCGCCATCTGCTTCAGCGACTTGCGAACGAAGCTGCGCGGCGGCACGCGCTGCAGGACGCCATTGACAGTGCTGAGCACGATAGTCGGCTGCTTGCCGGCGGCCACCGTCAGTTTCGCCAGCGACGCCATCCGCTCCGCGACGATGTCGGAATTGGGCCCGATGCGATCGTAAGGGACCGTGTCCCAAGCCGGGAATGCAATCACGCGCACGCCCGGCGCGAAAAATGCGAGCTGCTGTACCAGCGCCTCGAGCCGGCGATCGTCCCGGACCAAATGCAAGAGCGCATTTGATCCCTCCTCACCCTGCCGCGATTGAACGACCTCCGCCAGCACCAGGGCGTCGAGCCCCTCGGGCACACTCGCCAGGATCTTATCGCGTGCACCTATCGCTTCGACTGTGTTCGGCACGATTCTAGCCACCCCTACCGTTCTGCCGACTTGCACCACGACTACCGGCTGGGCGTGCCCGGCCACGATAGGCCGTGAAACACCCTGATCTGGCCGATGAGATCGTCGAACGCCCCACCCGCCGCAGTGTGCGGCTCCATGATCCATCTCTGCAGATCGGGATCGGGCAGCTCCAGAAAGCGCTCGAAGCGGTCGAGTGCCTCTCCATCGAGCGCAGTGATGTAGGCATCAGCAAAACGCCCGACCAGCCAGTCCATCTCCTTGGTGCCACGATGGTTGGCGCGATAGGCCGCCCGTCGCCTGCGGATTTCCAGGTCGTGCTGGGATCCTGTTCCTTGATCGGCAGCAGCGCTACCGCGCTCGCCGCGGGTCTCCTCGCTTGTCACGAATCCAGCCCCAAACAAATGTTGAGCCTCCGGCACAGGGAAAAACCCGGTCCGGTGCTTGACGCTTTAGCGGCGAGCAGGTTTGCTCCTCGCCGGTTGTGCGGCTCATATACCGCCCTCAGCCCGATCCGCAAAGCCGCCAGACGATCAATTCAAGCGGCAGCGCGGCCCCAGAACGCGGAACCCTCATTGAACGCCATGCGCCCGGTTGAACTCACACCGCTGTTCGCATCTGCCCAGTCGCTTTCTGGCATTGGTCCGCGCCTTGCCATCCTGATGAAGAAGGCCTTGCGCCTCCCGCCGACCGTCGCCGAGCCACGCGTCGTCGATGTGCTCTGGCATATGCCATCGGGTCTCATCGACCGTCGTGCCGAGCCCACTGTCGCCGATGCCGCCCCAGGCACCATCGTCACGCTCAAAGTCCGGGTGCTGAAGCACAAGGCCCCGCCGCGCGGCAACACGAAGGCACCCTACAAGGTGGCGGTCGAGGACGATACCGGCAAGCTCGACCTCGTGTTCTTCCATGCCGAGCGCAAGTTCATCGAGCGCCAGCTGCCCGTTGGCGAGGAGCGCTACGTGTCGGGCCGCCTCGAGAAATACGGCGAGGTGCTGCAGATGGCGCATCCCGACTATATCGTCGCTCCGGAGGCGCGCGGCGATCTGCCGTTGCTGGAGCCGGTCTATCCTTTGACGGCCGGCTTGTCGGGCAAGGTCTTGATCAAGGCGACGCGCCAGGCTGTCGAGCGCGTGCCCGAGCTTGCCGAGTGGCAGAACCCGCAATGGCGGCACAAGCGCGATTGGCCAAGCTTCCGCGAAGCGCTGCGAAAACTGCATGTGCCCGACGACGCCGCCGATCTGTCGCCCGGCTCGAAAGCTTGGCAGCGTCTTGCCTATGACGAACTTCTGGCCGGCCAACTCGCATTGGCTCTCGTGCGTCAGCGCGCCAAGGCGCAGAAGGGACGTGCGGTTCGCGGCGATGGCCGCTTGCGCAAACGCATCACCGGCGCGCTGCCGTTCGAATTGACCGGTTCGCAGACGACCGCGCTTGCCGAGATCGAAGCCGACATGTCGACGCCCAATCGTATGCTGCGCCTGCTGCAGGGTGACGTCGGCTCCGGCAAAACCGTGGTGGCCCTCCTCGCCATGGCGATCGCAGTGGAGGCGGGCGCCCAGGCGGCTTTGATGGCGCCGACCGAAGTCCTCGCCCGCCAGCACCTCGAAACCATTGCGCCACTCGCAGAGGCTGCAGGACTCACCGTCGACCTGCTCACCGGGCGCGAGAAAGGCAAGGCCCGCGCCGCGATCTTGGAGCGGCTTGCCATCGGCGAGATCGACATCCTGCTTGGCACGCACGCGCTGTTCCAGGACGACGTCGTGTTCCGCGATCTCGCCTTCGCCGTCATCGACGAGCAGCATCGCTTTGGCGTCCACCAGCGCCTCGCGCTCCAGGCCAAGGGCAGCGACGGCGGTGCCAACCTGCTCGTCATGACGGCAACTCCGATCCCGCGCACGCTTCTGATGACGCACTATGGCGACCTCGATGTCTCGCGCTTGACCGAGAAGCCGGCCGGCCGCAAGCCGGTCGTCACCAAGTCCATTCCCGTCGATGCCATCGAGCGGCTGATCGACCGCATCAAGGCGCAGCTCGCCGAAGGTGCCCAGGTCTACTGGGTGTGCCCATTGATCGAAGGCTCGGAGACATCCGAGCTCGCCGCCGCCGAGGAACGGCACGCGCACCTCCTCCAGCACTTGGGAGATTGCGTCGGCCTGTTGCATGGCGCGATGTCGGCGCAAGCCAAGGACGCGACCATGGCGGCCTTTGCAGCCAACGAACTGAAGGTGCTGGTGGCAACCACCGTGATCGAGGTCGGTGTCAACGTACCCAACGCCAACATCATGGTGATCGAGCACGCCGAGCGCTTCGGCTTAGCGCAATTGCATCAGTTGCGTGGCCGCGTCGGCCGCGGCGTGCGCGAGAGCTTCTGCATGCTGCTTTACAAGCCACCCTTGGGTGAAGCCGCGGAAGCACGTTTGAAGATGATGGAGGACACCGAGGATGGCTTCCTGATCGCCGAGAAGGATCTCGAGCTGCGTGGCGGCGGCGAGGTATTGGGCGCGCGCCAGTCGGGCCTGCCTGAGTTCCGCGTCGCTGAAGTTCCAGGCTTCGAGATGCTTCTGTCCGCTGCGCGCGACGATGCCCGCCTCGTGCTGGAAACCGATCCCGATCTCATGAGCGCTCGCGGCCGCGCGCTCCGCCCGCTGCTTTATCTGTTCGAATGCGACGAGGCCGTGCGGCTGTTCCGTGCTGCGTGAATTCTTCGATCGCGTTGCACTTCAACCGTGAATCCATCCCCCGGCCTTCGCCGGCATGACGGCATAGTGTGGGGCAAGGCCGTGCGCCGCTATCGTGCGGCATTGCGTGACAACCACACAGCAAGTGGCACATCAGCTGCCGAAGACGTTCTCGGCACGCCCCAGATAAAGCAGCAGCGTCGCACGCTCGTTGTCGTTGTCGGTAATCGCATAGACACGACCATCCGCAGCGATCGCCAGCCCCTCGATTTCCTTCTCCACCTTGTAGTCCGCATCGCGGAACAGCGGCACCAGATCCATCGCCAGGCGCTTTTTCACGAGCGGCGGCCGGCCATCGGCAGAGGCACCAGGCTCGCCGCCAAGATCAGCCACCGTCACCCACTTCAAGGACTTCTTGCCGCCCTTGCCGTCGCGCTCGATGAAGGCGAAACGATTGCCGCCCAAATGCATGATGTCACTCAGTCCGGAGTACTTGCCCGACTCCAGCTGCTCGAGCGGGTAGAAATGAAAGGTCCACGTGCGGCTTTGCAGATCGACAATGCCGACCCGCGTCACACCTTCCGGATCACCCTCGAGCCCGGCCTGAAACGAAACCGCGAGCCGCGCGCCCCCGCTCTTGCCGCTAACATAGGCAACGCCTTCGAATCCGTGATCGCCGACACGCGCCGCGATCGATGGCGGCAAATCAATCGACCCGAGTAGCCGGCCATCGCCACCCACTTCGAGCAACACATTGGGCGGCGCATTGCCCTCCCCACCTTCCGAGGCGAGCCAGTAGCCGCCCTGTGGCTTAATGGCGAGACCCTCGCAATCCAAACTAGAGAAACCTGGCGCATTGACCTCGACCTGCCGCACGACACGCGGCGCACCATTCGAGATCGAGATCTCCATGATCCGCACTGGCGGCGAATCCTGATCCGTCACCGCATATAGGCGATCTGCATCTGTCGGATGCGCCGCGAGCGCCGATAGCGTGCCCCATTGCGCACCGCCGCCCTCGGCGATCTCCATGATCGCTGGAAGGTCTCGAGGCTCACGCCAGCGCGGTCGAGAAGCAGCATCATCCTGGTCCCGGCCGGGCTCCGGAGGCCGGGCTTCACCCAGCAGCGCCATCAGCACCGCCTTCAGCCAATCAATCAGTCGTTCGAGCATGGGGCGACGTCCTCTACCTGCTCGGCGCACGACACCTGCAATTCATGGCGATTTGCGGACCCTGCGGCCCTCTCTCGCACATTCCGCTGAAATCAAAATCAAACGCCCCGGACTTGCGGCCCGGGGCGTTCATATCACGTGTATGCGACAGTGGCCGAAGCCACTTCGCCGATCAGTGCGCCAGCACCGCGAGCAGCAGAAGTGCCACGATGTTGGTGATCTTGATCGCCGGGTTGACGGCCGGGCCAGCGGTGTCCTTGTAGGGATCGCCGACCGTGTCACCCGTCACCGACGCCTTGTGCGCTTCCGAGCCCTTGACGTGCTTGACGCCGTCCTTGTCGACGAAGCCGTCTTCGAAACTCTTCTTACCGTTGTCCCAGGCGCCGCCACCCGAGGTCATCGAGATGGCGACGAACAGGCCGGTGACGATCACGCCGAGCAGCATTGCACCGACCGCCGAGAACGCCGCGCCCTTGCCGGCGATGGCATTGATGATGAAGAACAGCACGATCGGCGACAGCACCGGCAGCAGCGAGGGGATCACCATCTCCTTGATTGCCGCCTTCGTCAGAAGGTCGACGGCGCGGGCGTAGTCGGGCTTGGACGTGCCCTTCATGATGCCCGGATCGGCCTTGAACTGGCGGCGCACCTCTTCCACGATCGAGCCGGCCGCGCGGCCCACCGCCGTCATGGCGATGCCACCGAACAGGTAGGGGATGAGACCGCCAAGCAGCAGACCGACGACGACATAAGGATTGTCGAGGCCGAAGTTGATCTGCACGCCCTTGAAGAACTGATAGGCCGTCGAGCCCTGCTTGTTGGCCTCGGCGATGAAGTGCTGCAGGTCGTAGTTGTAGGCCGCAAACAGGACCAGCGCGCCAAGACCCGCCGAGCCGATCGCATAGCCCTTGGTGACGGCCTTGGTCGTGTTGCCGACCGCGTCGAGTGCGTCGGTCGCCTTGCGCACTTCCTTCGGCAGGCCAGCCATCTCGGCGATGCCGCCGGCGTTGTCGGTCACCGGGCCGAACGCGTCGAGCGCGACGATCATGCCGGCGAGGCCGAGCATCGTCGTGGTCGCGATCGCCGTGCCGAACAGACCGCCCAGGTTGTAGGTGACCAGGATGCCGGCGACGATCGCCAGCGTCGGCAGCGCGGTCGATTCCAGCGAGACCGCGAGGCCCTGGATGACGTTGGTGCCGTGGCCCGTCACCGAAGCCTGCGAGATCGAACGCACCGGACGGAAGCCGATGCCCGTGTAGTACTCGGTGATCCAGACGATGGCGCCCGTCAGCGCCAGACCGACGACACCGCACAGGAACAGGTTCTGTCCGGTAATGACGAGGTTGCCGACGCGGCCGACTTCACCGAAGCCGCCCAGCACGTATTGCGTGGCAAACCACAGTCCGCCGATCGACAGCACGCCCGACGCGATCACACCGCGATACAGCGCGCCCATGATCGATCCGTTGGAACCCAGCTTGACGAAGAACGTGCCGATGATCGACGTGACGATGCAGGCCGCGCAGATGGCCAGCGGATAGACCATCATCGCCGCCAGGTTCGACTGGCTCGCGAACAGGATCGCCGCGAGCACCATGGTCGCAACGACCGTCACGGCATAGGTTTCGAACAGGTCGGCCGCCATGCCGGCGCAGTCGCCGACGTTGTCACCGACGTTATCGGCGATCGTTGCGGGATTGCGCGGATCGTCCTCCGGGATGCCCGCCTCGACCTTGCCGACGAGGTCGCCGCCGACGTCAGCACCCTTGGTGAAGATGCCGCCGCCCAGTCGCGCGAAGATCGAGATCAGCGAGGCGCCAAAGCCCAGCGCGACGAGCGCGTCCTTGACCGTTGCACTTGCCGGCGCATAGCCCAGCATCGTCGTCAGGATGGTGTAATAGACCGCAACACCCAACAGGGCGAGGCCCGCCACCAGCATTCCGGTCACAGCGCCAGACTTGAAGGCGAGGTCGAGACCACCAGCCAGCGACTTGGTGGCCGCCTGCGCGGTGCGCACGTTGGCGCGCACCGAAACGTTCATGCCGATGTAGCCGGCAAGGCCAGAGAGAACCGCACCGATCAGATAGCCGAGCGCGACCAGCGGCCCGAGCAGCAACCAGGCCGCGATGAAAACGACGGCGCCGACGATCGCAATTGTCGTGTACTGCCGGTTGAGATAGGCCTGCGCGCCTTCGCGCACGGCACCGGAAATCTCCTGCATGCGCGCCGAGCCGGCGTCCGACTTCATGACGAATTGAATGGTGTAGGCGGCATAGAGAATGGACAGCGCCCCGCAGGCGATGATCCCCCAGAGTAAAGCGTTCATTTGGAAGTCCCCTTTTGGGCCGAGTGCTGGTCACGGGAGCCGAACTTGACGCCGACCTGAAAGCAAGAAAACAGCCGACAAAGATCTGGCCTGCGGCGCCCCGCCCCCGACTTCATTCGCGTTGTGCGCGCGGAACATGCCAAATGTGCAGCAGCGTTGCAACAACGGCACAGCCCGCTTTTGGTCGCATGCCAGAACATTCGCGCATGCAACATCCTGAACGCGTGTCGGAATGTCGCGCGAGCAGATCAGCAATTGGGCACCAGGTTGCGCGAAAGCCGACGAAACCTGTTAATGTCCCACCCCTGCGAAATCCCTCCAAAAAGAGCATCCAAGTGAAACCGATTAGAGACACCCTTGCAGGGTCAGCTTCCGCCAGCGCTGTTGCCGAGTTGTCCAAGGCCTTCGGCACCGATCCGACAGCAACTCAGGCAGCCCTGGCGCATGTCGCTGATGAAATCTCCCGCCGCATGGAGCGCCTCACTCTCTCGCGTGGCGGTTTGGCCGATCTCGTTAGAGCAATCGGAGACAGTCACCACGAGGCTTATCTGAAGGATCCACGTCTGATCCGCAGCAGCGCGATGGAGCGAGATGGCAAGGCCATCCTCGATCATGTCTTCTGGTCCAAGGATGCCAGCCGCGGCGTTGCTGCCCGTGCAGCACGTAATTCTGGTCTGCCCGCGGCAACGATTGAGGATATGCTCCCCTCGATCGCGGCGTTGTCGATGGGTGAGCTGACACGCGCGGCAGCCGGCCCATGCCCGCTCGACGTCTCCCGGCCCGACCCACGCCACGATCCAGACGCCCTCCTCGACACCCCCCGATGTCGCGCCGAGCACCCCGAGCCATCCGACGATCGGCGGTCGATCCCAGGCGTCGAAGAA
>JBGANK010000051.1:0-270 GCA_044222395.1 Hyphomicrobiaceae bacterium | reverse complement strand
GCCGCGAGCAGACTGACCCTGAGCGGGATATGGAGCCGCAGGCTCCGCCACCCAGCCACCAGCGTCCTCCAGGCCGCCAGA
Source organism: Hyphomicrobiaceae bacterium (assembly GCA_044222395.1). Classification (GTDB taxonomy): domain Bacteria; phylum Pseudomonadota; class Alphaproteobacteria; order Rhizobiales; family Hyphomicrobiaceae; genus JAEUMD01. The sequence continues at coordinate 189 of JBGANK010000051.1, read as the reverse complement.
CGGACGCGGGCATCCCCGAGCAGCGCCCCTTGCCGCTGCCCGGTAACGATCTGCCATCACCCGACCGCGGCGGCTCACGCTACGACGATCTCTCCGACATCCTGCGGCGCGGTGGCTTCCGCATTCCCGGCGGCGGTGGCGGTGGCGGCGGCTCAGGCGGCGGTCAAGGCGGCGGACGCATCGAACTCC
>JBGANK010000050.1:0-22303 GCA_044222395.1 Hyphomicrobiaceae bacterium | reverse complement strand
GCGGCAGGCGGCGTGACGGACTTCGCGCGGCGAAGGTTGCGCGGCGAGCTGGCGCAGGCACAGCCGTCGGCAGTCGCGCGACCTGGGCGGGCTCCTGTGGCGCCGGCTGCGTCCACCACGGCAGTGGCTGAACCAGCTCGCTCGCGTCCTGAGAGCACGCCGTTCTCGATGGCGATGGCGGGTGCCGCTGGTGTTGCGGCTGCGGCGGCCTCGGCCAGCCGCGGTCGTGCCGCCTCTGAACGCAGGCCGCTGCAGCCGGTGTTGGCACCGCGCGCGCCGGTTCCGCCGGCGCCACCGCCAGCGCCGCGTGCCGAAGTTGCGAAGCCGGTTGCAGCGGCTCAGACGGTCGCCAAGGTGACGGAAGCCGTGGCGCAGCCGGTGAAGGCACCTGAACCTCAGCGCCAACCGGTCGTCGCTCAGGCAAGCGCTGGCGTCAAGGCGGACTTGCTGCAGCGGATCCGGGGCATCGATGCAACGACGGAGAGGCTTCTCCATAGTGCCGGTGTCACGAGCTATCGCGCGATTGCGCAATGGAAAAGCGCGGATGTAGCGCGCATCGATGGGCTGCTCGGAACGCCGGGTCGGGTGGCGCGCGAAAACTGGATCGAGCAGGCTCAGGTGCTTGCCAACAGCGGCACGACACATTTTGCGCGCAGGTGGGATTCGGGAACCGTGTCGGTGGCAGGCACGGCGGCTGCTGCCACGGGCCAGCACGCCGGCCCACGGCCTGCGCGTCTCGCCGAGGCAATGCGCGAAAAACAGGAAAGCGCGGCCGAGCGGCCAGCCCGTTCGGATGTTTCGGGGCTGCGCTCGGTGCGCTCCGAAGCTCTCAAGCCGGCCGGCATCGGTGGGCCGGCGGGCGCGATCGACGACCTGAAGCGGATCCGCGGCATTGGTGTGCTGATCGAGAAGAAGCTCAACTCACTGGGTATCGTCAGCTATGAGCAGGTCGCCAACTGGACTGCGGCTGATATCGCGCACGTCAGCGAGATCCTAGACTTCAGGGGTCGCATCGAGCGCGAGAACTGGGTCGAGCAGGCGCGGATCCTGTCCGCGGGCGGGCAGACGGAGTTCTCGCGCAGGGTCGACCGCGGCGAGATCACGTAGAGTCCAAGTACCCTTGGCGAACGCGGGCGCCAGCAGCACCATCGCGCGGCAGTCGATCGCTTCATGCTGCTGCAGCGTAGGTTTCATCGGTTGTGCCAAGGAAAGCTGTGATCGCGTCGATGGTGGGGGCGTCGTGCAGCAGCGGTGCGTGGCCTTCGTCGGGGACGACGTGGACGCTGAGCGCGGGATGGCGGGCGGACATCGCCTCGACGGTTGTTTGCGACAGCAAGTCGGAGTTGGCGCCGCGGATCACCATGACGGGCACGCGCTTGAGGGCATCGAACTGCGGCCACAGCGCTGGCATCGGGCCGTTGAGAACGGACAGCGAGCGCGCCACCTTCGGATCGTAGGAGGGAATGGGACGGCCATTCTTCTCATTGAAGAATTGCCGGGAGATTTCCTTCCAGCGCTCCGGCGTGACTTTCGGGAACTGGCGCTGATTGATTTCCGCGGTGATCTCGCCGGCGTGCTTCCATGAGGTCGGTGGCGGCGTGCGTCCGACATAGCCGGCGATGCGCAACAGTCCATCTATCTCAACAACCGGACCAATGTCGTTCAGCACCACTGCGCCGATCGCGGACGGCTGAACTGCAGCCATCACCATGGCGATCAGTCCGCCCCGCGAAGTGCCGATGACAGCGGCATTGAAGAGTTCGGTCCGCACCATGAAATCGAGCGCGTCGTGCATCTCGACGGGCACGGCGTAGTTGCGCCAGTCGCGGTCGTAGTCGGAAAAGCCGCGCCCTCGCGTGTCGAGTGTGTAGACGTTGCGCGGCATGTCGGGATGCTGTGACAGGGCGAGCGCCACTTCATGGAAGTCGCGGCTGTTGCGGGTCAGCCCGGCAAGGCACATCACAGGGCGGCGGTTAGTCCGGTGGCGCGCGGGATAGTGGCGCGCATAAAGCCGCAGTCCATCGCGGGTGGTGAAGCGGATGTCGCGAAACGAAGCGCCGGTCGTTGCCTCAGCGTGCATTGCGCATGGCCCCCTGGAGTTGGTCTGTGCGTGCGATGAGCGGATGACCGCTTGATCGATCTCCCGTTCGCTCATCACTAGAGTAGCCGTGGGCGTGTGTGAAGCACCCGTGCTGCCTCTTGCGCGACGCGTGATGGCGCAACAGCTGAGTGCGAACGACGATCAGCGCTTGCGGCCCAGATCCTCGTCGAGGCGCATGGCCGGCTGCTGGCCCATGCGGGCGCGGTAGATCTGGATGTTGGAGAGAACCTTGGCGACGTAGTTGCGGGTTTCCTCGAAGGGGATGCGCTCGATCCAGTCGACGGGATCGACATTGGGGTCTCTGGGGTCGCCGAACTGGCGCATCCACTGGCGGGCGCGGTCCGGGCCGGCGTTGTAGCCTGCAAGCGTCAGAACATAGTTGCCGCCGAACTCGGCCATGCGGTCGCCGAGGTAGGCCGATCCGATCATGGTGTTGTAGACCTTGTCGGACAGCAGCCGCGGGATGTCGCACTTGACCTTGTGGTCGCGGCAGACGTGCTGGGCCGTGACGGGCATCACCTGCAGGAGGCCGCGCGCGCCCGCGCCCGAAACCGTTTGCGTGTTGAACTCCGTCTCTTGACGCGCGATGCCGAGCAGGAACGCCAGCTCGGGCGGCTTGCGCAAGGCCTCATAGGACGGGAAGGCGCGCGTCGGATAGCCATAGATCAGCAGGTTGTGTCCGTCGGCAATCGCGTTCTTGGAAATGCGCAGCGACATCTGGGTGTCGCCCATGGCGTCGGCCATGTGGGCGACGAGGCCCGACCAGGATTCGGTGTTGCGGACGGTGCGGGCGTTGGCGACAAAGGGGCGAACGACGCTGCCTCCAAGTCCGGCCTTGTCGGCGATGACGGCGGCGCGCAACGAATCTAGACCGCGGATCGCCTTGACCTCGTCGTCGTTCGATCGCGCCGGCGGGGTGATCTCGATCGTTTGCGGTCCGCGATGGAGCTTCTGGAATGCGAGCAACCCGTGGAAGGTGTCGCGCTCGCGCGTGGCGCGCTCCAGCAGTGGGCGCGCCTCCTTGTCCCGGCCGAGAGCCGTCAGCGTCTTTGCGGTCCAGTAGTCGGCGCGCGCCCTGCTCAACGGACCGTCGGCTGCCTCGCGCATGTCCTTGAAGTGGCGGAGTGCGCGCTCATGGTCCTTGAGGTAGCGGAAGGCGATCCAGCCGGCCATGAAGCGCTGGTCCTTGAGCGGGTTGACCGTCAAGGGACCGGCGTCGCGAACGAGTTCGTAGGCGAGCTTGTGATTGTTCTGATCGAGCGCCTGGTAAGCGTTGGCGAGGCGTTCCTCCCACCAGTCGTCGGGGCTGACGATGTCCTTGGGGTCGGTTGGCGCCGACAACAGGATCTTGACGGCGGCAGCCGAATTGTTCTGGCGCCGCAACAGCTGCGCGCGCTGGAAGGCAAGTCCCCAGTCGGCCTTGTCGTCGGCGGGCAGGGCATCCATCAGCTTGGTTGCCGAACTCGAACGCAGATAGACGGCGAGGCGCGCCTCGGCCTTCTTCTTTTCGGCGTCCGACAAGAGGGGAATGATGCGGCGGACGTAGCTCGCCTGCGCGTTGCGCTCGGCAACCCAACGGCGGTCGCTCATCAGGTATCGGTCGAGGCGCCACTTGTGATCCGCAGCGGTGAGCAGCGGAGCGAAGCGATCGAGAAAGGCGCGCTCGAGGGATTCGGGAATATCGCCCTGGCGCCAGGCCTTGGACGCCATCTGGCGAGCCTTGTCGCGATCGCCGCCCGCCAGATAAGCCGATGCGAGCGCGAATTCGCCGACAGTAGTTTCTGGCTTGCCGCCAATCAGAAGGCCGCGCATTTCATCGGCAGTGCCGCCCTGCTTGAACAGTGCCTCCTCGAGACGCTGCACGAGCAGCGAGCGCTGCGGCCATGACGGGTTCTTGTCGAGGAAGGCGCGGTAGTCGCGTGCGCTGCCGAAGCCGCGCGTCAGCTGATACCAGGTGACGATCTTCTTGGCGACCGGATCGGACATCGTCGCAGCCATTGCCGACGCGCGCTCGTGCTCGCCTTTGCCGACGGCGGCGAACGCGGCCTTCAGCGTCTTCAGATCATCCTCGGCGATCTGATGCTTGATGACGGGCGCCAGGACCTCGTCGGCGTACTTGCGGTAGGCGGATTCGGCAGGACCTTCCGCGGGCGGCCGAGGTGCGGATTCCCTTGCTGGCTTCGCTGAAGATGATGCCGCTGGAGGTGGCGAGACGGCCTTGGTCGCCACCGGAGGCTTGCGTGGCTTATTGGAAGACGATGGAGCCGGCTGTGCCTGCAGCGGTGCCAGGAACCCGGAAACGCTCAGCGATACGACAAGTGCGGCCAGACCGCACAAGGTGCGACGGGTGGGCCGACGTGGCTGTGGACCGGCTGGCAGCATGACGAATTCGGCCGTGTTCATCCCTGGTACCCGCTTTTCGAAGTTCGTGTTATCGCGCCGCGCCCTCTGGAACGAACTTCAGACAGGCGGTACTAGCCTTCCTGTTACCGAGCTGTGATCGGTGGCTTGCGGCCCGGGATGTGAGCGCATAATGTCGCCCGCAATCCGGTGGCACATTCCTGCGATCGGCGATTCGCGCGGAGGTTAACGACGGCCGAGCGCGGGTCAAGCCGAGCGCGCTCGCCGCCTTTCAGTCCGGCCTCACTTGGGCGAGACCAAGGCAGCCACCTAAGTTACCACCTCCGCCCGTGAACGGGGCTCCGCCAGGGACACATGGGGCCATTCGGGGTGACGAAAATCGGGACCGTGCATCATGTTCAAGGGCTCCAATACCGCGCTCATCACGCCATTCCGCGACGGTGCGGTCGATGAGAAGGCACTCACCCAGATCGTCGAGTGGCAGATCCGCGAGGGGACGCACGGCCTGGTTCCGGTCGGCACGACAGGCGAGAGCCCGACGCTCGACTACGACGAGCACAAGCGCGTCATAGAGATCACGATCCAGGTGGCGGCTGGCCGCGTTCCGGTGATTGCTGGCACCGGCTCCAACTCCACGGATGAGGCGATCGAGCTGTCGCAGCACGCCGAGAAGGCGGGTGCCAACGGGCTGCTGATCGTCACGCCCTATTACAACAAGCCGACGCAAGAGGGGCTCTACCAGCACTTCAAGGCGATCAACGACGCTGTCAATACGCCGATCATCATCTACAACATTCCCGGTCGCTCGGTGGTGGATATGTCGGTGGCGACGATGGCCCGGCTCTACGAGCTCAAGAACATTGTCGGCGTGAAGGATGCTACTGCGAACATTGCGCGCGTGACGCAGCAGCGTCTGGCGATGGGGCCCGAGTTTTGCCAGTTGTCCGGCGAGGACGCGACGGCGCTCGCCTTCATGGCGCACGGCGGGCACGGGTGCATCTCGGTGGCGTCCAATGTGGCACCGCGGTTGTGCTCGCAATTGCAGGACGCGTGCATGAAGGGTGACTTCAAGACGGCTCTGGCGTTGCAGGACCGTCTGATGCCGCTGTTCGATGCGATGTTCGTGGAGACCAATCCGGCGCCGGTGAAGTATGCCGTGTCGCGGCTCGGGCTATGCACGCCGGACCTGCGGCTGCCGATGGTGCCTGTCTCGGAGGAGACCAAGCGCATCGTCGATGCGGCGATGGCAAAGGCCGGCCTCATCGATTTGGCCGCGCACAAGGCGGCCGAGTGAGACGACGGCGCTGCCGAACCCATTTTGAGGACTGAGGCCGATGGCCGCCAGCAAGGATGACGGCCGCAAGCGCATTGCGGAGAACCGCAAGGCACGCTTCGAATTCCGCATCGGCGAGGACATCGAGGCGGGGCTGGTGCTCGTCGGCACTGAGGTCAAGTCGCTGCGCAAGAGTGGGGCCAATATCGCGGAGAGCTATGCCTCCGTCGAGGGCGGCGAATTGTGGCTGATCAATTCCTACATTGCCGAATACACGGAAGCCGGCCGGTTCTTCCAGCACGAACCGCGGCGCAGGCGCAAGCTGCTCATCTCCAAGCGCGAGCTGCACAAGCTGGCAATCGCCATCGAGCGCAAAGGCATGACGTTGGTGCCGCTGTCGATCTACTTCAACGCCAAGGGCAGGGCGAAGATGAAGCTCGCGCTCGCCGAGGGCAAGAAGCTGCACGACAAGCGCGCGGACGCCGCCAAGCGAGACTGGAACCGGCAGAAGGCGCGGCTGATGCGGGAGAAGGGGTGAGGTCGGGCTTTAGGGAGTAGGTTTTAGGGACTAGGGATTAGATTCTAGGTTTTGGGGAATAGGGTTTGGCGAGCGAATGATGCAAGCATGGCCGTGGCCGGCACCGCAGGACGATGGTGGCGCGGCGCATCTCAAGGCGGGAACGCCGCTTCCGACATTGGCGCTGCCGTCGTCGGCCGGCGTGGAGATCGACGTGTCGAAGATCGGCGGCCGCGTGGTGATTTTCGTCTACCCCTTCACGGGTACGCCGGGCGAGCCCAATCCGCCGCACTGGGACGAGATTGTCGGCGCGCACGGCTCGACGCCCGAAGCGGAGGGCTTCCGCAACCTCAATCCGATGTTCGCGGTCAAAGGTGTCAAGGTGTTCGGGCTGAGCGGGCAGCGGCGTGCCGAGCAGGAGGCGTTCGCGCGCCGCGTCTCGCTCACCTATCCGCTGTTGTCCGACGAGGGCTGGCGCTTCGCCGATGCACTGCGGCTGCCGCGGTTCGAGACGGGTGGCGTCACCTACTTGAAGCGGCTGACGATGATCGTGCGCGATGGGCTCATCGAGCGAACTCACTATCCGGTGCATCCGCCCGACACCCATGCGCAAGAGGTGCTGGCGGCGCTGTCATGATTGGCGTGGCGACGTGCGAGTGCACTGTTAGGGTGTTCTCTTGGCCGCACGATGAGGCCGGCAATGCGCATTGCACAATGTTGCTTGCGTTCCTGCACCTGTGAGGCCATTGCGAGCGCCTTGCTACGTGCACTCGCAATGGCTTTGATCGAGGCGACCGGCTTGTTGAAATTCAGAACGACAGCGCCAAGCCGGTGAAAAGGCGCCAGTCCGGTTCCGCCTGGAAGCCGTTGAGGTCGTTGACGACGGGGATGCCGACCGAGGCGAATGCGGAGACCTTGTCGTACGAGAAGCGGATGCCAGGCGACAGGTAGAGTGTGTGGCCACCCGAATTGTTGTCCTTCTCGCCGGCGGTTTCCTGCTTGCCCGACCATTCGCCGTTGAGTTCGAGGACCAGATCAATGGCGAGTGCGGGGGCGGGAGCCCGATCGTGATCGACGTGGTGCGGACCGTCGCTGCCATGGCGGTGCTTGCCGTGGCTGTGGGTATCCGCGTACATGGACCGCTGTGCGGCGGCGGCGCCTGCGAGGCGATAGCCGAGTGCGACGCCATAGTGGAAGCGATCGCCGAGGTCGGTGTCCTGCGTGCCTTCCGTGGCAAGCGTGTAGAGGCCGCTCGCGTGCAATGAGACGGCGCCGAACCGCTGCGAGAATGCGATGCCGAAAAGCCCGTCCCAGGAGCCTGTTCCCGGCTGGAACTCCGCTTCGAACAGCTCGCCATGGATGTCGTGCTCGCTGGTGCGTCCGGTCGGTGTCTTGACGCCCACTAGTAGCGCTGCCTGCGTGCCGGAGCTGCGGTTGTTGAGGAGCCGGTATTGGCCGAGGAGGGTCAGGTCGCCAATGCCAGTGCTGTCGCCGCGGGCTTCGACCTCATTGATGGCGGGACCGCCGGGCACGTGCTCGTGATGGCCTTCGCGGATGTCTTCGCGCTTGACGAGCGGCAGGCGCACACTCACGGTCAGGTCACTCAGCACGCCGTAAGCCAGCACCAAAGAGGGCGACAGAATGCGATCGATGCTGTGAGCGTGAACATGCTTGCCTGCCAGCGTTTCGAGGGTTTCGTCGCTCAAGCTTCCAAGCTTGATCAGTTCGAACAGGACTGCTGCAGCGCCCTGGCCCTGATCGAGCGTCGTTGCAGAAATGACGTTGATCGATCCGCTGGCGCCGAGCCCGCCGCCCGTGCTCGGGTGATGTGCGAGGACGGGATGTGCTGCAACGGACAATGCGGCAATCAATGTCGATCTGAGTGCGAAAGAGGGCATGGTGGTTTCCTCCTTGCGACGTCCGGCGCCAAGCTCGCTCGAGGTCGGCAAACGACCAGGATGGCAGGCAGACCAACGCCACTTGTTTTTCGGGGCGGTACGCGTGCTTTGATCTCCCGATGACGGGAAGCAGCGCATTCGACTCAATGGGAACTAGATGCCGAGAGGTGGGCCGCGCGTCGGCGGACGCACTTGCGCAGTGCAGACGCGGGTCTCGTTCGTGTAGATCGGGACGCTGGCAGGTGCCGTTTCGGACCGCACAAAGTCAAATGCGACCGTGCCCAGAATGGCAAACGCAGGCGCAAGGCCGGCGCACAGCGGACAGTAGTTCCAGTCGGGCTGATGCTGGGAACGGTCGGGGATCGTCGGAGCTGGGCTCGCGGTCGCATTGCCATCATGGCAAATTAAACTCAGTCCAACCTCAGGTGCGTTGTTGTTCAGCAGGCGTGAAAGCGAAACGGCGTTGTGTTGCGCAACAAGACTTGCGTGCAGAAGCACGCCTAGCAATGCCAACAAATACGCGTACCGACGCTGGCGCATCGCGATCTCTCCGTCAGATACGAGGTTTCACGCATTTTTCGACAGAGCAAGATGCAATCGGGCAGCTTAATAGGGTGGAATACACAAGCGGCGTGGAATGTTGCCGGTTGGATACAATTTCTGTCAGCCGAGCAGGTGCGAGTGGGAGGTGGCGTGGTCCTGGTTGAATACAGGCGTACGGTGTTCCAGCGAGCGCCGCGCTCCATGGAATCACCGCCGAGTAGTCGGCCCCTGGTGCTGGTTATGGGCGGCGCTGTGCGATGGCCGCCCAAGCCGCTCGGGAAATTCTGAGAACGCGTCGGACGACACGAGCAGCTTCGATCGGAGTTCAATCGCCGAGGCCGCTCGTAGTATGGCCTGCTTCAAAGTTTTGATTAGGAGGCTGAAACGAGTCTGCGCTGGATTTTCCAGGGGCAAGGTCACCGGCGATCGGTCTTTAGAGCACGTCGCCCTCGGCATCCTCGATGGAGACGCCCATCCTGTCGAGGCCTTCTTCGAGGTAGTCGGCGAGCAGCGGCTGGCCGAGCAGGTACTCGGCGACGGAATTGACGCGCTCGTTCTGCGCGGTCTCCAGCGCCTCGTCGAAATCCTCCGGATCGAACGTGCCGCGGCCGATCCAGCACAGCGCCACCAGCTGTGCCTGTTCGTCGTCGTTCAAGGCATCGATGAAACCGGCGATCTCATCGTGCAGTCCCTTGTCGGCGCCCGATTCCTCTGCGCCGCTGTCGTCCTCGTTGTCGGTGTTCCATGCATCGACCTTGGCGTCGTATTCGCGCGCGCGGATGATGACGTGGGCGACTTTCTCGGGAGCGATTTCCATCGGCATCTTCTTGGCCTCGTCGGGGCATCGGAACGGTGGGGTGGGACAGGCGGCGGCCGCCGAGTCGTGTCTGGCGGCCCATCTGACAACGAAGCGCGCCTTTCTGCAATTAATTCGGTGCGCGACAGGCTGTCCAGCAACAGCCCTAGGGCCGACGGGCCCACTGCTCAAGACCAAAGGTGCGATGCCCGGAGCAACATCCGACCGGACGGGTTCGCTGCGCTGCTTACCGGCCCGATAAAGATGCTCGAGAATCAGAGTCTAGAGCAGGTCCATCCGATCGGTCGATCGACGTAGGTGATCGTGTCTGATCGGATACTCTAGCTTTCGCAATAGCCGATCGGCGGGCGTGCATTAGAGTTAATTGCCGGTCTTGTCGGAGGCACTCGGGGCGAAATTGTCCTCGCGAATCACAGTCAGATCGGGCAGGGCGACCTTGAGTGCGCGGACTGTGCCGGGGGACTTGGAAAGTATCACCACCGCGTTGCCATCCGCGTCGATGTTCGAGCCCAGGAACTCGGTGACGTCGCTGGCGATGATCCGTAGTCCGAGGCCGGTCGGCCCCGCCATGGCGACGGTCTTTCGGTCTTGAGTGGATATGCGACCGTCGCCGTTGGTGTCCTTGTCGATATAGGTGACGAGGAGGGCGAGCGTGGTCTGCGAGGAAAGGCCGGGGATCGCGTTCAGCTTGCTGGGGTTGGTAGACTTGGTGAGGAATGTGATGCTTGACGCCAGTGCGTAGTCGCGATCGATGAGGCGGCGGAACTGGCCACTGGCCATCTCGTAAAAGAGGTAGTCGCGCGTGTTGGTAGCCTCCTTGCTGTAATAGGTCGCCGGCAACGTGTCGCGCGAGTACAGTGGTGCCCACATCACATCGTGTCCGTTGATCGGATGGAAATTCTGCACGCTCAGGTTGGGCGCTTCCCGCTGTGAGGCGGCCTTTTCGTGGTGCTCGGTGGTGCCGGCCGGGGCGATGCTTGCGACGTGGCGCGGGCGCACGAAGTCACGAACGAGAAACAAGCCGATCAGGACGCCGTAGGCCAGTGCCATCAGGGCGACCGCGGCAATGATCAGCGCATTGAAACGCCACAGGTTGCGGAAGAAGGGTTGGGCGCGCATCGTTGATCCTCGCGTCGGTAGCTGCCGATTGCGCGAGTGGAGGGCTGGATCAGGGCGCGCCGATGGCGTGGTTGTGGTCGCGTGATGATGTGCGAGGGTTCGAACGTTGTCTGCTGCAGATCAGCGCGTTCCGTCCAGGCGCGCGCGGACCGCCGCGAATACGGCGCGAAACATGTCAGGCGTCAGGCGGCCGGTGTTGGTGTTGTAGCGCGAGCAGTGAAAGCTGTCGGCCAGGGTCAGTCCGTCGCCGAGATCATGCAGCGCCCCGTGGCGGAAGGTGTGTTTCGACTTGCTGCGGTCGAGAGCGGCAAGGGTCTGGTCATGGGCGATGCGGCCAAGCGCGAGGATGATTTGGCGACGCTTGCATGAGCCGATGCGGCTGGTGAGGAACGGGCGGCATGCTGCGACCTCGGCCGGTGTCGGCTTGTTTTCGGGGGGGACGCAGCGAACGGCGTTGGTGATCATGCAGTCGATGAGCCGGAGGCCGTCATCTGCCCTTGCGTCGTAGGTGCCTTCCGCGAAGCCAAATTCCAGAAGCGTCGCGTAGAGCAGGTCGCCCGCGTAGTCGCCGGTGAAGGGGCGGCCGGTGCGGTTGGCGCCCTTCAGGCCGGGTGCCAGCCCGACGATCAACAGTCGCCCCTGCGCATCTCCAAACGATGGTACGGGGGCGTTGTACCAATCCGGCGCGGCCGCGCGATTGGTTTGCCTGAAAGCGGTCAGGCGGGGACAAAACGCACAAGATGACTCTGGTTCGGCGGGCATCGGTGACGGCAAGGACCTATGCCTGGCCGCTGGCCGGGATCGACGTCGCCCGCTCGGCATGCGCGAAACCTTGTTGGAGAGCACCCTTTACGCGAATTCTCTGTAGGTGAATTCTATCGGTATTCCGGAATACTATATTCAGGTCGGCGTCTACCACGCCGTTGTCGAACACGGGCCATGGGCTGCTCGATTCATATTTGGCAATAGCCGGCCCACCGGCGCCTGATCTATGGCGCACGCAAATACCATATGCAGGAAGGATACGCTGTGAGGGGTATCAAACTCCCTCGGGCAGATCGTCGTTGTCCTCGAACGGTACGGGCTCGGCGCTGCCGCGGTATCCGGCAGTGCTGCTGCGAGGTGAAAAACTACGCTGCTCGCGCGGCGCGCGCTGGTTGGGGTCACGGCTGATGACAGACTCCAGGTCAGCCAGATCGATGAACTGGTCGGCCTGCCGGCGCAGCTCGTCGGCAATCATGGGCGGCTGCGTCTGCAGCGTGGACATCACGCTGACGCGCTTGCCCTTCTGCTGGAGGGCCGCAACCAGACCGCGGAAATCGCCGTCGCCGGAAAACAGGATGATGTGGTCGAGGTTGTCGGCGAGGCGCATGGCGTCGACGGCAAGCTCGATGTCCATATTGCCCTTGACCTTGCGGCGACCGGTGGAGTCGGTGAACTCCTTGGTCGGCTTGGTGACCATGGTGTAGCCGTTGTAGTCGAGCCAGTCGATCAATGGGCGGATCGAAGAATATTCCTGATCCTCGGCGAGGGCCGTGTAGTAGAGCGCGCGGACAAGGTGTGCACGCTGGCGGAAGTAGGCCAGCAGCCGCTTGTAGTCGATGTCAAATCCGAGTGCCTTGGAGGTGGCGTAAAGGTTCGCTCCGTCAATGAACAGTGCGATGCGCTCATGGGGGTAGAAGTGCATGTTATTTTCCTTGGCAATAAACTGCTTGCGGATTTGTTTCGACTAGCCCTTGTATGCCCCGAGGCATACCACATACCTCATTGGTGGCGCGAGGAGGTTTTGGAGAACGATGTAAAAAAACTCAGCACACACGCAAGGTTAGCCTGTATAATGGGGATGCCAATTGCGTCATTCAATTGGGGCCGCTGCAAAACTGAATTTCAAGGAAACGCTATAAATCTTTCAGCGGCGGTGACCAGAACAGCGTAGACGGGCTTGGTGAGCCCGCAATTGCGCGCGTATGGGATGCCACACTTTTGCCAAGTCGGGGGCTGCGATCGTCCGGTGATCCAGATGCTTGTGGTGAGGCGTGGCGATCCGAATGCTGAATTCCTGTTTGCGGATGTCGTGCGGCCAGCTTGAATTGTGCCGGTCTTCGTGCGAGATATGTTGAAACAATCGCTCTGGAGCAAGGGGGCGGGGATTCCGCGCCCAAGTTTGTCGTGTCTTCAAGCTGACATGCTCTGACAACTCTTAACCACGCGAAAGGACGCCGCTTATGGCTCGCGTCACCGTAGAAGACTGTGTCGACAAGGTTCCCAATCGATTCGAGCTCGTGCTGCTCGCCGCTCATCGTGCCCGTACAATCGCAGGTGGCGGCGCCATCACGGTTGAGCCGGACAACGACAAGAACCCGGTGATTGCGCTGCGCGAGATCGCAGAGCGCACGGTGCCGCCGGAGGACATGCGCGAGAGCCTGATCCACTCGATCCAGAAGAACGTCGAGGTGGATGAGCCGGAGGCCGTGGCGGCACCGCTGCTGCCGCAGGATCGTCGCGCGCCGGTGCTGGGACGCGACGACCAGTCGACCGACTCGGTCGTCGACGTCATGACCGAGGAACAGCTCTTGCGCGGACTGGAAGCGCTGACGCCTTCGGAGCCTTCGGCTGCGGGCGGCGGTTCGGGTCCACGCGATCGCGGCCGGTGAGGCGGCTAGGGGGCTGAGCGGCGATGGCCCTTGCAGGATCCGTTTCGCAGTGGTGTCGACGAGGCGGCGCCTGCCGGTGAAGTCCCTGTCGGGGTGCCAGAGGTTGCGGCCGCTACCGGTGCTGAGGAGTCCGGCCGGCCATGATGCGACAATACGAGCTCGTTGAACGGGTTCTCAGCTACGATCCCAAGGCGGACGAGGCCTTGCTCAATCGCGCCTATGTCTACGCCATGCGGGCGCACGGCTCGCAGAAGCGCGCGGATGGTGCTCCGTTCTTCTCGCATCCTCTCGAGGTTGCCGCGATCCTCACCGAGTTCAAGCTCGATGATGCGACGATCGCCGCGGCACTTCTGCACGACGTTATCGAAGACACCGATACGACGCGCGCCGAGATCGACCAGTTGTTCGGCGGCGAGATCGGCACGCTGGTCGATGGCCTTACCAAGATCAAGAAGCTCGATCTCGTCACCAAGGAAGCGCAACAGGCCGAGAATTTCCGCAAGCTCCTGGTCGCGGTTTCTACCGACATCCGCGTGTTGCTGGTGAAGCTGGCTGATCGCCTGCACAACATGCGCACGCTGGAACACAAGAAGCCGGAGAGCCGCCGGCGAACCTCGCAGGAAACGCTCGATATCTATGCACCGCTGGCGGGGCTGATGGGCATCCAGGCGATGCGCGACGAGCTCGAGGATCACGCCTTTCGCTGGCTGCACGGGGACGCGCACAAAACCGTCACGGACAAGCTCTCGGAGTTGCGCGCGAAGAACGTCAACCTCGTGGAAGACATTCGCAAGGCGATCAGCGCCAAGCTCAGCGAGGTCGGTCTGAAGGCCAATGTCACCGGGCGCGAGAAACGTGCCTATGCGATCTGGCGCAAGATGGAGAACAAGCAGATCTCGCTGGAGCAGCTGTCCGACATCTACGGCTTTCGCGTCATCGTCGAGGAGGTCGACGAATGCTACCGGGTGCTCGGCGTTGTGCATCGCACATGGCAAATGGTGCCTGGCCGGTTCAAGGACTACATATCGGTTCCCAAGCGCAACAACTACCGTTCCTTGCATACGACCCTGATCGGCCCCAAGGCGCAGCGCGTCGAGTTGCAGATTCGCACGCGGAAGATGCACGAGGTGGCCGAGTACGGTGTCGCTGCCCACGCACTCTACAAGAGCGGCGTCCTGCTTGAGTCGTCTGGCGGCACGGCTTTGCGCGAGAGTGCGGCGATGAACGGCAACGGTGCGGCTGAGTCCGGCCCGGTCGCGGCGGAGCAAAGCAAGGCGGCTGCCGCGGGTGCGGATCACTACGTCGAATACAATCCCTACATTCGCCTCAGGCAACTGGTGGGCACGCTATTGGAGGGATCGAACTCGGAGGAGTTTCTCGAGCACACCAAGCTCGAGCTGTTCCACGACCAGGTGTTCTGCTTCACGCCCAATGGCAGGCTTATCGCGCTGCCGCTGGGGGCCACGGCGCTCGACTTCGCCTATGCGGTGCATACCGACATCGGCAACACGGCGATCAGTTCCTATGTCAACGGCCGCCGCTCACCCATCGACATGCGGCTCAGGAATGGCGACGAGGTACAGATCCTGACATCGAAGACGCACCGGCCGCCGCCGGCGTGGGAAAAGTTCGTGGTGACGGGACGTGCGCGCAGCGCCATTCGCAAGGTGGCGCGCGAGGCCATCCGCCAGCAGTACTCGGAGCTCGGTCGGCGGCTGCTGGCGGTCAAGTTCGAGGCCGCAGGTGTCGAGTTCGTCGAGGACAAGCTGCGCAGGGTGCTGTCGCGGCTCAACCAGAAATCGCTCGATGATCTCTACGTCGCCGTGGCGCGCAACGAGATCGCGGCCTCGGTGGTGATCAAGGCGGTCGCTCCGGATGCGAATATCCCGCAGCCTGCGCAAACGGTGCGACGGCCGCGCAACCGGTACGATACGGTGCGCAACCAGGAGGGCTGGTTCAACCTGTCCAAGGTGATGGGATTGAAATTCAAGCTCGGAAACGTATCGGCGGGCGAGCAGGCGAACCGTTCGCATGGATTGCCATTGCGCGGCATGGGGGCTGAGACACCTGTCGTGTTCGAGGAGGGTGGCGCGGTGCCCGGCGACCGCATTGTTGGTGTTTCGACGCCGACCGGCGGCATCCATATTTTCCAGATCCACTCGCCCCGGCTGCAAGAACATGAGCAGGAGAGCTGGATCGACGTGACGTGGGATCTCGATCCCGAGCAGCCGGTACGCTTTCCAGCGCACATCAAGCTGACGGCACTGAACGAGCCGGGATCGCTGGCCGAGATCGCGCACGTGATCGGCGAGGCTGACGGCAACATCGACAACGTGAAGATGATGCGGCGCGGCGCCGACTTCACCGAGCTCAAGATCGATCTGGAGGTCTGGGATCTCGCCCACTTGAACCAGATCATCAAGGGTCTGCGCTCGAAGGCCGTGGTGAACACGGTCGAGCGCGTGTTCGAGTAAGGCAGGGCCCGCGTCTGCCAGGCCTGGTACTTACGCTCAGAATCGGCGATTCCTGGAGCGCTGAAGGGCGCAGAATCGCGTGTTTTCGCGCGTCCGTGGCGCGTGCCGGTGGATTGCGTGCGCGATCTTGTCGCTTGGTTAATTGGATGCCCTGCAATCGTACCAATGATGGTCGATACAACGTGCTGACGGGAACGCGGGGGCTTGTTCGGCATTGGTCTATCGTAGAGCGACCGGCTGCCGCGTTGCACCGTGAAGGGCAAGTGTGGAATGTCGCGCCGCCGCCTTGCGGTAGTGCTCATGGTGGTTACGGCCGAAGGGCCACGAGGACGAGCAAATGATGTTCAGGCGGCGCCAGCCGCAGAGTTTCGGCGAACGGGTGCGGGTGTGGCTGTGGCCACGCCAGAGCTGGTCGCGCTCTTTGCGATATGTCGTTCTTCGCATCCTACGCGTTCGTGCAAATCCGCATGCCTTGGCGCTGGGCTGTGCAGCCGGTGTTTTTGCTGCATGCACGCCGCTGATCGGCGGACAGATCGTGCTGGCGGCGCTGCTGGCGCTGACGCTCAGGGCGAACGTGGCGGCAGCCATGCTGGCGACCTTCTTCGGCAACCCGTTGAGCTGGCCGGTGATCTGGGCTGGAACCTATGTCGCGGGCACGCACATGATCGGCGGCGGCTCCGTCATCACCCTGGCCGAGGTTGGCATCGGCATCGATCTGTTCTGGCAGACGCTGCTTGGACCGTCCCCGGAGATGGTTAAGGCGACAGCGGCGTACCTGTGGCCACTCTTCAAGCCGATGCTGGCGGGCAGCCTGCCGATTGGCCTCGCGGCCGGGGTCGTGATCTACTATATGATGCGCACGGTGGCCCGGGCCATGCAGACGCGCCGTGCAGGCCGGTTCGCAGGGCCCACCGCCCAAGTCGCCGCACTCTAGAGCGCATTCACTTCAAACGGAATCGCGAACGCGCTCTATCTCTTTCAATTGAGCATGTTTTTCACGCTGAACTGCTCACGCTTCAGCTAATCATGCTCTAAGTCGCCGCAATCTAACGGGCTCGTCCGGCCGAAACTCATGGTCAAGGAAAATGGCGCGCGCGCGCTGCGCCTGGGTGTCAATATCGATCACGTCGCCACCATTCGCAATGCGCGCGGCGGCTATCATCCTGATCCCTTGCGGGCCGCGCATCTGGCCGTGGCCGCGGGAGCCGATGGCATTACCGCGCACCTGCGCGAGGACCGGCGCCACATCTCCGATGACGATATCAAGCGCTTGAAGCGCGAGTTGACGCGGCCGCTCAACCTGGAGATGGCGGCGACCGACGACATGCTGAAGATCGCGTTGCGGCATCTGCCCAATGCCTGCTGCCTGGTTCCGGAGCGGCGTGAGGAGCGCACGACGGAGGGTGGTCTCGATGTGGTGGGCGGGGGTGTCCGACTGCAGCGGATCGTGGCGTCGCTCAAAGATGCTGGCGTGCGCGTGTCGCTGTTCGTCGAGCCGGAGCTCAAGACGATCGAGGTGTCGGCGAAGATCGGCGCCGACATCGTCGAATTGCACACCGGGCGCTACTGCGAGCTGGCGCTGGAAGGCGACAGCAAGGGAGTGGCCGGGGAAGTGCAGCGCCTGGCGCGTGCGGCACGTGCTGCGGACGCGGCCGGTCTGGAAGTGCACGCCGGCCATGGCCTGACCTACAACACGGTCGGCGCCGTGGCGCGCATGCCGGAAATCGTCGAGCTCAATATCGGCCACTTCCTGGTCGGGGAGGCGATCTTCGGCGGGCTCAACCAGGCGGTCGCCCATATGCGCAAGCTGATGGTCGAGGCGCGGGGCGAGGTTGCGTCCGGGACGCCGGCGGCCGCCAAAGACCGCACGGCCACCCAATCGGCAGGGGTGGCGGCGCGAGCGAAGTCCCGGTCGAGGCGATGATCATCGGCCTTGGCAACGACCTGATCGACATCCGCCGCATCGAGCAGACGCTCGATCGGTTCGGCGATCGATTCCTCGAGCGCGTGTTCACCGACATCGAGCGGGCGCGATCGGAGCGCCGCCCGCTCACCCGCGCAGCGTCCTACGCCAAGCGATTCGCCGCCAAGGAGGCCTGTGCCAAGGCGCTGGGAACCGGTCTGCGGCAGGGGGTGTTCTGGCGTGACATGGGGGTCGTCAATCTGGCTTCGGGACGGCCGACCCTGAACCTCACAGGGGGCGCACGACAGCGGCTGGAAGCGCTGACACCGCCGGGGATGCTGGCCCGCATCGATCTCACGCTCACGGATGACTTTCCCTTGGCGCAGGCGATCGTCATCATCTCGGCCATCGCCAGCAAACATGACCCGCGCTGACTTGGAGATGGCCAAGCGAGCGCCCAGGCGGCATGCACGGACTTGCAGGCGGAGCGGAGTGTTGCCGCCAATCCATGCCGGTGCGGCAGACTCGCTTCGATGAATTGCGCGCGTTGAGCTTAGCCGCTATAGCCAACGGGCGACAGAATTGAATCAGCGTCCGGACGATTGGCTCCGCCCGATCAGGGAAATGGCGCAATCCACCGTGGCTCGCGTTGCTAGAGCAGGTTCAATCCAGATTGAATCGCTTTCGCTGCGATGGCCTGCTCCAGGCCCTTGTTCGAGAGTCTGATTCACGCCTTCGCTGGAACCTGAAGCGGTTCCATCTCAGGCGATCAGGCTCTAGTGCGGCCACGCAGGACCGCTTGTCCGCAACAGCGAAGGGGTGAACCGGAGACATGTCGGCAGCGCGTTCAGGCAACGGTGGCTGGTGGGAGACCGCCAAGATCGTCATCGAGGCTCTGGCAATAGCCATGGTCGTGCGGGTGTTCTTCTATCAGCCGTTCAACATTCCGTCCGGCTCGATGAAGGATACGCTGCTGGTCGGCGATTACCTGTTCGTGTCGAAGCTCTCCTATGGCTACTCGAAGTACTCCTTCACCAGCAGCATCGACTTGTTCAATGGCCGGATCTTCGCCGGGGAGCCGAAGCGCGGCGACGTCATCGTCTTCAAGCTGCCGCGTGACAACTCGACCGACTACATCAAGCGGCTGATTGGACTGCCGGGCGATGAAATCCTGGTGCGCGGTGGCGTCCTGTTCATCAACGGAGAGGAAGTCAAGCGGGTGCCCGACGGGGAGTTCGAGACGCGCGAGGACGGCGGTCCGCCGCGGCGCATCAAACGCTTCAAGGAAACGCTTCCGAACGGTGTTGCCTATGACGTGCTCGACAGTGAACCCAATGGGCCATTCGACAATGTCGGTCCCTACAAGGTGCCCGAAGGGCACTACTTCATGATGGGCGACAACCGCGACAATTCCACCGACAGCCGCGCGCAATGGGGCGTCGGCTATGTGCCCTTCGAGAACCTGATCGGGCGCGCAGAGATCATCTTCTTCTCCGCTGCCGTCGACGAGCCGGGCGCGCTGAGCTGGACGCGGCCGTGGACGTGGCCGTTCGACATTCGCTGGCGACGCTTCTTCAGACTGGTTCGCTGACCCTATGGCCCGCAAGCCCGACCCGATCAAGGCCCTCGAGGCAGCCCTCGGCTACACATTCAAGAGCCGGTCGCTGGTCGAGCAGGCCTTGACGCATGCGAGCGTGCGCGGCGGCAAGGGCAAGCGCGACGACAACGAGCGGCTGGAGTTCATCGGCGACCGGGTCCTGGCGCTGTCGATCTCGCATCACCTCCACGAGCTGATGCCGGATGTGCGGGAAGGGGATCTGGCGCGCGCGTTCAATCGGCTGGTGCGCGGGGAAACGTGCGCGAAGGTGGCGCGTGCCATTGGCGTCGGCCCGTGTCTCATTCTCTCCGACAGCGAAGCGGAAAGCGGCGGGCGCGACAAGGACACCATCCTCGCGGATGCGATGGAGGCGCTGCTGGCCGCCATTTTCCTGGAGGCGGGCTTCGAGCAGGCGCGGCACGTCGTGCTCAATTTGTGGGATCCCCACATCGAGAACGTGCCGACCAAGGCCGCAGACGCCAAGTCGGCATTGCAGGAGTGGGCGCAAGGTCAGGGGCTGCCGCTGCCCGAGTACACGGAGGATAGCCGCACAGGCCCTGATCACGCGCCGCGGTTCGTCACGCGTGTTACTGTTGCCGGCCGCCTGCAGGCAGTCGGCGAGGGTGCCTCGAAGCGGCAGGCGGAGCAGGCCGCGGCGGATGCGATGCTGCGGGAGCAAGGCGTGTGGAGCCCGTTGACGCGTGATTGACGATCCCGACAGCGACAAGGTTGTAGCGACGGCAGAGATCGCGCAGGAAGACGGTGCGTCGCGTGAAGCGAACCGCCGCTGCGGCTTCATCGCTGTCATCGGCGCACCCAATGCGGGCAAGTCGACGCTGGTCAACCGACTGGTCGGCGCCAAGGTCACCATCGTCAGCCACAAGGTGCAGACGACCCGCGTTCCGGTTCGCGGCATTGCCATCGAGGGCGACAGCCAACTGGTCTTCATCGACACGCCGGGCATCTTCGATCCCAAGCGCAGGCTGGAACGCGCCATGGTCGATGCGGCCTGGGGTGGCGCAGGTGATGCCGATATCGTCGTGCTGCTGGTGGACGCCGCAAAGGGCCTCGATCAGGAGGTCGAGCACATCGTCAAGCGGCTCGAGCAGAGCCGGTCGCGGCGCATCCTGGTGCTCAACAAGGTCGACCGTGTCGCGGACAAGTCGCGGCTGCTGTCACTGACGGGCAAACTGAGCGAGCGTCTCGCCTTCGAATCCACCTTCATGATCTCCGCCGAGACTGGGTTAGGTGTCGAGGATGTCAAGGCCTACCTCGCGGCCCATGCGCCGCCTGGTCCGTGGCACTATCCGGAGGATGAAATCTCCGATGCTCCCCTGCGGCTGCTCGCCTCGGAGATTACGCGGGAGCAGATCTATCGCCTGCTACACGACGAATTGCCCTACGCGATCACTGTCGAGACCACCGGTTGGAAAGAGCTGAAGAGCGGCGCGGCCCGGATCGAGCAGACGATCTTCGTCGAGCGCGACAGCCAGCGGCAGATCGTGCTGGGCAAGGGCGGTCGCACGATCAAGCAGATCTCGCAAAGCGCCCGGCAGCAGCTCAAGGCGATCATCGAGCGGGATGCGCATCTGTTCTTGTTCGTCAAGGTGCGCGAGTCCTGGAAGGACGATCCGGAGCGCTACCGGGAGATGGGACTCGACTTTCCCAAGTCGTGAGCAAAGAGCGACAGAACGCACGTTCGGGGTGCTCTGCAGTACCAAATCCGGAATGCTATCCCGATGCTTCATGGCCGCCATGGGATGGGGCATTCACTTGCAGCGAGACAACCAGGGGTCGCAGCCTGTAAATTGGCACCGTTGTCGTGCCTTGCGTGTGAGGCCAGCGGCTGGGCCGTGGAAATTACGTTCGCTTTAAGCGTGGAGAATGGCGATGTGGTTGGTGCGCATCTGCGTCGTGCTCGTGGCGGTGATAGCGGCGCAGGCAGGGCCGGCGTCCGCAGCGGTGCGCTTGTGCGGAAGGCCGGTGCTCGGCTCCATTTCGCATGCGGCGACGGCCGAAGAGGCGCGGCGTGTGGCGATCACCAGCTGGAGCGTCAAGGCGGCACGGCTCGGCCGGGAGTTTACAAGCTGGCGGCTGGCAATCCGCAAGCGCTACAGTTGCGGGCGCCTGAAGGACGGGCGGCACTCCTGCATCGCCTTTGCGGCGCCGTGCAGAATCGTGCAGAAGCCGCCGGTGCCGGGGCAGCCGCAGGTTCCGGGGCAGCGGCAGTTGCCTATGCCCGGTCCGAAGCTGAAGCCGCCAATGCCGGGAAATGCACCGCGCGAGATATGATGCGGGCAGCTCGGCAGCGGCGGTCGCTCGGGGTGCGAGCTTTGTCCATAGTTGGTGCCTGAACCCCGGTGTGGTGCCAACTCGAATCGGGCTCAGGCATGCTAGAGGCATGGCTAGCTGAAGTGTGAGCGGTTCAGCGCAAGAAGACGTGCTCAAATGAAGGACATAGAGCGCGTTCGCGATTTCATTTGAAGTGAAGGGGCTCCAATAGCGGTCTCCAATGGACTGGAGCGACGAAGGCATCATTCTGTCGGTCAGGGCACATGGCGAGACCGCGGCGGTGGTCGAGCTGTTCACGCGCGCGCATGGCCGCCATACAGGGCTGGTGCACGGCGGGCGCTCGCGGAAGCATCGGCCGGTGCTGCAGACCGGCAATCACGTCGACGCACGCTGGAAGGGGCGGCTTGCAGAACATCTCGGCCATATGACGCTGGAGCTGAGAACGGGGTACGCGGGCGAGGCGATGAATGAACCGATGGCGCTCGCCGGACTGATGTCGTTGACGTCGCTGGCGCGCCTGCTGCCCGAGCGCGATCCGCATCCCAACCTCTACGAGATCACGCTGTTCGTGCTGGGGTTCCTCGACGATCCAACAGTGTGGCCGGCGCTGCTGGTGCGCTGGGAGCTGGCACTGTTGTCGGAACTGGGCTTCGGACTCGAGCTCAACGAATGCGCGGCGACGGGCAGCAACGACCGGCTGATCTACGTGTCGCCCAGATCGGGACGCGCGGTGTCGGCGTCGGCGGGCGAGCCC